>NZ_JBFAWF010000078.1:0-1070 GCF_040680195.1 Streptomyces sp. NPDC052109 | reverse complement strand
GCCACGTGATGCATCACCACCACCAGCGCCCGCAACTCCGCACCGGCCTCGAACAACCACGCCCTGATGGGCAGCTCGGACGCCAGATCGAAGGTATGGCTCAGCGCCCCGTCGACCGCGGCGGAGAGATCCTCCGGCGCCACCTCGGCCACCGTCAGCCGCCAGTCCACCTCCTGCGGATCCAGGATGTGCTGGTACGGCTCACCGTCGACCACCGGGAACACCGTCCGCAGCACCTCGTGCCGCCCGAGCACGTCCAGGAACGCTGCACCCAGGGCCTCGGCGTCCACGTCTCCGGAGAGCCGGATGACCGCCGGGATGTTGTAGGCGGCGCCGTCTCCTTCGAGCTGGTTGATGAACCAGAGCCGGCGCTGCGCGTACGACAGCGGCACCCGCTCCGGCCGCTCCACCGCCGTCAGCGCCACCCGCGCCCGCTCCGCACCCGACAGCCGCGCCGCGAGCCCGGCCACGGTCGGCGCCTCGAACAGCACCCGCAGCGGCACCTCCACACCCAGGATCGAACGCACCCGGCTCACCAGACGCACCGCCAGCAGGGAGTGCCCTCCGAGGGCGAAGAAGTCGTCGTCCACGCCGACGCCCTCCAGGCCCAGCACCTCGGCGAAGGCAGCACAGAGGATCTCCTCCTGCACGCTCGTCGGGCCACGACCGGCACCGGTGGTGTACGCGGGGGCGGGCAGCGCTTTGCGGTCCAGCTTGCCGTTCACCGACAACGGCAGCGCGTCCAGGACCACGACGGCGGAGGGAACCATGTACTCCGGCAGCCGGGACGCGACGAAGTCGGTGAGGTGATGGGTGAGTTCCTCCCGACCGTCATCGCCTTCGGGGACGAGGTAGGCGACCAGGCGTTTGTCGCCCGGCGTGTCCTCGCGTACGACGACGGCGGCCTGAGCCACCCGGGGATGCGCGGCGATGGCCGCCTGGACCTCACCGAGCTCGATCCGGAAACCACGGACCTTGACCTGCTCGTCGGCACGCCCGACGTACTCCAGCTGACCGTCCGCCCGCCAGCGCACGATGTCACCGGTACGGTACAGACGCTCACCCACACC
>NZ_JBFAWF010000077.1:0-1239 GCF_040680195.1 Streptomyces sp. NPDC052109 | reverse complement strand
AGATGGTGTCCGTCGTCTCGATCGTTGTGGTCCGCCGGCGGCGTTTCGAAGTGACTGCAAGACTGCATGTCGAGCCAGGTCTGGCTACCCGCCCGCGAAACGTGCTGCCAGGTCCATGGCCTCCTGGGTGAGTTTGATGTGCAAGCCGGCGTCGTCCTGGGTGGCGACCTGGGTAAAGCTGCCCTCGTGCCACCAGAACACCGAGGGGCTCAGCGCGCCCGGTGACTGCTCGAAGCCCATGGCCGCGAACCGGGCCATGGCGTGCAGCGAGGAGGCCACGTTCCTGTCGCGGACGACGTGGAAGGCGAGTTGGTGTCGGTGCGGCAGCGCGACCAGGATTCCGTCCGGCGCCGGTGCGTCCATGGTGTAGCGGAGTACGACCTCGTCCAGGACCAGGGCGAGGCTCGCGATGAAGTACGAGCCGCCCATCAGCACGTCGAAGTGGGAGCCGTCCTTGTCCCTGACCACCTTGTGCTTGTCAACGCGGACGGCTCGTAGGTTCTGGAACGCACGGTCCCGAAGGGCCGTGATGTCACCCAGGTTGGAGAGGGAGTCCGCGGTCAGCATGTCGACGGTTTCCGGGAGGTCGAGCGCCAGCACCTCCAACAGCCCCGGGACCGATTGGGGACCGTACCCGAAAGCCTTCAGGAGCGCGGGATCGCTGGGAATGAAGCGGGGGTAGAGCTGGACCAGGAGCTGTTCGTGCGGCAGGGCCTTGAGAGCCTGAGGTCCATCCATCGATCGGATGACCCGGTCGACATGTTCGTCTACGAGCGCCCGCCAGCACCGGGGGCCGCGGCTGTCGTTGTGGCACACGGCCGCAAGGTTGGAGAGGCCGAAGCGCCAACCTGAGTCCGTGGTCACGCGGCCCGGTTCGACCGTTACCTCGATGCCGCGCCCCGCGAATGCCTCGCGGACGAAGGTACGCAACCGCGTAGCCTCCGCCTCGGACAGGAACGCGAACTCCCCGTCGCGCGGCAGGTCCACCCCATCACGCCGCTCCCCGCGCCGAAATATCCCCACCAGATCCCCAATCGCTCGAAGATGCGGATCATAGCCGCGACCGGCCCAGGCGCCTTCTTCAGGTATGCACGCCCCGGAAGGGGGCCTGGACGCCGACGGCTCCTCGATATCTTCCTCGTGGCCTGCTCCCACGCCAGGAGCCAGATCACCTGAGGCGACGAGCGAAACGGACCAGATCATCTGAGATTCCGACCAGACCGACTGAGACGGGACAGC
>NZ_JBFAWF010000076.1:0-1281 GCF_040680195.1 Streptomyces sp. NPDC052109 | reverse complement strand
TGGAAGGCCATGTGGCACTCGTCGCCGCCGGAGGAGTAGTCGCCGAAGTAGTCGACGACGTCCTCCGGCCACTGGTTGGCCTCCGCCAGCAGCACGGTGTCCGGGTACATGGCGTCGATCTCACGGCGGACCCGCCTGAGGAAGGCGTGCGTGGCGGGCAGGTTCTCGCAGTTGGTGCCCTCTTCGGCGTAGAGATAGGGGACCGCGTCGAGGCGGTAGCCGTCGATCCCGAGGTCGAGCCAGAACCTCAGCGCCGCCAGGATCTCCTCCTGTACGGCCGGGTTCTCGTAGTTGAGGTCGGGCTGGTGCGAGAAGAAGCGGTGGAAGTAGTACTGGCCGCGCACCGGGTCGAAGGTCCAGTTGGAGGCCTCGGTGTCGACGAAGATGATCCGCGCGTCCTCGTACTGCTTGTCGTCGTCGGCCCACATGTAGAAGTCCCCGTACGGGCCGTCCGGGTTCTTGCGGGACTCCTGGAACCACGGGTGCTGGTCGCTGGTGTGGTTCATGACGAAGTCGATGATCACGCGCATGCCGCGCTGGTGGGCGGCGTCCACGAACTCCACGAAGTCGGCCAGGTCACCGAACTCCGGGAGTACCGCGGTGTAGTCGGAGACGTCGTAACCGCCGTCCCTGAGGGGGGATTTGAAGAACGGCGGCAGCCACAGGCAGTCCACGCCGAGCCACTGCAGATAGTCGAGCTTGGCGGTCAGGCCCTTCAGGTCGCCGACCCCGTCGCCGTTGCTGTCCTGGAAGGAGCGGACCAGGACCTCGTAGAAGACGGCGCGTTTGAACCACTCCGGGTCCCGGTCCTTGGCGGGGGTGTCCTCGAAGGTGTCGTGTACGGGTTCGTTGACGGTCATGAGGCTGCGGGCCCTCCGTTCTGGGGCGTCGATCGCCCGACGTGGAGCACGTGCGCCGGCGCGCTGCCGGGCGTCAGGCGCACGTAGTTGGTCCTGCCCCAGTGGTACGTCTCACCCGTCAGTTCGTCGTGCACGGACAGGGCGGCGTTCCAGTCCAGGCCGAGTTGCGGCATGTCCAACGAGACCGTGGCCTCCTGGGTGTGGTGCGGGTCGAGGTTGACGACCACGATGACCGTGTCCGTCCCCGAGCTCTTGCTGTAGGCGAGCACGGCGTCGTTGTCGGTCTGGTGGAAACGGAGGTCGCGCAGGCGCTGTAGCGCGGGGTGCTGCCGCCGGAGGGTGTTGAGCCGGGTGATCAGGGGTGCGATGGTCCGGCCGTCGCGTGCCGCCGCTTCCCAGTCGCGTGGCCTGAGCTGGTACT
>NZ_JBFAWF010000074.1:0-1310 GCF_040680195.1 Streptomyces sp. NPDC052109 | reverse complement strand
GCGGGCGGCAGGAAGTACTCGAGTCAGCCCGCCCGGCGTCCTGCGGCACGTTACGGGCGGCCAACCCGATCACGAAAACCGCTACCCCCAATACAGGTCGGAAGTACTGCCGCAGTACGTCCACGACGGGCGGGGCTGCCTTGTACTTCCCGGATGCCTGCCGGCCGTAGAGCCAACGCTTGCCGGTGCGGCGGTTGATGCCGATGATCCGGCAGGCTTCCGTGTTCCCTATTCCGTATTCCTCCCGCTCACGGTCCAGCTTCCTGGGCCCCTGAGCCGCCGATCCTTCCGGATCTCGAAGTCCATCGCACCCCTCGAACTGGGGTGTTGTGACGACCACTGGAAGGGAAGCGCGCCGGTGGGACTCACTGTGTGCCGTGGGTCGGTGGGTCAGTGGTCGGAGTAGCTGAAGTCGCCCACGGTCCAGGCACTGACGTCCTCGATCGCGACGCGGTACATCCCGCCTGTCTCCGGGATCCCCACCGTACCCTGCAGGATCCGGGCGACGTGGAAATGCAGATGCGTGGGCGCCCCGTCCTTCCTCGCGGGGGCGTCGAAAACGCCGGAGAACTCGCCCAGGTCGGCGGAGTCCGTCAGCACCTCAAACACCCTCTGCCTCCACATGGCTTCCGGAGCCAGCCGACCGGTGATGACGGCACCACTGGTGACCACGGTCAGGGGCATCTGATTGCTCTGCCCGGATTCCACGAGGGCGGCTATCGCAACGAGCAGCTCGTCAGGTTTCGGCATGGGATCGGATTCTATGCACCCGCCCGCCCGGGCGGCTTGGACGATGGCACAACCGGGTGAGACGGGCGCATACGGCTCCCCTGGTGCCGCACTACAGGTCAGGGGTGCGCATGTGCGGCGGCTGCGAGCCAGGGGCGTGCTTCGAGGCATTGGCCGGCTGCTGTCCGGCTGCCGCAGGTCTTCTGACGACCGGACCGGGCGGCCTGAAGTGACGAGGGGCCGCCGTGAGCAGGACCGCAGTTGACGCGGTCGCAGTACCAGCAGTATGCAGTCCCTGTTTGCAAGTGATTGGTTCCCGAGGGAAGTACGGAGGAGTCGAGCACCATCAGGATCGCCCGGGCGGGAGACGCGAGCCCGGGTACCGCAGGACCTCGATAGGTAGGTGGTCTCCGGTGTCGCATCCGCGACCCCCGCACCCCGTCGGAGTACCAGGCGGCTGGGCGGAAACAGAAGGCCTGCGCAGCACTAGGTGTTCTGTCCACGGAGGTTGGTGACGCAGTTCTCGGCTGAGAGATCTTGAAATGGGTGAGGGCCTTCTGGCCTGGTGTGGATTGCGACAT
>NZ_JBFAWF010000073.1:0-1325 GCF_040680195.1 Streptomyces sp. NPDC052109 | reverse complement strand
GTCGCGTCGGTGGAGGGCGGTGCGGCGAACGTCGCGGACGTCTACCCGCTGGCGCCGCTGCAGGAGGGCCTGCTCTTCCACCACCTCCTCGCCGAGGGCGGTGACGACGCTTACGTGCTCCCGTCCGTGCTGGAATTCGACTCGCGCGAGCGCCTGGACGGCTTCACGGCCGCGCTGCAGAGCGTGATCGATCGGCACGACATCTTCCGCACCTCCTTCGTCTGGGAGGGGCTGAGCAGGCCGGTCCAGGTGGTGTGGCGCACGGCCGCCCTGCCCGTCACCGAGGTGACGTTGGACCCGCGCAGCAGCGACCCGGTGGCCGAGCTGGTCGGGGCCGTCGGTTCCGCGATGGACCTCAACCGGGCACCGCTGTTCAGCGTCCACACGGCCGCGGTCCCCGGTGACGACCGGTGGCTGGGCCTCGTACGCGTGCACCACCTGGTCCAGGACCACGCCGCCCTGGAGACGCTGCTGAGCGAGGTCCATGCCTTCCTCACCAGCCGGGGCGACCAGCTGCCCGAGCCGCTGCCCTTCCGCACCTTCGTGGCCCACACCCGGGGCGCCGCCGCGGACGAGGCCTTCCACGAGCGCTACTTCACCGACCTGCTCGGCGACGTCACCGAACCGACCGCTCCGTACGGGCTGGTGGACGTCCGCGGGGCGGGCGCCGATGTGGTGCGCGAAGTCGTGCCGTTCACGCCCGCCGCCGAGGCACGGCTGCGGGAGGTCTCCCGTCGGCTCGGTGTCAGTGCGGCGACCGTGCTGCACGTGGCATGGGCCAGGGCCCTGGCGGTGGTCAGCGGTCGCGATGACGTGGTCTTCGGAACCATCCTTTTCGGTCGGATGAACGTGGGCCTGGGCGCCGACCGCGTTGCCGGCCCGCTCATCAACACGCTCCCGGTGCGGGTGCGGACGGATGAGCTGGGTGTGCTGGAGGCGGTGTCGGCGATGCGTGACCAGCTCGCCGAGCTGCTGGAGCACGAGCACGCCCCGCTGGCCCTGGCGCAGCGGGCCGGTGGTGTCGAGGGCGGGGCTCCGCTGTTCTCCGCGCTGTTCAACTACCGCCACAACGGCGGCGGCGAGTCCGCCGAGCGGGTGCCTCAGGAGGCGGCGGAGGACCGAGTCGCGGTGGACGGGATCCGGTTGGTCTTCTCGCGTGAGCGGACCAACTACCCGCTCACCGTCGCGGTCGACGACAACGGCGAGAACCGCGGGTTGTCGCTCGCCGTCGACGCGGTCGCACCCGTCGATCCGGTTGCTGTCGGTGTTTTGGTGCGGACGGCTGTGGAGGGTGTGGTGTCGGCGTTGGAGGTGGCGCTGGATGG
>NZ_JBFAWF010000072.1:0-1433 GCF_040680195.1 Streptomyces sp. NPDC052109 | reverse complement strand
TGTATTGGGGGTAGCGGTTTTCGTGATCGGGTTGGCCGCCCGTAACGTGCCGCAGGACGCCGGGCGGGCTGACTCGAGTACTTCCTGCCGCCCGCAGGGGCTGGCTCTCTTTGGGTGTGTCGACCTGCCCGGTGTCCGTTCGCGGCTTGACTCAACAGAGGCATGAGCACCAGCCACCCCACGTTTCTCGAAGTCGGGCTGTCAGCTGCGGATTCCACTGGCCCGACGCCGAGAGGGAGGGGACCGCCGATGATGCTGATCGGTATCGATCCGCACAAGTCGACCCACACAGCCACAGCCGTCGATCCAGGCACCAACCGTGATCAGGCATCGATCCGTATCGACGGGACTCTCCAGGAATACCAGCGCATGCTGGACTGGGCGTCCCAGTGGCCCCAGCGACAATGGGCCGTCGAGAACGCCAGGGGCCTGGGACACCACCTGACGTCATGGCTCCTCGCCCGGGGAGAACGGGTCGTCGACGTCCCGCCCACTGCCACTGCCCGTGTCCGTCAGCTCTCCCGCGGCGCAGGCCGCAAGAACGACCGCATCGATGCCGCCGCGGCGGCCTGCGTCGCCGCTGTCCAGGGCGACGCGCGACCGGTGCAGCCCGAGACCTCAACGGACGCACTGGCTCTGCTGGACGAACGACGTAGCAACCTCGCCCAGGCCAGAGTCCGAGCAGTCAACCAGCTCCACGCGCTGCTGCGAGCCCTCCTGCCCGGAGGGGCGCCACGTGATCTGTCTGCGGCCAAAGCCGAGCAGCTGCTGGAGACGGTCGTCCCCGTCGGCCCCGCCGAAACCACCCGCCACGCCCTCGCCGCCGACCTGATCACCGAGGTCCGCACATGGGACGTGAAGCTGAAAGCCAACGCCAAAGCCATGGCGGCACTGGTCGCAGAGTCCGGAAGCCGACTGACCGACACTCCGGGCATCGCAGCCATAACCGCCGCCCGCCTCTTGGGCCGGACCGGCAACCCCACCCGCTTCCCAACTGCCAGTGCCTTCGCCCAGTACGCCGGCACCGCCCCCATCGAGATAGCCAGCGCCGGCCGCGCACACCACCGTCTGTCCAGGCGCGGCGACCGTCAGCTCAACGCGGCACTCCACACTGTGGCCATCACGCAGATCCGCATGCCCGGCACTCGGGGCCACGCCTACTTCCACGCCAAAATCGCAGAAGGCAAGACACCCAGAGAAGCCCAGCGCTGTCTGAAGCGCCGCCTGGCTGATCACGTCTGGCGCACGATGGTCGGCGACGAGCGCCGCCGCACCCGAACGACGGGCCCAGGAGGACAACCGGGGGCGACTACAGCATCCAGCGCGATCGGCCCAACCCCGACGGCCGACTCTTCGGACAAGTCACTTCCCGGACCCGCCGAAACCGAGCCTACGCCACCGCACCAGACACCTTGACAAACACAGAGGCACCC
>NZ_JBFAWF010000071.1:0-1442 GCF_040680195.1 Streptomyces sp. NPDC052109 | reverse complement strand
GCGGCCCTACCTTCTTTCGCACGGCCCGGTCGTTCGCGACGATGGGGTCGCGCGAGCGGGGCAGGGATGGGTTTCATGCTGGCTGCCGTCGATGGCTGGAGAGGCTGTTCCCCCTGCCCCGCCACTTCTTCCGGACTGCTGATTAGGCTCTGCGGACCATCGCTTAGTAGGGCGAGGACAGGCGGAAGAGGTCGCGCCGCACATTGCACGGCGAGGGGAGCGTCATGACCGCCACCGCAGGCTTCGACATCGGCAAGGACTTCCACTGGCTGGCCGCCATCGATGACCGCGGCCGGCCACTGCTCAGCCACCGGGTCGGCAACGACCCGGAATCGATCGAGCAGGCCGCCGGTGAACTGCTCACCGTCCAGGCCGAACACGACGGCCTCACTGTCGGGCTGGACCTGCTGGGCGGCATCGCCGGACTGCTGACCTCGATGCTGCTGGCCGCGGACCTGCGCTGCGTCCACCTCCCCGGCCTGGCCGTCAACCGCGCCCGCCGTGGCACCCGGGGCGGAGAGAACAAGTCCGACCCGCGTGACGCCAAGGTGATCGCCGAACAGGTCATGCTCCGCGACGACCTGCGGCCCATCACCCTGCCCGAGGAGGCCACCGTCGAACTGCGGCTCCTGGTCAGTCACCGCACCGTGATGGCCAAGGAGACCACCGCCCGCATCAGCCGCCTGCGCGACCTGCTGGCCGGCATCCACCCCGGCCTGGAACGCGTGGTCGACCCGACCCAGAAGACGAGCCTGCTGCTGCTTTCGCGCTACGTCACCCCTGCCGAGATCCGGCAGGCCGGCGCAGCGCGGATCAACAGCTACCTGAGCCGGCACGGCGCCTACCGCCCCACCGCCCAGAAACTGACCGAGGCAGCCGTCGCTGCCGCTCACGCCCAGAGCACCAACGTGGTCGGCGAACGCCGCACCGCCCAGCTCATCCGCGAACTCGCCACCGACCTCATGGTCGCCAAGGACCGCGTCAAGGCCCTGGAAGCCGAGATCGAGCAGCTGGTGGCCGAGCACCCTGACGGGGCCCTCATCCGCAGTCTGCCGGGGATGGGGGCCGTCCTCACCGCGGAGTTCATCGCGCTGGTCGGCGGCATCGACCGGTTCACCAGCCCCGACGCCCTGGCCGCTGCGGCCGGCCTGGCCCCGGTCCTGTCCCAGTCCGGCAGGATCCGCTACTCGCGCAGCGCCACCGGCGGCGACAAGGCCCTCAAACGCGTCTTCTACCAGTCCGCGTTCTGCGCCATCCAGCGCGATCCCATCTCCAGGACCTACTACGACCGCAAGAGAAGCGAAGGCAAGCGGCACCACCAGGCCCTGATCGCCCTCGCCCGACGCCGCGTCAACGTCGTCTACGCCATGCTCCGCGATCGCAAGCCCTACGAAGGACGTCCCCAACTCCGCCTCATCGCTTGACATCAGCATTAGGCAGCC
>NZ_JBFAWF010000070.1:0-1496 GCF_040680195.1 Streptomyces sp. NPDC052109 | reverse complement strand
GCGTCGGTGGTGGAGTCGTTCGAGGCGCAGGTGGCGCGGGCGCCGGAGGCGGTGGCGGTGGTCGCCGGTGGTGAGCGGGTGTCGTTTGCGGAGTTGGATGCGCGGGCGAACCGGCTGGCGCACTTCCTGGTCGGTCAGGGGATCGGGGCGGAGTCGGTGGTGGGGCTGGCTCTGCCGCGTGGTGTGGAGATGATCGCCGGGATCCTGGCGGTGTGGAAGGCGGGTGCGGGGTATCTGCCGGTGGATGCCGCGCAGCATGCGGAGCGGGTGGCCTTCCAGGTCAAGGACAGTCGGGTGGCGCTCGTCCTGAGCACGGAGGAGGTGCTGGACGAGCTGCCGCCGGTGGGCCGGCAGGTGGCCGTCGACGGTGCGTTGATGCGGATGCAGTTGTCCGCGTTGCCGGGAACGGCTCCGGGCGTCGCGGCGCGGCGGGACGCTCTGGCGTATGTGATCTACACCTCTGGTTCGACGGGTCGTCCCAAGGGTGTGGCGGTCACGCATGGTGCGGTGGCGAATTATGTGGCGTCGGTGCCGGGCCGGTTGGGGTTCGGTGGGGTGGGTGGGCGTTATGCGCTGTTGCAGGCGCAGGCGACCGACCTGGGTAACACGGTGGTCTTCGCGAGTCTGGCGAGCGGGGGTGAGCTGCACGTTCTGGCGGAGGAGGCGGTGACTGATCCGGCGTTGGTGGCGGGTTATCTGGCCGAGCATGCGATCGACTTCCTCAAGGTGGTGCCCTCGCATGTGGGGGCGCTGGCTTCGGTGGCCGGGGTGGGGGGTGTGCTGCCCGGGCGTTCGCTGGTGCTGGGTGGTGAGGCGGCCTCGTCCGGGCTGGTGCGTGAGCTGACGGAGCACGCGGGTGATGTGGCGGTGTTCAATCACTATGGTCCGACGGAGACGACGATCGGTGTGGCGACGACGCGGTTGACTGCGGATGACGTCGCGGCGGGTGTGGTTCCGGTGGGTTCGCCGGTGGGCAACACTCGTTTCTACGTGCTCGATGATGCTTTGCGTGTGGTGCCGGTGGGTGTCGCGGGTGAGTTGTATGTGGCGGGTGCGCAGGTGGCGCGGGGGTATGTGCGGCGTCCTGGTCTGACGGCGGAGCGGTTCGTGGCGAATCCGTTCGAGCCGGGGGTGCGGATGTATCGCACGGGTGACCGGGCTCGGTGGACGGTGGACGGGAAGGTGGTGTTCCTGGGCCGTGCGGACGAGCAGGTCAAGATTCGTGGTTTCCGGATCGAGCTGGGTGAGGTGGAGTCGGCGGTCGGTGCGCATCCGCTGGTGGCTCGGGCGGCTGTGATCGCCCGTGAGGACACGCCGGGTGAGATGCGTCTGGTGGCGTATGTGGTCGCGGACGACCCGGAGGGGGACAGCGGTGGGCTTGCCATGGCTGTGCGGGAGTTCGTCAGTGGCAGGCTGCCGGAGCACATGGTGCCCTCCGCTGTCGTGGTCCTGGATGTGCTGCCGTTGAGTGGTAACGGCAAGCTGGACCGCAAGGC
>NZ_JBFAWF010000069.1:0-1719 GCF_040680195.1 Streptomyces sp. NPDC052109 | reverse complement strand
AACTCCGCAAACGACACCCGCTCACCACCGGCGACCACCGCCACCGCCTCCGGCGCCCGCGCCACCTGCGCCTCGAACGACTCCACCACCGACGCGGGCACACCCTCACGCCCCGTGGCATTCCAGCCGGCCACCCGCTCACGCTCAGCGCCATCCACCACGTCCACCAACGCCACCGGCACACCCGGGTCGGCCGCCACGGTCTCCAGCACCCGGCCCAGCCAGCGGGCGAGACGCTCGGCCGACTCCGGCTCGAAGAGGTCGGCGGAGGCCACCACCGAGCCATACAGGCCCGCCGGAGCTCCGTCGGTGTCGAAGGCTTCCCGGACGCCGACCTCCAGGTCGAACCGGGACACGGTCGCCCCGGCCGACAGTCCGCCGGTCGAGACACCCTGCAGGTCGAGCACGGCCTCGGCGGTGTTCTCCAGCGCCAGCGAGACCTGGTACAGCGGATGACGCGCCAACGACCGGGCGGGCGCCAGTTCCTCGACCAGCTTCTCGAACGGCACGTCCTGGTGGGCGAGGGCGGACAGGGTGGTCTCCCGCACCCGGCCGAGCACCTCCCGGAACGTCGGCCGGCCCGACAGGTCCGTGCGCACCACGAGCGTGTTGACGAAGAAGCCGACCAGGTCGTCCAGCGCCTCGTCCGTACGACCCGCGTTCGCCGAGCCGATCGGAATGTCGTTGCCCGCCCCGACACGGTTCAGCAGGACGGCCAAGGCGGCCTGCAGCACCATGAACATGGTCGTGCCCTCGGCAGCCGCGAGCCCGGCGAGCCGCGCGTGGACGGCTGCCGGGACCTGCAACGGCGCGCCGTGGCCGCGGTGGGAGGCGACGGCGGGGCGTGCGTGGTCGGCGGGGAGGTCGAGCTCCTCCGGGACCTCGGCGAGCTTCTCGCGCCAGTAGGCGACCTGGCCGGCCATCAGGCTGTCCGGGTTGTCGCCGTCGCCGAGGAGTTCGCGCTGCCAGATCGCGTAGTCGGCGTACTGGACCGGCAGCGGCTCCCACTCAGGTGTCTGCCCTGCGCGCCGCGCCGTATAGGCGGTCGACAGGTCACGGGCCAGCGGGGCCCTCGACCAGCCGTCACCGGCGATGTGGTGCAACACCACCACCAGGACGTCGTCGTCCGCTCCGCTGCGGAACAGCCAGCTGCGGAAGGGCACCTGCTCCGCCAAGTCGAAGGCGTGGTCGAACGCCGCGGCGACCGCGTCATCCAGGTCGGCCGCAACGACATCCACGACTTCCAGCTCCCAGGCCAGGTCGTCGAGACCGAGGATCCGCTGGTAGGGCTCGCCGTCCAGGGTGGTGAACACGGTGCGCAGCACCTCGTGCCGGCCGATGACGTCCCGCAGGGCGGCGTTCAGCGCCTCGCGGTCGACCTCGCCGGTCAGGCGCAGTGCCACCGGGATGTTGTAGGAGGCGCTCGGCCCCTCCAACTGGCTGATGAACCACAGGCGCCGTTGGGCGAAGGAGAGCGGCACCAGTTCCGGGCGCTCCCGGCGCGTGAGCGGCGTCCGGGCCGCCTCGGCCCCCGCGAGCCGGGCGGCGAGACCACCGACGGTGGGGGCCTCGAACAGGTCGCGGACCTCCACCTCGACGTTCAGCAGCGTCCTGATCCGGCTGGTCAGGCGGACGGCGAGGAGGGAGTGGCCGCCGAGGGTGAAGAAGTCGTCGTCGACACCGACCTCGGGCACCCGCAGGACCTCGGCGAACGCCTCG
>NZ_JBFAWF010000068.1:0-1747 GCF_040680195.1 Streptomyces sp. NPDC052109 | reverse complement strand
GTCGACAACCCGCACACCAAGCCGGTGGTCTTCTGGGAGCGGGTGATCGACGAGGTCAACGGCAGGGACCCGGACGTGATCTTCCTGGCCGAGGCGTTCACCCGGCCGGCGATGATGCACACCCTCGCCCAGATCGGCTTCCAGCAGTCGTACACGTACTTCACCTGGCGCAACAGCAAGCAGGAACTCACCGAGTACCTGGGCGAGTTGTCGGGAGAGGCGGCGGCGTACATGCGGCCCAACCTCTTCGTCAACACCCCGGACATCCTGCACGCCTACCTCCAGTACGGCGGCCGGCCCGCCTTCGAGGTCCGGGCCGTCCTCGCCGCGACCCTCTCCCCCACCTGGGGCATCTACAGCGGCTACGAGCTGTGCGAGAACACCCCGCTGAAGGAGGGCAGCGAGGAGTACCTGGACTCGGAGAAGTACCAGCTCAGGCCACGCGACTGGGAAGCGGCGGCACGCGACGGCCGGACCATCGCACCCCTGATCACCCGGCTCAACACCCTCCGGCGGCAGAGTCCCGCACTGCGCCAACTGCGGGATCTGTACTTCCACCACGCCGACAAGGACGCGGTGATCGCCTACTCGAAGCGGAGCGGGTCGAACACGGTTCTGGTGGTCGCCAACCTCGACCCGCACCACACCCAGGAGGCCACGGTCTCGTTGGACATGCCGCAACTCGGCCTGGACTGGCACGAGTCGGTGCCGGTGCGCGACGAGCTCACCGGCGAGACCTACTACTGGGGCAGGGCCAACTATGTGCGACTCGGGCCCGGTGGCGCGCATGTGTTCACCGTCGGCCGGGGGGACCGGGGTCGTCCCCCGGGTGAACACAGCACCGTCCTGCGACCGTCCACCCCGCAGATGGGAGGGTCACCCACAATATGATCGTCAATGAGCCGGTTCCGGACACCTTCGAGGACACCCCCGCCAAGGACCGGGACCCGGAGTGGTTCAAACGCGCCGTCTTCTACGAGGTCCTGGTCCGCTCCTTCCAGGACAGCAACGGCGACGGGGTCGGCGACCTGAAGGGCCTGACCGCCAAGCTCGACTATCTGCAGTGGCTCGGCGTGGACTGCCTGTGGCTGCCACCGTTCTTCAAATCCCCCCTCAGGGACGGCGGTTACGACGTCTCCGACTACACCGCGGTACTCCCGGAGTTCGGTGACCTGGCCGACTTCGTGGAGTTCGTGGACGCCGCCCACCAGCGCGGCATGCGCGTGATCATCGACTTCGTCATGAACCACACCAGCGACCAGCACCCGTGGTTCCAGGAGTCGAGGCGGGACCCGGACGGTCCGTACGGGGACTACTACGTCTGGGCCGACGACGACAAGCAGTTCCAGGGCGCCCGGATCATCTTCGTCGACACCGAGGCCTCCAACTGGACGTACGACCCGGTACGCAAGCAGTACTACTGGCATCGCTTCTTCTCGCACCAGCCGGACCTCAACTACGAGAACCCGGCCGTGCAGGAGGAGATGATCTCCGCGCTGAAGTTCTGGCTGGACCTCGGCATCGACGGATTCCGGCTCGACGCGGTGCCGTACCTGTACCAGCAGGAGGGCACCAACTGCGAGAACCTGCCGGCGACCCACGAGTTCCTGAAGCGGGTGCGCAAGGAGATCGACACGCAGTACCCCGACAAGGTGCTGCTGGCGGAGGCCAACCAGTGGCCGGAGGACGTCGTCGACTACTTCGGCGACTACTCCTCCGGCGGCGACGAGTGCCACATGG
Source organism: Streptomyces sp. NPDC052109 (assembly GCF_040680195.1). Taxonomy (NCBI): domain Bacteria; kingdom Bacillati; phylum Actinomycetota; class Actinomycetes; order Kitasatosporales; family Streptomycetaceae; genus Streptomyces; species Streptomyces sp. NPDC052109. Next base: position 7 of record NZ_JBFAWF010000068.1, on the reverse strand, counting down.
CCTTCCA
>NZ_JBFAWF010000067.1:0-1776 GCF_040680195.1 Streptomyces sp. NPDC052109 | reverse complement strand
TCGTTCCACTCCACCAACACCCGACGACGCTCACCCGCATCCAGCACGTCCACACCACCCACCCGGACATCCGGGTCAGCGACCAACAGCTCCAGCACCCGCACCAAGCGCTGTGCGAACTGCTCGACCGACGCGGGCTCGAACAGATCTGCCGCCGCGACCACCGAACCACGCAGCCCAGCCGGCCGGCCCGTGGCGTCGAACTGCTCGCCGAAGCCCAGCTCCAGGTCGAACTTCGCCGCCCCTGACCCCAGCTCCAATCCGGACATGACCAGGCCCGGCAGCTCCAGCGAGGCTTCGGTGACGTTCTGCAGTGTCAAGAGGACCTGGAACAACGGGTGCCGGGCCATCGAGCGGCTCGGCGCCAGTTCCTCCACCACCCGCTCGAACGGCACATCCTGGTGCTCGAACGCCGAGAGAGTCGTCTCCTGGACCTGTGCCAGCAGCTCGCGGAAGGTCGGGTCTCCGGACAGGTCCGTACGCAGAACCAGCGTGCTGACGAAGAAGCCCACCAGGTCGTCCAGTGCCTCATCCATGCGGCCGACCACAGGTGTGCCGATCGGGATGTCCGCACCCGCGCCAAGACGCGCGAGCAACACCGCCAGGGCGGCTTGCAGCGCCGTGAAGACGGTCACGCCCTCTGCCCGCGCCAGTTCCGCCAGCCGAGTGTGCACCGCAGCCGGGATCTCGACCGGCGCCCGGTGGCTTCGATGGGTCGCCACCAGCGGGCGCGCGTGGTCGAACGGCAGGGCCAGTTCCTCCGGCGAACCGTCCAGCGTCGTCCGCCAGTAGTCGAGCTGCTGGGACAGCAGACTCTCGGGGTCGTCCTCGCTGCCGAGCAGCTCGCGCTGCCACAGCGTGTAGTCCGCGTACTGCACCGGGAGCGGCTCCCACTCAGGGGCCTGCCCCGCACAGCGTGCCGCGTAGGCCGCCGACACGTCCCGAGCCAGGAGCCCGGTGGACCACCCATCGCTCGCTATGTGATGGACGACGACAGCGAGGACATGCTCCTGCGGGCCGAGTTCGAACAGCCGGCACCTGAACGGTATCTCCGTGGCCAGGTCGAAGACATGACCACACTCATCGGCCACCACGGTCTCGATGTCAGCTGGAGCAACCTGGGTGATCTCCAACTTCCAGCCGAGCTCGTCGGGTTTCAGCACGCGCTGATACGGCTCGCCGTCGGCAGTGGGAAAGACGGTACGTAGCGTCTCATGCCGACCGACCACATCCAGGAGTGCGGCATTCAACGCCGCACGGTTCAACTCTCCCGACAGCCGGTGCACTACGGGGATGTTGTAGGTGGCGCTCGGTCCCTCCAGCTGCCCGATGAGCCACAGTCGACGCTGCGCGAATGACAACGGAATCATCAGGAGTCCTCCCGGGAACGCATCGGCCGCAGCGCCGGCCTAGCTGATTTCTTGGTTCCAAGCTGCTGTGCGAGACCTGCGACCGTTGGTGCCTTGAAAAGCACGCGCAGCGGTACGTCCGCACCCAGCACAGTTCTGATCCGGCTGACCAGCCGAACGGCGAGCACGGAGTGGCCGCCGAGGTCGAAGAAGTCGTCGTCCACACCGACCCGCTCCAGGCCGAGGATCTCGGCGAAGGCCTGGCAGAGGGCTTCCTCGCGTTCGTTCGCGGGGGCCCGGCCGGTGCCCGCGCCGCCGGTACGGTCGGGGGTGGGCAGGGCCTTGCGGTCGAGCTTGCCGTTACCCGTCAGCGGCAACTCCTCGAGCACCACCACCGCCGAGGGCACCATGTACTCCGGCAGCCGCC
>NZ_JBFAWF010000066.1:0-2057 GCF_040680195.1 Streptomyces sp. NPDC052109 | reverse complement strand
ATGTTGTAGGTGGCGCTGGGGCCTTCGAGTTGGCCGATGAACCACATACGGCGCTGTGCGAAGGACAACGGCACCCGCTCGGGACGCTCCGCCGAGGTCAACTCCAGCCGCGCCGCACCCGCCTCCGCCAACCGCGCCGCCAGTCCCGCCACCGTCGGCGTCTCGAACAACGCACGCAACGACACTTCCACACCCAGCACAGCACGAACCCGACTCACCAGCCGCGTCGCCAACAACGAGTGACCACCCAGCGCGAAGAAGTCCTCCTCCACACCCACCCGCTCCAAGCCCAGCACCTCCGCAAAGGCCAGGCACAAAAGCTCCTCCTGCACACTGCCCGGACCACGACCCCCACCCGCCGTGTACTCAGGCACCGGCAACGCCCCACGATCCAGCTTCCCGTTGGCCGTCAACGGCAACGCATCCAGCACCACCACCACCGACGGCACCATGTACGACGGCAGACTCCGCCCCACCAACGCACGCAACCGCGCCCCGTCCACCACACACCCGGCCCGGGCAACCACATAACCCACCAGCCGCACATCACCCGCAACATCCTCACGAGCCACCACCACCGCCCGCGCCACCGCCCCATCAGCCGCGAGCACCGCCTCCACCTCACCCGGCTCGATCCGGAACCCACGCACCTTCACCTGATCATCGACACGCCCCAAACACTCCAACTGCCCGTCCCCGACCCACCGCGCCACATCACCCGTGCGATACATCCGCACACCCGACTCGAACGGACTCGCCACGAACCGCTCAGCCGTCAGACCCGCACGCCCCACATACCCACGCGCCACCTGCACACCCGACAGATACAACTCACCCGCCACACCCGCAGGCACCGGCCGCAACCACTCATCCAGCACAAAAGCCCGCACACCCACGAACGGCCGGCCAATCACCACCGGCCCCTCACCCACCACCCCGGCAGAAGTCGCCCACACCGTCACCTCCGTCGGCCCATACACATTCACCACCACCGCACCGGTCGCCGCCATCACCCCGGCCAACTCCCCCGGCAACGCCTCACCACCCACCAGCATCCGCACCGACCCCGGCCAGACACCCGCCTCCAAAACACCCCGCCACAACGACGGCACACCCTGCACCACCGTCGCCCCCGACGACACCACCAACCCCAGCAACGCACCCCCGTCCCGCACCACCTCACGCGAAGCCACCACCACCGCCGCACCCGACACCAACGGCAGAAACAACTCCAACACCGCAATATCGAACGCCACCGTGGTCACCGCCACCAGACGATCACCCACCCCCAAAGGCACCCGCTCCCCCACACCCCTCAGATGCGCCGCCACCGCACCATGCGACACCACCACACCCTTCGGCCGCCCCGTCGAACCCGACGTGAACATCACATACGCCGCATCCCCCGACACCACCCCCACACCCACACCACTGCCATCCAGCCCCCCAACAACCGGATCCTCCACCAACACCCGCACCACACCCCGCGGCAACACCGACCCACACACCGCCGACGTCACCACACACACCGGACCCGCATCCGCCAGCACAACACCCAACCGCTCCGCCGGAAACCCAGGATCCAACGGCACATACGCCGCCCCCGACTTCAACACCCCCAGCAGCGCCACCACCAACTCAACCCCACGCTCCAAACACACCCCCACCACACAGCCACGCCCCACACCCAAACCAACCAGATACCGCGCCAACCGATTCGCCCGCGCATCCAACTCCGCATACGAGAGCACCTCACCCTCGAACACCACCGCAGGCGCATCCGGCGTCCGCACCACCTGCGCCGCAAACAACTCCGGCAAAAACACCGACGGCTCCTCCACCGCCACACCAGCCCACTCCCCCAACACCCGCTCCCGCTCAACCCCGCCCAACACCTCCACCGCACCCACCGACACCGACGGATCCGCAACCACCTGCTCCAACACCCACACCAAACGCTCCGCGATCCGCCCGACACTCCCCCCCTCGAACAGATCCGCCGCCACCGTCAACTGACCCCGCAAACCAGCCGGCCGACCCACCCCGTCGAACGTCTC
>NZ_JBFAWF010000065.1:0-2334 GCF_040680195.1 Streptomyces sp. NPDC052109 | reverse complement strand
TGCCCTCATGCGTCACCACAACACCCTTGGGACGCCCCGTCGAACCCGACGTGAACATCACATACGCCGCATCCCCCGACACCACACCCACACCCGGCGCCGTGCCCGCCAGACCCGCCAACTCCCCGGCCACAGCAGGATCATCCAGCACCACCACCGGAACACCCGCCGACACAACAGCACCGAACGCCCCCACCGTCACCACCGCAGCCGGCCCCGCATCCTCCAGGACAACCGCGATCCGCCCCGCCGGATACTCCGGATCCACCGGCACATACGCCGCCCCGGCCTTCACCACCGCCAGCAGCGCCACCACCAACTCAACCCCACGCTCCAGAGCCACCGCGACCACCGACCCCGGACCCACACCACGACCCACCAACAGCCGCGCCAGACGATTCGCCCGCCCATCCAACTCCGCGTACGAAACCTCCACACCCTCGAAGACCACCGCCACCGCATCCGGCGTCCGCGCCACCTGCGCCTCGAACAACCCCGGCAACGTAGACCCCTCGACCTCCACCGCCGTCTCGTTCCACTCCACCAACACCCGACGACGCTCACCCGCATCCAGCACGTCCACACCACCCACCCGGACATCCGGGTCAGCGACCAACAGCTCCAGGGCGCGGCGGAACCGGGTCGCGAGCCGCGCGGTAGTGGCACGCTCGAAGAGGTCTACCGAGGCGGTCAGTGAGCCGCGCAGGCCCGCCGGAGCGCCGTCCTGGTCGAACAGCTCGACGAAGTCGAGTTCGAGGTCGAACTTGGCCGCGCGCACGTCGACGGCGACGTCCGCGGCGTCCGCGACGTCCGCCGCCGTTCGAGCGTCGGCCTCATCACCCGAGCGCTCAAGGACGATGCGCTCGTTGTTGTGGACGGTCAGCATGACCTGGGCCAGCGGGTGGCGGACCAGCGAGCGGGCGGGCGTCAGCTCCTCGACGAGCTTCTCGAACGGCACGTCCTGGTGCGAGAGGGCGTCCCAGCCGGTGCGTCGCGCCCGGGCCAGCACCTCGCGGAAGGTCGGGTCGCCGGTGAGGTCCGTACGCAGGACCAGCGTGTTGACGAAGAAGCCGACCATGTCGTCCAGCGCCACGTCGGTGCGCCCGGCGACGGCTGTGGCGATCGGGATGTCGGTGCCGGCACCCAGGCGGGAGAGCACGACCGCGAGCACGGACTGCAGGACCATGAAGACCGTGACGTCCTCGGCACGTGCCACCTCGGCGAGTCGGCCGTGGACTGCCGCCGGGATGTCCAGGGACAGGCCGTGGCCGCGGTGCGAGGCCACCGCCGGGCGGGCGTGGTCGAAGGGCAGGCCGAGCTCCTCGGGAACACCGGCGAGCTGGGCGCGCCAGTAGGCGAGCTGTCGTGCCATCAGGCTCTGCGGGTCCTGCTCGTCGCCGAGCAGCTCGCGCTGCCAGAGGGCGTAGTCGGCGTACTGGACGGGCAGCGGTTCCCACTCGGGCGCCCGGCCCTCGCTGCGGGCGAGGTAGGCCTGAGTCACGTCTCGCAGCAGCGGTCCCGTCGACCAGCCGTCGCTGGCGATGTGATGGACCACCACGACCAGCACCGCGTCCGCGGGACCGGTCTGCAGCAGTGTGGCGCGGATCGGCACCTCGGCGGCCAGGTCAAACGACTGGTTACCCAACTCCGATATGGAAGCGTCGAGTTCGGCGGGCGCCAGCTCGGCCACCCGCAGTTCCCAGTCCAGGTCATCGAGCTTCAGGATGCGCTGGTAGGGCTCGCCGTCGGTGACGCCGTAGACGGTACGCAGCACCTCGTGGCGTCCGATGACGTCCCGCAGCGCAAGGTTGAGCGCGTCGGCGTCGATCCGGCCCGGCAGGTGCCGGACGATCGGGATGTTGTAAGTGGCGCTCGGTCCCTCAAGCTGCGAGAGAAACCACATCCGGCGCTGCGCGAAAGACAACGGAACCATCAGAACTCCTCCTGGTTGCGCATCGGCCGCAACGCCGGCCTAGCTGATTTCTCATGTCCGAGCTGTTGTGCGAGTCCGGCCACCGTCGGCGCATCCAGAAGCGCCTTCAACGGGACCTCGACCCCCAGCGCAGCCCGGATCCGGCTGGTGAGTCGAACGGCGAGGAGGGAGTGCCCGCCGAGGGCGAAGAAGTTGTCGTCGACACCGACCTGTTCCAGGCCGAGGACTTCGGCGAAGGCGGCGCAGAGGAGCTCCTCGCGAGCGTTCGCCGGGCCACGGCCGGCACCGGTGGTGTAGGCGGGGGCCGGCAGCGCCTTGCGGTCCAGCTTGCCGTTCACCGACAACGGCAGCGCGTCCAGGACCACGACGGCGGAGGGAACCATGTACTCGGGCAGCCGGTG
>NZ_JBFAWF010000064.1:0-2399 GCF_040680195.1 Streptomyces sp. NPDC052109 | reverse complement strand
CGCCAGGTCGGCGACCGTCTCCAGCAGCGGCTGGAAGCGAGTGATCTCGTTGGTCTTCTCGCCGACGCCCAGCTGGGCCAGGACCAGGCCGGTGGCGTGTTCGGAGCGGCGAGCAGATGGATCTTTCGTCCGCCCGCTCTCGCGGCGCCCCGCAGGCTCTTGCCGTCCACAGCCAGCGCGTGCAGTCCGGTTGTCCGCGGACGGCGGTCCGCGAGCCAGCGCCCGACCGCCCGGTCCAGGGCGTCGCCGTCGATCCGGGCGAGCAGTCGACGAATCGCGGACTCCGAGGGCAGTTGCCGCAAGGGCAGTACCGGGTCGGGGCGGATACCGAGCTGCCCGAGTGCGTGGGCCGGCGCGTCCGCGATCCACTCACCCACCGCCAGCAGCGAGGTCGCCCCGGCCAGCACCGCGCAGGCAGTCAGGGCCAAGACGACAGCCAGGCCATGCCGCACGCCGCGCGGATCACGCGGGTCCGGCACCTCAGCCAGCCGCTCCAGCAGGCCCGGCACCTCCCCGGAGCCGACCTGCGGCTGATCACGGAGCTGGTCGAGAGCGGGCGGGATCGGCGATGATGCACAGGCAGGCACGGGCTTCCAGTCGAATCACGGGACGTCGAGAACTCCATGATCTTGGAGACCGTGCCTGCTTCCGTTCCCCAGCGCCAGCCAACCGACACACCGTCAAGAACCGGACGTCATCCGACTACGCTGAATCCCTGTCCCTGCAGTCGCCAGCGATCGTTGTTCGGTCGCGACGGCGTCCTGCGGCGGTCACGCGGGGGCGGAGCGGTCAGTCCGTCGCCATGCAGTTGGGGACTCCGTCGTTCGGCTTCGGGGTCGGGGCGTCGATCGCGAAGAACCGGTTGTCGGTGCCGGCGATCGTCTGCAGTTGGGGCGTGGCCTTGTGCCCGTCGTCCCAGGTGCACGTGACGGCGTGGACTGCAGGTCCGGCCATTCCGGTGACGTACCAGTGGGTGCCGGTCGGGGTGAACTTGACCCAGCTGGTCTCGACGTTGCGGTCTCCTGTTGCGGTCAACGCATCGTCAGTCACGAACACGCGCCCGTCGCCGATGTTCAGGTTGGCGAAGAACCAGCCTGTGTGAACGAGCTGCGGCCCCCCTTCGCCGCCGGCGCGCTGGGGGTCCGGGTATTCGGCCTTCTGCGTCGCTTTCCACTCGCGGGCCGCTGCGTCAGCGTTGGCGGCGCGCTGCCAGATGTCGATGCTGAGGGTCCAGGGCTTCCCGTCGACCACCCCGGTAGCGATGACCTGCGTGATGGGTCGGATCGTCGCGTCCGGTGCTGCGGCGATCGATGCCGTCCCGGAGTCTGTGTGCGGGAAGACCGACGTCAGTATCCCGGCCGTGCACGCGACGGCCAGTGCGACGGCGACCGCCTCCGCTGCTCGGCGCCTGGTCCTGCGTCGCGTGCCGCCTGCAACGATCGCCTCGACGGGCGCGTGCTTGATCTGCACGCCTTGCGTGGCGTTGGCGAGCAGCTCGGAGATGTCGGTGCCTGTATCCGTCATGACGTTAGCCCTTCGTGCATGGGGGGACTGGTGTCCGTGCTGGCGCGGGTCAGCCCGACGGCGGACCGGAGCCGGGTGATTCCTCTGGCTGCGTTGCTCTTCACGGTGCCGACCGAGCACCCCATCGCGGCGGCGGCCTGCGTTTCGCTCAGGTCCTCCCAGTAGCGCAGTACGACGGCCTGTCTCTGACGCAGGGGCAGTTGGGCCAGCGCCGCGAGCAGGTCGGCGCGCTCGACGGCCTGTGCCATTTTGTCGCCGCGCTCTGGCAGGTCGTGCTCGTGAGCGGGGTCATCGCTTCGGGACAGGTGCTCCTTGATCCCTCTGCGGTACCTGCGCGCGTGTGCGTTGACCATGATGCGTCGCACGTAGGCGTCCGGGTCCTGGGCCAGCGACACCTTCCGCCACGCCACGAACGTCCGCTCCAGGCATGCTTGTACGAGGTCTTCTGCTGCGTACTGCTCTCCTGTCAGGAGATACGAGGTCCGCATGAGTCGGGACCATCGCCCTATGACGAACGCTTGGAAATCCTCGGATTCTCCGCCAGCTCCTGCCGTTGCTCCTGCTGTGCCTCTCATGGCTCACCTCCTCACACCACAGAGTCCACGGCCACGGCAAACCGTTGCATGATGCTGCGGCCTGCGGTCGACGCCGGGACCCTTTGGCGCGGAAGTCGGCAGGCAAGGCGTCCAGGCGGGTCAGGAGCTGCGGATTTGAGAGAGCCTGCGGGGCGCCGCGAGAGCGGGCGGACGAAAGATCCATCTGCTCGCCGCTCCGAACACGCCACCGGCCTGGTCCTGGCCCAGCTGGACGTCGGCGAGAAGACCAACGAGATCACTCGCTTCCAGCCGCTGCTGGAGACGGTCGCCGACCTGGCC
>NZ_JBFAWF010000063.1:0-2744 GCF_040680195.1 Streptomyces sp. NPDC052109 | reverse complement strand
GCCAGGAACTCGTCCAGCACGAACACCCGGGTGTTGACCACCGGCACACCGATCGCCACCTCCCCGGCCCCCGGGTCACAGGCCCACAGCGTCGCGTCGACCGTGGTCTCCGCGGGGCCGTAGGAGTTGAACAGCCGGTGGCCACGCGACCAGCGCGCCATCACCTCCAGGGGGAGCGCCTCACCGCCCGTCACCAGAACGACGTCCTCACCGATCGAGGCCTCGTCCAACGTCGCCAGGACCGCCTGCGGCAACGCCACATGCGTCACCGCCCGCTCGGCCAGGAAGCTCGGCAGAGCCTCGCCCAGGCGCCGCTCCGGCGGGACGACCACCAGGGTCGCGCCGGTCAGCAGGGCCATGAACCACTCCCACGCGAACGCGTCGAAGCCCACGGACCCGTACTGCCCCACTCGCGCACCGGCACCGACCCCCAGCCGGCGCCGTTGACCCGCCACCAGGCTCGCCACCCCGGCGTGCGACACCAGCACACCCTTGGGACGACCCGTCGAACCCGAGGTGTAGATCACGTACGCGGCGTCCTGCGTCCGCACCACGACGTCCAGCGGGCCGCCGTCCAGTGCCGCGAGGTCGAGGTCCTCGACCAGCACCGCGCCGGGCACCAAGGTCTGCGTGGCGACGGAGGCCAGCACCACGGCCGGCTCGGCGTCGTCCAGCATGTAGGCGACACGCTGCGCCGGGTACTCCGGGTCGATGGTCATGTAGGCGCCACCGGCCTTGAGCACGCCGAGCACCGCCACCAGCAGTTCGACACCACGCTCCAGGCAGACACCCACCACCGAGCCCGCGCCGACGCCCTGTCCGGTCAGATACCGGGCCAGGCGGTTCGCCCGCGCGTCCAGTTCGCCGTACGACAGCTCGATCCCGTCGGCTTCCACGGCCACCGCGTCCGGGGTGCGCGCGGCCTGCGCGGCGAACAGCTCCGGCACCGGTGCCGGACCGACCTCGGCCGACGTCTGGTTCCACACCACGAGCATCCGGTGCCGGTCCTCGGAGGAGAGCACCTGGACGTCCCGGAGCGCGTCGTCCGCTCCGCCGTCCAGTGCCCGCTCGACCCGGGGGAGCAGATCCTCGACGGCGGTCCGCAGCAGCCGCCCGACGGCGGCCGGGGCGATCGGCGCGACCGCGTCGATCGCGAGCGACATGGAGTCACCGTGGTCGTCGACGGAGACGCCGAGCGGGTAGTTCGTGCGCTCCCGGGAGGAAAGGACCCGCATGCCCTCGGGGCGGGCATGGCCCTGCTTCTCGGTCTCGGCACCGGTGTTGTGACGGTAGTTGATCAAGGAGGTGAAGACGGGAGTGTTGCCGGGGAGGCCACTGGCCTGCTGGGCCAGGGCCAGCGAGGCGTGCTCGTGCTCCAGCAGCTCGGCGAGCTGCCCGCGCATCGCCGTCACCGCCTCCAGTACGCCCGCCTCACCGGTCCTCACGCGCACCGGCAGCGTGTTCAGGTACAGGCCCGCCACCCGGTCGGCGCCCGCACCCGCGTTCATCCGGCCGAACAGCACCGTGCCGAAGACGACGTCGTCGTGGCCGCTCACCGCCGCGAGGACCCGGGCCCAGGCAAGGTGCATCAGGGTCGCCGGGCTGGTCCCGACCCGGCGCGCCACCGCCCGCAGCCGCTCGACCGTCTCGGGCGCGAGCGGCACCACGGCACGCTCGACGGCCGCACCGTCACCCTGGACGTCCACCAGTTCGTAGGGCGCCGTGGGCTCCGTCACGTCACCCAGCAGCGCAGCGAAGTAGCGCTCGTGCTCGGCGCGTTCGACCCCGCCCCGTACCTGCGCCACGAAGTCGCGGAACGGCAGCGGACGCGGCAGTTCGCCGCCACGCCCGGCCAGGAAGGCCGCCACCTCGCCGAGCAGGACCTCCAGCGCGGTGTGGTCCTGCACCAGGTGGTGGAGCCGCAGCAGCACCAGCCAGCGCCCGCCCTCCCCCAACGCGGCCGCATGCACGTCGATCAGCGGGGCCCGGTTCAGATCCATCGACAGACCCACGGCGGCCTGGAGTTCGGCGGCCCCGTCGGCGGCCTGCGGGTCCAGGGCCACCTCGGTCACCGGCAGTGCGGCGTGCCGCCAGACCACCTGGACGGGCTCGCGCAGTCCCTCCCACACGAACGAGGTGCGCAGGATGTCATGCCTGTCGACGACCTGCTGGAACGCACGGGCGAAGTCGTCGACCCGCTCCCGAGAGTCCATCTCGATGACCACCGGCATCAGGTAGGCGTCCTCGCCGCCCTCCGCCATCAGGTGGTGGAACAGCAGACCCTCCTGGAGCGGGGCCGGCGGATAGATGTCCGCGATGTTCGCGGCACCGCCGTCCACGCTCCCGGCTATACGCGCGATCTCCTCGCCGGTCAGGTCGACCAGCGGCAGCATCTCCGGGGTGATCTCGACCGCGTCCGCGGGGATCAGGTTCGCCGGCACGGCGACCTCGTCCACACCGGCAGAGGCCGCCAGACCGGCCGGCGTCGATGTGTCGAACAGCGCCCGCACCGACACCGACACATCCTGCTTGCGCAGCAGCTCGACCAGCTGCACCGCCAGCAGCGAATGACCGCCGAGCTGGAAGAAGTCGTCGTCGACGCCCACCTTGTCCAGTCCCAGGACTTCGGCGAAGGCCTGGCAGAGGGCTTCCTCGCGTTCGTTCGCGGGGGCACGGCCGGTGCCCGCACCACCCGACGCCTCGGGGGCGGGCAGGGCCTTGCGGTCGAGCTTGCCGTTACCCGT
>NZ_JBFAWF010000062.1:0-2975 GCF_040680195.1 Streptomyces sp. NPDC052109 | reverse complement strand
GTCGAGAACGTCGTCGCCTCGCACCCCGGAGTCGCCCAGGCGGCGGTCATCGCCCGCGAGGACGTCCCGGGTGACACGCGGCTGGTGGCCTACGTCGTCCCGGCCGAGGGAACGCGACGCGATCTGCCCGGACTGATCACCGGGTTCGCCGCCGAGCGGCTGCCCGCTTACATGGTCCCCTCCGCCGTCGTCGTGCTCGACGCCCTGCCGCTGACGGTCAACGGCAAACTGGACCACGGGGCCCTCCCCGCACCCGCGTACACCACCGGAGCCGGCCGCGGTCCGGCGAACGCCCGCGAAGAGGTTCTCTGCGCGGCCTTCGCCGAGGTCCTCGGCGTGGAGAGCGTGGGCGTGGACGACGACTTCTTCCGGCTCGGCGGCCACTCCCTGCTCGCCGTCCGCCTGGTCGAGGTGCTGCGCTCGCACGGCGTGTCCGTCTCCGTACGGACCCTGTTCCACAAGCCGACCCCGGCCGGGCTCGCGCTCTCGACGGGAGCCGTGCACACGGTGGAGGCCCCGGCGAACCCGATTCCCGCCGACGCGCGGGAGATCACGCCGGACATGCTGCCGCTCGTCGACCTGACCACCGACGAGGTCGCCCGCATCGCCGCCACCGTCCCCGGCGGTGCGGCGAACATCGCGGACATCTACCCGCCGGCCCCGCTGCAGGAGGGCCTGCTCTTCCACCACCTGCTCGCGGACGGCGGTGACGACGCCTACGTCACCCCCGTGGTGTTCGAGCTGGAGTCCCAGGAGCTGCTGCACGCCTTCACCGCTGCCCTGCAGCAGGTGGTCGACCGGCACGACATCTTCCGTACGTCGTTCGTCTGGGAGGGGCTGCGCGAACCGGTTCAGGTGGTCTGGCGCCGGGCCCCGCTCCTCGTCGAGGAAGTGACGCTGGACGCGCACGGCACCGACCCGGTCGAGCAGCTGCTGGAGGCCGGCGGCACGTCGATGGATCTGGGCCGCGCGCCGCTGCTCACGATGCACGTCGCCGCGCTGCCGGACGGCGATCGCCGGCTGATGCTGCTCAAGGTGCACCACACCGTCCAGGACCACACCGCCATGGAAGTGGTGCTGGCCGAGGTCCAGGCCTTCCTGACCGGCCGGGCCGACGCGCTGCCCACCCCTGTGCCGTTCCGCAACTTCGTCGCCCAGGCGAGGGGCGGCATGGCACGGTCGGAGCACGAGGCCCACTTCACCGAACTGCTCGGCGACGTCGACGAACCGACCGCGCCGTTCGGCCTCGTCGACGTCCGCGGCAACGGAGCGGACACCGTACGGATCCATGTGCCCTTCGCACCGGAACTGCACGAGCGACTGCGCGAGGTCGCCCGCCGGCTGAGCACGAGCGCGGCGACCGTGCTGCACGTCGCCTGGGCGCGGACCCTGGCGGCGGTCTCGGGACGGGCCGACGTGGTGTTCGGCACGGTCCTGTTCGGCCGGATGAACGCCGGTGCCGGTGCCGACCGGATCCCCGGCCCGTTCATCAACACCCTGCCGGTCCGGCTGCGCACCGGTGATCTGGGCGCGCTGGAGGCCGTCTCGGCCATGCGGGACCAGCTGGCCGAGCTGCTGGAGCACGAGCACGCCCCCCTCGCCCTGGCCCAGCGGGCCAGCGCACTGGCCGGCGACACACCTCTGTTCACCGCCCTGTTCAACTACCGCCACAACCCCGGCGGTTCCGAGCAGGATCGGGGCGACCGCACCCGCGGTTTCGAGGGTTTCGAGGCACGGTTCTCGCGCGAGCGCACCAACTACCCCCTCGCCGTCTCCGTGGACGACGACGGCGACTCGATCGCGCTGGCCGTGGACGCGGTGACGGGCGTGGACCCCCACGCGGTGGGGAGACTGATGTGCACCGCCACCGAGAACCTGGTCGCCGCCCTGGAGACGGCCCTGGACGGCGGCTCCCAGCAGCCCCTGAGCGCGGTAGGCGTCCTCGACGAGGTCACCGAGCGCCACATGCTGACGGAGTGGAACGACACGGCGGTCGAGGTCGCTCCGCTGACCGTGCCGGAGCTGTTCGCCGCGCAGGCCGCGCGCACCCCGGACGCGGTGGCCGTGGTCGCCGAGGGGATCGAGCTGTCGTACGCGGAACTGGACGCCCGGGCGAACCGTCTGGCGCGTTACCTGACCGGCCGTGGCGTGGGCCCGGAGTCGCTGGTGGGTGTCTGCCTGGAGCGTGGTGTCGAACTGCTGGTGGCGGTGCTCGGCGTGCTCAAGGCCGGTGGCGCCTACATGACCATCGACCCGGAGTACCCGGCGCAGCGTGTCGCCTACATGCTGGACGACGCCCGACCGCGGGTGCTGCTGGCGGCCACCGCCACCGAGGCCGTGCTTCCCGGCGCGGTGCTGCTGGACTCCCCCGAGGTCGTCGCCGCCCTGGCGGACCTCGACGGCGGCGCGCTCGACGTGCCGGGGCCGGCGCTCGCGAACCCGGCGTACGTGATCTACACCTCCGGTTCGACCGGACGGCCGAAGGGAGTGCTGGTCTCGCACGCGGGTGTGGCGAGCATGACGGCGGGCCACATGAGTCTGCTGGGCGTGGGCGCTGGACACCGGGTGGGCCAGTTCGCGTCCGTGGGCTTCGACGCGTTCGCGTGGGAGTGGTTCATGGCCCTGCTGACCGGCGCGACCCTGGTGGTCGTCCCGCCGGAGCGGCGGGCCGGCACACCGCTGGCACAGCTGCTGGCCGAGCAGGCCGTGACCCATGTGACGCTCCCGCCCGCGGTGCTGGCGACGCTGGACGAGAGCACGGTCGGCAAGGACCTCGTCCTGGTGACGGCGGGCGAGGCGCTGCCGCCCGAGGCGGCGGCGCGCTGGTCGTGCGGCCGGCGGCTGTTCAACGCCTACGGCCCCGCGGAGACCACGGTCGATGCGACGCTGTGGGCCTGTGACCCGGGGGCCGGGGAGGTGGCGATCGGTGTGCCGGTGGTCAACACCCGGGTGTTCGTGCTGGACGAGTTCCTGGC
>NZ_JBFAWF010000061.1:0-3247 GCF_040680195.1 Streptomyces sp. NPDC052109 | reverse complement strand
GGCGGGGCTGTTCGTGGTTTCAGAACCAACACAGTGGACGCGAGCAACTGAGGACAAGCCCTCGGCCTATTAGTACCGGTCACCTCCACCAGTTACCTGGCTTCCAGATCCGGCCTATCAACCCAGTCGTCTACTGGGAGCCTTACCCCATCAAGTGGGTGGGAGTCCTCATCTCGAAGCAGGCTTCCCGCTTAGATGCTTTCAGCGGTTATCCCTCCCGAACGTAGCCAACCAGCCATGCCCTTGGCAGAACAACTGGCACACCAGAGGTTCGTCCGTCCCGGTCCTCTCGTACTAGGGACAGCCCTTCTCAAGACTCCTACGCGCACAGCGGATAGGGACCGAACTGTCTCACGACGTTCTAAACCCAGCTCGCGTACCGCTTTAATGGGCGAACAGCCCAACCCTTGGGACCGACTCCAGCCCCAGGATGCGACGAGCCGACATCGAGGTGCCAAACCATCCCGTCGATATGGACTCTTGGGGAAGATCAGCCTGTTATCCCCGGGGTACCTTTTATCCGTTGAGCGACGGCGCTTCCACAAGCCACCGCCGGATCACTAGTCCCGACTTTCGTCCCTGCTCGACCCGTCGGTCTCACAGTCAAGCTCCCTTGTGCACTTACACTCAACACCTGATTGCCAACCAGGCTGAGGGAACCTTTGGGCGCCTCCGTTACTCTTTAGGAGGCAACCGCCCCAGTTAAACTACCCATCAGACACTGTCCCTGATCCGGATCACGGACCCAGGTTAGACATCCAGCACGACCAGACTGGTATTTCAACGACGACTCCACAAACACTGGCGTGCCTGCTTCAAAGTCTCCCAGCTATCCTACACAAGCCGAACCGAACACCAATATCAAACTGTAGTAAAGGTCCCGGGGTCTTTCCGTCCTGCTGCGCGAAACGAGCATCTTTACTCGTAGTGCAATTTCACCGGGCCTATGGTTGAGACAGTCGAGAAGTCGTTACGCCATTCGTGCAGGTCGGAACTTACCCGACAAGGAATTTCGCTACCTTAGGATGGTTATAGTTACCACCGCCGTTTACTGGCGCTTAAGTTCTCAGCTTCGCCCTGACGAATCAGAGCTAACCGGTCCCCTTAACGTTCCAGCACCGGGCAGGCGTCAGTCCGTATACATCGCCTTACGGCTTCGCACGGACCTGTGTTTTTAGTAAACAGTCGCTTCTCGCTGGTCTCTGCGGCCACCCCCAGCTCGAGGAGCAAGTCCTCTCACCAGAGCTGGCCCCCCTTCTCCCGAAGTTACGGGGGCATTTTGCCGAGTTCCTTAACCATAGTTCACCCGAACGCCTCGGTATTCTCTACCTGACCACCTGAGTCGGTTTAGGGTACGGGCCGCCATGAAACTCGCTAGAGGCTTTTCTCGACAGCATAGGATCATCCACTTCACCACAATCGGCTCGGCATCAGGTCTCAGACTATTGCCAGGCGGATTTACCTACCCGACGTCCTACACCCTTACCCCGGGACAACCACCGCCCGGGCTGGACTACCTTCCTGCGTCACCCCATCACTCACCTACTAACCGCTTGGTCCGGCGGCTCCACCACTTTCCTTCCCCCGAAGGGTCGGGAACGGCTTCACGGCCTTAGCATCACGATGCTCGATGTTTGACGCTTCACAGCGGGTACCGGAATATCAACCGGTTATCCATCGACTACGCCTGTCGGCCTCGCCTTAGGTCCCGACTTACCCTGGGCAGATCAGCTTGACCCAGGAACCCTTAGTCAATCGGCGCACACGTTTCTCACGTGTGAATCGCTACTCATGCCTGCATTCTCACTCGTCAACCGTCCACGACTACCTTCCAGTGCCGCTTCACCCGGCAGACGACGCTCCCCTACCCATCACAGCCTCCGTTGGGAGTACATGCTGCAATGACACGACTTCGGCGGTACGCTTGAGCCCCGCTACATTGTCGGCGCGGAATCACTAGACCAGTGAGCTATTACGCACTCTTTCAAGGGTGGCTGCTTCTAAGCCAACCTCCTGGTTGTCTGTGCGACTCCACATCCTTTCCCACTTAGCGTACGCTTAGGGGCCTTAGTCGATGCTCTGGGCTGTTTCCCTCTCGACCATGGAGCTTATCCCCCACAGTCTCACTGCCGCGCTCTCACTTACCGGCATTCGGAGTTTGGCTAAGGTCAGTAACCCGGTAGGGCCCATCGCCTATCCAGTGCTCTACCTCCGGCAAGAAACACACGACGCTGCACCTAAATGCATTTCGGGGAGAACCAGCTATCACGGAGTTTGATTGGCCTTTCACCCCTAACCACAGGTCATCCCCCAGGTTTTCAACCCTGGTGGGTTCGGTCCTCCACGAAGTCTTACCTCCGCTTCAACCTGCCCATGGCTAGATCACTCCGCTTCGGGTCTTGAGCGTGCTACTACAGCGCCCTATTCGGACTCGCTTTCGCTACGGCTTCCCCACCCGGGTTAACCTCGCAACACACCGCAAACTCGCAGGCTCATTCTTCAAAAGGCACGCAGTCACGAGAGCCCGAAGGCTCCGACGCTCCCACGGCTTGTAGGCACACGGTTTCAGGTACTATTTCACTCCCCTCCCGGGGTACTTTTCACCATTCCCTCACGGTACTATCCGCTATCGGTCACCAGGGAATATTTAGGCTTAGCGGGTGGTCCCGCCAGATTCACACGGGATTTCTCGGGCCCCGTGCTACTTGGGTGTCTCTCAAACGAGCCGCTGACGTTTCGACTACGGGGGTCTTACCCTCTACGCCGGACCTTTCGCATGTCCTTCGCCTACATCAACGGTTTCTGACTCGTCCCACGGCCGGCAGACCGTGGAAGAGAGATCCCACAACCCCGCATACGCAACCCCTGCCGGGTCTCACACGCATACGGTTTGGCCTCATCCGGTTTCGCTCGCCACTACTCCCGGAATCACGGTTGTTTTCTCTTCCTGCGGGTACTGAGATGTTTCACTTCCCCGCGTTCCCTCCACACTGCCTATGTGTTCAGCAGCGGGTGACAGCCCATGACGACTGCCGGGTTTCCCCATTCGGAAACCCCCGGATCAAAGCCTGGTTGACGACTCCCCGGGGACTATCGTGGCCTCCCACGTCCTTCATCGGTTCCTGGTGCCAAGGCATCCACCGTGCGCCCTTAAAAACTTGGCCACAGATGCTCGCGTCCACTGTGCAGTTCTCAAACAACGACCAGCCACCCATCACCCCGAACCAACAAGCTCGAGTGCACTGGG
>NZ_JBFAWF010000060.1:0-3694 GCF_040680195.1 Streptomyces sp. NPDC052109 | reverse complement strand
CGTCGTGCGGCGACGCTGCAGGAGGAGTTGCTCTGTCTGGCCTTCGCCGAAGTGCTGGGTGTGGAGCGGGTCGGGGTCGATGACGACTTCTTCGAGTTGGGGGGTCACTCCCTGCTGGCGGTGCGGCTGGTCAGTCGTATTCGTACGGTGCTGGGTGTCGAGGCCGAGATCCGTACCGTGTTCGAGGCGCCGACCGTCGCCGCCCTGGCTGCCCGCCTCACGGGCGCCGAGAACGCGCGTACTCCGCTCACACCGATGCCACGCCCGGACCACCTCCCACTCTCCTACGCCCAGCAGAGACTCTGGTTCCTCAACCTCCTGGAGGAGTCGAGCGCCTCCTACAACATTCCGGTGGCGCTCCAGTTGTCCGGCGACACCGACCTGGAGGCGCTCGACGCCGCCTTCCGTGACGTGATCGAGCGGCACGAGGTGCTGCGCACGGTGTTCCCGGCGGTCGACGGCGAGCCGTACCAGCGGATCCTGGGACCCGCCGAACTCGACTGGGAGATCAGGGTCGTCCCGGTGACAGCGCCGGACCTGG
Organism: Streptomyces sp. NPDC052109; assembly: GCF_040680195.1. NCBI lineage: Bacteria > Bacillati > Actinomycetota > Actinomycetes > Kitasatosporales > Streptomycetaceae > Streptomyces > Streptomyces sp. NPDC052109. Next base: position 3,153 of record NZ_JBFAWF010000060.1, on the reverse strand, counting down.
AGAGCGAGGTGCAGCGGGCGGCGGAGCACGCCTTCGACCTGACCCGGGAGGTACCGATCCGCGCCTGGCTGTTCGAGACCGGGGACGGCGCGGACCCTGTGCTCACCGTCGTCCTGCACCACATCGCCAGCGACGGCTGGTCGACGGCGCCGCTGGCGCGGGACCTGTCCACCGCGTACGCGGCGCGCAGGGCCGGCCGGGCACCCGTGTGGGAGCCGCTGCCGGTCCAGTACGCGGACTACGCGCTCTGGCAGCGCGACCTGCTCGGCGACGAACAGGACGCCGACAGCCTGATGGCACGCCAGGTCGCGTACTGGAGGGAGGCCCTGTCAGGCAGTCCCGACGAGCTGGACCTCCCGGTCGACCACCTCCGGCCCGCCGTCTCCTCGTACCGCGGCCACGACGCGCCCCTGCGGATCCCGGCGGACGTGCACGCCCGGCTGGCGGAGCTGGCGCGTGCCGAGGGCGCGACGATGTTCATGGTGCTGCAGGCGGCTCTCGCCGTCCTTCTCAACCGACTCGGGGCCGGCACCGACATCCCGATCGGCACCTTCAACGCCGGCCGTACGGACGAGGCGCTGGACGACCTGGTCGGCTTCTTCGTCAACACGCTGGTGGTACGCACGGACCTGTCCGGCGACCCGACGTTCCCCGATGTCGTCGCCCGGGTCCGTGAGGCGGGGCTGTCCGCCTTCGCCCACCAGGAGGTGCCGTTCGAGAAGCTGGTGGAGGAGCTCGCACCTGCCCGTTCCATGGCCCGGCACCCGCTGTTCCAGGTGGCGCTGACGCTGCAGAACAACCAGTCGGCGACGCTGGAACTCGGCGGTGCGCGCTCCGCGGCAGCGGCGCTGTCGGCCGGCGCACGGTCGAAGTTCGACGTCGAGGTGGGTCTCGGCGAGGCATTCGACGACGATGGGGCTCCGGCCGGCCTGTACGGCGGAGTCGTCGCCTCGGCGGACCTGTTCGAGGCGGCAACGGTTCTGCTGTTCGCCGACTGTCTGGTAGCCCTTCTGGACACACTGACGGCGAACCCGGAGCTGCCGCTGAGCGGTGTGCGGGTCGTGGACGGCACGGGTGCCCCGGCCGTCTTCCCGGACCGTCCTGCCGACGAGTCGGTTCCTCGGGTGTCCGGCGCGGTCTCCGACCGCAGGCTGGTGGCGTACGTGGTGCCCGCGCCGGGCGCCGAGGTCGACCCGGCGGAGCTGCGCGCGTTCGTCCGGGAGCAGCTGCCGGAGTCGATGGTGCCGGCCACCGTGATGCTGCTCGACGAACTCCCGCTGACGGCCAACGGCAAGGTGGACACCGACCGGCTGCCCGTACCCGACTACACCGCGGGCGAGGGCCGGGGCCCGGCGACCCTCCACGAGGAGCTGCTGTGCGCCGCGTTCGCGCAGGTGCTCGGTCTGGAGCGGGTCGGTGTCGACGACGACTTCTTCGCCCTGGGCGGCCACTCCCTGCTCGCCGTCCGGCTGATCAGCCGGGTGCGGGTGCTGCTGGGTGCCGAGGTGCCCTTGCGGACCCTGTTCGAGGCGCCGACGGTCGCCGGGCTCGCGGCCCGCCTCACCGGCTCGGCCGAGGCTCGACTCGCCCTGCGCGCCGGGGAACGGCCGGAGCGCCTTCCGTTGTCCTTCGCGCAGCAACGACTTTGGTTCATCGACCAGTTGGAGGGACCCAGCCCGGCGTACAACATCCCGTTCCGGATCTCGCTCCCGGCCGGCATCGACACCGGGGCGCTGAGCGCGGCCCTGCGCGACGTCATCGGGCGGCACGAAGTGCTGCGCACGGTGTACGCGCAGGACGAGAACGAACCGTTTCAGCGCATCGTCGACATGGACGACCTGAACTGGGAGCTGCCCGTCGTACAGGTCCCGCAGGAGAAGCTGGAGGACGCCCTCGCCGAGGCATCGGGCCACGCCTTCGACCTGTCGGCGGACCTGCCGATCCGCGCCACGCTGTTCGAGTCCGGGCCGGGGGACAGGGTCCTGCTGATCGTGCTCCACCACATTGCCGGCGACGGCTGGTCGGAGGAGCCGCTCAGCCGGGACGTCGCGACCGCGTACCAGGCGCGGTCCGCGGGCCTCGCCCCGACGTGGGAGCCGCTGCCCGTCCAGTACGCCGACTACACGCTCTGGCAGCGTGAACTGCTCGGTGACGAGCGCGACCCGGAGAGCCTGGTTTCGCGGCAGATCGCCTACTGGCGTGGGGCACTTGCCGGGGTGCCGGAGGAGCTGGCGCTGCCGGCGGACCGGCCGCGTCCCGCGGTCGCCTCCCACCGGGCACACCGCCTGCCGCTGGAGATTCCGGCGGACGTGCACGCGCGACTGGTGGAGGTGGCCCGGGCGGCAGGCGTGACACCGTTCATGGTGCTCCAGGCCTCGCTCGCGGTGCTGCTCTCCAAGCTCGGTGCCGGGACGGACATCCCTATCGGTTCGGCGAACGCCGGCCGTACGGACGAGGCGCTGGACGACCTGGTCGGCTTCTTCATCAACACGCTGGTGGTGCGGACGGACCTCTCCGGCCGGCCGAGCTTCCGTGAGGTGCTGGACCGGGTACGCGAGGCCACGCTGTCCGCTCTGGCACACCAGGACGTCCCCTTCGAGAAACTGGTCGAGGAACTCGCTCCGGCCCGCTCCCGGTCACGCCACCCGCTGTTCCAGGTCCAGTTGGACCTGCAGAACAACACCGCCGAGCGAGTGACGGCGGACACCGGCACCGACGGCGAGGCGACCGGCGGCGCCTTCGCGGGCAGGGGGACCGCGAAGTTCGACCTGGAGGTGCGGCTCACCGAGGCGTTCGACGCGGCGGGTGCGCCCAGGGGCCTGCGAGGTTCGGTGGTGGCGGCGGCCGACCTGTTCGACGTGGAGTCGGCCGAACGGATCGGATCCGCCCTGCGCAGGGTGCTGGACGCGGTGACGCGCGACCCGGGCATGGCCGTGCATTCGGTGGATGTTCTGGACGCGGATGAGCGTCGTCGGGTGTTGGTGGAGTGGAACGACTCGGCGGTCGGTTTTGGTTCGGTGTTGGTGCCGGGGTTGTTCGCGGCGCGGGTGGCGGAGGTGCCGGATGCGGTGGCGGTCGTGGCCGGCGGTGAGCGGTTGTCGTTCGCGGAGTTGGATGCGCGGGCGAATCGTCTGGCGCGTTATCTGCTGGCGC
>NZ_JBFAWF010000059.1:0-4267 GCF_040680195.1 Streptomyces sp. NPDC052109 | reverse complement strand
CGGCGATACCGGTGATCGCACCGGCCCCGCCCTCCGCCAGCGCCGCCAAACCGGCCAGCAACTCCTCCCGGTCGGCGGCCACCACCGCCCCCCGGTGCTCCAGAGCCGCCCGGGACAACGCGGCCGCACGAGCCACCTCCACCACAGTGGCCCCCGGCTCGGCGAGCAGATGCTCACGCAACCGCGCCGCCTGCCCCCGCAACCCCTCGCCACCACGCCCGGACACGAACACCGGCACCGGCACCGGCAGCACCGGCTCGGCGACTGGCACGGCCTCGACGGCCGGGGCCTGCTCGATGATCACGTGCGCGTTCGTACCGCTGACCCCGAACGCCGACACCGCGGCACGACGGACCCCGGTCTCGGGCCAGTCGACCGCCTCGGTGAGCAGCCGCACCGGTCCGGCGGACCAGTCCGCGTGGGGGGTCGGTTCGTCGATGTGCAGGGTGCGCGGCAGCAGGCCGTGCCGCATCGCCTGCACCATCTTGATCACCCCGGCGACTCCGGCGGCGGCCTGGGTGTGGCCGATGTTGGACTTGACCGACCCCAGCCACAGCGGCCGGTCGCGGTCGGCGCCGTAGGTGGCCAGCAGGGCCCCGGCCTCGATCGGGTCGCCGAGTGTGGTGCCGGTGCCGTGCGCCTCCACCGCGTCGACGTCCTGGGAGGAGAGTCCGGCGGCGGCCAGCGCGGCGCGGATCACCCGCTCCTGCGAGGGGCCGTTGGGCGCGGTGAGGCCGTTGGACGCGCCGTCCTGGTTGACCGCGGAACCGCGCAGCACGGCCAGCACCTGGTGGCCGCTCGCCTGTGCGTCGGACAGCCGCTCCAGCACCAGCAACCCTATGCCCTCGGACCAGCCGGTGCCGTCGGCGTCGGCGGAGAAGGACTTGCAGCGGCCGTCGGCGGCCAGGCCGCGCTGCCGGTCGAACTCCCGGAACGGCGTGGGGCTGGACATGACGGTCACGCCGCCGGCCAGCGCCAGGGTTGACTCACCGGAGCGCAGTGACTGGGCGGCCAGGTGGAGTGCCACCAGCGAGGACGAGCAGGCGGTGTCCACGGTGACCGCCGGGCCGGTGAACCCGAAGGTGTAGGCGACCCGGCCGGTGGCGATGCTGCCCAGGTTGCCGTTGCCCAGATAGCCCTCCAGCTCTTCCGGCACATGCGCCAGCCTGGTCGCGTAGTCGTGGTACATCAGCCCCGCGAACACCCCGGTGCGGCTGCCGCGCAGGGCCGACGGGTCGATGCCGGCGCGTTCGAACGCCTCCCAGGACGTCTCCAGCAGCAGCCGCTGCTGCGGGTCCATCGCCAGCGCCTCGCGCGGCGAGATGCCGAAGAACCCGGGGTCGAAGTCACCGGCGCCGGCGACGAACCCGCCGAGCCCCACCGGCAGTCCGGCCAGGTCCCAGCCGCGGTCGGCGGGGAAGGCGGTGATGGCGTCCCGGCCCGTGGCGACCAGGTCCCACAACTGCTCCGGGGTGGTGACCCCGCCGGGGTAGCGGCAGGCCATGCCGACGATCGCGATCGGCTCGTCCGCCGTGGCCGCCACCGCGGGGGCGCTGGGTTCCGGTGCGGTCTGCAGGTCACCGGCTTCGGCGAGCACGAAGGCGGCCAGTACTGCCGGGGTGGGGTGGTCGAACACCAGGGTGGTGGGCAGCCGTAAGCCGGTGGCGGCGCCGAGCCGGTTGCGCAGTTCCAGCGCGGTCAGCGAGTCGAAGCCGAGGTCCGCGAAGGACTGCTCGGCACCGACCTGTTCGGCCCCGGCCAGGTCCAGCACCCCGGCGGCCTGGGTGCGCACCAGGTCCAGGGCGGCGCGGCGGCGCTCCGGCGCGGGCAGCGCGCGCAGCCGGCCGGCCCAGCCGGACTGCTGCCCCGTACGGCGGCGGCCGCGGACCAGGCCTGCGAACACCCCGGGCAGCGGGTCCAGTCGGTGCAGGGCGGCGGTGTCCAGCCGCATCGGCAGTACGGCCGCCTCGTCGAGCCCGACGGCGGCGTCCAGCAGGGCCAGGGCGTCCTCGGTGGGCAGGGCGGCGATGCCGCTGCGGGCGATGCGGGCCAGGTCGGCGCCGGCCAGCCCCCCGGTGATGCCGCTGCGCTCCTCCCACAGGCCCCAGCCCAGCGAGGTGGCCGGGAGCCCGGCGGCGTGCCTGGCCCGGGCCAGCGCGTCCAGGTGGGCGTTGGCGGCGGAGTAGGCGGCCTGCCCGGCGTTGCCGAGGGTCGCCGAGGCGGAGGAGAACAGCACGAACCGGGTGAGGTGCCGGTCGAGGGTCAGCTCGTCCAGCCACCGCGCGCCCAGCACCTTCGGCGCCAGGACCGCCCTGAGCCGCTCCTCGGTGAGGCCGGTGACCAGACCGTCGTCCACCACCCCGGCGGCGTGCACCACCGCCGTCACCGGATGCTCGGCCAGCAGCGCGGCCACCGCCTCCCGCTCGGCCACGTCACACGCCACCACCCGCACCGTGGCGCCGAGTCCCGCGAGATCCGCGGCCAGCTCGGTCATACCCGGCGCACCACCCCCACGCCGGGACACCAGCACCAGCCCCCGCACCCCGTGCCGCTCCACCAGATGCCGCGCCACCAGACGCCCGAGCGTGCCACTCGCCCCCGTGACCAGCACGGTGTCCTCGGCCGACCACGGCACCTCCCCGGACACCTCCGTCACCCGCGACAGCCGCGGCACCGACAACCGCCCCGCACGCAAAGCCAGTTGAGGTTCGCCGCTGGCCAGCGCCGCGGTCAGCTCCTCGTCCGTGACGGCGGGGTCGGGCGTGTCCAGCAGCACGAACCGGTCGGGCCACTCGACCTGCGCGGAGCGCACCAGGCCCCACACGGCCGCCCCGGCCGGGTCGGGCACCTCCTCGGCGCCGGTGGCCACGGCACCGCGGGTGACCAGGACCAGCCGGGCGCCCGGCGCCGGCTCTTCGGACAGCCAGCCGCGCACCCGCTCCAGTACCGTGGCGGTGCGTTCGGCCACCGGGGTGTCCTCGACCCGGAACAGCACGTCGGAACCGGTTTCGCGCTGCGGTCCGGTGCGAGCGGGCATCCAGTCCAGCCGGTACAGCGAGTCCAGCCGCGCGGGCGGGCGCAGTGCGCCGGTGAGGGCCCGCAGCACCACGCGCTCCACGGTGGCGACCGGGGCGCCGCTGTCGTCGGCGAGGTCCACCCTGACCGCGTCGTCGCCGGCGGCGGTGAGCCGGACCCGCAGTGCCGCAGCGCCCGCGCCGTACCAGCGGACCCCGTGGAAGGCGAAGGGCAGTCGCAGTCCCTCGCCGCCGCGCAGGGCCAGGGCGTGCAGCGCCGCGTCCAGCAGCGCCGGGTGCAGGCCGAACTCCCCGGCCTGTGCGCGTTGTCGGCCGGGCAGGGCGATCTCGGCGAAGATCTCGTCGCCGCGCCGCCAGGCCGCACGCAGCCCCTGGAACGCCGGGCCGTAGCCGAGGCCGGTTTCGGCGAGCCGGGAGTAGAACCCGTCCAGGACGACGGGTGCGGCGCCGGCCGGGGGCCAGTGCGCCATGTCGAGCCCGGTGGTGTCCTCGGCATCAGGGGCCAGCAGACCGGTGGCGTGCCGGGTCCAGGGCAGTGCGGTGTCCTCCGGACGCGAGTGCACCTCGATGGCGCGGCAGCCGGCGTCGTCGGGTTCCCCGATGCCGACCCGCAGGGCGAGGCCGCCCTCGGCGGGCAGCACCAGCGGGACCTCCAGGGTCACCTCGTCCAAACGCAGGTCACCCAGCAGTTCGGCGGCGTGCCGGGCGAGTTCGACGAACGCCGTGCCGGGCAGCAGGGCCGTACCGGTGACCCGGTGGTCGCCCAGCCAAGGCTGGCGGCGCAGGCTCAACCGTCCCGTCAGGACGGTGTCGACCGCGCCGGGGAGGGCGACCAGCGCGCCGAGCAGCGGGTGCCCGGCGGGGAGCGCACCGAACGCGGCCGGATCGGCGGATTCGGCGGGGTCCAGCCAGTAGCGGCGGTGCTGGAAGGCGTAGGTGGGCAGCTCGACCCGGTCGGCGGCCGGCAGGTACCGGGTCCAGTCGACGATGCCGCCGTGCGCGTGGAGGCGGGCCAGCCCGGTGGGCAGGGTCACCGACTCCAGTTGCTCACGGCGCAGCAGCGGCACGAACACCGCGGTGTCGTCCCCGGGCACACAGTCCGGCCCCACCGCGCTGAGCACGGCATCCGGACCGATCTCCACGAACCTCGTCACACCCTGCGCACACAAATGCGCCACCGCATCGGCGAAACGCACCGTGTCCCGCACATTACGCACCCAGTAATCCGCCGT
>NZ_JBFAWF010000058.1:0-4359 GCF_040680195.1 Streptomyces sp. NPDC052109 | reverse complement strand
AGGAAACCGGTACCGCCACCGCGTCCGGCGATACCGGTGATCGCACCGGCCCCGCCCTCCGCCAGCGCCGCCAAACCGGCCAGCAACTCCTCCCGATCGGCGGCCACCACCGCCCCCCGGTGCTCCAGAGCCGCCCGGGACAACGCGGCCGCACGCGCCACCTCCACCACAGTGGCCCCCGGCTCGGCGAGCAGATGCTCACGCAACCGCGCCGCCTGACCCCGCAACCCCTCGCCACCACGCCCGGACACGAACACCGGCACCGGCAGCACCGGTTCCGCGGCGGGCGTGGGCTCGTCGACGGCCGGGGCCTGCTCGACGATCACATGGGCGTTCGTACCGCTGACCCCGAACGCCGACACCGCGGCACGACGGACCCCGGTCTCGGGCCAGGGCCGCGACTCGGCGAGCAGGCGCAGTGGGCCGGCGGCCCAGTCGACGTGCGGGGTCGGGGCGTCGACGTGCAGCGTGCGGGGCAGCACCCCGTGCCGCATGGCCTCGACGACCTTGATCACTCCCGCGACGCCCGCGGCGGCCTGGGTGTGGCCGATGTTGGACTTGACCGACCCCAGCCACAGCGGCCGCTCGCGGTCGGCGCCGTAGACGGCCTGCAGGGCCTGCGCCTCCACGGGGTCGCCCAGCGAGGTGCCGGTGCCGTGCGCCTCCACCGCGTCGACGTCCCCGGGGGACAGTGCCGCGTTGGTCAGCGCCTCGACGATGACCCGGCGCTGCGCCTGGCCGTTGGGTGCGGTCAGCCCGTTGGACGCGCCGTCCTGGTTGACCGCGGAACCGCGGATGACGGCGAGCACCGGGTGGCCGTTGCGCCGCGCGTCGGGCAACCGCTCCAGGAGCAGCATCCCGACGCCCTCGGACCAGCCGGTGCCGTCGGCGTCGGCGGAGAACGCCTTGCAGCGGCCGTCGGCGGCCAGCCCACCGAGCCGGTCGAACTCCACGTAGGTGCCGGGAGTGGACATGATGGTCGCGCCGCCGGCCAGTGCCAGCGTCGTCTCACCGGATCGCAGCGACTGGACCGCCAGGTGCAGCGTGACCAGCGAGGAGGAGCAGGCGGTGTCCACGGTGACGGCGGGTCCTTCGAGACCGAAGGTGTAGGCGACCCGCCCGGTCGCGATGCTGGCGGCGTTCCCGTTGCCGATGAAGCCTTCCAGTTCCTCGGGCACGCGGTCCATCAGGGTCGCGTAGTCGTGGTACATCACCCCGGCGAACACGCCGGTACGGCTGCCGCGCACGCTGAGCGGGTCGATGCCGGCGCGTTCGAACGCCTCCCAGGACGTCTCCAGCAGCAGCCGCTGCTGCGGGTCCATCGCCAGCGCCTCACGCGGGGAGATCCCGAAGAACCCGGGGTCGAAGCCACCGGCGTCGGCGACGAACCCCCCGAGCCCCACCGGCAGTCCGGCCAGGTCCCAGCCGCGGTCGGCGGGGAAGGCGGTGATCCCGTCCCGGCCCGCGGCCAGCATCTCCCACAACTGCTCCGGGGTGGTGACCCCGCCGGGATAGCGGCAGGCCATGCCCACGATCGCGATCGGCTCGCGCCGGGCCTCTTCGATCTCGGCCAGCCTGCGTTGCGCGCTCTGCGCCTCGGTCAGTGCGCGCCGCAGGTACTCCCGGAGCTTGTCCTCGTTTGCCACGCGGATCCTTCCTCCCCTAGCCGGCGCCGAGGTCGTCGACGAGGCCGAACAGTTCGTCGTCGGAGGCCGACGACAGGTCGTGCTCCGGCAGGGCGCCGGTCTGTTCCTCGCCGCCGTACTTGGCCAGCAGCGCGGTGAGCCGCATGCGCAGCTTCGCCTGGTCCACGGCGCCGGGTTCGGCGTCGGCCAGTGCCTCTTCGAGCTGGTCGAGCCCGGCGAGCGGCGAGACGTCCCGCGTGCCGTCCGCGGCGGACAGGGACGCGTGCAGGTGCGCGGCCAGCGCGACCGGGGTGGCGTACTCGAACACCACCGCGGCGGGCAGCCGGATGCCGGTGGTCTCGGACAGCCGGTTGCGCAGCTCCACCGCCGCCAGCGAGTCGACGCCGAGTTCGGCGAAGGTGCGGTGTTCGGTCACGGCGGCCGGCGAGTCGTGGGCCAGCACCCTGGCCGCCTCGGCGCGGACCAGCTCCAGCAGCGCCTTCTCCCGGTCCGGTCCGGACAACGCGGCCGGCGCGGCGGTGACGTCCCTGGCCGGGGCTTCCCGGACCATGCCGCGCAGCACCGCCGGGACCGGACCGCCGGCCCGCACCGCCGCCCGGTCCAGCCGCATCGGCGCGAGCACCGGCTCGTCGACGGCGCGGGCCAGGTCGAACAGTTCCAGCGCCTCGGGCGTGGACAGCGGCCGCAGCCCGGCGCGGGCGATGCGGGCCGCGTCGGCCCCGGCGAGCCCGCCGGTGATGCCGCTGCGCTCCTCCCACAGGCCCCAGCCCAGCGAGGTGGCCGGGAGCCCGGCGGCGTGCCTGGCCCGGGCCAGCGCGTCCAGTGCCGCGTTGGCCGCCGAGTAGGCGCTCTGCCCGGCCGCGCCGAGCACCCCGGCGGCGGAGGAGAACAACACGAAGTCGGTCAGCTCGCGGTCGCGGGTCAGCTCGTCCAGCCACCGCGCGCCCAGCACCTTCGGCGCCAGGACCGCCCTGAGCCGCTCCTCGGTGAGGCCGGTGACCAGACCGTCGTCCACCACCCCGGCGGCGTGCACCACCGCCGTCACCGGATGCTCGGCCAGCAGCGCGGCCACCGCCTCCCGCTCGGCCACGTCACACGCCACCACCCGCACCGTGGCGCCGAGTCCCGCGAGATCCGCGGCCAGCTGGGCCGCGCCCGGGGTGTCCGGGCCGCGGCGGCCGGTGAGGACCAGCTCGCGCACCCCGCAGTCGGCGGCCAGGTGCCGGGCCAGGGCCGCGCCTAGCGTGCCGAGGCCGCCGGTGATCAGCACCGGGCCGCCCTGGTCCCAGGTGGCTCCGTCCCGGCCGGTGATCCTGGACAGCGGGACCTGGGACAGCCTCGGCACGAGCACCGCGCCGTCCCGCAGCACCAGTTGCCCGCCGGGTACGTTCCACGCCGCTGCGGGGATCCGGGTGCCGTCCGTGCCGTCCGTGCCCTCGGCGTCCGCCAGCAGGAAGCGGTCCGGGTGCTCCTGCTGCACCGACCGCAGCAGACCCCAGACCGCGGCGGCGGCCGGGTCGGTGCGCGCGTTCCGGGTCCGCAGGGCCAGCCGAGTGAGGGCGAAGCGGTCCTCGGCCAGCCAGGTGCGCACCACGCCCAGCGCCCGGCCGGCCGCGGCCACCGGGTCGGTCTCGGTCCCGGCCGCCAGGACCACCACCCCGGGCAGCTCCCCCTCGGGCAGCTCGGCCAGGTCGGCGCAGGTCAGCACGGTCGGGTCCGGGCCGGCCGGGAGGGGCGCGGGCACCAGGTCCTCGACGTACAACGACTCGTGGTGGCCCAGCTGTTCGGCCGAGATCGGCCGGACCGCGAGGGACTCCACCACCCCGACCGGGGCGCCCGTGGGGTCGGCCAGTTCGATCCGGGCCGCCTCGGCGGCGACCGGGGAGATCCGTACCCGCAGCGCGGACGCCCCGGCGCGGCGCAGCGTGATCCCGTTCCAGGCGAACGGCAGCAGGGTGCGGCCGCCCACGTCCTCGTGCAGATAGCGCAGTGCGTGCAGCGCCGCGTCCAGCAGCGCGGGGTGCAGTCCGTAGCGGCCGGTGTCGGTGAGCTCGGGCAGGGCGATGTCGGCGAAGATCTCGTCGCCGCGCCGCCAGGCCGCGCGCAGCCCCTGGAACGCCGGGCCGTACTCCAGCCCCGTGGCGGCGAAGTCCGCGTACGCCGAGCCGACGTCCAGTGCGGTGGCGTCGGGCGGCGGCCAGTGCACCGGCTCGGGTTGCGTCCCGGCCGGCACGGGGCCGAGCAGCGCCCGGGCGTAACAGGTCCACGGGGTGCCGTCCCCGGCCGGGCGGGCGTGCACGGTGAGCGGCCGATGCCGCGCCGCGTCAGGCGCGCCGACCCTCATCTGCACCTCGACCGCGCCGTGCTCGGGCAGCACCAGCGGCGCCTGCAGGGTCAGCTCGGCGACCGCGTCGGCGCCGGCCTGCGCGGCGGCATGCAGGGCCAGTTCGGCGAAGACGCTGCCGGGCACCACGGTCGCCCCGAGCACGGTGTGATCCCCCAGCCAGGGCTGCGCCCGGGTGGCCAGCCGGCCGGACAGCAGGAACCCGTCCTCCTCGGCGAACTCCACGGCCGCGTCCAGCAGCGGGTATCCGCCCCGGTGCGCCGGTTCGGCGTGGTCCAGCCAGTAGCGGCGGCGCTGGAAGGCGTAGGTGGGCAGCTCGACCCGGGCCGCGGCGGGCAGGTACGCCGCCCAGTCGACCGCACCCCCGGA
>NZ_JBFAWF010000057.1:0-4753 GCF_040680195.1 Streptomyces sp. NPDC052109 | reverse complement strand
TTCTCGAACGGCACGTCCTGGTGCTCGAAGGCCGACAGCACGGTCTCCTGCCCCCGGGCCAGCAGCTCACGGAAGCTGGGATTGCCCGACAGGTCCCTGCGCAGCACCAGGGTGTTGACGAAGAAGCCGACCAGGTCGTCCAGGGCCACGTCCGTGCGGCCGGCGACAGCTGTGCCGATCGGGACGTCCGTCCCCGCGCCGAGGCGGAACAGCAGCACGGCCAGTGCGGAGTGCAGTGCCACGAACAGGCTCACGCCCTCGGCCCGGGCCAGCTCCGCGAGCCGCGCATGCACCGTGGCCGGGACCGAGAGCGGAGCGGCGAGGCTGCGGTAGGAGCCGACGGCGGGGCGCGGGCGGTCGGCCGGCAGCGTCAGCTCTTCCGGCACGTCCGCAAGGGCCTCGCGCCAGTAGGCGACCTGGCGGGACATCCTGCTCTCCGGATCGTCCTCGTCACCGAGCAGCTCCCGCTGCCACAGCGCGTAGTCCGCGTACTGCACCGGCAGCGGCTCCCACTCGGGCGCCCCGCCCGCGACACGCGCCGCATACGCCGCCGAGAGGTCCCGGGCCAGTGGCCCCATCGACCAGCCGTCGGCCGCGATGTGGTGCACGACCAGGGCCAGGACGTGCTCGTCCCGCGCCGTGGAGAAGACCCAGGCCCGCAACGGCACCTCGGTCGCCAGATCGAAGGCGTGTCCCAGGGCCGAGGTGACGGCGTCGTCCAGCTCCTCCGGGGCCACCTCGGCCACGGTCAGCGCCCAGTCCAGCTCGTCGGGCTTGAGGATGCGCTGGTAGGGCTCGCCGTCCACGCTCGGGAAGACGGTGCGCAGCGCCTCGTGCCGCTCGATCACGTCGCGCAGCGCCGCGTTCAGCGCCGCGCGGTCCAACTCGCCGGAGAGTCGCTGCACCACCGGGATGTTGTACCTGGCGCTCGGGCCGTCCAGCTGGCCGATGAACCACAGCCGGCGCTGGGCGAAGGACAGGGGCACCATCAGGACTCCTCGTGGTTGCGCATCGGCCGCAGAGCCGGCCTCGTTGTTTTTTCCGCCCCGAGTTGCTGGGCGAGTCCGGCGACGGTGGGTGTCCGGTAGAGCGCCCGAAGTGAGACGTCGAGTCCCAGCAGGGTTCTGATCTGGCTGGTCAGGCGGGTCGCGAGCAGGGAGTGGCCACCGAGGTCGAAGAAGTCGTCGTCGACGCCCACGTCCTCCAGTCCCAGGACCTCGGCGAAGGCCCGGCACAGGAGTGCCTCCCGCCGGTCGGCCGGGCCGCGGCCCGTGCCCGCCGCGTACTCCGGAGCGGGCAGGGCCTTGCGGTCCAGCTTGCCGTTGACGGTCAGGGGCAGGGCGTCCAGCAGCACCACGGCGGACGGAACCATGTAGCCGGGCAACCGGTCGGCCGCGAAACTCCGCAGTGTCCGGGCGAATTCGCCGGGGTCGCGGCCGCTCTCGGTCGGCACCACGTAAGCCACCAGCCGGGTGTCGCCGGTGTCCTGCCGGGCGACGACCGCAGCCTCTGCCACCGCGTCATGGGCGGCGAGCACCGCGCCGATCTCCCCGGGCTCGATCCGGAAACCACGGACCTTGACCTGCTCGTCCGCACGTCCCAGGTACTCCAGCCGGCCGGTTGCCGTCCACCGTGCCCGGTCGCCGGTGCGGTACATCCGCGCGCCCGGCTCGAAGGGGCAGGCGACGAACCGCTCCGCCGACAGGGCCGCGCGCCGTAGATAGCCACGGGCGAGCTGACCGCCGGAGACGTACATCTCGCCGGCCACTCCCACCGGCACCGGGCGCAGCCGCTCGTCCAGCACGAACACGTGCAGACCGGGAATGCCGCGCCCCACCACGCCGGCCGTGGCGCCGTCGGCCGCCAGTTCCTGGAACGTGACGTGCACCGTGGTCTCGGTGATCCCGTACATGTTGACCAGTCGTGGACCGTCGGCGCCGTGGCGCTCCCACCAGCCGGCCAGACGCGACGGGTCCAGGGCCTCGCCGCCGAAGACGACCGTGCGCAGCGAGCGCACGGCCTGCGGTCGCCGCTCTTCGGCCGCCATCAACTGGTAGAAGGCGGACGGGGTCTGGCTGAGCATGGTGACGCCCTCGCGCTCCAGCAGCGTGAGGAACTCCTCCGGCGATCGCGACACCTCGAAGGGCACCACCGCCACGCGGCCACCGTGCAGCAGCGCGCCCCACAGTTCCCACACCGAGAAGTCGAACGCGAACGAGTGGAACCAGCTCCACACTTCCCCGGGGCCGAAGCCGAACAGCTCCCGCGTCCCGGCGAACAGTCCTGTCACGTTCCGGTGTGTCACCACAACGCCCTTGGGACGTCCGGTGGAACCCGAGGTGTAGATCACGTACGCGGGCTGGTCCGGCACGGGCGTCCCACGCTCGGCCGCGGACGGCACTCCCGCGTCCAGTCGCGACAGCTCCTGTGCCACCGCCGGGTCGTCCATGGTCACCAGGGTGGCCCCCGAACCGGTCAGCCGCTGCGCCGTGTCCCGCGTGGTCAGCACCAGGCCGGCCCCGGCATCGCCGATCGTGAACGCGACCCGGTCTGCCGGGTACACCGGATCGATCGGCAGATAGGCGCCACCGGCCTTGAGGACCGCGAGCAGTGCCACGATGAGTTCGACGCCGCGTTCCAGGCAGACGCCGACCACCGACTCCGCGCCCACGCCGTGCGCGAGCAGTAGGCGGGCCAGCCGGTTCGCCCGCGCGTCCAGCTCGCCGTAGGACACCTCGACCCCGTCCGCGGACACGGCCACCGCGTCAGGAGTCCGCGCCGCCTGGGCCTCGAACAGCGCGGGCAGTGTCGAGACCTCGCTCCCGGCTCCGCCGTCGTTCCACTCCCAAAGCACCTGCCGCAGCTCGTTGTCGTCCATCGCCTCGACCGCGCTCACCGGCACCTGTGGATCGGCCGCCACCGCGGCGAGCACCCGCACCAGGCGCTCCGCCAGCCGCTCGGCCGACGCCTCCTCGAACAGGTCCGCTGCGACGATCAGCGAGCCCTCGATACCGGCGGGCCGTCCCGCCTCGTCGAACAGCTCCCGTGCCGCCAGCTCGAGGTCGAACTTGGCAACCGCCATCGCCGGGGCCGTACCGACGGCCCGTGTACCCGGCAGGTCGACCACGGCCTGCTCGTTGTTCTGCAGCGTGAGCATCACCTGGAACAGCGGCTGAATCGCCGTCGAGCGGGTCGGCGCCAGTTCCTCGACCAGCTTCTCGAACGGCACATCCTGGTGTTCGAAGGCCGAGAGGCTGGTTTCCCGCACCCGGCGCAGCAGCTCGCGGAAAGTGGGGTCGCCCGACAGGTCGGTGCGCAGCACGAGGGTGTTGACGAAGAAGCCGACCAGGTCGTCCAGCGCGGCGTCCGTACGGCCGGCGGTCGCCGCGCCGATCGGGATGTCGGAGCCTGCACCCAGGCGGGCGAGCAGAAGGGCCAGCGCGGACTGCAGCAGCATGAAGGAGGTCACGCCCTCGTCGCGGGCCAGCTCGGCGAGCTGTGCGTGGACTTCGGCCGGTACCGTCAGCAGTGCCTGGTGTCCGCGGTGGGACGCCGTCGGCGGCCGCGGGTGGTCGAACGGCAACGCCAGCTCCTCCGGGGCGCCGGTCAGCGCCTCACGCCAGTAGGCCGTCTGGCGGGCGAGGAGGCTGTCGGGGTCCTGTTCGTCGCCGAGCAGTTCCCGCTGCCACAGCGCGTAGTCGGCGTACTGGACGGGCAGCGGCTCCCACACCGGCGCCCGGCCCTCGCGGCGAGCAGCGTAGGCCCGCGAGACGTCGGCCGCCAGCGGGGCCGTCGACCAGCCGTCGCCGGCGATGTGGTGCACCGTCACCACGAGGACGTGCTCCTGCGGACCGCCCTGGAACAGCCAGGCACGGACGGGCAGTTCGGCTGCGAGGTCGAAGACGTGTCCCGCGGCCTCGGCGACGGCGGCGTCCATCTGCGCTGCGGCCACCTCGACGGTGGTCAGCTCCCAGTCCATGTCCTCGGGGTCGAGGATGCGCTGGTAGGGCTCGCCGTCGGCGACCGCGTAGACGGTGCGCAGCACCTCGTGGCGGCCGATCACGTCCCGCAGGGCGGCGTTCAGGGCCGTGCGGTCCACCTCGCCGGACAGGCGCAGTGCGACCGGTACGTTGTAGGTGGCGCTCGGGCCCTCCAGCTGCCCCAGGAACCAGAGCCGGCGTTGCGCGTACGACAGTGGCAGCCGCTCCGGGCGCGCTACGGCGGTCGGCGCCGTCCGCGCGGTGTCGGCGCCGGCCAGGCGTGCTGCCAGGCCCGCCACGGTGGGCGCGTCGAACAGCGTCCGCAGCGGCACCTCCACGCCCAGCACGGCCCGTATCCGGCCGACCAGGCGGGTGGCGAGCAGGGAGTGGCCGCCGAGAGCGAAGAAGTCGTCGTCGACGCCGACGCCGTCCAGGCCGAGGACCTGCGCGAAGACCCCGCAGAGCAGCTCCTCGTGGAGGTTTGCCGGGCCGCGTCCGGCGCCGGTCGCGTACGCCGGGGCGGGCAGAGCTGCGCGGTCCAGTTTGCCGTTCACGGTCATGGGCAGGGCGTCCAGCACGACCACGGCGGCCGGGACCATGTACGCGGGCAGCCGTTCGGCGGCGAACTGCCGTAGCGCGAGCGGAAGGTGTGGCCGTTCTTCGGCGGCGTCCGGCACCACGTAGGCCACCAGCCGCGTGTCACCCGGGACGTCCTCGCGGGCGATGACCGCCGCCTGGGCGACTCCGGGGTGCGAGGCGACGACGTTCTCGAC
>NZ_JBFAWF010000056.1:0-6988 GCF_040680195.1 Streptomyces sp. NPDC052109 | reverse complement strand
ACCCCCACCGCCGTCTCGTTCCACTCCACCAACACCCGACGACGCTCACCCGCATCCAGCACCCCGACCGCACCCAACGCGATCTCCGAGCCGCCGTCCAGCGTCGTCTCCAACGCCGACACCAGGCCCTCGACGGACCCGGTCACCAGCGCCACGACCGCCATCGGGTCGACGGGTGCTACGGCGTCGACCGCCGTACGGATCGTCCGGCCGTTGTCGTCGACGGTGAGGGCGAGCGGATAGTTGGTGGCGTCCCGGGAGAGCAGGGTGCGGATTCCGCCTGCCTCGTCCTCGGCCGGTTGCCCCGCCACCGGTGTCCGGTCGCCACCCAGCTGGTCGGTGGTGTGGCGGTAGTTGAGGAAGGAAGTGAAGAGCGGTGTGCCGCCGGTGAGGCCGCTGGCCTGCTGGGCGAGGGCGAGCGGCGCGCTCTCGTGTGCGAGGAGCTGCCCCAGCTGGCCGCGCATCGCGGACACCGCGTCCAGGACGCCGTCCCGGTCGGAGCGCACCCGTACCGGGAGGGTGTTGATGAAGGGGCCGGGAACGCGGTCGGCGCCGGCTCCGGCGTTCATCCGGCCGAACAGCACCGTGCCGAACACGACGTCGTCCCGTCCGCTGACCGCGCCGAGCACCCGCGCCCAGGCGACATGCATCAGCGTCGCCACGCTGGCACCGAGCCTGCGCGAGACCGTGCGCAGCCGTGCCTCCAGCTCGGGAGCCAGCGCCCGGGAGGCGCGTTCGGTCTCGGCACCGATGCCGTGAGTGTCGACCAGCCCGTAGGGAGCGGTGGGTTCGGTGACATCGCCGAGCAGTTCGGTGAAGTAGCGCTCGTGCTCCGCACGCGGGACGCCTCCGCGAGCCTGCGCCACGAAGTCGCGGAACGGCAGAGGCTTCGGCAGTTCGTCGGCGCGGCCGGTGAGGAAGCTCTCGATCTCCCCCAGCAGCACCGTCAGCGCGGTGTGGTCCTGCACCATGTGGTGCACCCGCACCAGGCCCAGCCAGCGGCCCTCCGGTGCGGGAGCCGTGTGCAGCTCGACCAGGGGGGCGCGGGACAGGTCCATGGCTCGGCCGACCGCGGCGGTCAGCTCGGCCACCAGGTCGTCTCCGTGCGGGTCCAGCGGCACTTCGTGGACCGGGAGTACGGCCTTGCGCCACACCACCTGAACGGGTTCGTGGAGTCCGTCCCAGACGATGCCGGTGCGCAGGATGTCGTGTCGGTCCAGGACCTGCTGGAGCGCGTCGGCGAAGCGGTCGAGCAGGCCGCGTGAACCGAACTCGAGGACGGTCGGCTGAACGTAGACGTCGTCGCCACCGTCGGCGAGCAGGTGGTGGTAGAGCAGGCCGTCCTGGATCGGGGCGAGGGGGTAGACGTCCGCGACGTTGGCGGCGCCGCCCTCGACCGTGGCCACGACCCGGTCGATCTCCTCGGTGGTCAGGTCCACCAGGGTGAGCATGTCCGGCGTGATCGTGGTCGCGTCCGCCGGGATCAGGTTCTCGGGCACCTCCGCCTGCCGTACGCCGCTCGAGCGGGCCAGTCCGGCCGGGGTCGGGCTGTCGAACAGTGCGCGGACCGAGACCGCCACGCCCTGCGCCTGTACCCGGCTGATCAGCCTGACGGCGAGCAGGGAGTGGCCGCCGAGGGCGAAGAAGTCGTCGTCGACGCCGACGCCGTCCAGGCCGAGGACCTCGGCGAACGCGGCGCAGAGGATCTCCTCGCGGACGGTGGCCGGGCCACGGCCGGAGCCGGGGGCGAGGTCGGGGGCGGGCAGGGCCTTGCGGTCGACCTTGCCGTTCGCGGTCAGCGGCAGCTCGGCGAGGACGACGAACGCGGAGGGCACCATGTAGCCGGGCAGTTCCCGGCCCAGCACGGCCCGTATCTCTGCGAGGTCCGGCTCCGGGCGGTCGGGCTGCGGAACCAGATAGGCGGCCAGCAACGCGTCACCGGACAGGTCGCGGCGCACCGCCGTCACCGCCCTGTCGACGCCCTCCTGGCGCTCCAGGACGGCCTCCACCTCGCCCAGCTCGATCCGGAAGCCGCGCACCTTCACCTGGTCGTCGGCCCGGCCCAGGCACTCCAGCTCTCCGTCGGCGTTCCAGCGGGCCAGGTCTCCGGTCCGGTACAGGCGCTGCCCGGCCGCGTACGGCGAGGCGACGAAGCGCTCCGCCGTCAGGCCCGGGCGGCCCGCGTAGCCGCGCGCCAACTGGGCGCCCGCCAGGTACAGTTCGCCCGCGACTCCGACCGGAGCCGGCCGCAGCGAGTGGTCCAGCACATATGCCCGGGTGTTGGCGAACGGGCGGCCGACCGTGACCGCGCCGCCGCGCACCTCGGCGGAGGTGGCCCAGACCGTCGCCTCGGTCGGCCCGTACAGGTTCACCGCGGCGATCCCGAGGTCGGTGAATCGCTGTGCCAGCTCCTGCGGCAGCGCCTCACCGCCGACCAGGGCGCGAACGGCGGCCGGCCGGCCGGTCGTGTCGAGCAGGGCCCGCCACAGGGACGGCACGGCCTGCAGCACCGTGGCACCCGACGAGACCGCGAGCCCGGCGAGCGCGGCCGGGTCGCGCACATCGGCCTGGGTCGCGAGGACCACCGACGCTCCCGACACCAGGGGCAGGAACAGCTCGAGCGCGGCGATGTCGAAGGACACCGTGGTCACCGCCAGCAGACGGTCCGCCGCCTGCAGCGTCACCCGCTGCCCCACGGCGAACAGATGGTTCGCCAGCGCGCCGTGGGGAACCACGACGCCCTTGGGGCGACCCGTGGAACCCGAGGTGTAGATGACGTACGCCGTGTTCCCGGGGGCCGCCACGATGCCGGGGGACGTGTCCGGGGCCTCGGCCGACTCCCGCACCAGTGAGGGATCGTCGACGATGAGCACCGGCACGTTCGCCGGGACCGCGCCCGCGACCGCCGTCTGCGAGATCACCAGGGGTGCGCCCGCGTCCGTGAGGACGTAGGCGATCCGCTCGGCCGGGTACTCCGGGTCGACCGGCAGATACGCCGCCCCGGCCTTCAGCACGGCCAGCAGCGCGACGACCAGGTCGATACCGCGCTCCATGACCACGCCCACCACGGACTCCGGCCCGAGACCACGGCCCACCAGCAGGTGCGCCAGACGGTTGGCCCGCGCGTCCAACTGCGCGTACGAGAGCTCCGTTCCCTCGGCCACCACTGCGACCGCGTCCGGGGTCCGCGCCGCCTGCGCCTCGAACAGCGTCGGCAGGGTGGCCGCCCCGGCCTCGGCCGTAGTGTCGTTCCATTCCTCCACGACCTGGCGGCGCCCGGCGGCGTCCAGCACCTCGATGGTGCCCAAGGTCGCCTCCGGGCCGCCGTCCAGCGCCGTCTCCAGGGCCGCCACCAACTGCTCGGTGGCGGTGCGCACCAGCACGCCGACCGTCTCCGGGTCGATCGCGCCCGTCGTGTCGACGGTCAGCGCGAGTCCGTCGCCGTCGTCGTCCACGGCGACCCCGAGCGGGTAGTTGGTGCGTTCGCGCGCGTACAGCAGGCGAATGCCCTGGCCCTCCCGCTGTTCCTCGGCCGGCGCCTCTTGGGCCGGCTGTTCCTCACCGCGGCCGGGGTTGTGGCGGTAGTTGAGGAAGGCGGTGAACAGCGGTGTCTCACCGGCGAGTCCACTGACCTGCTGGGCGGTGGAGAGCGAGGCGTGCTCGTGCTCCATCAGCCGGGCGAGCTGGGAGCGCATCTGCGACACCGCCGTCAGGACGCCGGTGTCGGCCGTACGAACGCGTACCGGAAGCGTGTTGATGAACGGGCCCGGCACCTGGCTGACGCCGGCACCGCCGGTCATCCGGCCGAACAGCACGGTTCCGAAGACCACGTCGTCACGGCCGGACATGGCCCCGACCGCACGGGCCCACGCCACGTGCAGGACGGTGGCCGCGCTCACCCGCAGCCGACGGGCGACCTCGCGCAGCCGGCGCTCGGACGTGGGCGAGAAGGGCACCACCCGGCGGGCCACCGAAGCGCCGTCGCCGTGTACCTCGGTGACCCCGAACGGTGCCGTGGTCTCCTCCAGATCGCCCAGCAGCTCGGCGAAGTACCGCTCGTGCCCGGCCTGTTCGGCCTCGTCACGGGAGTACGCCACGAAGTTCCGGAAGGGCAGCGGCTCGGGCAGGCCGGCGGCCCGGCCGGTGAGGAAGGCACCCACCTCGGAGAGCAGCAGCTCCAATGCTGTGTGGTCCTGCACCATGTGGTGGATGCGGACCAGGGCCAGCCGGCTGTCCGCACCCGGGACGGCGGCCGTGTGCACCGTGATCAGCGGGGCCCTGCCCAGGTCCACGGACAGACCCACGACCTCGATCAGCTCGGCGGCCAGGTCCTCACCGTGCGGTTCGAGGGTGACGTCGACGACCTGCATCGGCGCCTGGCGCCACACGACCTGGACGGGCTCGGGCAGCCCCTCCCAGACGACGGAGGTCCGGAAGATGTCGTGCCGGTCGAGGACGCTCTGGAGCGCGCGCAGGAACGCGTCCAGCCTGGTCTGTGAGTCGAACTCCAGTACGGCGGGCATGACATAGGCGTCGTCGCCGCCGTCCGCCAGCAGATGGTGGAAGAGCAGGCCCTCCTGCAGGGGACCGAGCGGGTATATGTCGGCCACGTTGGCGGCGCCGCCGTCCACGGTCGCGACGACCCGCTCGATCTGCTCGGGCGTGAGGTCGACCAGCGGGAGCATCTCCGGGGTGATCGTGGTCGCGCCGGCGGGAATGGCGTTCTCCGGTATCTCGGCCCGGGTGGTGCCCGCCGCCAGCGCGAGCCCGGCAGGAGTGGGTGTCTCGAACAGCGCCCGCACGGGCAGCTCCACGCCCTGCGTACGCAGCCGCTCGACCAGCCGGATCGCCAGCAGCGAGTGGCCGCCGAGGGCGAAGAAGTCGTCGTCCGCGCCGACCCGCTCCAGCTCCAGCACCTCGCCGAAGACGGCGCAGAGCAACTCCTCGCGCGCGTTCGCCGGGCCCCGCCCGGTGCCCGTCGGGTGCTGCGGCGGCGCGGGCAGCCGCTTGGTGTCCACCTTGCCGTTGGCCGTCAGGGGGAGTTCGTCGAGCAGTACCACGGTGGCCGGCACCATCGACTCCGGCAGCTGTTCCCGGACGAACGCGCGCAGTTCCGCCGGGTCGACCTCGGCGCCCGGCGCGGGCACCACGTACGCCACCAGCCTGCGGTCGGAGACCGCACCCGGCGGCCGGGCGACCCAGGCGGTGGAGGGGCCCGGGAAGACCGCCGGGGCCCCCTCACGATCCACGATCGGCACACCGGTCAGCGGCAGCTCGGGGGAGTTCGCCACCGTGTCCAGCAGGGCCGTCAGGCAGTCGGAGAGCAGCAGGACCGTCGTCGCCTCGAACAGGTCGGAGGCGGCCGTCACCGAGCCGCGGAGCCCGGTCGGCTCGCCGTCCGGCCCGAACACCTCGGTGAACGACACCTCCAGGTCGAACTTGGCCGTCGCGGCGCCGGCGGGGGCCGTGGCGGACACCTCGACACGCTCCCCGTCCCTCATCGTCCGGGCGGCGTTCTGCAGGGTCAGCATCACCTGGAACAGCGGGTGCCGGGACAGCGACCGGGCGGGGGCCAGCTCCTCGACCAGTCGCTCGAACGGTACGTCCTGGTGTCCGAAGGCGGCGAGGGTGGTCGCCCGCACCCGGCGCAGCGTTTCGCGGAACGTCGGGTCACCGGTGAGGTCCGTACGCAGGACCAGCGTGTTGACGAAGAAACCGACCAGATCGTCCAGCGCCTCGTCGGTCCTGCCCGCCACATCGGTTCCGATCGGGATGTCCGTCCCGCCGCCGAGGCGGCTGAGCAGGACGGCGAGGGCCGCCTGCAGCACCATGAACACGGTGGCGCCCTCGCGCTGAGCCAGCTCCAGCAGCCGGGCGTGCGTGTGCGCGGAGATCTCCAGCCGCACCCGGTGGCCCCGGTACGAGGCCGCCTCGGGGCGCGGGTGGTCGACCGGAAGCGCGAGCTCGTCCGGGAGGCCCGCCAGCGCCTCGCGCCAGTGGCTCATCTGCCGGTGCAGCAGGCTGTCGGGGTCGTCCGCCTCGCCCAACAGCTCGCGCTGCCAGATCGCGTAGTCGGCGTACTGGACCGGCAGCGGCTCCCACTCGGGCGCCCGGCCCTCGCTTCGAGCCTGGTACGCCGTCATGAGGTCGCGGGTGAACGGACCCGTCGACCAGCCGTCGCTCGCGATGTGGTGGAACACCACGACGAGCACCTGTTCCTCCGCGGAGACGGCCAGGAGCCGGGCCCGGACCGGCACTTCGGCGGCCAGGTCGAAGGGGTACGCCTCGGCTTCCGCGATCGCGGCGTCCAGTTCCGCCCGGGGCACCTCCTCGACGGAGAGCTCCCAGGCCAGGTCGTCGAGCTTCAGCACGTTCTGGGACGGTTCGCCGTCGACGGTGGTGAACACGGTGCGCAGCACCTCGTGCCGGCCGATGACGTCCCGCAGGGCGGCGTTCAGCGCCTCGCGGTCCGTGCTCCCGGTGAGCGGGAGGACCAGAGGCACGTTGTACGCGGCGCCCGGTCCCTCCAGTTGGGCGATGAACCACAGCCGGCGCTGCGCGAATGACAACGGAATCATCAGGACTCCTCCTGGTTGCGCCTCGGCCGCAGGGCCGGCCTGGTCGGTGCGGGTGCCGTCTCCCGCGCCAGCCGGCCGGCGAGACCGGCCGGAGTCGGGGTGTCGAACAGTGCCGCGATCTCCACCTCGACGTTCAGCAGCGTCCTGATCCTGTTGATCAGGCGGACGGCGAGGAGGGAGTGGCCGCCGAGGGTGAAGAAGTCGTCGTCGACACCGACCTCGGGCACCCGCAGGACCTCGGCGAACGCCTCGCACAGCGCCCGCTCACGCTCGTTCGCCGGCGCCCGGCCGGTGCCCGCACCACCCGACACCTCAGGGGCGGGCAGGGCCTTGCGGTCGAGCTTGCCGTTACCCGTCAGCGGCAACTCCTCGAGCACCACCACCGCCGAGGGCACCATGTACTCCGGCAG
>NZ_JBFAWF010000055.1:0-7330 GCF_040680195.1 Streptomyces sp. NPDC052109 | reverse complement strand
CCCGCCGGAACCTCCACCGGCACCTCATGACCCCGGTTCGACGCCACCACCGGACGCACATGATCCGTCGGCAGCGACAACTCCTCCGGAATCCCTGCCAACTCCGCTCGCCAGAAACCAACCTGACGCGACATCAGACTCTCCGGATCGTCCGAGTCACCCAGCAGCTCCCGCTGCCACAACGCGTAATCCGCGTACTGCACCGGCAGCGGCTCCCACTCAGGCGCCCCACCCGCCACACGCGCCGCATACGCCGCCGAGACATCCGCCGCCAACGGCGCCCACGACCAACCGTCACCCGCGATGTGATGCACCACGACCACCAGCACCCGCCCGCGCGGCCCACCCTCGAACAACCACGCCCGGATCGGCACCTCAGCCGCCAGGTCGAACAGATGCCCCGCAGCCTCCACCACGGCACCGTCCAGCTCCTCCGGCACCACCTCGACCACCGACAGCCCCCACACCAACTCCTCGGGAGCAAGGATCCGCTGGTAGGGCTCGCCGTTCTGGGTCGGCAGCACGGTGCGCAGCACCTCGTGCCGGGTGATCACATCCCGCAGGGCCGCACCGAGGACCTGGGAGTCGATCTCCTCCGGCAGCTTCAGCGCCATCGGAATGTTGTAGGCGGCACCGGCGTCCTGGAGCTGGCCGATGAACCACATACGGCGCTGCGCGTACGACAGCGGCACCCGCTCGGGACGCTCCATCGGCGTCAGGGCCGGCCGGCTGTTCCCGTCCTCGTCCGCGATCCGGGCGGCCAGGGCCGCCACGGTCGGTGCGTCGAACAGGACCCTGATGTCCAGGTTCACGCCGAGCACCCCACGGATCCGGCTGGCCAGCCGGACAGCGAGCAAGGAGTGGCCGCCGAGGGCGAAGAAGTCGTCGTCGACGCCGACGTTCTCCACGCCGAGGATCTCCGCGAACACGCCGCACAGGAGTTCCTCGCGCGGGTTCGCCGGGGGCCGGCCCGCGGCGGATCGCTCCTCCGGGGCGGGGAGCGCCTTGCGGTCCACCTTGCCGTTCACGGTGATCGGCAGGGCGTCGAGCACCACGACCGCCGAGGGGACCATGTACTCCGGCAGCCGCTCGGTGGCCAGAGCGGTGACGAGGCCGGGCAGGTCGGCGGGCGCGCCGTCGGCGACCACGTACGCGACCAGGCGCTTCTCACCGGGGGTGTCCTCGCGTACGACGACGGCGGCCTGGGTGATGCTCGGGTGCGAGGCGATGACGTTCTCGATCTCGCCGGGCTCGATCCGGAAGCCGCGGATCTTCACCTGCTCGTCGGTGCGTCCGGCGAACACGAGCCGTCCGTCCGCCGTCCAGCGGGCCCGGTCGCCCGTGCGGTACAGGCGCTCGCCGGGACCGCCGAAGGGGTTCGCGACGAAGCGTTCCGCCGTCAGGCCGGGGCGGCCGAGGTAGCCGCGCGCCAGGCCGATGCCGGCGACGTACAGCTCGCCGGGCACGCCGACGGGCACCGGGGCGAGGAACTCGTCCAGGACGAAGACCCGGGTGTTGACGACCGGCGAGCCGATCGCCACCTCCACGGCCTCCGGGTCACAGGCCCACAGCGTCGCGTCGACCGTGGTCTCGGTCGGGCCGTAGGAGTTGAACAGGCGGTGGCCGCGTGCCCAGCGGGCCATCACGTCGGGCGGGCAGGCCTCGCCGGCGGTCACCAGGACCACGTTCGCGGCGATCGACTCCTCGTCCAGGACGGCCAGCACCGCCGGGGGCAGCGTCACGTGCGTGACCCGCTGCTCCGCGAGGAACCTCGGCAGGGCCTCGCCGAGTCGGCGCTCCTGCGGGATCACCACCAGGGTCGCGCCGGTGAGCAGGGCCATCAGCCACTCCCAGCCGAAGGTGTCGAAGCCCGCCGAGGCGAACTGCCCCACCCGCGCTCCGGCGCCGACCTCCAGGTAGCGGACGTGGCCTGCCACCAGGCTCGCCACACCCGCGTGGGAGACCAGCACGCCCTTGGGACGTCCGGTCGAGCCCGAGGTGTAGATCACGTAGGCCGCGTTCTCCACCCGGGCCGTCGAAGCGGGTGCGGTGCACTCCAGTGCCGCCAGCGCGACCACCGTTTCCGGCGCGTCCATCAGC
This sequence comes from Streptomyces sp. NPDC052109, assembly GCF_040680195.1. Classification (NCBI taxonomy): domain Bacteria; kingdom Bacillati; phylum Actinomycetota; class Actinomycetes; order Kitasatosporales; family Streptomycetaceae; genus Streptomyces; species Streptomyces sp. NPDC052109. The sequence continues at coordinate 5,230 of NZ_JBFAWF010000055.1, read as the reverse complement.
ACGGCGGTGCCCGGCACGACCCGGGCCGTCCCCGAGGAGGCCAGCACCACCGCGGGCATGGCGTCGTCGAGCATGTAGGCGATGCGGTCCGCCGGGTAGGCCGGGTCGATCGGCATGTACGTGCCGCCGGCCTTCGCCGCGGCGAGCAGCGCCACCATCAGGTCGACGCCGCGCTCCAGGCACACCCCGACGATCGACTCCGTGCCCACGCCCCGGCCGGCCAGGTACCGGGCCAGGCGGTTCGCCCGCGTGTCCAGTTCGGCGTAGGTCACCTCCTCGCCGTCGGCAGCCACCGCCACCGCGGCCGGATGGCGTGCCACCTGCGCGGCGAACAACTCCGCCACGGTTCCCGAGGGGACGTCGGCAGCGGTGGCGTTCCACTTCCCCAGCAGCCGTTCGCGCTCGGTGGCGTCCAACACCTCCACGGCGCTCAGCCGGATCTGCGGATCACCAGTGAGGAGGTCCAGCACATGCACCAGCCGGGCCACCAGACGCTCGGCAGATGCCTCGTCGAGCAGGTCCGCCGCCGCGGTCACCGAACCCAGTACGCCCGCCGGGGCGCCCTGATCGTCGAACATCTCGGACACGATGACGTCGAGGTCGAACCGGGCCGGCGTTCTGCCGGCCGCGCGCTGCTCGACCCGCAGCCCGGGCAGTTCCAGCACCGCCCGCTCGGTGTTCTGCAGGGTGAGCATCACCTGGAACAGCGCGTGCCGGGACATCGAGCGGTTCGGCGCCAGCTCCTCCACCAGTCGCTCGAACGGCACGTCCTGGTGGGTGAAGGCCTCCAGGCTGCGCTCCCGCACCCGGCCGAGCACCTGACGGAAGGTCGGGTCCCCCGAAAGGTCGGTGCGCACGACCAGGGTGTTGAGGAAGAAGCCGATCAGGTCGTTGAGCGCGTCATCGGTGCGGCCGGCGTTGGGCGAACCGATCGGGATGTCCGTGCCGGCGCCCAGACGCGAGAACAACACCGCAAGGGCGGCCTGCAGCACCATGAACACCGTCACGCCCTCGGCCCGCGCCAGCTCCACCAGCCGCGCGTGGACGTGGGCCGGAACCTCCACGGGCAGCTGGTGACCGGAGTGCGAGGGCACGGCGGGGCGCGGGCGGTCGAAGGGCAGGTCGAGTTCCTCCGGCGCCCCCGTCAGCGCGTCGCGCCAGTAGTCGGCCTGGCGGGAGATCACGCTGTCCGGATCGCGCTCGTCGCCCAGCAGGCCGCGCTGCCACAGCGCGTAGTCGGCGTACTGCACCGGCAACGGCTCCCACCGCGGCGCCCGGCCGGCCATACGCGCCGCGTAGGCCACCGACAGGTCGCGGCCCAGCACGCCTGTGGACCAGCCGTCACTGGCTATGTGGTGGACCGTCACCACCAGGACGTGCTCCTCGGGCGCAACACGGAACAGCGAGGCTCTGATCGGCAGCTCCGACGCCAGGTCGAAGAGGTGCGCCGCCGCCTCGGCGACCGCCGAGTCCAGCGCCTCTTCGACCACCTCGGCCACCGACAGCCTCCAGGTCAGCCCTTCCGCCGGAAGGACCCGCTGGTACGGCTCGTCGTCCACGACCGGGAAGACCGTGCGCAGCACCTCGTGCCGGCCGATCACGTCCAGCAGCGCCGCGTTCAGCGCCTCCTCGTCCAACCGGCCGGACAGGCGCAGTGCGACCGGCACGTTGTAGGTCGCGCTCGGCCCCTCCAGCTGCCCCAGGAACCACAGGCGGCGCTGCCCGTAGGACAGCGGCACTCGCTCCGGGCGCTCCCCGGCCGTCAGCGCCGTGCGTGCCGTCTCGGCGTCGCCCAGGCGGGCTGCCAGGCCGGCCACCGTCGGGACGTCGAACAACGTGCGCAGTGGCACCTCGACCCCGAGGACCGTACGGATCCGGCTCATCAGCCGGGTGGCGAGCAGCGAGTGGCCGCCGAGGGCGAAGAAGTCGTCGTCCACACCGACCCGAGGCAAGCCCAGCACCTCCGCGAACACGCCGCACAGGAGTTCCTCCTGGAGGGTGGCAGGACCACGGCCGGTGCCGGCCGCGTACTCCGGGGCTGGGAGGGCTCTGTGGTCGAGCTTGTCGTTCACGGTCAGCGGCAACGCGTCCAGCACCATCACGGCGGACGGCACCATGTACCCGGGCAGCTGCTCGGCGACGAAGTCGCGGACCGAGGCCGGCAGCCCGACCGCGCCGTCGGCGGCGACCACGTAGGCCACCAACAGCGCGTCGCCCGCCGTCTCCCGCCGGACGACCACGGCCGCCTGCCGGACCTGCGGGTGCGCGGCCACGGCGGCCTGGACCTCGCCCAGCTCGATCCGGAAGCCGCGGACCTTGACCTGGTCGTCGGCCCGGCCCACGTACTCCATCTCGCCCTCGGCGTTCCAGCGCACCAGGTCGCCGGTACGGTACAGACGCTCACCCGCCCCGCCGAACGGGTCGGCGACGAACCGTTCGGCCGTCAACCCCGCACGCCCCAGGTAGCCGCGCGCCAGACCCGCGCCGGCCAGGTAGAGCTCACCGGCGGCGCCCACCGGGACCGGTGACAGCGCGCCGTCCAGCACGTAGGCCCGCGTGTTGCCGATCGGCACACCGATGGGCACCTTGGAGATACCGGGTCGCGCCCGCCAGCTCAGCGCATCCACGGTCGTCTCGGTCGGGCCGTAGGTGTTGAACAGCCGCCGTCCGGCGGCCCAGCGCCTGACCAGCTCCGGCGGGCAGGCCTCGCCCCCGACCTCCAGAACCACCTCGGCGCCGATCGAGCCCTCCTCCAGACCCGCCAGCACTGCGGGCGGCAGAGTGGCGTGCGTCACCCCGGCCTCGGTGAAGAAGTCGGCTAGGTCGGCACCCAGACGGCGGTTCGGCGGCACCACGACCAGCGTCGCGCCGTAGGCGAGGGCCAGCGACCACTCCAGGCAGAAGTTGTCGAAGCTGACCGACGCGAACTGTGCCACTCGGGAGCCCGGACCGGCACCGAAACGGGCCAGCGCCGCAACCGTGTTCGCGAACGAGCCCAGCGGGACACCGACGCCCTTCGGCCGACCCGTCGACCCCGAGGTGTAGATCACATACGCCAGCTGCCCGGGCAGTGTCGCGGGCCGCTCGGCCGGGGCCGGTCCGGCGGGCTCCCGGAGCACCTCCGCAGAGTCCACCAACAGCACCGGGGTCTTCTTTTGCGCGACCACCTCGGCCGTGGCCGCCGAGGCCAGAACCAGCGCCGGCCCCGCGTCCTCCAGCATGAAGGTGATCCGCTCGGCCGGGTACTCGGGGTCCACCGGCAGATAGGCGGCACCCGACTTCAGCACCGCCAGCACGGCGACGACCAGGTCAACACCCCGGTCCAGGGCCAGGGCCACCACCGACTCCCGGCCGACCCCCAGGCCGGTCAGGTGGTGCGCCATCCGGTTCGCCCGCGCCTCCAGCTCGGCGTACGACACCTCCACACCATCGGCGACGATCGCCACCGCGCCCGGCGTCCGCGCCGCCCACTCCTCGAACCGCCGGACCACGGGCGCCGAGGACACCTCGGCCGCCGTGTCGTTCCACGCGCCGAGAACCCGGTGAAGTTCCTCCTCGGCCAGCACGGGAAGCGTGCTCAGCCGCTGGTCCTCGCCTCCCGCCAGCGCCGTCTCCAGCGCGTCGACCAGGTGCTCGCCGGCCGTGCGCAGCAGCATGCCCACCGCCCGGGGGTCGACCGGGGCGACCGCGTCCACGGCCAGCGCGAGGGACGCGCCGTCGTCGTCGACCGACACGCTCAGCGGGTAGTTCGTGCGTTCCTCGGAGGAGAGCACCCGCATCCCGGCGAAGCCCTCGGCCGCCGCTTGCACCTCGCTCTGCGCTGTGTTGTGGCGGTAGTTGAAGAGCGAGGTGAACAGCGGCGTGTCACCGCCGACTCCGCTGACCCGCTGGGCCATGGCCAGCGAGGCGTGCTCGTGCTCCAACAGATCGGCCAACTGGCGCCGCATCGCCGCCACGGCCTCCAGCACGCCCAGCTCGCCCGTCTTCACCCGCACCGGAAGGGTGTTGATGTACGGGCCGAGCACCCGGCCGGAACCGGCGCCCGCGCTCATGCGGCCGAGCAGCACGGTCCCGAAGACGACGTCCTGACCGCCCGAAACGGCAGCCAGCACCCGGGCCCACGCCACGTGCAGCAGCGTCGCCGCACTGGTGCCCAGACGGCGCGCGACCTCGCGCAGACGGTCGTTCAGCTCCGGTGTGAAGGGCACCACTGCCGACGCCGTCTCCGCGCCGTCGCCCCTCACGTCCACCATCCCGTACGGGGCGGTCGGCTCATCGACATCTGCCAGCAGCTCGGTGAAGTACCGCTCGTGCTGGACCCGGGCCTCACCGCCACGAGCCTGCGCGACGAGGTTTCGGAACGGCAGCGGCTCGGGAAGTCCGCTGCCGCGCCCGGCCATGAAGGCCGCCACCTCGCCGAGCATGGCCTCGAGAGCGGTGTGGTCCTGCACCATGTGGTGCAACCGCACCAGCACGAGCCGGCGGTCCGTTCCGGGGATCACAGCGGCGTGAGCGGTGATCAGTGGAGCGCGGCCCAGGTCCATGGACGTGCCCACGCTGCTCACCAGTTCGGCCGCCAGGTCGGTGCTGTGCGGGTCGAGGGTCACCTCGGTGACCGGCAGGGTGGCGCGGCGCCAGACCACCTGCACCGGTTCGCGCAGCCCTTCCCAGACGATCGAGGTCCGGTAGATGTCGTGCCGGTCGATCACCTGCTGAAGGGCACGGACGAAGTTGTCGAACACCTCCGGCGAGTCGAATTCGATGACCGTCGGCAGGACGTAGGCGTCCGCGCCACCGTCGGCGAGCAGGTGGTGGAAGAGCAGGCCCTCCTGCAGCGGCGCCAGCGGGTACACGTCGGCGATGTTGGCCGCGCCGCCCTCTACCGAGGCCACCACTCGTGCCACCTCGTCAGCCGACAGGTCGACCAGGTTCAGCATGTCCGGGTGGATCTCGTGTGCGTCGGCGGGGATCAGGTTCGCCGGTACCTCCACCTGCGACGCACCGGTCGAGGCGGCCAGACCGGTCGGGGTCGGCGACTGGAAGAACGCCCGTACGGAGACCGAAACGCCCTGTGAGCGCAGCACCTCCACCAGGCGCACGGCGAGGAGGGAGTGCCCGCCGAGGGCGAAGAAGTCGTCGTCGACACCGACCTGTTCCAGGCCGAGGACTTCGGCGAAGGCGGCGCAGACGATCTCCTCGCGAGCATTGGCCGGCGCCCGGCCGGCACCGG
>NZ_JBFAWF010000054.1:0-8395 GCF_040680195.1 Streptomyces sp. NPDC052109 | reverse complement strand
GCGATCCGCCCGACACTCCCCCCCTCGAACAGATCCGCCGCCACCGTCAACTGACCCCGCAAACCAGCCGGCCGACCCACCCCGTCGAACGTCTCCCAGCAGTCGACCTCCAGGTCGAACTTGGCCCCGTGGACGTCGGTCGTGGCCACCTCGACGCGCAGACCGGCGAGTTCCAGCACCGCCGCGGCGTTGTTCTGGACGTTCAGCATGACCTGGAAGAGCGGGTGCCGGGCCATCGAACGTGTGGGCGCCAGCTCCTCCACCAGCTTCTCGAACGGCACGTCCTGGTGCTCGAAGGCCGACAGCACGGTCTCCTGCCCCCGGGCCAGCAGCTCACGGAAGCTGGGATTGCCCGACAGGTCGGTGCGGATGACCAGGGTGTTGACGAAGAAGCCGACCAGGTCGTCCAGGGCCGAGTCGGCGCGCCCGGCGACGGCCGAGCCGATCGGGATGTCGTCACCGGCGCCGAGCCGGGCGAGCAGCACGGCCAGGGCGCTGCGCAGCACCATGAACGGGGTCACCCCCTCGTCCAGCGCCAGGTCCACGAGCTTCGCGTGCACCTCGGCGGGCACCTCCAGAGGCACCCGGTGACCGCGGTAGGAGCCGACGGCGGGGCGCGGGCGGTCGGCCGGCAGCGTCAGCTCTTCCGGCACGTCCGCAAGGGCCTCGCGCCAGTAGGCGACCTGGCGGGACATCCTGCTCTCCGGATCGTCCTCGTCACCGAGCAGCTCCCGCTGCCACAGCGCGTAGTCCGCGTACTGCACCGGCAGCGGCTCCCACTCGGGCGCCCCGCCCGCGACACGCGCCGCATACGCCGCCGAGAGGTCCCGGGCGAGCACGCGCATGGACCAGCCGTCACCGGCGATGTGATGGAGGGTCAGGACGAGGGTGTGCTCCTCGGCGCCGGTCGAGTACAGCCAGGCCCGGATGGGGACGTCCTGGGCGAGGTCGAAGGCGTGCTGCGCCGCGGCCGTGACCGCCGCGTCCAGGTCGGCGGGGGCGACCTCGGCCACCGTCAGGGCCCAGTCCAGCTCGTCGGGCTTGAGGATCCGCTGGTAGGGCTCACCGTCGGCGACCACGTACACCGTGCGCAGCACTTCGTGGCGGCCGATCACGTCCCGCAGCGCCGCGTTCAGCGCCGGGCCGTCCACCCGGCCCGAGAGCCGGAGCACGACCGGAAGGTTGTACCTGGCGCTCGGGCCGTCCAGCTGGCCGATGAACCACAGCCGGCGCTGGGCGAAGGACAGGGGAATCATCAGGACTCCTCGTGGTTGCGCATCGGCCGCAGGGCCGGCCTCGTTGACTTCTCGGTTCCCACGCGCCGGGCCAGGCCGGCCACGGTGCGGGCCTCGAACACCGCCCGCAACGGCAGTTCCACGCCCAGGACTTCCCGCACCCGGGTCACCAGGCGGGTGGCCAGCAGGGAGTGGCCGCCCAGGGCGAAGAAGTCGTCGTCCATTCCGACCTCTGTGAGGCCGAGCACTTCGCGGAACAGCCCGCCGACGGCCTCCTCGCGGCCGTCGGCCGGCCCGCGGCCCTCGCCGGTGGTGTACACGGGGGCGGGAAGGGCCGCGCGGTCGAGCTTTCCGTTCGCGGTCAGCGGCAGCGCGTCGACGACCACGACCGCCGAGGGGACGAGGTACTCGGGCAACCGGTCGGCGAGGAACTCCCGCAGGGTGGCCGGGAGTTCCTCGGATCGGTCGACGGGGGCGACGTAGGCGACCAGGCGGGGGCCGCCGGAGGCGTCCCCGCGGGTGACGACGGCGGCCTGCGCCACCTGTGGGTGACCGGCGAGCACCTCGGCGACCTCCCCGGGCTCGACCCGGAAGCCGCGGATCTTGACCTGGTCGTCGGTACGGCCGGCGAACACCAGCCGTCCGTCCGCCGTCCACCGTGCCCGGTCGCCGGTGCGGTACATCCGCGCGCCCGGCTCGAAGGGGCAGGCCACGAACCGCTCGGCCGTCAGCGCGGCCTGCTGTCGGTAGCCGCGGGCCAGGCCGGCGCCGGTGGCGTAGAGCTCGCCCTCGACCCCGACCGGCACGGGACGCAGCGAGGCGTCCAGCACGTACACCCGGGTGTCGGCGATCGGGCGGCCGATCGGCACCGAGGTGGTGCCCTGGGCCAGTTCGGCCGAGTGGATCTCGTGGACCGTGGTGAAGGTGGTGTTCTCGGTCGGCCCGTAGCCGTTGAACAGCCGGACCTCGGGCAGTGCGGCCAGCAGGCGGCGGCAGTGCGCCGGTGACAGGGCGTCACCGCCGGCCAGCAGGCGGCGGAGGCCGGCCAGTGCGGACACGTCCTGGTCGACCACCTCGTGGAACAGGCCGGCCGTCAACCAGGCCGTGTCCACCGCGTGGGCGGTCAGGAAGGCCCTGAGTTCGGCCACCGAGAGCGCGCCGGGCGCCGCGACCGCGAGGGTCGCCCCGTTGAGCAGGGGGCCCCAGATCTCCAGGGTCGCCGCGTCGAAGGAGGCCGAGGAGAGCTGACCGACCACGTTCCCCGGGCCGAGCTCCAGATAGCCGGACTCGCGCACCAGCCGGTCGACGGCACGGTGGGGCACGACGGTGCCCTTGGGCTGCCCGGTGGAGCCGGAGGTGTAGATGACGTAGGCCGCGTTGTCCGCACCGAGTGGCGCGCGCAGTTCCGTCGGCTGCACGGGGCCTTCGGCGAGGCCCACCAGCTCGCGTGCCGTCTCGTCCTCGTCGAGCACCACTCGGGCCAGGCCGGCGGTGGTCAGGGTGCCCCGACCGTCGGTCAGCAGCAGGGTGGGCGCGGAGTCCGCCAGCATGCGGGCGATGCGCTCCGCCGGGTAGGAACGGTCCAGCGGCAGATAGGCGCCACCGGCCTTGGTCACCGCGAGGAGGGCGACGACCAGGTCGACGCCGCGTTCCAGGGCCACCGCGACCACCGACTCGGGGGCGACACCGCGGCCGATCAGCAGTCGCGCCAGCCGGTTGGCCCGCGCGTCCAGCTGGGCGTACGACAGGCTCACGCCGTCCGCGACCAGAGCGACCGCGTCGGGGGTCGCGGCGGCCTGCGCGGCGAACAGCTCGGGCAGCGTCGCAGCGGTCACGGGGCGGCCGGTGCTGTTCCACTCGTCGAGGATCCGGTGCAGTTCGCCCTCGTCCAGCACCGCCACCGCGTCCAGCGGCAGCTCCGGGCCGCCGTCCAGGGCCGTCTCCAGCGCCGACACCAGGTTCGCCATCGCGTTGCGGACCAGCTCTCCCACCGCGGCTCCATCGGCCGGCGCCACCGCGTCCACGGACAGGGCGATGTCCGTGCCGTTGTCGTCGACCATCAGTGCCAGCGGGAAGTTGGTGCGCTCGTTGGCGAACGCCAGCCGGACGCCGTCGAGTTCGCCGTCCCAGCGCTCGTCCAGGTTCTGGCCCGCGTTGCGCCGGTAGTTGATGAACGAGGTGAACAGCGGGTTGCCGCCGGCCACTCCGCTGGCGCGCTGCGCGAGCACCAGCGGGGCGTGCTCGTGCTCCAGCAGCTCCGCGAGCTGGGTGCGCATCTCGGAGACGGCCGCCACCACGCCGAGTCGCCTCCCGCGCAACCGCACCGGCAGGGTGTTGATGAAGGGGCCGGGAATCCGGTCGGCGCCGGCGGCGGCGTTCATCCGGCCCGACAGGACGGTGCCGAAGACCACGGTCGGCTGGGGGGACACGGCCGCGAGCACCCGGCCCCAGACCAAGTGCAGCAGCGTCGCCGGGCTGGTGCCCAGGCGGCGGGCCACCTCGCGCAGCCGGGCGTCCACCTCGGGGGCGGGCTCGACCGGGTTGCGGACCAGAGCGTGGCCGTCGCCGCGCACGTCGACGAGGCCGAACGGTGCCGTCGGTTCCTCGACGTCGCCGAGCAGAGTGGCGAAGTACCGCTCGTGCTCCTCCCGCGCCACGCCGCCGCGGGCCTGGGCGACGAAGTCGCGGAACGGCAGCGGTGCGGGGAGTTCGGCGCTGCGCCCGGTCAGGAAGGCCTTGACCTCGGTCAGCAGCACCACCAGCGCGGTGTGGTCGCGCACCATGTGGTGCGCCCGGACCAGTGCCAGCCACCTGGCGCCGCCGGGGGCGGCCGCGATGTGCAGGGTGATCAGCGGGGGGTCGGCCAGATCCATCGAGTGGCCGCCGAGGGCGACCAGCTCGGCCACCGGGTCGGTGCCGCGTGGGTCCAGCGTGACCTCGGTGACGGACAGCGGGGCGTGTCGCAGCACCACCTGCACCGGCTCGCGCAGGCCCTCCCAGACATAGGCGGTGCGGTAGATGTCGTGCCGGTCCACCACGTGGCCCATGGCCTGGGCGAAGGCGTCCAGGCGCGCCCGGGAGTCGAACTCCAGCACCGCGGGCATCACATAGGCGTCGTCGCCGCCATGCGCGAGCACGTGGTGGAAGAGCAGGCCCTCCTGCAGCGGGGCCAACGGGTAGACGTCCGCGATGTTCCCGGCCCCGCCGGGTACGGCCGCGGTCACACGGGCGATCTCCTGAGCCGTCAGCTCCACCATGGAGAGCATCTCGGGGGTGATCTCCTGCGCGTCCTCGGGGATCCGGTTGGCGGGTGCGGTGATGCGCTCGGCGCCCACGGAGGCCGCCACTCCGGCCGGGGAGGGGGTGTCGAACAGGGTGCGGACGGAGATCGAGACGCCTTGGGCGCGGAGGATCTCCACCAGCCGGACGGCCACCAGGGAGTGCCCGCCCAGCTCGAAGAAGTCGTCGTCCACGCCGACCCGTTCCAGGCCCAGCACCTCGGCGAAGGCAGCGCAGACGATCTCCTCGCGAGCGTCCGCCGGCCCCCGACCGGAGCCGGCCCGGCCCGCGAAGTCCGGCGCCGGCAGGGCCTTGCGGTCCAGCTTCCCGTTGGCGGCGAGTGGCAGCGCGTCCAGCACCACGACAGCGGACGGCACGAGATGCTCCGGCAGTCGCTCGGTGGCGAACTGCCGCAGCTGCGCGGGGAGCTTCTCGTCGTCCGCGCCCTCGGCGGGCACCGCGTAGGCGACCAGGCGGGTCTCGCCCGGGGTGTCCTGACGGGCGACGACCGCCACCTGGGCGACCTGCCGGTGTGCGGTCAGCGCCGCCTGCACCTCGCCGGGCTCGATCCGGTGGCCGCGGATCTTCACCTGCTCGTCGGCGCGGCCGAGGAAGACCACTTGGCCGTCCGCGGTCCACTGCGCGAGGTCGCCGGTGCGGTACATCCGCAGGCCCGGCTCGAAGGGATTGGCGACGAACCGTTCCGCTGTGAGCCCAGGACGCCTGACGTAGCCGCGCGCCAGCTGGGCACCCGCCACGTACAGCTCGCCCGCGACGCCCACCGGCACCGGCTGCAGACGGGCGTCCAGCAGGTAGAACCGGGTGTTACCGACCGGCGTGCCGACCGGGACGACCCCGTCGGCGACCAGTTCGGCGGTCAGCCGGGTGGTGGCGACACCGATGGTGGTCTCGGTCGGGCCGTAGTGGTTGAACACCTCGCACCCGTCGGCCGCGTCCACCAGTTCCCGTACCCAGCCCGGGGCGGCGGCCTCGCCGCCGAGAACGAGCGACCGGGCCGGGAGGACCTGCTCGGGGCCGCCCGCCGCGCTCAGCGCCGCCAGGTGCGAGGGGACGACCTTCAGGTGGTCGATGGCGTGCTCGGCCAGGTAGCCCGAGACCGCGGCCGGGTCGGTGACGGCGGCCTCCTCCAGGAGGTGCAGCTCGCCGCCGGTCGTCAGGCTCGCGAACAGCACGGTGTTGCCCAGGTCGGTGACCTGCGCCTGGAGCAGGGCGTACCGGGCGCCGGGGCCGGTGAACCCGATCCGGGGCAAAACCGTGGCGACGTAGTTGGCCAGCGCCCCGTGGGTCACCGCAACGCCCTTCGGGCGGCCGGTCGAGCCGGAGGTGTAGATCACATAGGCCGGGCAGTCCAGGTGCGGTGCCGTCCCGGGCGCGGTCGTGGGGGCCTCGGCCAGCCGCATCGCCGTCCGCGGGCCGTCCAGCACGACCGTGCGGAGCCGGCCGGCCGGCAGCTCGTCCCAGATGTCCATGGTGGTGAGCACCAGCGACACCTGGCAGTCGGTCAGCAGGTACGCCACCCGGTCGGCAGGCTGCTCGGGGTCGACCGGGAGATAGCCGGCACCGGCCTTCCAGACCGCCAGCATCGCGGTGACCATCTGCAGTCCGCGCGGCAGCGCCAGGCCCACCACGGACTCGGCGCCGACACCCTGGGCGATCAGATCGTGCGCGATCCGGTTCGCCCGGGCGTCCAGCTCGGCGTACGACAGCCGCTCGCCGTCGGCGACGATCGCCACCGCGTCGGGGGTCCGCGCCGCCTGGGCCTCGAACAGGCCGACGACGGTGCCGGCCGGTACCTCGGCCGCCGTGTCGTTCCACTCCGTCAGCAGGCGCGAGCGCCCGGCCTCGTCCAGCACCGAGACCTCGCTCAGCGGCAGGTCCGCGCCTCCCGCCAGCGCCGTCTCCAGCGCGCCGACCAGGTTTTCGGTCACGGTACGCACCAGTACGCCCACTTCGGCCGAGTCGATCGGGGCCACGGCGTCGACGGCGACCTCGATCCCGTCGCCGTTGTCGTCGACCAGGATGACCAGCGGGTAGTTGGTGCGCTCCCGTGACAGCAGCAGACGGGTGCCCTCCATCACCTGGCCCGCGCGCTCCTCGGGGCTCTGTGCCTCGTTCCGGCGGTAGTTGATGAACGAGGTGAACAGCGGGGCGTCGCCGACGATGCCGCTGGCCCGCTGCGCCGCCACCAGGGGAGCGTGCTCGTGCTCCAGGAGCTCGGCCAGCTGGTCGCGCATCGCGGTGACGGCGGCCAGCACGCCGTGACGGTCCGTCAGAGCCCGGACTGGCAGGGTGTTCATGAACGGTCCGGGCACCCGGTCGGCACCGGCTCCGGAGTTCATCCGGCCGTAGAGCACGGTACCGAAGACGACGTCGGCGCGGCCGCTGACCGCGGCCAGCACCCGGGCCCACGCCACGTGCATCAGCGTCGCGGGGCTGGTGCCCAGACGTCGCGCGGTCTCGCGCAGGCGGGCGTTCAGCTCGTCGCCGAAGGCGGTCACCCCGTGCACGGAGTCGGCACCGTCGCCGCGCACGTTCAGCAGCCCGTACGCGGCGGTCGGCTCGTCCACGTCGGCGAGCAGGGCGGCGAAGTACCGCTCGTGCTCCTCGATCGACATCCCGAGGCGGGACTGCGCGACGAAGTTGCGGAACGGCATCGGCGCGGGCAGCTCCGCCGTGCGCCCGGCCACGATCGTCCGGACCTCGCTGAGCACGACCTCGAGCGCGGTGTGGTCGCGCACCGTGTGGTGCATCCGGGTCAGGGCCATCCAGCCGCCGCCCGGCAGCGCCGCGTAGTCCACCCGCAGGAGCGGGGCACGGCCCAGGTCCATCGAGGAGCCGACGAGCGCCTGCAGTTCCGTCGCCGGGTCGGTGGTGTCCGGGCCGAGGGTCACCTGTGTCACCGGCAGCACGGCCTTGCGCCACACCACTTGCACGGGCTCGCGCAGGCCCTCCCAGACGAAGGACGTACGGAAGATGTCGTGCCGGTCCACGACCAGTTGCAGCGCCTCGACGAACGCGTCCAGGCGTGCCCGGGTGTCGAATTCCAGCGCGGCGCGCAGCACGTAGGCGTCTTCGCCGCCGTCGGCGAGGAGGTGGTGGAAGAGGAGGCCCTGCTGCAGTGGGGCCAGCGGGTAGATGTCCGCGATGTTCGCCGCTCCGCCCTCGACGGTGGTGGCGATCCGCTCGATCTCGCCGGCTGTCAGATCGATGAGGGGGAGCATCTCCGGGGTGATCTCCCGCGCGTCGGCGGGGATCAGGTTCGCCGGTACCTCCACCTGTAGCGCGCCGGTCGAGGCGGCCAGACCGGCCGGTGTCGGGGCCTGGAAGAGCGTGCGCACGGACACGGCGACGCCCCGCAGACGGAGCTGTTCGACGAGGCGGATGCCGACCAGGGAGTGCCCGCCGAGGGCGAAGAAGTTGTCGTCGACACCGACCTGTTCCAGGCCGAGGACTTCGGCGAAGGCGGCGCAGACGATCTCCTCGCGAGCATTGGCCGGCGCCCGGCCGGCACCGGTGGTGTAAGCGGGGGCGGGCAGCGCCTTGCGGTCCAGCTTGCCGTTCACCGACAACGGCAGCGCGTCCAGGACCACGACGGCGGAGGGAACCATGTACTCGGGCAGCCGGTGTCGCGCGAAGTCACGTACCTGCTCCGGCAGTTCGGCTGCGCCGTCACCGTCGGGCACGACGTAGGCGACCAGACGGGTGTCCCCCGACACGTCCTCACGAGCCACCACCGCGGCCTGCGCCACCCGCGGATGCGCGGCCACGACCGCCTGCACCTCACCCGGCTCGATCCGAAAACCACGGATCTTCACCTGCTCATCCGCACGCCCCAAATACTCCAGCCGGCCATCCGCCCG
>NZ_JBFAWF010000053.1:0-9634 GCF_040680195.1 Streptomyces sp. NPDC052109 | reverse complement strand
GTGTCGAACCGGACGCGGTGGTCGGTCATTCGCAGGGGGAGATCGCCGCGGCCTGTGTGGCGGGGGCGCTGTCCCTGCGCGACGCCGCGAAGGTGAGCGCGCTGCGCAGCGCCGCGCTGGGCGCGTTGTCCGGCGCCGGTGCGATGATGTCGGTGGCGCTGCCGCTCGCCGAGCTGGAACCGCGGCTGGCGGCCCGGGCCGGACGGGTGTCGGTGGCCGCGGTCAACGGGCCGGCCGCGGTGGTGCTGTCCGGCGAGCCCGGAGCGCTGCGGGAACTGGCCGCCGAGCTGACCGCCGACGGGGCGCGGGCCCGGCTGGTCCCGGTGGACTACGCCTCGCACTCCCCGCAGGTGGAAGGCATCCGCGCCGACCTGCTGGACAGGCTCGCCGGACTTCGGCCGCGCGGCGCCGAGATCCCGTTCTACTCCACGGTGACCGGCGAGCGGCTGGACACCGCGGCCCTGGACGCCGAGTACTGGTACCGGAACCTGCGCCGGACCGTCCACTTCGAGCAGACGATCCGCGCGCTGGACAGCGCCGGGCACCGGGTGTTCGTGGAGGTCGGCCCGCACCCGATCCTGACCGCCGCCGTGCAGGACACCGTCGAGTCGGCGGGCAGCACGGCCCTGGTGGTCGGTTCGCTGCGCCGCGACCAGGGCGGCCCCGGCCGGTTCCTGCTGTCGCTGGCCGAGGCACATGTGCGCGGGGTCCCGGTGGACTGGACCGCCGCGTTCGGCGCCGCCGGGCCCCGGGCGGACCTGCCCACCTACGCTTTCCAGCGGGACCGCTACTGGCTGGCCACCCCGGCGGGCGGAGCGGATCCGGCCGGATTCGGCCTGGACGCCACCGCGCACCCGCTGCTGGGCGCGGCCGCGCCGGTGGCCTCCACCGGTGAGCTGCTGCTGACCGGGGAGCTGTCCCGGCAGCGCCAGCCCTGGCTGGCCGAACACACGGTGTTCGGCACCGCGGTGCTGCCCGGCGCCGCATTCGTCGAACTGGCCGTACGCGCCGGGGACGAGGCGGGCTGCGCGGTTCTGGAGGAACTGACCGTGCACGCGCCGCTGCCGCTGCCCGAGCGCGGCGGCGTACGGGTGCAGGTGGTGCTCGGCGCGCCGGGCGGGGACGGCGGTCGCGCCGTGGACGTCTACTCCCGGCCGGCCGGGAGTGACGTGTACTCCGGGCCGGGCGGCCGTACGGAGTGGACGCACCACGCCACGGGCAGACTCGGCGCGGCCGAGGTGCCCGCACCCGCGATCGGCCGCTGGCTGCCCCAGGGCGCCACCCCGGTCGAGCCGGCCGGCCGCTACCCGGAACTGGCCCGGCTCGGCTACGGCTACGGCCCGGTGTTCCAGGGCCTGCGCCGGCTGTGGCGGCACGGTGAGGACCTGTTCGGCGAGGTCGCGCTGCCCGAACCGGCGGCGGGGGAAGCAGGGGCGTTCGCCTTGCACCCGGCGCTGCTGGACGCGGCACTGCACGCGGCCCTCCCGGCCGACGGTGCTGCCGACCCCGCCGCCCCCCTGGCGTTGCCGTTCGCGTTCACCGGGGTCCGGCTGTACCGGACCGGTGCCGCCGCGGCGCGGGTACGGTTGCGCCCCGCGGCCGGGGGAGCCGTGTCGGTCACCGTGACCGACGCCGAGGACAACCCCGTCGCGGTCATCGACGCGCTGGCCTTCCGCCCGGTGACCGCCGGGCAACTCGCCGGAGGCCGCCGGGACCACCTCTACCGCACAGTCTGGGTGCCGCTGGACACCCCGGCCGAGGACGGCGCGTGGACCTTGCTGACGGGCCCGGACGAACTGGACACGCGGTCGGGTCGCTTGCCCGCCGCCGTGGGTGTCCCGGTGGCCGCGGTGACCGACGCCCTGGCGGTGGCGCAGCGCTGGCCGGCCGAGGAGCGGTTCGCCGGGTCCAGGCTCGTACTGCTCACGCGTGGTGCGGTCGCCGCCGGGCCGGGGGAGCCGGTCGACCCCGAGGCGGCCGCGGTGTGGGGCCTGCTGCGCAGCGCGCAGACCGAGCACCCGGACCGCTTCGTCGTGGTGGACACGGACGGGCACGCCGCGTCCGAGGCGTTGCTGCCCCGGCTGGCGGCGACCGGGGAACCTCAACTGGCTTTGCGTGCGGGGCGGTTGTCGGTGCCGCGGCTGTCGCGGGTGACGGAGGTGTCCGGGGAGGTGCCGTGGTCGGCCGAGGACACCGTGCTGGTCACGGGGGCGAGTGGCACGCTCGGGGGTCTGGTGGCGCGGCATCTGGTGGAGCGGCACGGGGTGCGGGGGCTGGTGCTGGTGTCCCGGCGTGGGGGTGGTGCGCCGGGTATGACCGAGCTGGCCGCGGATCTCGCGGGACTCGGCGCCACGGTGCGGGTGGTGGCGTGTGACGTGGCCGAGCGGGAGGCGGTGGCCGCGCTGCTGGCCGAGCATCCGGTGACGGCGGTGGTGCACGCCGCCGGGATCCTCGACGACGGGGTGCTGGCCGCCCTCACCCCCGAGCGGGTGGCCGAGGTGTTCCGGGCGAAGGTGGACGGCGCCCGGCACCTGGCCGAACTCACCGGCCCGCAGCTCACCGCGTTCGTGCTGTTCTCCTCGGTGGCCGGGACGCTGGGCAACGCCGGGCAGGCCGCCTACGCGGCGGCCAACGCCGCACTGGACGGGCTGGCCGGGCAGCGCCGCGCCGCCGGACTGCCCGCGACCGCCGTGGCCTGGGGACTGTGGGCCGAGAGCAGCGGGATGACCGAGGGGATGGCCGACACCGACCGGGCCCGGCTGGCCCGCGCCGGGGTGCTGCCGCTGGACTCCGGTACCGCGCTCGGCCTGTTCGACGCGGCCGGCGCGCTGGAGGATCCGGTGCTCGTCGCCGCCCGGCTGGACCCGGTGGCGCTGCGCGAGCGGGCGGCCGAGGGCGTGCTCTCCCCGGTGCTGCGCGCACTGGTGCCGGCGGTGCGCCGCACTGCCGTCGACGGTACGCCGGCGGACGGCGCCGACGGGCTGCGCCGGCGGCTCGCCGAGGGGGAGCCGCAGCGCGTGCTGCAGGACCTGGTGCTGGCCCAGGCGGCCGTGGTGCTCGGCCACACGGACCCTGCCGGGCTGTCACCGGACCGGCCCTTCAAGGACGTCGGCTTCGACTCGCTGACCGCGGTGGAACTGCGCAACCGGCTGGGCCGCGTGACCGGACTGCGGCTGCCCGCGACGGTGGTGTTCGACCACCCCACGCCTGCCGGACTGGCCGGGTACCTGCACGGTGAACTGCTCGGTGACGCCGCTCCGGCGGCCGCCTCACCGGTGGTGACGGCCGCCGCGGACGAACCGATCGCGATCATCGGCATGGCCTGCCGCTTCCCGGGCGGGATCGCCTCCCCGGAGGACCTGTGGGACCTGGTGGCCTCCGGCGGCGACGCCATCGGCGCCTTCCCCACCGACCGCGGCTGGGACGTGGCCGGCCTGTACGACCCGGACCCGGACCAGCCGGGCACCAGTTACACCCGCTCCGGCGGCTTCCTCCACGACGCCGGCCGGTTCGACGCCGGGCTGTTCGGGATCTCGCCGCGCGAGGCGCTGGCGATGGACCCCCAGCAGCGGCTGCTCCTCGAGACCGCCTGGGAGACGCTGGAACGGGCCGGGATCGATCCGACCTCGGTGCGCGGCAGCCAGACCGGCGTGTTCACCGGCGTGATGTACCACGACTACGCCACCACGCTGCGAGCGTTGCCCGAGGGCGTCGAGGGACACCTGCTCACCGGCACCGCCGCGAGCGTCGCCTCCGGCCGGATCGCGTACACCTTCGGCCTGCAGGGGCCCGCGGTCACCGTGGACACGGCGTGTTCCTCCTCGCTGGTGGCGCTGCACCTCGCGGCGCAGGCCCTGCGCTCCGGGGAGTGCGCGCTGGCGCTGGCCGGCGGGGTGACGGTGATGGCCGAGCCGACCACGTTCACCGCGTTCTCCCGGCAGCGCGGACTGGCCGCGGACGGGCGGTGCAAGTCGTTCGCCGGCGGGGCCGACGGCACCGGCTGGTCCGAGGGCGTAGGCCTGCTGCTGCTCGAACCGCTGTCCGCGGCGCGCCGCAACGGCCACCGGGTGCTGGCCGTGGTGCGCGGCTCGGCGGTCAACCAGGACGGCGCGTCCAACGGGCTGACCGCGCCCAACGGTCCCTCGCAGGAGCGGGTGATCCGCGCCGCGCTGACCGCCGCAGGACTCGCGCCGCAGGACGTCGACGCGGTGGAGGGCCACGGCACCGGAACGCCGCTCGGCGACCCGATCGAGGCGCAGGCACTGCTGGCCACCTACGGCCGCGACCGCGCCGGCGAGCCGCTGTGGCTGGGGTCGGTGAAGTCCGGCATCGGGCACGCACAGGCCGCTGCCGGGGTGGCCGGCGTGATCAAGATGGTGCAGGCGCTACGGCACGGGACACTGCCACGGACGCTGCACGTGGACGAGCCCTCCCCGCACGTGGACTGGGCGTCCGGTGGGGTACGGCTGCTCACCGAGGCGCGGTCCTGGCCGGACACCGGCCGCCCGCGCCGCGCCGGGGTGTCCTCGTTCGGCATCAGCGGCACCAACGCGCACGTCGTCATCGAGCAGGCCGAGGCGGACGCGTCCGCTGCTCCGCGCCCCGATGAACCCGATCAGGCCGGCGCCTCCGGTGCCGCCTCAGGGGAACCCGAGCCGCGGCTGCTGCCCGTCGCGTTGTCCGGGCAGACCGGCGACGCCCTGCGGGACCAGGCCGCGCGGCTGGCCGCCCACCTCGCCGGCCGACCCGGCGACCGGGTGCCGGACATCGCCTGGTCCAGTGTGACCGGCCGGGCCGCCCTGGAACACCGCGCGGTCGTGCTGGCCGCCGACCGGGCGCAGCTGGGCGAACGGCTCGAGGCGCTGGCCGAGGGCCGGGAGACCCCGGGCGTGCTGCACGGCACCGCGGCCGACGCGGCGCGGCGGGTGGCGTTCGTGTTCCCCGGCCAGGGCGCGCAGTGGGCTGGGATGGCGCTCGAACTGCTCGAGTCCGCGCCGGTGTTCGCGGCCCGGCTGGCCGAGTGCGCCGCCGCGATCGAGGCGTACGTCGACTGGTCGGTGCTGGACGTCCTGCGCGGCGCGCCGGGCGCGCCGGCGCTGGAGCGGGTGGATGTGGTGCAGCCCGTGACCTTCGCGGTCACCGTGTCGCTGGCCGCGCTGTGGCGCGCGTACGGCGTCGAACCGGAGGCGGTGATCGGCCACTCGCAGGGCGAGATCGCCGCTGCCTGCGTGGCCGGGGCGCTGTCCCTGGCCGACGCCGCCGCCGTGGTCTGCCTGCGCAGCCGCGCGCTGACCGAACTGTCCGGCAAGGGCGGCATGATGTCGGTGGCCCTCCCCGCCGAGGAGGCGCGGGCGCTGTTCGCCGACGACCGGCTGAGCGTGGCCGCGATCAACAGCCCCACCTCCACCGTCGTCTCCGGCGACCCGGCCGCCCTGGAGGAGCTGCGGGCCGACTGCGAGGCACGCGGGGTGCGTGCCCGGCCGATCGCCGTGGACTACGCCTCGCACTCGCCCCACGTCACCGCCGTCAAGGACAGCCTCGCCGCTCTGCTCGCCGGCATCGACCCCCGCGCGACGCGGACCGAGCTGTACTCCACGGTCACCGGGCAGCGGCTCGACCCCCGCGAGCTGACCGGCGACTACTGGTACACCAACCTGCGCCGGACCGTCCGGTTCGCCGACGCGGTGCGCGCCGCCCTCGACGCCGGCATCGGTACGTTCCTGGAGATCAGCCCGCATCCGGTGGTCGCCCCGGGCGTGCAGGAGACGGTGGACGCCGCCGGCGCGCGGGCCGCCGTCCTCTCCACGCTGCGCCGCGACGACGGCGGCTGGCCGCGGTTCGCCCGGTCGCTGGCCGAGGCGCACGTCCGCGGGGCCGGAGTGCGGCTGGCGGAGGTGTTCGCCGGCACCGGCGCGCGCCGGGTGGACCTGCCCACCTACGCCTTCCAGCACCGCTGGTACTGGCTGGCCGAACAGGCCGCGTCCCGCTCCGACCGGTGGCGCTACCGCGTCGAGTGGCGCGCCGCCGGTGCGCCGGAACGCACCGGACCGGACGGCGAATGGCTGGCGTTGGTGCCCGCCTCCGGCGCGCGGCGGGACTGGCTGGAGACGCTCACCGCCGGCCTCCCGGTGCGCACCGTCACCGTCGACACCGAGCACGCCGACCGTGCCACGCTGACCGATCTGCTGCGCCGCGCGCTCGCCGACCACAGCCCTCGCGGAGTGCTGTCCCTGCTGGCCGCCGACCGCCGCCCGCACCCGGAGCACCCCGTGGTGCCCGCCGGGGTGGCCGCCACCCTGGCGGTGGTACAGGCGCTGGGCGATCTCGCCGCGACCGTACCGTTGTGGCTGGTGACCTCCGGCGCCGTGAGCACCGGCGACACCGATCCGCTGCGCGAGCCCGCCGCGGCGCAGGTGTGGGGCCTGGGCCGGGTGGCGATGCTGGAACACCCGGCGTTCTGGGGCGGCCTGGTCGATCTGCCCGCCGAACCCGACGAGGCCGCGCTGGAGCAGCTGCGCGGTGTGCTGGCCGGCGGCTGGGGCGAGGAGGACCAGCTGGCCGTACGCGGTTCCGGCACGCTGGTACGGCGGCTGGTGCACGCCCCGCCCGCGGGCGGCGCGGCCGGCGGCTGGCAGGGCAGGGACACCGCGATCGTGACCGGCGGCACGGGCGCGCTGGGTCCGGAAGTCGCCCGCCGACTGGCCCGGCTCGGCGTGCGGCACGTGGTCCTGGTCAGCCGCAGCGGCGCGGACGCCGACGGGGTCGCCGAGCTGACGGCCGAACTCGACGGCCTCGGCGTCCGGTTGACGGCGCGGGCCTGCGACATCGCCGACCGGGCCGCCGTCGCCGAGCTGCTCGCCGGACTGCGCGAACAGGGCGAGGCGGTGCGTACGGTGGTGCACGCCGCCGCGCTGATGCGGCTGGCCCCGCTGCCCGACACCGACCTGGCCGAGTACGCCGACGTGCTCAGCGCCAAGGTCCAGGGCGCCCGGCACCTCGTCGAACTGCTCGACCCGGCCGAGCTGGACGCGCTGGTCTTCTACTCCTCCATCGCCGGGGTGTGGGGGAGCGCCGACCACGGCGCCTACGCCGCGGCCAACGCCGAACTGGACGCGCTGGCCGAGCAGGCCCGCGCGGCCGGTCTGCCGGTGACCTCGGTGGCGTGGGGCGTGTGGGACGGCGCCCGGTTCCCCGACGGGGTCGACGCCGGCCAGCTGCGGCGCCAGGGCCTGCCGCTGATCGCCCCCGGACCGGCGCTGGACGCGCTGGGCACCATCCTCGAACGCGCCGAGACCGGGCTGTCGGTGGCCGACGTGGACTGGGCGAGGTTCATGCCGCTGTTCTCCTCGGCCCGCAGCAGGCCGCTGTTCGACGAGATCCCCGAGGCGCGGCGCGCGCTGCGCGCCACCCCCGAAGGGGAGCCGCGGCCGTCCGGTTCCGCCTGGTCGCAGCGGCTGGCCGGGCTGTCGGACACCGAACGCCGCACCGTCCTGCTCCGGCTGGTGCGCGAGCAGGCCGCCGTGGTGCTGGGCCACTCCGGCGCGGCCGCGATCGGCGCCGACCGGGCGTTCCGCGACCTGGGCTACGACTCGCTGACCGGGATCGAACTGCGCAACCGGCTCGGCGAGGCCACCGGACTGGCGCTGCCGGCCACGCTCGTGTTCGACCGGCCCACCCCGGCCGCGGTGGCCGAGTACCTGCGCACCCGGCTGGCGCCCGCCGAACCACCCCTCCTCACCGCGCTCGACCGGCTCTCCGAGCGCCTGTCCCAGGAGGACGTCGACGGCGAGCGGGCCGACATCGAGCTGCGGCTGCGGGCGATGCTGTCGCTGGTCGGCGGGGCCGACGACGACTTCGACCCGACGTCGGACGAGGAGATGTACGACCTCATCGACCGTGAACTCGGAGCGAACTGAAGGGGGTTGGACGTGACCGAGGAAGACAAGCTCCGCGGCTACCTGAAGCGGGTCATGGTCGACCTGCGCAAGGCCAACCGCCGCCTGCAGGAGGTCGAGCAGTCCCGCACCGAGCCCATCGCCGTCGTCGGCATGGCCTGCCGCTACCCGGGCGGAGTGCGCTCCCCGGAGGACCTCTGGCAGGTGCTCGCCGAGGGCCGGGACGTCACCGGCGAACTGCCCACCGACCGCGGCTGGGACGTGGAGGGCCTCTACGACCCGGACCCCGAGCGGTCCGGCCACACCTATGTGCGGCGCGGCGGCTTCCTGGACGAGCCGGGCGAGTTCGACGCGGCCTTCTTCGGGATCTCGCCGCGTGAGGCGCTGGCGATGGACCCGCAGCAGCGGCTGCTGCTGGAGACGTCCTGGGAGGCGCTGGAACGCGCCGGGATCGACCCGAGCGGGCTGCGCGGCAGCCGGACCGGCGTGTTCGTCGGCCAGAACCACCAGGAGTACGGCACCCGACTGGCGCAGGCCCCGGCGAGCGTAGAGGGACACCTGGTCACCGGCGTGGTGTCCAGCGTCCTGTCCGGCCGCGTCTCCTACACCCTCGGTGTCGAAGGCCCGGCGATCACCGTGGACACCGCCTGCTCCACCTCGCTGGTCACGCTGCACCTGGCCGTGCAGTCGCTGCGCAACGGGGAGTCGTCGCTGGCCCTGTCGGGCGGCGTGACCGTGCTGGCCGGCCCCGGGCCGCTGGTCGAGTTCAGCCGCCAGCGGGTGCTGGCCGCCGACGGCCGGTGCAAGGCGTTCTCCGCCGCGGCCGACGGCATGGGCATGGCCGAGGGCGTCGGTGTGCTGGTGCTGGAGCGGCTGTCCGACGCGCGGCGCAACGGCCACCCGGTGCTCGCCGTCATCCGCGGTTCCGCGGTCAACCAGGACGGTGCCTCCAACGGGCTGACCGCCCCCAACGGGCCTTCCCAGCAGCGGGTCATCCGTGCGGCCCTCGGCGCAGCCGGACTGTCCCCCGCGGACGTCGACCTGATCGAGGCGCACGGCACCGGCACCTCCCTCGGCGACCCGATCGAGGCGCAGGCACTGCTGGCCACCTACGGCGCCGACCGCGAACGGCCACTGTGGCTGGGCACGGTGAAGTCCAACATCGGACACACCCTCGCCGCCGCCGGGGTGGCCGGGGTGATCAAGTCCGTGCTGGCGCTGCGCCACGAGACCGTGCCGAGGACGCTCCACGCGGACACCCCCTCCCCGCACATCGACTGGTCGTCCGGCACCCTGTCGCTGGCCACCGAGGCGGTGCCCTGGCCGCGCGGCGAACGGCCGCGCCGCGCCGCGGTGTCCTCGTTCGGCATCAGCGGAACCAACGCCCACGTCATCCTGGAGGAGGCCCCCGCCCCGGCCGAGGACGCGCAGGCACCGGTTTCCGGGGACGCGCCGCGGCCGGTGCTCTCGCTGCCGGTGCCGGTGGTGCTCTCCGGGCGTGACGCGGCGGGCCTGGCCGCGCAGGCGACGCACTGGCGTGAGTTCGTCATGGCTCGTCCGGAAGTGACCGTGTCCGGGCTGGCGTTCGCGGCGGCCACCACCCGGGCGGCGCTGGAGTGCCGGGGGGCGGTGGTGGCCGCCGACCGGGAGGAGTTGCTGGCCGGTTTGGCGGCGCTGGCGGAGGGCGGGGCCGGTGCGATCACCGGTATCGCCGGACGCGGTGGCGGTACCGGTTTCCT
>NZ_JBFAWF010000052.1:0-9683 GCF_040680195.1 Streptomyces sp. NPDC052109 | reverse complement strand
GCGGCGAGCACCTTCAGGGACTCGCGCAGGGCGGTGAGGCTGACGTCGAGTTCACTCTGCAGCGCCACCAGGTCGAGCGTGGCCCCCTCGGGGATGTCGCCGCCGAGAATGCGGCGCGCGAGCGCCTCCACGGTCTGGCCGTGGACGCCGCGGCGGGCGTAGGGCGTCATGTCGTAGAGCCTTTCTGCTGTGTTCGGTGCGCGGTCGGCGCTGTCATGCGGAGGCCCTGTCGGCGCTCCAGGAGGCCTCGTCGGCGGCGAGGAAGGCGATGGCGGCGGCCTGCTCCTCAGGGGTGCCGAAGCGGTGGGCCGCCGTCAGGACGCTGCGCTCCCGGTCCGCCTCGGACACACTGTCCCAGGCCGCGGTCAGGATCGGGCCCGGTACGACGGCGTGCGACGCGGGCCTCGGGACCGTATTCGACGGCCAGTTGGCCGCACAGGGGGAGCAGGGCGCCCCTGGCGGCGGCGTGGGCGGGGTGGCCGGGAATGCCCAGTCCTGGCGGCGGCAGCCCGTGGGCGGGGCGGACATCGACGGTGTAGGCGTTGGAGACCACGACGTCCAGGGGCCCGGGGCGTGCGCGGCGGCGACGATCCGTGCCCGGCCCTCCTCCTCGTCGGCGATGTCGGCGGCCACGGACCTGGTCCGGCCGCCGACCTTGCCGATCCGCTCCGCCACGGCCGTGCCGCGCTCCTCGGCGATGTCGGCGAGCACGACGGCGGCTCCTTCCTCGGCGAGGCGTGCGGCGGTCGCGGCTCCGATGCCGGAGGCCGCTCCGCTGACCAGGCCGTGCGGCCGGTGAGCCGGGCGCCGCGGCTTCGTGCCGGCCGGTCCATCGGGGCGTTCGACTCCCTCGTGTATGCGGTTCCTGCAGAAACTTATGTGCTTCACCGGCGTGCCGGCACGACCAGGCCGGCGTCGTGGTCGGCGCTCCATGCGAACGGCAGACCAAGTGCAGCAGACGGACTCCGCAATACGTCGGCCTGGTCCGTGCGTCGCCATGGTGCGGCGCCGGGTCCAGTCCCCACACACGGAACCGGCCGGGGCATCCGGGGACGAGCGGGGCGGCGCCCAGGTTGGTCCGGGCGGCCACGGCCGTGCGGTCGCCGCGGTCGTACCGCGACCCGCAGTCGGTGTCCTCGGGGCTGCCGAAGAGCCGGGTCTCGCCGTGGTGGGCGGCCACGGCACCACGCCGTCCCAGCGGGTGAGGGCGACGTGGAGCCCTGGAGGGCGCGCCGGAGCGCCCCCAGTGTCTCGGCGAGTCGCGGGACCAGCACGAACGCGAGCACCAGGGGCGATGTGCGCCTGGCCCGGGCCGGGCTGCCGTTCACGGGCACGCGGGGCCGAGGGCTTTCGTGCGGGGGCGGTCAGGACGGCCATCAGGCGTTCCGGATCTTCCCGGCGTCGCGCTGCCACTCACCGAGGAGGGTGCCGATCGGCCGGGGTTCGGCCGGGAAGTCGGGTCAACGCGGTGTCCGGGGCGGGCTGGAGGGCGTGGCCGGCGGCCCAGGTTGAAGCACTGGGTGATGGAGAAGCGAGCCGGAGCGGGTCCGGCGGGCTCCCCTCGGCGCCGGCTCGTCGTCACCCGCCCCGACGGCGCGATCGGGCCGAGGACGTCAGGGGATGTCACACCCGAGGGCCCGCCACGGTCCCGCTCCGCCCGCCTTCTCGCGCCTCGGGCCGGAAAACGACGCCCTCCCCGGCACGGGACCGCCCCGGCCGCCGGGCCTCCTTCCACGCAACCGCAGGCAGAACGGCCCCTGATGCTCACGTTGTTGACGACGGAACATTTTCGGGCACACTGAACCTGGCGCATTTCATGCCGCCCACATCACCCCAGGCGGGTGCGCGACGGTGACGGCATTCCAAAAGTATTCCTAAGAGTCAGAGGCCCCCAGGGCAATGACCGTTGCCCGAACGGGCACAGGAAGCGCTTTCACGTGACCGAAGTCACGATTGACCGCGCCCGGATCCTTTCCTTAACCATCCGGTAAATCACAGGACGGTAAAAGGACGTCCCGTCGGACGATCCGGCGAGTAGGCAAGAGGCATCAGAAGACCGCAGTTGACAACGTTGGCCTGGACAGATAGCGTTCCTTTCTGATATGGGCACTTAATTTGCATTCGGCACTCGACCGGCAAAGCCGCGGACCACGCGAAACAAACTCAGCCAGACATTGACCGAAATTATTCGGTCCAGGGTTTTCGGACCACGCGCGGGTGTACCAGCGGTAAGAGCCGGCACATCAATGCGACCAGCGTGGGAAGTCCGCCCGCGTGCGCGACACAACAGGGGACCACAGGATGCGACGCGCCTCTCGCGGTGCAGGCAGGAACGCCCGAAGACGGACGGAGGGCATGCGCGACGTCAGCGGTGGGCGGTCACCCGTCCGGCGCCGGGTCACGTCGGCCCGGAAGGCCTGATCGTCCCGTTTCGCCCCCGTATTGCAGACCGTCAGGAGCCGCTCGCCAGGCCCGGGGAAAGTCCGGCGCGCCGCCTTCGTGACAGTGCCGACGCAGTCACAAACTTTCTCTCGCACCGCCGCACAACACCGCCCCGTCCCTTGGGAAACGGGGCGGAACCTCATTCGGAAAAGGATTCAGGGGGGAACCCGCGATGCATCTTTTCGGCCGTTCGAGAGAACTACAGGTCCTGAGTGAGGCGTTCAACGACAGCACACGGGGACACGGCCGGCTGGTGATCGTCACAGGCGGCCCAGGATCCGGCAAGACCCAACTGGTGCACGAATTCCTCACGACGCTGAACAGCACCGATGCGCGCATACTGACCGGTACGACCTGTGCGACCGAGCAGGATCAGCCGATGAGCCTCGTGCGGCAATTACTGCGGAACGCGGAGGCCGAGTACACGGTGTCACGCCACGCCCCACCCGCGATGAACTCCCCGGCGGAAAACCGGCGTCCCGACGGTCCCGGGCGCCAGGCGGCGCACCCGGCCGCCGCAGCCGAGACGGCCGAGCTCCTCCTCGGCCTCGGGGGCGCCGAGCGGCCCCTGGTCATCGCCGTGGACGACGCCCACGCCATGGACCGGGCCTCGTTACAGACCATCGTCCACCTGCTGCGCCGCAGCCGCTTCCGGCGGGTGCTCGCGGTGTGCGCCACCTCAGGACACTTCGGCGAGATACGCTCCCCCGCGCACACACACCTCCTCCGCCAGCCACACCGCCGGGTGCGACTGGCGCCCCTGTCGGAGGCCAGCCTCGGCGAACTGCTCGCCGCGCAGGCCGGACGGCCCCTGCCGAAGAGTGTCCGCAGCGCCTACCACCGGGCCACCGCCGGCAGTCCCCTGCTGGTGCACGCCCTGCTGGACGACAGCACGCGCTACGGCCCCGAGATCGGCCGGCCCATCGCCGGCGCCGCCTACCGCCAGGCGGTACTGTCACTGCTGCACCGCGGCGAAGCGGGGCATGTCCGGGTGGCGCGGGCCCTGGCCGCGCTCGGTACCGCGGCGGGAACCGTCCCCCTCGGCGAGCTGACCGGCACCACACCGGCCGGCACCCAGGAAGCCGTCGACGCCCTCAACTCCTCCGGTCTGCTGGACGGTTACGCCTTCCGGCACCCGACCGCCGCCGCGACGGTCCTGGAGGACATGGCAGCCGTCGAGCGCACCGAGCTGCACGGCCGGATCGCCCATCTGCTGTATCGTTCCGGCGCGCCGGCGGTGGAGGTGGCACGTCACCTCCATGCCGCCGGCCTCGTCCCGGACGGCTGGGGGCCGGGAATCCTCCGCGCCGCCGCGGAACAGGCGCTGGCCGCGGACGATGTGGAACGCTGCACCGACTACCTGGGCCTGGTCCTGCGCGACTGCGTCGACGACCGCGAACGCAACGCACTGTCGGTGGCGCTCGCCCGCGCGGAGTGGCGCACCAACCCGGCGGCCGCCGGCCCCCATCTGGAGTCGCTGCGCAAGGCCGCGCTGGACGGCCACCTGGGTATGCGGGACACCGCCACCGTCCTGCGCTATCTGCTGTGGCAGGGCGACACCGAGCTGGCCGCCCAGGCCGTCGCCAGCCTCGTCCACGCGCACTCGCCCGGCGACGCCCAGATCATCGCCGAGGTGGAGTTCGTACGCCAGTGGTTCTACGGCGTGGCGCTTCCCGGCAAGGGCGCCCCGGTCGCCGGCCTCGACTCGCGTCGCCGTCACGTGCGGGCCGACAGCACGGGCCTGGCCACACGGGTGGCGGCGCTCATCGGCGGTGAAGCCACCGACGAGTCGGCGGCGGCCGTCGCGCAGGCCCTTCAGGGGCACCAACTGGACCATCTCAACCTGGAGTTGGTCGCGATGTCGCTCCTGGCGATCGCCCACGCGGACCGGCCCGCGATGGCCGCCGAGGCCTGCGACGCGCTGCTGGAGTGCTCCGTGGAACGAGGGGCGACGACCTGGCGGGCCCTGCTGGGCAGCATCCGCGCCGAAATCGCCCTGCTCCAGGGGGACGTGACCACGGCCTCGCAGGGCGCGCTCGCCGCTCTCGGTATCCTGGGCGCCCAGAGCTGGGGAGTTCTCATCGGACTCCCGCTGTCGACGGCGATCGCCGCGCTCACCGCCATGGGCTCCTACGCAGAGGCCGAGGAACTGCTCGGTCACGATGTGCCGGAGCCGATGTTCCGCACCGTCTTCGGCATCCAGTACCTGCGTGCCCGCGGCCACCACTATCTCGCCACCGACCGGCCCTTCGCGGCGCTCAACGACTTCGAGACCTGCGGACGGCTGCTGCGGGAAGGCAATCCCAGTCTGCAGAAGGGCATCCCCTGGCGGTCCGACCTGGCCCTGGCCAACCTGCGGATCGGCAAGGCCCGCACGGCCCGGGAGTGGGCCGAGGAGCAGCTGCAGTTGCCCGGAGGCCACAGCTCCCGGGCCCGGGCCATGGCGCTGCGGCTGCTGGCCGCGACCTGCAAGCCGCACCGACGGGCCTCGCTGCTGCGCGAGTCGATCGACCTGCTCAAGGCGTGCGGGGACCGGTACGCGCTGGCCCAGGCGTATGCCGACCTGTCGGCGGCGCACTACGAACTCGGCGAGTACGCCCGGGCCCGTCTGGTGGCGCGGCAGGCGGCGGGAGAGGCCGAGGCCTGCCGTATCGAGTCGCCGGTCGACGCGCACCTGCTGGATGATCCGGTACGGCCCGAGAGCTCCGAGTCCGAGGACGGTCCCGCCATCCTCAGCGACGCGGAGTGCCGGGTCGCCGGGCTGGCCGCGCTCGGGTACACCAACCGCGAGATCAGCGCCCGCATCCACGTCACCATCAGCACCGTGGAGCAGCACCTCACCCGGGTCTACCGCAAGCTGAACGTGGCCAGCCGTTCGGAGCTGCCCTCGAAGATGCTGGAGCACCGCATCCCGAAGCTGTCGGACCGCTGGGCGAGCACCCACTCGTCCGCGGGCTGAGCGAACCGGGCGCCCCGGCGTCCACGGAACAGGGCGCGGCCCCACCGGTGGTGTCACCGGTGGGGCCGCGCCCTGTCGGCCGTAGGGCACCCGGGCGTCCACGGACATGCGGCGGGCCCGGGACACCTGGCGGGGCGCCCGGGCCCTCGGGTCGCGAACGCGCGGCTCAGCTGAAGCTGCCGAGTTCGTCGTCGAGGATGCCGAAGAGTTCGTCCGCGCTCGCCGTCTCCAGCCCGTCGCCGTCGGTGTGCCCGGTCCCGCTCTCCCGCCACTCCTGCGTGCCGTCCCACCGCGCGGTGAGGGTGCGCAGCCGTGCCGCCACCCTGGCCCGCTGCTCATCGTCCAGCACGGGCGAGTCCAGCGCGGCTCCCAACACCGCCTCCAGACGGACGACTTCGGCCTCGACGTCGACGAGGTCACCGGAGGCGTCCCCGCCGAGCTCGTCGAACAGGTGCCGGGCGAGGGCGTCGGAGGTCGGGTAGTCGAAGGTGAGGGTGGTGGACAGCCTCAGGCCGGTGTCGGCGCTGAGCCGGTTGCGCAGCTCCAGGGCGGCCAGCGAGTCCACGCCCAGGTCGCCCAGGGACCGCTGGGGGTCGACGGCACCGCCCGCGCCGTGTCCGAGGACGTCGGCGACGTGTCCGCAGACCGTCTCCACCAGCAACTGCAGGGCGTCCGCACCGCTCAGCCGGGAGAGCCGCTCGGGCAGCGCCTCGGCGGACCCCGGCGCCTCGGTGGTCGCACGTGCGGTGCGCCGTACGGCCGCCGGGGCGAGGCCCCGCACCAGGGCGGGGGCGTCGTCGGTGACCTGGACGCGGACCGGCAGCAGCAGTGCGCGGTCGGCGGCACGGGTGCCGTCGGCGGTCAGCGCCCGGTCGAACAGGGCCAGCGCCCGGTCGGCCGGCAGCGGCAGGATGCCGTCGCGGGCCAGCCGGCGCATCTCGGTCTCGCCGAGCCCGGCCGCCATGCCCTCGCCCGTGTCCCACAGTCCCCAGCCGAGCGAGAGGGCGGGCAGCCCCTCCGCGCGGCGCCGTGCGGCCAGCGCGTCCAGGAAGGCGTTTCCCGCGGCGTAGTTGGCCTGGCCCGCCGCGCCCAGGGTGCCGGCCGCGGAGGAGAACAGGACGAACGCGGCGAGCCCGAGGTCGCGGGTCAGCTCGTGCAGATGCCAGGCGGCGTCGGTCTTGGGCCGCAGGACCGCCTCCAGCCGTTCGGGGGTGAGGTCGGTGAGCAACCCGTCGTCGAGGACGCCCGCGGCGTGCACCACGGCGGTCAGCGGGTGCTCGGCCGGCACGGACGCGAGCAGCGCGCCGAGCGCGTCCCGGTCGGTGGCGTCGCACGCGGCGACGGTCACCGTCGCGCCGAGGGCGGCCAGGTCGTCCAGGGCGTCGGGCTCGGGCAGGCGCCCGCCGCGCCCGGCCAGCAGCAGACGGCGAACGCCGTGCCGGGTGACCAGGTGCCGGGCCAGCAGTCGGCCGAGGCTGCCGGTGCCACCGGTGACGAGGACCGTGCCGTCCGGGTCCAGAGCCGGTGCCTCGGCGGTCTCCGTCTCGGCGGTCCTGGCCAGTTCCGGCGCGTACGCCGTGCCGGCCCGCAGGGCGAGTTCGGGCGCGCCGGTGGCTACGGCGGCCGGCAGCGCTGCGGCCGAGGCGGGGTCGCCGTCGGTGTCCACGAGCACGAACCGGCCGGGGTGCTCGACGGCCGCTGCCCGCACCATGCCCCAGATGACGGCCTGCGCGGGGTCGGGCACGTCGTCGGCGTGGACGGCTACGGCGGACCGGGTGAGGATCACCAGCGGAGCGTCGTCCGGTGCGTCGGCGAGGTGCCTGCGCAGCGCGGCGAGTGCCTGCGCGGCGGTCTCGCGGGCCAGCGTCGGCAGATCGGCGCCGGAGGCCTGGCCGACGGCGAGGGTGCGGGGGGCGGGAGCGTCGCCTCCGGCGGTGGCCGGCACCGGCGTCCAGCGCACGCGGAACAGTTCTCCGGGTGCCGGCGCCGCCGCGTTCAGCTGCTCGGCGGTGACCTGGCGGACGCGCAGCGATGTCACCTCGGCCACGGGTGCCCCCGCGCCGTCGTACAGCCGCAGGGTCATGTGGTCGGTGCCGTGCGGCGTCAGGCGCAGCCGCACCGCCGTGGCGCCGGTGGCGTACAGGGTGACGCCCTCCCAGGAGAAGGGCAGGGTCATCACGGTCGGGTCCTGGCCGTCGAGCAGGTCGATGGCGTGCAGCGTGGAGTCGAGCAGCGCCGGGTGCAGTCCGAAGCCGTCGGCAGCGCCGTCGTCGGGCAGGGCGAGTTCGGCGCAGACCTCCTCGCCGAGGCGCCACGCGCCGCGCAGGCAGCGGAACAACGGCCCATAGTGGTAACCCTGTTCGGCCAGGTGGTCGTAGGTGCCGGTGACGTCCACGGGTACGGCCCCGGCGGGCGGCCAGGCGGTCGCGGCGGCCGGTTCGGGTGCGGTGCGCGGAGCGAGGACGCCGGTGGCGTGCCGGGTCCACTCGCCGTCCGTGCCCTCCGGGCGGGCGTGCACGGTCAGCCGGCGGCGGCCGTCGGCGTCGGGGGCCGCGGCGGCCACCTGGAGGTGGACGGCGCCGTGCTCGGACAGGACCAGGGGCCGTTCCAGGGTGAGTTCGTCCACCTGCGGGCAGTTGGTGCGGTCGCCCGCCTGGACGGCCAGTTCGACGAAGGCGCTGCCCGGGACCAGGACGACGCCCGCGACGGCGTGGTCGGCGAGCCAGGGATGGGTGGCGAGGGACAGGCGGCCGGTCAGGGCGACCCGGTCGTCACCGGCCAGCTCCAGGGCGGCGCCGAGCATGGGGTGCCCGGCGGGCGACTGGCCGAGACCGCCCGCGTCGGTGGCGGCACCGGGCGCGTCGTCGAGCCACAGCCGCTGCCGCTGGAAGGCGTAGGTCGGCAGGTCGGTGCGGCGGGCACCGGTGCCGGCGAACACCCGCTGCCAGTCGACGGTCACACCGCGCACGTGGGCGGCGCCGAGCAGGGTCGCGAGGGTCCGCTCCTCGTCGCGGTCGCGGCGCAGCACGGGGACGAAGACCGGCCCCTCGGCGTCGGCGACGGCGTGTGCCCCCATGGCCGACAGGACCGCGTCGGGCCCGAGTTCGAGGAAGGTGCGCACTCCGTCGGCCTCCAGCGTGCGGACGCCGTCGCCGAAGCGGACGGCCTCGCGGACGTGCCGGACCCAGTACGCGGGGTCGCACAGCTCGTCCTCGCCGGCGCGCGCTCCGGTCACGTTGGAGACGACGGGGCGGGTGGGCGGCGCGTACCGCAGTTCACGGGCGGTCTTCTCGAACTCCGCGAGCATCGGGTCCATCAGCGGGGAGTGGAAGGCGTGACTGACCCGCAGCCGCTTGGTACGGCGGCCGGGGAACGCCGCGGCCACGGCCTCCACGGCGGCCCCGGTGCCGGAGACGACCACCGCGCGCGGCCCGTTGACGGCGGCGACGGACACCTCGGGGCCGAGGTGGGGCAGCACCTCTTCCTCGGTGGCGTCGACGGCGAGCATCGCGCCCCCGGCGGGCAGCGCCTGCATCAGCCGGCCGCGTGCGGCGACCAGCCGGGCGGCGTCCGCCAGGTCCCACACGCCGGCGACGTGCGCCGCGGTGAGTTCGCCGATGGAGTGGCCGGCGAGCCAGTCCGGGCGGATGCCGTGGGACTCCAGCAGCCGGTACAGGGCGGTCTCGACGGCGAACAGGGCGCTCTGTGTGTAGAGGGTGTGGTCGAGCAGGCCGGCGTCCTCGGTGCCGGGCTCGGCCCACATCACGTCCCGCAGCGGCCGGTCGAGGTGGGCGTCGAGCGCCCGGCAGGCCTCGTCGAGTGCCTGTCGGAAGGCGGGGTGGGCGGTGTACAGACCGCGGCCCATGCCCGCCCGCTGGGCGCCCTGGCCGGTGAAGAGGACGGCGACCTTGCCGCCGGCGGGCCGGCCCCGGACGACGGTGTCGGCGGGGGTGCCGTCGGTCAGCGCGGTGAGCGCGGCCAGGAGTTCGTCCCGGTCGCGGGCGACGACCGCGGCCCGGTGGGTGAGAGCGGCCCGGCCCGTGGCCAGGGAGCGGGCGAGGTCGGGCAGGGGCCGGTCGGCGACCGCACGCAGCCGGGCGGCCTGGGCGGCCAGTGCCTCGGGGGTGGCGCCGGAGAGCACCAGGGGCAGGAGCGGGGCCGGCCTCGCTGCCGAGTCCGGTGCGGGCTCCTCTGCCGGTGCCTCTTCGATGATCGTGTGCACGTTGGTGCCGCTGATACCGAAGGACGACACACCGGCCCGGCGCGGACGGTCCGACACCGG
>NZ_JBFAWF010000051.1:0-10397 GCF_040680195.1 Streptomyces sp. NPDC052109 | reverse complement strand
TCCGGGGGTGCGGTCGACTGGGCGGCGTACCTGCCCGCCGCGGCCCGGGTCGAGCTGCCCACCTACGCCTTCCAGCGCCGCCGCTACTGGCTGGAATCGACCTCCGGCGGCAATCTGGGCGCCCTCGGGCTGCTCCCCGCGGGCTCACCGCTGCTCGGCGCGGCCACCGCGCTGGCCGGGTCCGACGCCCACCTGCTCACCGGCCGGCTGTCGGTGCCGTCCCAGCCCTGGCTGGCCGACCACCGGGTCTCCGGCGCGATCGTGCTTCCCGGCGCCGCGTTCGTGGAACTGGCCGTGCAGGCCGCCGACCGGGTCGGCTGCGACCGGGTGGCGGAACTCGTCGTGCAGGCGCCGCTCGTGCTCACGGAGACCGGCGGGGTGCGGTTGCAGGTGGCCGTCCGTGAGACCCAGGACTCCGGCCGCCGCGTCATGGAGATCTACGCACTGGCCGACGACGCGTCCGAGGACGAGCCGTGGACGCTGCACGCCACCGGCACCCTCGCCACGGGCCCGCACGAGCCCGTCGGCGCGGACGAG
This sequence comes from Streptomyces sp. NPDC052109, assembly GCF_040680195.1. NCBI lineage: Bacteria > Bacillati > Actinomycetota > Actinomycetes > Kitasatosporales > Streptomycetaceae > Streptomyces > Streptomyces sp. NPDC052109. Next base: position 9,860 of record NZ_JBFAWF010000051.1, on the reverse strand, counting down.
CCCACCACCGCGGAAGAGGTCTGGCCGCCGCGCGACGCCACCCCGCTGCCTGTGGACACCGTCTACGCCGATCTCGCCGCTCGCGGCCTGGACTACGGCCCGGCGTTCCAGGGCCTGCGCGCGGCCTGGCGGCGCGGCGCGGACCTCCTCGCCGAGATCGCCCTGCCCGATGAACCCCCCAGCCGGGCAAGCGAGTTCGGCCTGCACCCGGCGCTGCTGGACGCCGCCCTGCACACACTCGCGCTCACCGACGACACCGGCACCGCACGGCTGCCGTTCTCCTGGGCCGGTATCCGGCTGCACGCCGCCGGAGCGTCCGCCGTACGGGTCCGGCTCACCCCCGCCGGCGACGGCTCCGTCGCACTCGACCTGTTCGACGCCACCGGCGCTCCGGTCGCCTCCGTCGGCTCGCTCACGCTGCGCGCCGCCACCGGGCGAGCCACCAGCCGGGTGCCCCGCGACGCGCTGTTCCGGCTGGACTGGGACACCAGCGCGACCCCCGCCGAACCGGTCACCGGCCGTTGGGCGGTCCACGGCGCACTGCCCGAGACCCTGGCCACCGACCTGCGCGCCGCCGGGATCGACCTCACCGGTCCCACCGGCGAGGCCGACGTCACCGTACTGGCCGTTCCGGCCGGACAGCCCGCCGCACAGGTCACGTCAGCCGTACTGCGCCAGGTGCAGGACTGGCTGGCCGCCACCGCCGCCACCGCCGCACCCGCCCGGTTGCTGGTGGTCACCAGCGGGGCGGTCGCCACCGAACCCGCCGGCCGACCCGCCGATCCGGGCGGCGCGGCGGTATGGGGACTGCTGCGTGCCGCGCAGGCCGAACAGCCCGACCGGATCGTGCTCGCCGACCTGGACGCCACCGCCGCGTCCCGCCGGGCGCTCTCCGCCGTACCGGCCACCGGGCAACCCCAGGCGGCGCTGCGCGACGGCGTGCTGCTCGGCCCCCGGCTGGTCCGGCCCGGGCTGCTACCGCCCGCGGACCCGCACTGGCGGCTGGCCGTCACCCGCCCGGGCACCCTGGACAACCTCGCGCTGGTGCCGGCCCCGGCCGCGGCCGCCCCGCTGGAACCGGGCCAGGTACGGATCGCGGTGCGCGCCGCAGGGCTGAACTTCCGGGACGTGCTCATCGCCCTGGGCATGTACCCCGGCGAGGTGGCCCTGGGTGGCGAGGGCGCCGGCGTGGTCACCGAGGTGGCCGCCGATGTCACCGACCTCGCCCCCGGCACCCCGGTCATGGGCCTGTTCGGCGACGCGTTCGCCCCGGTCGCCGTGGCCGAGCGGGCCGCCGTCGCACCGATCCCGGACGGCTGGACCTTCGAGCAGGCCGCCGCCGTGCCGATCGCGCACCTCACCGCCCACCTCGGCCTGGTCGAACTCGCCGGACTGCGGGCCGGCGAGAAGGTGCTGATCCACTCCGCGGCCGGCGGCGTCGGCATGGCCGCCGTACAGCTGGCCCGGCACCTCGGCGCCGAGGTCTACGGCACCGCCGGCGAGGGCAAGTGGCAGGTGCTGCGCGACCTCGGACTGGACGACGCGCACATCGCCTCCTCCCGCGACACCGGCTTCGCCGCGAAGTTCGGCCCCGTCGACGTGGTCCTCAACGCGCTGTCCGGCGAGTTCGTCGACGCCTCGGCGGGACTGCTGCGCCCCGGCGGCAGGTTCCTGGAGATGGGCAAGACCGACCTGCGCGACCCGGCCGGCTTCCCGGACATCACGTACCTGCCGTACGACCTGATGCAGTTGCCGCCGCACGAGATGCAGCGGCTGCTGGGCGCGGCGCTGGAGCTGTTCGCCGCGGGTGCGCTGACCGTGCCGCCGCCGTCGGTGTGGCCGATCGCCCGGGCCGTGGACGCGTTCCGGTTCCTCAGCCAGGCCCGGCACACCGGCAAGCTCGTGCTCACCCTGCCCCGTCGGCTCGACCCCCGGGGCACCGCGCTGATCACCGGCGGCACCGGCACCCTCGGCGGGCTGGTCGCCCGGCATCTGGTGCGCGAGCACGGCGTACGGCACCTGATCCTCACCGGCCGCCGCGGCCCCGAGGCCCCCGGCGCCGCCGAACTGGCCGCCGAACTCACCGCACTCGGCGCCGAGGTACGCATGGCGGCCTGCGACGCCGCCGACCGCGACGCGCTGGCCCGGCTGCTGACCGGCATACCCGCCGAACATCCGCTCACCGCCGTCGTGCACGCCGCGGGAGTCGCCGACGACGGGTTGTTCACCGCACTGACGCCCGGGCGGCTGGCCGCGGTGCTCCGGCCCAAGGTGGACGCCGCGCTGCACCTGGACGAGCTGACCCGCCGGCACGACCCGGCCGCCTTCGTGCTGTTCTCGTCGGCCACCGGTACTCTCGGCGGCCCCGGCCAGGCCAACTACGCCGCCGCCAACGCCTGCCTGGACGCGCTGGCCGGCCGCCGGCGCGCCGCCGGGCTGCCCGCCCAGTCGCTGGCCTGGGGTCTGTGGGCCCCGCCCAGCGGCATCACCGGAGAACTGTCCGCGGCGGACCTGGCCAGGATGGCCCGCGCCGGAGTGCAGGCGCTGTCCGCCGAGGAGGCCCTGGCGCTGTTCGACACCGCGCTGGCCGTGGACGATCCGGTGCTGCTGCCGGCCAAGCTCCGGCCGCGCACCGCCGACCCGGCGCTGCTGCCACCGCTGCTGCGCGACCTGGTCCGCACCCCCCGGCGCCGGAGCGCCGCGGCGACCGGGCCCGGTACGGCCACCCCGCCGGCCGAACTGACCGCCGAGGAACTGCTGACGCTGGTGCGCGCCGAGACCGCCGCCGTCCTCGGCCACGCCGCCGCCGACGCCGTCGACCCGCAGGCGGAGTTCCGTGCGCTGGGCGTGGACTCGCTGTCCGCGGTGGAACTGCGCAACCGGCTCACCGCGGCCACCGGCGCCACCCTGCCCGCCACCCTGGTGTTCGACTACCCGACCCCCACCGCGTTGGCCCGGTTCCTGCACCGGGACCGGCCCGAGGAGACCGCCCCGGCCGCACGGGCACCGATCGGCACCGGTACCGCCACCGACGAGCCCCTCGCGATCGTCGGCATGGCCTGCCGGTTCCCGCCGGAGATACGCTCCCCGGAACAGCTGTGGCGGTTCCTTCTCGACGGCGGCGACGGCATCACCGGGTTCCCGACCGACCGCGGCTGGGACCTGGACGCGCTGTTCGACGCCGACCCCGACCGGCCGGGCACCTCCTACACCCGGTACGGCGGATTCCTGCGCGACGCCGCGGGCTTCGACGCCGAGTTCTTCGGCATCAACCCGCGCGAGGCGCTGGCCACCGATCCGCAGCAGCGGCTGCTGCTGGAGACCTCCTGGGAGGCCTTCGAACACGCCGGAATCGACCCGGACTCGGTGCGCGGCAGCCGGACCGGTGTGTTCGTCGGCGTGATGCGCCAGGACTACGGCCCGATGCTGCACCACGCCGCCGAGGGAGTGGAGGGCTACCGGCTCACCGGCAGCGCCGCGAGCGTCGCCTCCGGCCGGCTCGCCTACGCCTTCGGCCTGGAGGGCCCCACGCTGACCGTGGACACCGCCTGCTCGTCCTCACTGGTGGCGCTGCACCTGGCCGCCCAGGCGCTGCGCCGCGGCGAGTGCGACCTGGCGCTGGCCGGCGGTGCCACCGTGATGGCCACCCCCGGGCTGTTCGTGGAGTTCTCCCGGCAGCGCGGCCTGGCCGCCGACGGCCGGTGCAAGTCGTTCTCCGCCGCCGCCGACGGCACCTCGTGGTCGGAGGGCGCCGGCATGCTCCTCGTGGAGCGGCTGTCCGACGCGCGCGCGGCCGGGCACCCGGTACTGGCCGTCGTACGGGGCTCCGCGGTCAACTCCGACGGCGCGTCCAACGGGCTCACCGCGCCCAACGGCCCCTCCCAGCAACGGGTGATCCGCAGCGCGCTGGCCGCGGCCGGCCTGTCCACCCAGGACGTCGACGCGGTGGAGGCGCACGGCACCGGCACCACCCTGGGCGACCCCATCGAGGCCCAGGCCCTGCTGGCCACCTACGGCCGCGACCGGGACGGCGAACCGCTGTGGCTCGGCTCGGTCAAGTCCAACATCGGGCACACCCAGGCCGCCTCCGGCGTCGCCGGGATCATCAAGACGGTCATGGCGCTCCGGGACGGGCTGCTGCCCCGCACGCTGCACGTCGGCGAACCCAGCCCGCACGTGGACTGGGCCTCCGGCGCGGTGTCCCTGCTGACCGAACCGCGCCCCTGGCCCGAGACCGGACGGGCGCGGCGCGCGGCGGTGTCCTCGTTCGGCGTGAGCGGCACCAACGCGCACATCGTCATCGAGCAGGCCCCGCCCGAGGCGCCGCCCGCGCCGCCGGCCCGGGCGCCCCTGCCGCTGCCGGTCGTGGTCTCCGCCCGCACCGAACCGGCCCTGGGCGAGCAGGCCGCCCGGCTGCTGGCCCACCTCGAGGAGCACCCGGACGTCGAACCGGCCGCGCTGGCGCACTCCCTGCTGACCACCCGCGCCGCACACCCGTACCGGGCCGTCGTACCGGCCGACGCACACGCCGGACGGACCGGTCCGCAGGCCGGGCTGGCGGCCCTCGCCGACGGCACCCCCGACGCCGGCGTGGTCACCGGCTGCGCCGCCGACGCCGGGAAACTGGCCTTCCTGTTCCCCGGCCAGGGTTCCCAGCGCCTCGGCGCCGGCCGCGCACTGGCTGCCGAGTTCCCCGCCTACGCCGCGGCGTTCGACGCGGTGTGCGCCGAACTCGACCGGCACCTGGCCCGGCCGCTGCGCGAGGTGCTGTTCGCCGCCGAGGGCAGCCCCGAGGCCGCGCTGCTCGACCGCACCGACTTCACCCAGGCCGCGCTGTTCGCCGTGGAGGTCGCACTGGTCCGGCTCGCGGAGAGCTGGGGCCTGCGACCGGACCTCGTGGCCGGCCACTCGGTCGGCGAGATCGTCGCCGCGCACCTCGCCGGCGCGTTGACCCTGCCCGACGCCGCCGTGCTGGTCACCGCCCGCGGCAGCCTGATGGCGCGGGCCACCCCCGGCGGCGCCATGATCGCCGTCCAGGCCACCGAGGCCGAACTCGCCCCGGCACTGGCCGAGTACGCGGGGCAGGTGCGGCTGGCCGCCGTCAACGGCCCGAGCTCGGTGGTGGTGTCCGGCGACGCCGACGCGGTCGCCGCGATCGGCGCGCACTGGCGCGAACAAGGCCGCCGCACCAGGCAGTTGCGGGTCACCATGGCGCCGCACTCCCCGCACGTCGACGGCATCCTGGCCGAGTACCGGGAGATCGTGACCCGCATCCCCATCAGCGCGCCACGGCTGCCGGTCGTGTCCACGGTGACCGGGGCACCGCTGACCGAGCGGGAGATCACCGACCCGGAGCACTGGGTGGCCAACGTCCGGGACGGCGTGCGGTTCCTGCCCGCCGTGCGCGCCCTCGCCGAGGCGGGGGCCACCGCGTTCGTCGAGGTCGGCCCGGCGGCGGTGCTGACCGCGACGGCCCGGGACTGCCTGCCCGGCACCGAACCCGGGACGGAGGCGGCCGTCGAACGGGTCGTCCTGCCCACCCTGCGCGACGGCCGGGACGAGATCCCGGCCCTGTTGGACACGCTGACCCGGCTGCACGTGCACGGCATCTCCCCGGACTGGGCCGCGGTGACGGAAGGGCGCGCACCGGCGCCGGTTCCGCTGCCCACCTACCCGTTCCAGCACCGCCGGTTCTGGCTGACCGGCGAGACGGCCGCCGACGCCGGCGCGGCCGGCCTCGACCCGGTCGGGCACCCGCTGCTCGGCGCGGCCGTCACGCTGGCCGACGGCGCCGGTGTGCTGTTCACCGGGCGGCTGTCCACCACCACCCAGCCCTGGCTGGCCGACCATACGGTGACCGGCCGGACCGTGCTGCCCGGCACCGCGTACGTCGACCTCGTCGCCCGCGCCGGGGACGAACTGGGCTGCGGCCGGGTCACCGAACTCACCCTGGACGCACCGCTGGTACTGCCCGACCGGGGCGGCACCGCGCTGCAACTGGTGTTCGGCGCGCCCGACGAACAGGGCGGCCGCACGGTGACCCTGTACTCCCGCGCCGAGGCGGACACCCCCGGCGAGCCGTGGACCCGGCACGCCGCGGGCACCGTCGAACCACCGGCCGGCGCCGCGCCCGAGCAGGGGGACTGGCCCCCGGCCGAGGCCGCCGAGACCGAACCGGGCGACCTGTACGAGCTGCTGGCCGACCGCGGACTGGCCTACGGCCCGGTGTTCCGGGGCCTGCGCCGCTTGTGGCGGCACGACGAGGAACTGTTCGCCGAGGTGGAGCTGCCCGCCCCCGCCGAACCCGGCGGCTTCGGCGTGCACCCTGCGCTGCTGGACGCCGCGCTGCACGCGCTGGCCACCGACCCCGGGGCGAGCACGGGCGCCCTGCCGTTCGCCTGGACCGGGGTGACCCTCTGGCAGCCCGCCGCCGAGACCCTGCGGGTGCGGCTGACCCCGGTCGACGGCGGCTTCGCGATCGCCGCGTACGACGGCCGGGGCGCCCCGGTACTGACGGTGGAGAGCCTCGCGCTGCGCCCGATCCCGGCCGGGCTCGGCGCCGCGGACTCCCGGACCGACGCGCTGTACACGGTGGACTGGACGCCGGCGTCCTCCGCCACCGGGGGACCCGCGCCCACGGAACGGCCCACCGGCGCCGAAGGGCCCACGCCCACCGACCTCGGCGCGCACCTCGACCTCGCCCCGGTGACCGAACCGGGGGAGTGGCTGCTGGCCACACTGCCCGCCGCCGAGGACGACCCGGCGGGCATCGCCGCCGCCACCCATCGGGTGCTGACCCTGCTGCAGGAGTTCCTGGCCCAGGAGCGGTTCGCCAGCACCACCCTGGTGCTGCGCACCTCCGGCGCCACCGACGGCACCGACCTGGGTGCCGCCGCCGTCTGGGGTCTGGCCCGCTCGGCCCAGTCGGAGAACCCGGGCCGGATCGTGCTGCTGGACAGCGACGGCAGCGTGCCCGACCCCGTCGCCCTGGCTTCCGGTGAAGCTCAACTGGCCATCCGCGACGGCGCGGTGCTCGTGCCGAGGCTGGTACGCGCGGGCGCCGGCGAGCCCGCCGCGTGGCACCCGGAGGGCACCGTACTGATCACCGGCGGCGCCGGTGCACTCGGCTCGGTGCTGGCCCGGCATCTGGCCGCCGAGCACGGCGTACGGCGTCTGCTGCTCGCCGGCCGCCGCGGCCCCGACACCCCGGGCGCGGCCGAACTGGTCGCCCGGCTCGCCGAGTGGGGCGCCACGGCCGAGGTGGTGGCCTGCGACGTGGCCGACCGGAACGCGCTGGCCGCGCTGCTGGCCGGCATCCCCGACGAGCACCCGCTGACCGCCGTGGTGCACGCCGCCGGAGTGCTGGACGACGGGATGCTCGGCGCGCAGACCCCGGAGCGCGTCGACCGGGTGTTCCGGCCCAAGGTGGACGCCGCGCTGCACCTCGACGAGCTGACCCGTCATCAGGACCTGTCCGCCTTCGTGCTGTTCTCATCGGCCGCCGGGATCCTCGGCAGCCCCGGGCAGAGCAACTACGCCGCCGCCAACGCGGTGCTGGACGGACTGGCCGCCCGACGCCGCGCGGCCGGCCTGCCCGCCGTGTCGCTGGCCTGGGGCCTCTGGGCCGGCGCCGGTGGCATGGGCGACGCCCCGGACGGCGCCGCCCGGCAGCGCATCGAACGGCTGGGTGTGGTGCCCCTCGAACCGGCCGAGGGCATGCGGCTGTTCGACGCCGCCGTCCACGGCGGCACCGCACGGGCCGTCCCGGTCCGGCTGAACCTGGCCGCGCTGCGCGAGCAGGCCCGCACCGTCCCGCCGGCCCCCCTGCTGCGGGGCCTGGTCCGCGTCCCGGCGCGCCGGGACGCCGGCACCGGTGCGCTGCGGGCCGCGTTCGCCGGGCTCGACGAGGCCGCCCGGGCCACACTGGTGCGCGACACCGTACGCACCGCCGTGGCCGCCACCCTCGGCCACGGCAACGCGGCCGGACTGGGCGACCGGCGCGCCTTCACCGACCTCGGCTTCGACTCGCTGACCTCGGTGGAACTGCGCAACCGGCTGGCGGCCGGCACCGGGCTGGCGCTGCCCGCCACACTCGCCTTCGACCACCCGAGCATCGCGGCCGTCGCCGAGTACCTGCTGGGCAGGCTCACCGCGGCCGACGCCCCGGCGCGCACCGCACCCCGCCGCGCCGGGCCGGCCGACGAGCCGATCGCCATCGTCGGCATGGCCTGCCGCTACCCGGGCGGCGTGCGCTCCCCGGAGGACCTGTGGCGGCTGGTGGCCGAGGACGGCGACGGCATCTCGCCGTTCCCCACCGACCGCGGCTGGGACACCGAACGGCTCTACGACCCCGACCCCGACCGCGCCGGACGCACCTATCTGACGAAGGGCGGATTTCTGCACGACGCGGCCGAGTTCGACGCCGGGCTGTTCGGGATCTCGCCGCGCGAGGCGCTGGCCATGGACCCCCAGCAGCGGCTGCTGCTGGAGACCTCCTGGGAGGCGCTGGAACGCACCGGCATCGACCCGCTGTCGCTGCGGGACACCGACACCGGCGTGTTCGTCGGCGTCATGTACCACGACTACGCCACCCGGCTGCCCAGCACGCCACACGACGTCGAGGGCTACCTCGGCGCCGGCACGGCGGGCAGCGTCGCCTCCGGCCGCGTCGCCTACACCTTCGGCCTGCAGGGCCCGGCGGTCACCGTGGACACCGCCTGTTCCTCCTCCCTGGTCACCCTGCACCTCGCCGCGCAGGCGCTGCGCGCGGGGGAGTGCTCGCTGGCGCTGGCCGGCGGCGCGACCGTGATGTCCACACCGGGCACCTTCATCGAGTTCTCCCGGCAGCGCGGCCTGGCCGCCGACGGCCGCGTGAAGGCGTTCTCCGCCGACGCGGACGGCACCGTCTGGTCCGAAGGCGTCGGCCTGCTGGTCGTGGAACGGCTGTCCGACGCCCGCCGCAACGGCCACCGGATCCTCGGCGTGCTGCGCGGCTCGGCGGTCAACCAGGACGGCGCCTCCAACGGGCTCACCGCGCCCAACGGCCCCTCGCAGGAACGGGTGATCCGCACCGCGCTGGCCGCCGCGCACCTGAACCCTTCCGACGTCGACCTGGTCGAGGCACACGGCACCGGCACCGCCCTGGGCGACCCGATCGAGGCGCAGGCGCTGCTGGAGACCTACGGCACCGATCGCGACGAGCCGTTGTGGCTAGGGTCGATCAAGTCGAACATCGGGCACACCCAGGCCGCCGCAGGGGTCGCCGGGGTGATCAAGGTCGTGGAGGCGATGCGGCACGGCCTGCTGCCGTGCAGCCTGCACATCGGCCGGCCGACCCCGCACGCGGACTGGTCGTCCGGTGACGTACGGCTGCTCACCGAGGCGCGGCCCTGGCCCGAGCGCGACCGGCCGCGACGGGCGGCGGTGTCCTCGTTCGGGATCAGCGGCACCAACGCGCACGTGATCATCGAGCAGGCCCCCAAGGCTCCGGTCCCCGGGCCGGCGCCCCGGCGGGTGGTGCCGGTCCCGCTGTCCGGCAACACCGAGGCCGCGTTGCGCGCCCAGGCGGGCCGGCTGCGCACCTGGCTGGCCGCCGAACCGGACGCCGGGCCGGTCGAGGTGGCCGCCGCCCTGACCACCGGGCGCGCCGCGCTGACCCACCGCGCCGTGGTGGTCGCGGGCGGCCGCGACGACCTGCTCACCGGGCTGGCCGCGCTGGCCGCCGGGGACACCGCCGCGCACGTGGCCACCGGAACCGCCGGAACCGCCGGCCGGACGGTGTTCGTGTTTCCCGGTCAGGGTGCGCAGTGGGCGGGGATGGCGGTGGAACTGCTGGATTCCTCGCCGGTGTTCGCTGCGCG
>NZ_JBFAWF010000050.1:0-10544 GCF_040680195.1 Streptomyces sp. NPDC052109 | reverse complement strand
ACCTCCGCCACCCGCGCCGCGAACAACCCCGGCACCAACGACGAACCAAAACCGACCGCCGAGTCGTTCCACTCCACCAACACCCGACGACGCTCGACCTCACCCAGCACCTCCACCGAGGCCAGAGGTGTGTCGGGCTCGCCGCCGAGGGCCGTCTCCAGTGCGGTCGCCAGGTTGGCGACGGCAACGTGCATCAGCTCGGCCACCGCGTGCGGCACGATCGGGGCGATCGCGTCGATCGTGACGTCGAGCGCGGTGCCGTCGTCCGTCACGGCCACGGACAGCGGGTAGTTGGTCCGGTCGTGCTCGTAGACCATCCGGATGCCGCCGGCCGTGCCCTCGGGGACGTCGGCCCGGTCGGTGCCGGCTCCCTGTGCGGACGGGCTGTGGCGGTAGTTGAAGAAGGAGGTGAACAGCGGGCTGTTGCCCGGCACGCCGCTGGCGCGCTGTGCCACAGCCAGGGGGGCGTGCTCGTGCTCCAGCAGCTCGGCGAGCTGGCCACGCATCACCGACACCGCCTCCAGAGCACCGAGTTCACCGGTACGCAGGCGGACGGGGAGGGTGTTCATGAACGGTCCCGGGACGCGGTCGGAGCCGGCGCCGGCGTTCATCCGGCCGAACAGGACGGTGCCGAAGACCACGTCGGTGCGGCCCGAGACGGCCGCGAGCACCCGCGCCCAGGCGACATGCAGCACGGAGGCCGGGCTGACACCGATCCGGCGGGAGGTGTCCCGGATCCGGTCGGTCAGGTGCTGCGGCAGAGTGAGGCCGCCGCGGACCACTCCGCTGCCGTCGCCCTGCGCGTCGACCAGGCCGTACGGGGCGGTCGGCTCGTCCACGTCCCCGAGCAGCCCACCGAAGTAGCGCTCGTGTTCGGACTCGTCGACGGCGCCGCGTGCCTGGGCCACGAAGTTGCGGAACGGGAGCGGCTCGGCGAGTTCGTCGCCACGTCCGGTGAGGAACGCGTGCACCTCCGCCAGCAGGACCTCCTTCGCGGTGTGGTCCTGCACCATGTGGTGCATCCGGATCAGCGCGAGCCACCGGTCCTGCTGGGGCGGCCGCGCCACGTGCAGGTCGATCAGCGGGGCCCGGCCGAGGTCCATCGGCGCGCTGCCGGCCGCCACCAGCTCGGCGACCGGGTCGTCCCCGTGCGGCTCGAGGGTCACCTCGGCCACCTGGAGTTCCGCCCGGCGCCACACCACCTGGACGGGTTCGCGCAGTCCGTCCCAGACGATGCCGGTGCGCAGGATGTCGTGCCGGTCGACCACCCGCTGCAGGGCGTCCAGGAAGCGGTCCAGGAGCTCGCGCGAGTCGAACTCCAGCACGGCGGGCAGGGCGTAGGCGTCCTCGCCCGCGCCGGCGAGGAGGTGGTGGAAGAGCAGGCCTTCCTGGAGGGGGGCGAGCGGATAGACGTCCGCGATGTTCGCGGCGCCACCCTCCACCGTGTCCGCGATCCGCTCGATCTCCTCGGCCGTGACGTCGATCAGCGGGAGCATCTCCGGCGTGATCGCGGTCGCGCCCGCCGGGATCAGGTTCTCGGGCACCACGACCTGGGCCGCGGCGCCGGAGAGGGCGAGCCCGGCCGGGGTCGGGCTCTCGAAGAGCGCGCGCACGGAGACAGGGACACCGCGGGCGCGCAGCCGCTCGACGAGGCGGACGGCGAGCAGCGAGTGGCCGCCGAGGGCGAAGAAGTCGTCGTCGACACCGACCCGTTTCAGGCCCAGGGCCTCGGCGAACTCCTCGCACAGGGCCTGCTCGTGGGGGTTGGCGGGGGGCCGTCCGCCACCGACCGTGAACTCCGGGGCGGGGAGCGCGTTGCGGTCGAGCTTGCCGTTGACGGTCAGCGGGAGGGCGTCCAGCAGGACGACCGCCGCCGGGACCATGTACTGCGGCAGCCTTGATCCGACGAACTCGCGGACGGACGAGCCGAGTTCCGGCTGGTCGCCCGCGCCCTCGGCCGGGACGACGTAGGCGACGAGGCGGACGTCGCCGGGGCTGTCCTCACGCGCGACGACGGCGGCACGGGCGACGCCGGGGTGCGCGGCGACGACCGCCTGCACCTCGCCGGGCTCGATCCGGAAACCACGGATCTTGACCTGCTCGTCCGCGCGCCCGGCGAAGACCAGCCGGCCGTCCTCGGTCCAGCGCACCAGGTCGCCGGTGCGGTAGAAGCGCTCGCCCGCCGTGTACGGGGAGGCTACGAACCGCTCCGCGGTCAGGTCGGCGCGGCCGACGTACCCGCGGGCCAGCTGCGCCCCGCCGATGTAGAGCTCACCGGTGACGCCGGGTGCGACGGGCCGGAGATGGCGGTCCAGGACGTACATGCGGGTGTTGGCGACCGGGCCGCCGAAGGGCACCGCGCCGGTGCCGTCCGGGTCGACGTGCCCGACGGCGGTGATCACGGCTGCCTCGGTCGGGCCGTAAGCGTGGACGAGTCGCCGGTCGCGGGCCCACGCCCGGGCGAGGGCGGGGTCGATGCCCTCGGAGCCGACGACCATGGCGCCGACCCCTGCCAGGTCCTCCAGTTCCAGGACGGCGAGCAGGGAGGGTACGAGGCTGGCGGAGCGGACACCGGCCGACTGCACGAGGGTGCGCAGAAGGGTGGGTTCGGAGCGTTCGGTCGCGCTCGCCACGACGAGGGTGCCGCCGCGGGCGAGGGTGACCGCGATGTCCAGGACGGAGGCGTCGAAGTTGAACGAGGCGAACTGGAGGACCGGGACGCCCGGGCCCACCTCCATAAGAGGTCCGAACACCGACACCAGGTTGGCCAGGGCACCGTGGGCGGTGGCCACACCCTTCGGCCGGCCGGTCGAGCCCGAGGTGTAGATGACGTAGGCCAGTCCGGAGCTGGTGACCGGGCCGTACGGGGCCGTGACGGGCAGGGCGGCCAGCTCCGCGGCCTCCTGCGGGTCGTCGAGCCACAGCACCCGGTCGGTGTCGAGCTCGGCGGCGACGCCGTCGGCCGCGCCCCGGCTGCTGATCACGACCCGGGCGCCGCTGTCCTGCAGGAGGTACGCCAGGCGGTCGGCGGGGTGCTCTGGGTCGAGGGGCACGTAAGCGCCGCCGGTCTTCCAGACGGCGAGTATCGCCGTGACGATGTCCACGCCGCGTGGCAGGCAGAGGCCGACCACCGACTCGGCGCGCACACCGAGGGCGGCCAGCCGATGGGCGAGCCGGTTGGCGCGGGCGTCGAGCTCGGCGTAGCTGACTTCGGTGCCCTCGTGGACCACCGCGACCGCGTCAGGGGTGCGTGCCACGCACTGGGCGAACAGCTCGGGCAGCAGACCCGGTGCGACGTCGGCCGTGGTGTCGTTCCACGTGGTCAACAGGCGGTCGCGCTCGTCCGCGGCGAGGATGTCGACGGCTCCGATGGCGCTCTGCGGCTCGGCGGTCAGCTGCTCGACGACACGGGACAGCCGCTCGGCCATGCGGACGGCAGAGGCGGCCTCGAAGAGGTCGGCGTTGACGATGACCGATCCGCGCAGGCCGGCGGGGGCGCCGGTGTCGTCGAAGGTCTCCTCGGCGACGACCTCCAGGTCGAACTTGGCTACCGTACCGACCGGTCCGGCGGCCGCGGAAGGCTCTGTGTCCGGGCTCTCCGCCCGGGCGCCTCCGAGGTCGGCCTCGGCACGGGTGAGGTTCTCCACGCTGAGCATGACCTGGAACAGCGGGTGCCGGGACAGCGAGCGGGTCGGGGCGAGTTCCTCCACGAGCTTTTCGAAGGGGACGTCCTGGTGATCGAAGGCCGACAGGTCCGTCTCGCGCACCCGGGCGAGGAGTTCGGTGAAGGTCGGGTCACCGGACACGTCGGTGCGCAGCACGAGGCTGTTGATGAAGAACCCGACCAGGTCGCGCAGGACCACGTCGGTGCGGCCGGCCACCGCCGTGCCGATGGGCAGGTCGGTGCCGGCGCCGAGCTTGGACAGCAGCACGGCGAGGGCGGCCTGCAGCGCCATGAAGACGGTCACGCCCTCGGCCCGCGCCAGCTCCACGAGCCGGGCATGGCTCTCGGCGGGGATCTCCAGCGGGGTGCTGTAGCCGCGGTAGGAGGCCACCGGGGGCCGGGAGTGATCGTACGGGAGCGCCAGCTCCTCCGGTACACCGCTCAACGTCTGTCGCCAGTAGGCGACTTGGCTGTGCATCAGGCTTGCGGCGTCGGCCTGGTCGCCGAGTAGTTCACGCTGCCAGAGGGTGTAGTCCGCGTACTGGACGGCCAGCGGCTCCCAACCGGGTGCCCGGCCCTCACGACGGGCCGAGTAGGCCGCGGAGACGTCGTCGGCCAGCGGGCGCAGCGAGTAGCCGTCGCCGGCGATGTGGTGCAGCACCACGACCAGCACGTGCTCCGCCGGGCCGGTGGTGAACAGCCAGGCCCGGATGGGCAGTTCGGCGGACAGATCGAAGGCGGTGGCGGCCGCGTCGGCGAGCGCGCGGTCGAGTTCGGCCCGCACGGCGGACGGCTCGGCGCCGGACAGGTCGACCCGCTCAAGGGCCCAGTCCAGCTCTTCGATGGCGTGGATGTGCTGGTGCGGCTCGCCGTCGGTCACGGCGAAGGTGGTCCGCAGGACCTCGTGCCGTTCCAGGACGTCACGCAGGGCCGCCGCGAGGGCGTCCTGGTCGAGTTCGCCGGTCAGCGGCAGCGCAAGGGGGATGTTGTAGTGCGCGCTCGGCCCCTCCACCTGGTGGATGAACCACAACCGGCGCTGCGCGTATGACAACGGAATCATCAGGACCCCTCCTGCTTACGTCCTCGCCGCCACGTCGGCCGAGGCTGACTGGTGATCTCCGGCCGTTCTTCCGGCCCTGCGGCTGGCACGGCTGACAGCGCCGGTGGGCACGGCTGCGAGGACCGCACGGAATTCCTCCGTCCGGTCCGTTCTCACAGCCGTTGGTACACGGGCCCTCGGTCGATTCCGGCTGCCGGCAGCGCCGTTTCGACACAGATTCCGACCCGGCGAAAGCTCCCTGTTTCTTGTTTCTGCATATGGGGTACCGCGACTTCCCCGGCAGTCACTATGGCCCACGGCCCGGCGGATGATCAATGTTCGGCCACGGGCCCGGAGGCGGGCCTGGGCAGGGCGTTCAGCGTCCGGCGGGCGGCCTCGACGCGGCTGTTCAACTGTCCTCGCCGGGTCAGTTGAACAGTGCGGGAAATCGGGCCGCGTGAATTCTTGACAAAGCGGCAGCCCAGGGTTTTCCGATTCGTCGGGGAACTGGGCGACCCGCCTGTCCTCGAGCGTCATTGTCCGGGAGCAAAGGAAAGGCGCGGGCCTGTTCGGCCCGCGCCTGGGAGGAGTTCAGGTCAAGCGCCGCTCACTGGTCGCGCTTGTTCGCGGAGAATACGGCCAGCGTCGCGGCAAGCAGCGACCAGACGGCGAGGACGACGCAGGCACCGCCCACCGTCCAGGGCCACTCCTCTCCGGTGGCCTGTCCCTGGGCGATACGCCCCCAGGCCTGTTGGATCGTCATGTGCAGGAAGCTGGCGCTGAGGCGACTGCGGTCGTTCAGCAGCGTGGGAAGGACGAAGAACAGCGCGGTGGTCGTCACGATGGTGGCCACGCTGTGCCGGACCACCGCGGCGACCGCCATGCCCACGAGGGCGCAGACCGGGGCGAGCAGCGCGGAGGCCACGAGCATGCGCGGGATCCCGGGGTGCCCGGGGCCGACGGCGAGGTTCTGACCGGACATGACGACCTGGGTGGCGCCGTAGGAGGCGAAGGCCAGGACCACACCGAGAGCGGTCGTGGCCACGGTGATCACAGCCACCTTCGCGGCCATCACCGCACTGCGGGCAGGAACGGCCGTGAACGTCGTCCGGATCATGCCGGTGGTGTACTCACCGAGGATCGTCATGGCGCCGATCGCGCCGGCCCCGGCGATCAGCATCGTGGCGGTGGTGAAGGGGAACGAATCGGCCACTCTTCCGAGCGTCCGGAAGAGCTCCCGCTGCGTCTGGTCGCTCTGCGCGTACTGCTGGACGTCGCTCAGGGCGATGGTGACGGTGCTCGTGAGGACCATCGCCACCGTGGCGAGGAACGCCCACGGGGTCGACCTCAGCGACCACAGCTTGATCCACTCGGCGGCGAACAGATCGCTGAAACGGGCCTTGGGCTCGGCTGGCGGCACTCTGGGCGCCACGGTCATGTCCGTAGTGGTCGGCGCGGTCACTCGGTGTCTCCTTGAAGGTATTCGACGCTGTCGGCGGCCTGTTTCGTGAACGCCGCCTGCGAGGGGGACGTGCTCCGGCGGGCATCTCGGCCCGCCGGGTGGAGGGCGGTCGGCGGCAGCGCCGCTCACTGGTCCCGGTGGCTGGGGGTGAGGACGGCGAGCGCGGCGGCGACCAGCGCCCAGACGGCGAGGACGATGCAGGCGCCCCCCACCGTCCACGGCCACATCGCCGTGGTCGCCTGGTCGTAGCCGATACGCCGCCAGGCCTGCAGGATCGTCATGTGCAGGATGCTCGCGCTGGAGTGACTGCGGGCGTTCAGCACCGACGGGATGACGAAGAGCAGGGCGATCGTGACCACGATGGTCAGCACGCTGTGCCTGATCAACGTGGCCAGGCCCATGCCCACCAGGGCGGACACCGGAGCGAGCGCCGCGGAGGCGGCGAGCAGACGCACGACGTTGTGGTGACCGAAGCCGACGGCGGCGCCCTGTCCGGACAGGATGCCCTGAGCCGCACCGAACGAGAGCAGTGCCGCCACCACGCCGAGGGCGGTCGTCGCGGCGACGACCACCGCCACCTTCGCGGCCATCGCCGAACGGCGGGCCGGCACGGCCGTGAACGTGGTCCGGATCATGCCGGTCGTGTACTCACCGAGGACCGTGATGGCGCCGATGGCACCGGCGCCGACGATCAGCATGGTGGCGTCGCCGGTCGGGAAGGAGTCGCCCACCGCTCCGAACATCCGGAAGTACGCCTTGCCCGCCGCGTCGGACGAGCTGTAGTGCTGCGTGTCGGCGACGGCGCCGACGATGGTGATCGTGAGGATCACCGCCACCGTGCCGGCGAAGGCCCAGAGGGTCGAGCGCAGCGACCACAGCTTGATCCACTCAGCGGCGAACAGGTCGCTGAAACGGGCCTTGGGTTCCGATGACCGCTCGGCGGACGCCGCGGTCGTCCTGGACGTCGTCGGTGCGGTCACTTGGTCTCTCCTGCGACGTACTCGACGCTGTCGGCGGTCAGTTCCATGAACGCCTCCTCCAGCGAGCTGGTGTGGTTTGTCAACTCGTTCACCAGGATGCGGTGTTCGAAGGCGATCTCGGCGATGCGGTCCGCATCCAGCCCGGTCACCATGAGCTTTCCGTCGGGCTCGCGGTCCACCTCCGCGCCCGCGTCGGTCAGCAACGTCAGCAGCGCCGCCGGGTCCGGCGTGCGCACCGACACGCTTCGGCGGGCACCGCGGGCCGCGAACTGTGCCAGGCTCTCGACCGCGATCAACTGGCCCCGGCCGAGCACGACGAGTTGGTCGGCGGTGTGCTCCATCTCGGACATCAGGTGGCTGGAGACGAAGACCGTGCGCCCCTCGGCGGCCAGTCGGCGGAACAGTCCGCGCACCCAGTGCACGCCCTCCGGGTCCAGCCCGTTGAGCGGCTCGTCGAAGAGCAGCACCGGCGGGTCGCCGAGCAGCGCGGTGGCGATGCCCAGGCGCTGGCGCATGCCGAGCGAGAAGCCGCCGATCCGGCGGTCGGCCGCGTCCAGGATGCCGACCTCGCGCAGCACCTCCTCCACCCGGCTGCGCGGGATCCGGTTGCTGCGGGCCAGGGCCCGCAGATGGGCCCGGGCGGTGCGCCCGCCGTGCACGTCGCCGGCGTCCAGCAGGGCACCGACGTGCCGCAACCCACGGGGCAACGAGCGGAAAGGGCGGCCGTCGACGGTGACCGTCCCGCTGGTGGGGGCGTGCAGACCCAGGATCATCCGCAATGTCGTACTCTTCCCGGCTCCGTTGGGGCCGAGGAATCCGGTCACCTGGCCGGACTTCACCGTGAAGCTCAGGTTGTTGACCGCCAGCTTCTTGCCGTAGCGCTTCGTCAGCTCGTGGACTTCGATCATGTGGCCCATCGTGCCGTCGGTGGGGTGTTCAGCACATCACACCCGCGGTGACACCTGTCCCCCTGACTGTCAGCCACGGTCGTACACCCGTGGTCCGATGTCCGCCGAGGGCTGCCTGGCTACCCTCGACGTATGCACGCCACGCTGACTCTCCCGCTACTCAAACGCGTGCCACCAGGTGCCTGGACAGCCCTCACCTGGCTGGTGGTCACTCTCTACCCCACGCTGCTCGTCGGGCAGCACGGCGCCGCCGCCTGGTTCAACGGCATCGCGATGGGCGGACGTCTCGGGGAGACGGGCCGGGACTGGAACATGGTGTACGGGGCGACGCTGGTGGCTCTGGCGGGCAGCGCGCTGCTGGCGCGCAGGCCGCTGGCCGGTCTCACCCTGCTGACCGTCGCGTCGGTGGCGGTGTGCACGGGCTGGTCGTTCGGGTCCCAGTTCCCGCCGCTGCAGTTCCTGCCGGCGGACATCGCCCTGCTCACGATCGCGGCCACCCGGCCCCGGCGGACGGTGCGCATCGCGGCGGGCCTGCTGATCGGCGTCCTGGTCGCCCACATCATCATGGTCCCCCACACCGACACCGGCGACGCCCAGGGGGCGGTGCTGCTGGCGGTCATCGCCCTGCTGATCGGCCGTTCGATGCACCAGGCCCGCGTTCACACCAAGGAGCTCAACGCCCAGTCCGCCGCCCGGGCAGTCACCTCCGAGCGGTTGCGGATCGCCCGTGAGCTGCACGACGTCGTCGCCCACACCATCGGCATCGTGGCCCTGCAGGCCGGCGCCGCCCGCCGGGTGATCGAGACCCAGCCGGATCTCGCCCGCACCGCGCTGGGCGAAATCGAGACCGCCAGCCGGGAGACGCTGTCCGGGCTGCGCCGCATGCTCGGCGCGCTCCGGCAGCCCGAGCCGGGATCGGACGCCGAGCCGGCCACGAAGGAGCCGGTCCCGCTGGATCCGGGTCCCGGCCTGGCGAACGTCGACCGGCTCGCGGCGACCACGGCCGCCGCCGGGGTCCAGGTGGACGTGCGGTGGAGCGGCGAACGGCGCCATCTTCCACCGGAGATCGACATGTCGGCCTTCCGGATCATCCAGGAGGCGGTAACCAACGTAGTGCGACACGCCGGTGCCAAGATGTGTCAGGTGTCCATCGACTGCCAGGAGTCGGAGTTGTTCATCGAGATCCTCAACCACGGCCACGGGCACCCGCAGGGAAGCACCGCGGGGTCCGGCTTCGGACTGGTCGGCATGCGCGAGCGAGTGGATCTGCTGCACGGCGAGTTCACCGCCGGACCACTTGCCGAGGGCGGCTTCCGCGTGGCCGCCCGTCTTCCGGTCCCCGAGGAGGTCCGATGACGATTCGTGTGCTGCTGGTCGACGACCAGGAACTGGTGCGTACCGCCCTGAAGATGGTGATGGCCGACGCCCCCGACCTGGAGGTGGTCGGCGAGGCCGGCGACGGCGCCCAGGCGGTGGAACTGACCGCCGCCCTGGAGCCCGACGTCGTGGTGATGGACATCCGAATGCCCGGCATGGACGGCATCGAGGCCACCCGGAAGATCACCTCCGGCCCCGGCAGCGCCCACATCGTGATGCTCACCACCTTCGACGACGACGACTACGTCTACGGTGCCCTGCAGGCCGGCGCCTCCGGCTTTCTGGTCAAGGACATGGCCCTCGACGAGATCCTGACCGCGGTTCGGGTGGTCGCCGACGGCGACGGCCTGATCGCCCCCAGCGTCACCCGCCGACTGATCAAGGAGTTCGCCGGCCGTCCGTCGGCGGCTGCCAAGCCCCGACGAACCATCACCGGCATCACCGACCGCGAGCGCGAGGTGCTCATTCTGGTAGCCAAGGGAATGTCCAACACCGAACTGGCCGAGCACCTGGTGATCAGCGTCGCCACCGCCAAGACCTACGTCACCAGGCTGCTGGCCAAGCTCGACGCCCGTGACCGTATCCAGCTGGTGATCATGGCCTACGAGGCCGGCCTGGTGACCCCGTAGGCCTGTCGGGGCGCACCAGCCGGTACTCGTGCGCCCCGCCCCCCGCCGACGACGGCCGGTCCGATCAGTACGGGGCCGTCACCGGGCGCTCCGGTCGCGCATCGATCGCAGGGCCGGCCGACTCGACTTCTCGGTCCCGAGCCGCTGTGCGAGCCCCGCGACGGTGGGCGCGTCGAACAGGGTGCGGATCGGGACGTCGATCCCCAGCCCGGCACGGATTCTGGCGGTCAGTTCCACCGCCAGCAACGAGTGGCCGCCGAGGTCGAAGAAGTCGTCGTCGACGCCCACGCTCTCCACGCCGAGGACCTCGGCGAAGGCCTGGCAGAGGGCCTCCTCGCGTTCGTTCGCGGGGGCACGGCCGGTGCCCGCACCACCCGACGCCTCGGGGGCGGGCAGGGCCTTGCGGTCGAGCTTGCCGTTACCCGTCAGCGGCAACTCCTCGAGCACCACCACCGCCGAGGGCACCATGTACTCCGGCAGCCGCC
>NZ_JBFAWF010000049.1:0-12323 GCF_040680195.1 Streptomyces sp. NPDC052109 | reverse complement strand
CGCCCGCGATCACGACCGCGTCGATGGCTATCCGCGTCCACAGCTTGTTGATCGCGTCGTCGATGGCGCCGGCGAACTTGTCCAAGGCGTTGGCCATGTCCCGCGAGGACTTCGCGAGGTCGCTCAGCCAGCCGCCGTCCTTGCCCTTGGAATAGCGGTCCCAGAACTTGTGGAACGCCTCAATCGACTCACCCGTGTTGTTGTGGATGATCCCGGACGCACTGCGGTTCACAGGGGCGCGGACGTCGTCCACCGAATCGGCAAACGCACGCCACGCTTTCGCCGCGTCACGCAGCTTGTCGGGGTCAGCCTCCGGCCACCACAGGCCCATCTTGAGAAGGATGTGGCGGGCCTTGTCCTCAACGCTCACCGGCACCGTCGCTCTGCTTGTCGGTCTTCACTTCCTTGAACATGCCAGCGACGAGCTTGTCGTTGTCCACATGCCCGTCCGACATGTCCACCATGGCCTCGTGAATGCTCGTCAGCCCGAGCACCAGGATGCCCGCCGCGCTCTCGATCGACTTCTGGTGCGGCTTGTAGACGCCGCCGAACTGGTTGCCCTGCTCGTCGCGGCCCCAGGGCTCACCGAGGCCGTCCAGGGTCTTGATGAGAGTGGTCAGGGCCTTGCTCAGATCGATGGCGCCCTTCTGGAAGGCCGGTGCCGCCGCCTTGATGTCGGCGGTCTTGATGTCCAGCACCTTGCCGGGGACCTTGCCGTCGCCCATCTATGAACCCCGTTTCAGTCGCGGCTTCCGACCCTAGGATGAACAGGTCAAGCTGGCCCCATGACCAGGTAATGCGGATGCGATGTTCGCTGGATATGGCTTGAAGCGGCGCATGCACGCCGATCGGATCGCGCTCAAACTGACCACCGTTCTGGACAACGACTTCTGGTTGGTCCACGGCCGGTTGATCCGCGGGAACCGCTTCGCCGGCGCCAGCGCGTCGATCCCAAGGGAGAGCAGCAAGATCCAGCCAGTGCCGTCCAGTGACCGAGGTACCGAAGACCTGAGAGATCGGATCAGCTGAGCGGGCGACGTGAACCCGGGCCGAGGACCCAGCCGGCCCCCAATCAGCCGAAGCGGCCTGGTCCTGACTTGCAATATCCGGGTTGTCGTAGATCCAGGACAAGCCACCGAGGTCCAGGCGCCGGCGTGTACCGGTCACGGCTACACAGGCCAGGCGGGCTTCGGCGTCGTCCACCGGATAGGTCGCTGCCGAGCTGCTCTGGTCCGCCCGTTGATTTCCGCGCCGCGTACGAGACGGCGGACAACATGCTCACCAGCAGGGCGTTCGCTGGCTTGGCCAGGCTCTTGGAAGCTCTCCGCGCGCACGACGCCCGCGTCGTGGAGGCACTGGCCGAGCCGCGCGCAGCCGTGTCACAGGCGTACAGAGCCGCTCATGGGGCGAGGAAGGCCAGGCTGCCGAGGGTGGCCGAAGCAACCGGCTGTCGGTGCCGGCCCGGGAGCTACTGAAGTTCAGCACGCCTCGTGACCCTGCGCAGCTGGCGGCGTTCATCAACCTGCGGGTGCTCAACCCTGAGCACCAGCACTGGCGGCGCGGCATCGAAGCCGCCGCCCTGTACCAACGGCTCCACGGGGACCTGAAGGTGCCGTTCGCCTACCGCGTGCCCGGCCGCGACGACCAGGAGGCCAAGGCCGAGGGGTGGCCGGCCTCGCTCGCCGGTTTCCCGCTGGGGCAATGGATCGCCGACGCTCGCCGGTTCTACGCCCGTGGGGACATGGACGCCGACCGCGTCCGGCAGCTGGAGAAGCTGGGCATGGTCTGGTCACACTTCGACGTCGCATGGGAAGAAGGCCTGGCCGCCGCCCGCGGGTGGGCTGCGGAACACGGGCATCTCCTGGCACCGCTGGACGCCACCTACCAGGGCTACCGGGTGGGCATCTGGCTGAAGAACGCCAGGGCCGCCGCCCGCCGGGGCGCCGACATCGAGCAGCGGCGGGCCGAAGGACTGCCGGTGAGGTCGTCGGCCGGCGCCTTGTCGGAGGAGCGGCGCGAGCAGCTCGAGGATATCGACCCCTCGTGGTGCCCCACCTGGCCAGTGGAATGGCAACGCGCCTTCCATCTCACCCGCCAGCACCTGGAACAGGGCGGCGAGCTGCCCACCAAGCCGGGCGACATCGTGCACCAGGGAGAGGACCTCGGACGGTGGGTGCGATCAGTCCGCCTCGGCTGGGACAACCTCACAGGCGTCCAGCAGTGGATGTGCGAACACATCCTCGGCATCCAACCCGCGAGCGAGGACGAGAAACCACAGTCGCGCCGCACCCAGGCCGACAAATGGGCCATGAACCTGGCGGCCGCCCGGCAGTACTACCAGCGCGAAGGACACCTGCAGGTGCCCAGGAAACACGTCGAGACCATCGTCCTTGGCGGCGAGGGGGACGATGGCAGCAGCCAGGACCAGGAAGAAGAGCAGATCAAGCTCGGGGCGTGGATCGGGAACCAGCGGAGCCGGGCCGCGACCCTGTCACCAGAGCGGATCGAGCAGCTCTGCGCCATCGGGATGCGGTGGACGTGAGGGACCGCAATACCCGAAACCGGGGATGACGCAGTGCGGAGACGGTGGTGGGCCACACGGAGGATTCCGTGCGGCCCACCACCGCGTTCAGTTCCATGGCGTCGGCTCAGACGCGCCGGATGAGCGCTAGACAGTCGCAGTCGGCGTCGACCGTCAGGCAGCCTGATACGGCTGCTGTCTGGGCGCTGGAGGTGGTGCCGACTGTGAGTGATGGTTGGTCAGGGCGCAGGCCTGAGCCAACGATCACCCATAGACCTGAACTGGGGTGCCCTGCGCCCCCACGATGTACACGAGGTTGCCGTTCGGGTCGTACTCCCAGTAGCCCGCCTGCACCACGTAGGTGCCGTTCGGCACGACCAAGGTGCCGGTGTTGAACTGGATCGACCCGTCATCCTGGTTTGACGCCAGCCACTTGCCCAGGCAGCCAAAGTTACCGACCTGGGTGGTGCTGTGGTCGGAGTTGACCTTCAGCAGTTGCGCGCACGGGAAGATGCCGACGTGGTTCGGGTTCTTGTAGTTGGTTTCCCCTTTGACGCCGTGACCGCCGTCTCCACGGGAGCAGGGCAGCTCAGAGATCCCGTAGGTCTCATCGGCGTAGCCCTTGTCCCGGCAGCCGCCACCACCGGTGTTGGCCGACGCGCTCTGGGCCAGGGTGACACCGGTGGCCAGCAGCGTGCCGACGATGGTGAGCGTGGCAGCGGCCCGCTTGACTCCCTGACGCCCAAGAGTCTTTCTCATGCCCTTCTCCATTTCATCTGAGTGCAGGGCCAGCCCGAGTGGTCGACGCCCTCTCATTACGAGGCTGTGCCGCCTGGGGCGGCCCGGCGTGAGGTGACGGGTCAAAGCTGGCCGAGGGTTTCCGGTGCCGATCGTCCGCAGCCGCCCACGGTGGTGACCAGGCAGAACAGGCGGAAGAAAGACCGGCAGTTTTCCCGGCAGACACCCTGTGGTGTACTCACCTGCAGTGATCTGGATCATCCGGCGGGGGGCGTGATGAGCGAGGGCCGATTCGGGGCGCTGTTACGCGCCCGACGCAGTGAGGCCGGGCTGACGCAGGAGGAGCTCGCCGAACGCTCGGGACTGAGCGTGCGGGCCATCCGTGACCTCGAGCGCGGCAGGGTTGCCCGGCCCCGACGTGAGACGTTGCGGCTGCTGGCCACGGCGCTCGGCCTGTCAGAGGACGAGGGCGAGGAACTCCTTCGCCTTGCCCGTCAGGCGTTACCGCTGGCCCGGCCCGGGCGCGTCGACAGCGCGTTACCGACCGCTCCCGCCGCAATGGCACCCACCGATCGTGACGATCCGCATCCCACGGTCGTTGCGCCAGACGAGCCGGGCGCGTTCTCAGGGGCAGAGGCAGCCGGCGATCGGGCCGGACACGCACGCGGGAGAGGACGCGCGGCACGCTACGGCGTCCTGCTCACCGCCCTGCTGACGGTCACGGCCATCTCATCCGATCACGGCCCAATGGCCGCTCTCTCGTCACACCACGGCAGCCATGTCGCCTACAACGCGAGCAGAACTGTCCATGCCATCCGGGTCGCCAGCGCCGACATGTTTTCCGAGCAGGTGTCGACCACCGGGGCCGACCTGCAGGTCCTGAACCCGGTCGCCTGGGGCGACGCACTCATCGTCACCGTCACACTCACCGATGCCGCCTCAGGTGCGGTCACCGTGACCGACACGGACGGCAACATCTACCAGCCGTACGCACAACTCAAGGACAGCAGCCACCGTCTGATGCTGTTCGCACTCGTCAGCGCCCAGCCGCTGACCACCCTCGACCAGATCACCGTCCATTGGCCCAAGGCCACCTACGCCTACGCCACGGTCGACGCATTCCGCGGGATCGACGCCGCGGGCCCGTGGAGCAGCGGCGAATCCAATCCCGCCGACAGCAGCGACACCGAATCCTTCAGCAGCGGCGACCTGCCCCCGTGTACCGCGGGCGACCTCCTCTTCACCGCCGTGAGCAGCCCCCACAACCCCGCCTTCCGGTTCGACGCACCCTGGCAGCCCCTGGCCGAACCACAAATCCCCAACCCCCCACTCGCGACGGCCTACCGCTCCGTCACCTCCACAGACCAGCACTGCACATCACATGGCACCGCCACCACACCATGGCAGAACATCACCCTGCGCCTCCACTGAGACAACTGACTCCAGAACCGGTCGACAATCGCTGTTCCTGGAGATGAACGAAGCCAGCCGCCTTGCGCTAATGCTGTGACCACATAGGTTCGCCGGTTTGGTGATCGTGACGGTTGGATGTGCGGTGACGTTCGATCCGACCGTTGGAGGTGCAGTGGCCGAGCCTGTCCGTGTGCGCAGACTGACCGACCAGGAGGGGCAGAAACTGCAGCAGATTGTGCGTCGTGGCAGCACCAACTCGGTGCGCTATCGGCGCGTAATGATGTTGGTGGCCTCGGCCAGCGGGAATCGGGTGCCGGTGATCGCCCAGCTGGTGCAGGCCGACGAGGACACCGTGCGCGATGTGATCCACCGGTTCAACGAGATCGGCCTGGCCTGCTTGGACCCTCGGTGGGCGGGAGGCCGTCCCCGCCTGCTCAGTCGTGACGACGAGGACTTCGTCGTCCGGACGGCCACCACCCGCCCCACCAAGCTCGGCCAGCCTTTCACCCGCTGGTCGCTGCGCAAGCTCGTCGCCTACCTGCGGAAGGTCCACGGCCGAGTGATCCGCCTCGGCCGTGAGGCATTACGCGGCCTGCTCGCCCGCCGCGGTGTCACCTTCCAGCGCACCAAGACGTGGAAGGAATCCCCCGACCCGGACCGCGAGGCGAAGCTGGACCGGATCGAGGACGTCCTTGGCCGCTTCCCGGACCGGGTGTTCGCCTTCGATGAGTTCGGCCCGCTCGGGATCCGGCCCACTGCCGGCTCGGGCTGGGCCGAGCGGAAACACCCTGACCGGCTGCCCGCCACCTACCACCGCACGCACGGCGTGCGCTGTTTCCACGGCTGCTACTCGGTCGGCGACGACACCCTGTGGGGCGTCAACCGCCGCAGGAAGGGCGCCACCAATACGCTGGCCGCGCTGAAGTCGATCCGTGCCGCCCGGCCCGACGGTGCCCCGATCTACGTGATCCTGGACAATCTGTCCGCCCATAAAGGCACTGGCATCAGCTGCTGGGCGAAGAAGCACAAGGTCGAGCTGTGCTTCACCCCGACCTACGCCTCCTGGGCGAACCCGATCGAGGCCCACTTCGGACCGCTGCGGCAGTTCACCATCGCCAACTCCAATCACCCCAACCACACCGTTCAGACCCGGGCCCTGCACGCCTACCTCCGGTGGCGCAACGCCAACGCTCGCCACCGCGACGTCCTGGCCGCCGAACGCAAGGAACGCGCCCGCATCCGCAGCGAGAAAGGCATCCGCTGGGGCGGACGGCCCCTGTGATTGGCGGCCTGACCTGGCAGGAAGGTGAGTCGCCGAGATTGCGGGGCGAGCGGGGCTTCTCGCCTGGCGGCAACGGGTGGCGACGGCAGGGACTCAGGGTTCGATGACGAGGCGTTCGATGAGGCCGTCGCGGAGTGTGAACTGGTAGCGCAGATCGATGGTCCCGCCGGGGAAGTTGCCTTCGAGGTGGTGGGTGGCGATGTAGCGGGTTGCGTCGGTCTGCTGGGCGCCGGTGAGGTAGATGGTGTAGGTGAATTCGGCAGCCGATCGGTCGAGCCATTCCCCGATCGCCTCGATGCCCTCGTGGGTGTTGCCGTCGTCGATCACTGTGGCTTCATGGGTGAACGCCGTGAGTGCGGTGGCGGTGTCGTGGGCGCGGTGCGCTGTCAGGTAGCGGCTGATCACCTCGGGCAGGGTGTCCGGGGTGCTGGTGCGGGGCTGGTTGTCATGCATGACGCTCCTTGGGGTGGTGGCGGTTCAGACGGTGGGGGTGGTGCCGCCGTCGATGACGTGTTCGGCGCCGACGATGGCCGAGGCGCGGTCGGAGACGAGGAAGGCGACGAGTTCGGCGACTTCCTCGGGCCGGTTGGGACGGCCGAGCGGGATGCCGCCCAGGGAGTCCATGAGCCGGCCCAGCGCCGCTTCCTGCGTGATGTCTGCTTCGTGGGCGATCCGGGCGACGAGGTTGTCGGCGGCCGAGGTCTGCACGAAACCGGGCGAGACGGTGTTGACGCGGACGCCGTGCGGGGCGACCTCGTTGGCCAGGCCCTTGCTGTAGGTGGTCAGGGCGGCCTTGGCGGCCGCGTAGGCCAGGGTTCCGTTCCACAGCGGCATGCGGCGCTGGATCGAGGTGACATGCACGATCACGCCCTTACCCGTGGCGATCATGTGCGGCAGGAGCGCGCGGTCCAGGCGGACGGCGGCCAGCAGGTTCGTGTCCAGCTCCCTGGCCCAGTCGTCCTCGCCGAGCGCGGCGAACCCTCCGGCCGGCGCCTCGGACCCGCCGAGGGTGTTGACCAGGATGTCGACGCCTCCCACGCGGGCGTCCACCTCGGCGGCCACGTGGGCTGCGCCCTGGGCGGTGGACAGGTCGGCGGGGATGAACGCCTTCTCCTCGACGTCGTCGGGGCGGCTGCGGGCCGTGACCAGCACGGTCGCGCCGGCCTGGGCGAGGCGTCGGGCGATGGCGGCTCCGGTGCCCTTGGTACCGCCGGTGACCAGAGCGCGTCGGCCTTCGAGGGATTCGCTGATGGATGTGGTCACGGTGTGCTCCGTTCCCGGGTGCGGGCGCAGAAGGCCCCGCTCCCGTCATTACTGCTAAAATAGAAGCTACTAACTTCGACTTTAGCAGTAACCGAGGGGATGGCCACCATGGCAAGCCGGATCAGGCTGGAGGACCGGGAGTGCCCACTGTCCACGACGGTGGAACACGTAGGCGAGTGGTGGACGCTGCTGATCCTCCACGACGCGTTCGACGGCTACACGCGCTTCGACCAGTTCCAGGAGAGCCTGGGCATCTCCTCCAGCATGCTCACCACCCGGCTGAAGACCCTCGTCGCCGACGGACTGCTGGAGCGCCGGCCCTACCAGACCAACCCCGTACGCCACGAGTACGTCCTCACCGAACTCGGGCGCTCCCTGCGGCCGGTGATCGTCGCCCTGGCCGCGTGGGGCAACTCCCGCCTCACACCGGCCGAACGCAGCATGATCCTCATCGACACGCACAGCGGCGAGGAAGTCGAGCCCGTCGTCGTCGACGCCAAGACCGGCCGCCGGCTCGACGACAGCGACACCTACGTCTTCACCGCGGGTCCCGCAGCCAGCGACGCCATGCGCCACCGATATGCGACACGACCGAACACCCCCGCGGCGTCGTAGGGCTGCTCCGAACCAGCACCGAACAGCCTTGAGCAGGGCCGGGACACACCCTCCTACCTCATCGACCAGGCAACACCGGATCGCCGTCAATATCACGCATGCCATTCATCCCGAGCCGTTGACAACCAGATCAAGTGAGGCGAGGGGCAACGTCGGTCGTCTTCTCAAGAATCGCCATCATGGGCTGCGCCCCCGGATCCCATCCGAGCCGGAGGGAGTCATCAGCGCGACCCAACCCGGTGAACCTTCCCGGTCACAGCACTAATTGTGCTGTCCCCCGGGGTCCGACAGCACAACGGTGTGCCTGGCGGGGCAGGTGACCGTGGCGGCGGCGGTGTCGATGGCGAAGTCGTCCAGGGTGAAGCCGCCGGGGACGGCGGGCCGCAGCGGGGCGGGCTTGAAGAACAGCCGGTGCCCCGCCTGGTGCAGTACTTGGCGCATGTCGCCGGCGGATTAGGCGGTGTTGCCGAAGGGGTCCACCGGGCTCTCCTCGTCGGCCAGCAGGTCCAGGCCGACGGTGGCCTCGTGGTGCTCGGCTCCGGCGCCGGGCCGCATAGCCACGGCGGTGTATAAGCCGGTCTCGGGCTCGATGGCCAGGTGGGCTTTGCAGCCGTCCTGCTGGTGGGGGCGGGTCTTGTGGGTGTGGCGGGCTTCGGGGTCGACGGTGGACACGACGCGGCCTGGAGCGGTCCCCTGGCTGATGCGCCAGCGTCCGTCGCGGCCGTCGGAGTCCTCGGCCGGCTCGACGTCCTGCCCGGCGACCAGCGCCAGGATGCCGACCGCGTTCGCGGCCTTCTCGCCCAGCTGCTGGTCGGGCAGGTGGCCCAGCAGTCGCAGCGCATCGGTGACCAGGGCGTCGACCAGGCCGGCGCGGGCACGCCTTCAGCGTGAAGCGGTTGTGCCAGGTACTGGGCGTGAATCGGTCCAATTACTACAAGTGGCGGGACGGGGCCGACGCGCGGACCGCGCGGAGGGCCGCCGACCGGGCCCTGGCCGCGGAGATCCGCGCCGTCCACACCGACTCCGACGGCGCCTACGGCTCCCCGCGGATCACCGCCGAGCTCCGCGCCGACGGCCGGAAGATCAACGAGAAACGGGGGGGCCCGCGTGATGGGCAAGTTCTCCATCCAGGGCATGCGCCTGCGCAAACGGGTCCGCACCACGATCCCCGAGCCGTCGGCGATACCGGTCCCGGACCTGTTCCAGCGGGGTAGCCAGCTGGGTTGGCCGCGACGTCCGCGGTGCGTACAGCGGTGGGCTTGTTCGACGGGGCGGCGGCAACCGTGATCGGGCCGGACATCACCGTGACGCCCAGGGCGACGGGCCCGGCCGCGATCGCCGTGAACAAGGCCAGGCACGAAAGGCGTACGCGGCGTCTCATCTTCTCCAGCTCGACGCCTGCGGCTCGGAGGGGCAGCCCCGCTCTACGAGGCCTGCTAGCCAGGAGACATGGTCAAACTCCCAGGTCGTGTAGTGCGCTTCCCAGCCACGCACACGCGATGGAAGCCGCCGGGCCCGCGACTTCGTTCGGCGCCGCCGGCACCTGCCGCCTCCAGGCGGGCGACACCGAACGGGCAGCCGCCGTCCTGCGCGCGCCACCCACGTCGTCGTGCTGAACCAGGGCCGGCTGATCGCCGCCGGACCGCCGGGCGAACTGAGCTGGAGCCGGACGTGGAAGGCGCTGGCCGCCACACGATCGCGAGGGCCGGGCGCGCATGCTCGACATCGTCTACGAGCTCCGTGACGACCCGCGTGCGATCGGACGGCGTTCTCGTGCTCACCACTGCGGCGCTGTGCGAGGTGGGCCCTGCAGCGGCCGGCGGACGCGTGGGTCGGGCAGTGACAGTGGGCATGGGGTCCGGACGCCACGCCACGCCACGCCACGCCACGGGAGGTCATGCCCGACGAGGAGGGACCGGCCCCCTCACACTGACAGCAGGTGTGCCGACGAGACGAGGTGGTCGCGGATGAAGTTCGGAGTATCGACATTTGTCACCGATGAAGGCATTGGCCCCAAGGCGTTGGGACCCGCCCTGGAGGAGCGTGGGTTCGACTCCCTGCTACTGGCCGAGCACTCGCATATTCCGGTCAAGCGGGAGTCCCCGTACCCGGGGGGCGGTGAGCTGCCGCGGATCTACTACCGGACGCTCGACCCGTTCGTGGCGCTCGCCGCGGCCGCCTCGGTGACCCGTGACCTGCTCCTGGGCACCGGCATCGCCCTGGTGATCCAGCGCGATCCGATCCACACCGCGAAGGAGGTCGCCTCCCTCGATCTGATCTCCGGCGGCCGGGCCGTTTTCGGGGTCGGCGCGGGCTGGAACCGCGAGGAGATGCGCAACCATGGGACGGATCCGGCCGTCCGCGGGCGGCTCATGGACGAACGCATCCGCGCGATGATCGAGCTGTGGACCAAGGAGAAGGCCGAGTTCCATGGCGACTTCGTCGACTTCGATCCCGTCTACGCCTGGCCCAAGCCGGTCCAGAAGCCGCATCCGCCCATCTGGGTCGGGGGCGACAGCGAGCGCGCTTTCGAACGCGTCGCCGCGTACGGTGCGGCGTGGATGCCGAGCGATCCGCCGCTCGAGAAGCTGGGCGAACGCATCGCGCGTATGCGGCGGACGGCCGGTGACCGCCCGTCCGTCGTGGTGTACGCAGGCCGGTACGACCGGAAGGCGCTCGACACCTACGCCGAACTCGGCGTCGAACGGGTCCTGTTGTATCTGCCGACCCTGCCGGAGAACCAGACGCTGCGGACCCTGGACGAACTGGCCGAGGCCACGTCCGGCCACCGGTGACAGCTCGCGGCTACCGCTGAATAGGAGTTGACCGTGCCGGACATGGCCGAGGACGAGGCGCGCCGCCGGTTCACGACCGCGCGGGTGGCGCGCCTGGCGACGGTGGACGCGGGCCTGCGCCCGCATCTGGTGCCGGTCGTCTTCGCGGCCCACGGCGAGGAGATCGTCACCGCCGTCGACTGGAAGCCGAAGAGGTCGCAGCGGCTGAAACGGTTGGACAACATCGCGGCCCACCCGGCTGTCTGCCTGCTCGTCGACGCGTACGACGAGGACTGGGAGCGGCTGTGGTGGGTCCGCGCGGACGGTGACGCCCGCGTGCTGCCGCCCGGCAACCAGGGCAAGTACCCTGCGGCCGTCGCTCTGCTGCGGGAGAAGTACGCGCCGTACCGGCAGCGACCGCCGACCGGTCCGGCGCTCGTGATCGCCGTCCGCCGGTGGCTCGGCTGGCGTGCCGCGTCGGGGGGGTGACCGTACTGGCAGGGCACACGCCGCCCCCGGCATCAGCTTGTCTTTTACAGTAAGTATCTTCAGCGCACCAGGAGATCGATGGCGACCCCCAGTCATTCGAGGTAGAACTCCCGTGATGCGGCCTGACGTTTGAGGCCGATTCGATGCGCTGATCATCGTCTGTGCGACAAGGGGGGGGCCGCGTCTTGTCCTGACTCGGCGGCGATCGCGTCTGTGATCAGTTCCTCGAAACGTCGCGGCGTGGTCTCGGCGATCTCGCCGAGGAGGTCGGGGTTGTCCTCGATGTCCGCCGCGACGTCGCGCGTCAGCGGGCCGATGTGGCGGCCCGCCCACTGGTCGAACGCTTCGACGAGGCGCTCTGGAAGGGGTCGGCTGGGGTCGGCCAGGACGTGTTCGACCGCTGTGATGTCCCGCTCCAGGGACCCGCTGATCGCCGACCCCTACCTGCACTCCACCGGCTCCGGCACCACTGCCGGATTCGACTGGGGCGACAAGGCCGTGGCCGGGCAACGGTTCGTCGTCGCCGCCCAGCAGGGCGACTGGACTGCGATCTGGTACGGCGGGCAGAAAGCCTGGTTCGACAACCCGGGCGGCAGGTGGACCTTCCCGGCCGACGACAGCAGCCAGACACTCATCACCGCCAAGGACCGCACCACCTCGATCCCCGTCTACGGCCGCGCCTACCCCGAGGCAGGCGCCTACCCCGCCGCCGTCACCCCACAGCCCGTCACGCACCTGTCGAAGTACACCATCGCGGCCGGCCAGCTCCGGGCGCAGCCCGGCCTGCCCGATCAGGCCCACGAGCTGCTCCGGCTGCCACTTGTGCGTCGTCCCACGAACGGGTACACCTCCGTAGGCTTCGGTGCGCACCTGATGGGCATCCAGGCAATCAAGGGCGTCGAGATCGGTGACGGCTTCGAGTTGGCCCGGGTGCCCGACTCCAAGGAGCACGACAAGATCATCAGCACGGCCGGGCGCGCCGGCGGCACCGAGGGCGGGCTGAGCACCGGTGAGCTGCTGCGGGTGCGGGCCGCGATGAAGCCGATCGCGACCGTGCCGCGCGCCCTGAAGACGGTGGGCGTCACCACCGGCGAGGAGACCCGGCCCACCACCAGCACTCCGACGTCTCCGCCGTGCCCGCCGCGGGCACGGCGCCGAGGCGATGGTGGCGCTCGTCCTCGCGGACGCGGTCGCCGAGAAGCCATCGACGCGGTCGTGATCGCGGGCA
>NZ_JBFAWF010000048.1:0-20879 GCF_040680195.1 Streptomyces sp. NPDC052109 | reverse complement strand
TCCGAGGCGGGAGGGCACGAGGGCACATGGGCAGACGCTGGCGGGACGGAACCGGACGGCTGATCGTGCCGAGCGCGGAGGGCGGGCCCGGGGTGGGCAAGACCCAGCTGGCCGCCGACCATGCCCGCACCGCCTGGGAAAGGGGCGAACTCGACCTCCTGGTGTGGATCAGTGCCGGCACACGGGCGGCCGTCGTCGCCGGGTATGCGCAGGCCGCCGTGGAGGTGCTGGCCGCCGACCCGGGCGACCCGGAGCAGGCCGCTCGCGCATTCCTCGCATGGCTGGAACCCAAAACCCATGAGATGCCGCGCCGATGGATGGTCGTGCTGGACGACCTCGCCGACCCGGCCGACCTGCGCGGGCTGTGGCCCCCCTCCAGTGCACACGGCCGCACCCTGGCAACCACCCGCCGCCGTGACGCCGCCCTGACCGCGGCGGGCCGGCACCTGGTCCACCTGGGCCTGTTCACCCCCGGCGAGGCCGCCGCATACCTCACCGAGGCGCTGGCCCCCCACGGACGCAGCGAGCCACCTGACCAGATCCGGCGCCTGGCCGCCGACCTGGACCACCTGCCACTCGCGCTGGCCCAGGCCGCTGCCTACCTGGTCGACGCCGACCTCAGCTGCGCCGCCTACCGCACGCTGCTGGCCGACCAGATCAGCACGCTCGCTGACCTGGTCCCCGAACCAGGCGCGCTACCCGACGACCAGGCCGTCACCGTGGCCGCCACCTGGTTGCTGTCCGTCGAACGCGCCGACCGGCTCCGCCCACGGGGCTTGGCCCGGCCTATGCTCCAACTGGCATCGATGCTCGACCCCAACGGCATCCCCCACCCCGTCTTGACCAGCCAGCCCGCTCTCGAACACCTCACCACCAGCCGCACCACCACGGGCGAGCCGGGCACCGCACCGGTGACAGTGCAGGACGCGGTGGGCGCCCTGCGGGCCCTGCACCGGCTCCACCTGATCGACCACGCCTCGCACACACCCCACCAGGCCGTCCGCATTCACCAGCTCATCCGGCGCGCCACCCGCGACACGCTCCCCCTCGCCCAGCGTGACCAGCTCGCACGCACCGCCGCAGAAGCCCTCACCACCGTCTGGCCCGAGATCGAACGCGACACCGCCCTAGCCCAGGCCCTGCGTGCCAACGCCGAAGCTCTGACCAGCCACGCCGAAGACGCTCTCCATCAGCCGAACGCGCACGCCGTGCTGTACCGCACCGGCTACAGCCTCGGCCAATCTGGCCAAGTAACCGCCGCCCGCGACCACTTCCGACATCTCACCAAGCAGACCAGCCACCGCCTCGGCCCGGACCACCCCGATACCCTCACCGCCCGCGCCAACCTCGCCTACTGGCAGGGGAGAGCGGGTGATGCGGCCGGCGCCGCCGCCGCGTTCGCTGAACTGCTGCCTGACCGAGAACGCGTGCTGGGCCCGGACCACCCCGATACCCTCGCAGCCCGCAGCAACCTCGCCTACTGGCAGGGGGACGCAGGTGATGCGGCCGGCGCCGCCGCCGCGTTCGCTGAACTGCTGCCTGACCGAGAACGCGTGCTGGGCCCGGACCACCCTGACACCCTCGCAGCCCGCAGCAGCCTCGCCCGCTGGCGGGGGGAGGCAGGGAACGCCGGTGCTGCCGCGGCCGCATTCACCGAACTAGCGGAGGACGCGTTGCGCGTGCTGGGCCCGGACCACCCCGATACCCTCACCGCCCGCGCCAACCTCGCCTCCTGGCGGGGGGAGGCAGGGGACGCCGGTGCTGCCGCGGCCGCATGCACCGAACTGCTCGAGGACATGCTGCGCGTGCTGGGCCCCGACCACCCCTACACCTTCACCACCCGTGCCAACCTCGCCTACTGGCGGGGGAGAGCGGGTGATGCGGCCGGCGCCGCCGCCGCCTTCACCGAACTGCTGACTGCCCAGAAGAGGGTGCTGGGCCCGGACCACCCCGATACCCTCATCGCCCGTGCCAACCTCGCCTACTGGCGGGGGGAGGCGGGGGAAATCGGTGCTGCCGCGGCCGCATTCACCGAACTGCTCGAGGACATGCTGCGCGTGCTGGGCCCCGACCACCCCTACACCTCCACCGCCCGTGCCAACCTCGCCCGCCGGCAGAAGCAGGCAGAGCGGCAGAGCGTCGACTAACGACCGTTCTACGTCGCCACCGAGAGGTGTAGGAAGCCTGTCGGCCGGGCGGCCCATGCGTGATCTCCGAAAGGAATCGGCGCTGCGCTTCCCCTGTACCGCCGCTGTCACTGCTGACGCGATGGCTGCCCTGCTTGTCCCCAACACCGCCCACGCGGCCACTCTTGGTCCGCAATAAGATCCGCCGACATCGACCACCTCGGCACAGGCTGCGGTGTGCGTCAGGCGCCTGGCTCTGTTCACGAGAACCGGCGCCCTTCCTGTCCAACGTGTCGTACTGTCGGCGGCGGGTGAACCGTGGCCCAGTTTGGCCGGTTGAAAAGTGACCCAGTGGTGCGGTCAGTCGTTGCTTCTGTCGGTGGGGACGCGGCCGAGTTCACGGCCGCGCATGCGGTAGGAGTCTCCCTTGAGGGAGTGAACCTCGGCGTGGTGGACGAGGCGGTCGATCATGGCGGCGGCCAGGGTCTCGTCGCCGAAGACTTCTTCCCAGCGTCCGAAGGGCTTGTTGCTGGTGACGATCACCGACGCGCGTTCGTAGCGGTTCGAGATCAGTTGGAAGAACAGGTTCGCGGCCTCCGATTCGAAGGGGATGTAGCCGACCTCGTCCACGACGATCAACGGTTAGCGGCCCAGCCGGGTGAGCTCGGCGGCGAGGTTTCCGCCCTGGTGGGCGGCGGCGAGCCGGTCGACCCATTCCGCGGCGGTGGCGAAGGCGACGCGGTGGCCGGCCTGGCAGGCCCGGATGCCCAGGCCGATGGCCAGGTGTGTCTTGCCCGTGCCCGGCGGGCCCAGGAAAACGACGTTCTCTCTGCCGACGATGAAATCCAAGGTTCCCAGGTGGGACAGCTGCTCGCGCGTCAGGCCGCGCAAATAGGCGACGTCGAGTTCCTCGATGGTCTTGATCGCGGGGAAGCGGGCGGCGCGTACTCGTGCCTCACCGCCGTGGGATTCGTGGGCAGCGACCTCGCGTTGGAGGCAGGCGACGAGCTATTCCGGGTGGGTCCAGGATTCCTTGCGGGCCCGTTCAGCGAGGCGGTCGGCGGCGTCCAGCAGGGCCGGGGCCCTTCAGGGCCCGGGCGAGGAAGGCGAGGTCGGAGGTGGTCTGCTGGCTGGTGCGCCGGCCGGCGGCCGGAGGCTTGTCGACGGGCTGGGCCAGCACGGACTCGCCGTCGACGGTGGGGTGCGGGCCATTTAGCTCGCCTCCTTGTCGCCGCCGCCGATGACGGTGAACAGCCGGTCATAAGTGCCCAGCTCACGCTGTTCGACCTCGATCAGCGGGCCACCGCCGGAGCCGACGGCCTGAATCTGACCCGTTGGACGGCGCCGTGCCTGGTGGCGCATCATCGCTCCGGCCTCTGCGTGCTCGGGATCGGTGAGGGTCTGGTGGCGGGCCCAGCAGCGGACATGCCGGGCGACGATCTCCCCGCCGGTGGTCAGGACGATGACCTCCTCGTTGTCGGTCAGCACGGTGACGTGGTGACCGATCGCGGCGGGTCGACGGAGTAGTCGCAGGTGTCGACGCGAACGTAGTGGTCCCGGCGCAGCCGGGTGGCAAACCGCCACCAGGTCGGCGGGTCGACCGCCGGGAGGGTGAGCATCTGGGCCCGGTCCGCCTCCCAGCGGTCGACCGGGCGGGCGCCCGGGGTGCGGTGAACACGCCGGTCGGCGACCTTCAGCCAGGCATCGAGCTGGGTGTTGAAGTCGTCCGGGCCGCAGAAGTGACGCCCCGGCAGGAAAGAGGTCTCCAGATAGCGAGGCCGGCGTCGGCCGCGGGCGGGAGGCATGGTGCTCTTGGGGTGAGGGTCAGGAAGTGTGGTTACGTTCGGCACGTGGAACGCATGACGACGGTGGTGAGTGTAGGGGCAGACCTGTTCGGCTTCGATGCCGTGGGCGGTGAGGGCGGGGATGTCGTCGCAGCCGAAGGCGTACTTGTAGAAGGCGTGGCGTGCCCGTCTGCCACTGCGGGGGTGTCCACCGGCGGGGTGGCGAACGCCTGCGTGTAGCGGTGGGCGATCCGGTTGCGGCGGCTGGGCCAAGCGGGCAGTGAGCCGAGCTTGTTCGGTGACGATGCCGCCGTTGACCTCACCGAGCCGGGCCCGGTGCCGGGATGCTGCCTCCAGGAGCGTGGCCGCAATCTGGAAGCCGAGGTGCGCCCGGGCGGGGTGCCCCGCCCGGGCGAACGGGTATCCGTCGGCTGTTCGGGCACACGAGACGTCATGCACGGACTACATGCGCGTCCCACCAGCAGCAGTCTCATCGCCAAGGTCTCCACAGCCGAGACATCGCCGCCCGGTCACGACGGCGCCAAACACTCACACCGAGGCCGACGCACCGGCCGCCTGCGTCGCCGCGTTCTCGCCTACCGGGCAATCGATTTCCTGTCCACGCACATCCCGGACGACCCCGGCCCGGGCGACGAATGCCTGCTCCTCGTGCACACCCGCCAGGTCGTCGGCGAGGTCCGGTACCGGATCTGCACTGACTGCGCCCAGGGTGTCATCACCGCCGTCGTCATCGACGAGCGCTTCCACAGCACCGGCCTGGGCACCCGTGCGCTGTCACACCTACGGTCCCGCCACCCGGGAGTGACCTGGCGCAGCACGCTGAGCAAGCGCACCACCCGTGATCTCCTGCGCCGGATGCGCATTCCCACAACCACTTCTGCCACGCCCTGCCCCCACGCTCACCAGACACTCTCTGCCCCGGCTGGCCCGATACTCGCCAGCGGCTGACCCCAACGCTCAGCGGTCACAGCGCACCTGCCAGCGCAGGCAGGTCATGGATGGTCTGCCGTCGTCGCGCCCCTTGGTGAACTGGTACATCACCGCGCCGCGCGGCGGAGCCGGCATGGGTGAGGGGTGGCAGGGCATCCGAGGTGGTGAAGGGAGGGGGCTGACCGCGCTTTCGGTGCCGCCCGTCGACGTCAAGAACCTCTTAGGGGTGAGAAGGTGAAGGGCTTCCGCAGCTTCATCCTGCGCGGCAACGTGGTCGACCTGGCCGTCGGCATCGTCATCGGGGCAGCGTTCACCGCCGTGGTGAACGGCTTCGTCAGCGCCTTCCTGACCCCACTCGTCGGGCTGGCCACCGGCGCCACCGGCGACATGAGCCGCAAGACCTTCACCGTAGGCGCCACCCAGTTCCCCTACGGCGCCTTCGTCAACGCGGCGATCAGCTTCTTCCTCCTCGCCAGCGCCCTGTACTTCCTGGTCGTGCTCCCGATCAACAAGCTCCACGAACGCCTCGCCCCGCACCAAGACGTCCAGGCCCCCAAACGGGACTGCCCCGAATGCCTCAGCCCCGTACCCGCCCAGGCCCGACGCTGCGCCTTCTGCACCGTCTCCCTGCCCGCCGTACCCGCTCAGGCCGGAGAGACAACCCAGCGCGCCGGATGACCCGACCTCCATGGCCCGGTCTGGGCTGCCGGGCCCGTCGCGGGCACGTCCGTGGTGTTACCGGCGGCGTCCGATGCCGAACCGGCTGCGTGGCTTCATGGCCGGCGCCGGGCCCGACAACCACGGCCTGGGCCGGTCCTGGGGAGGCTTCACCACCAAGGTCCACCTGGCCTGCGAACAAGGCCAACGACCGGTGTAGATGGTTGGCTTGAACAACACAACGACCACCTGCACCGGCGTCGAGCCCCCTGCCCTCAGCGAGCGCATCCGCTCAGGGGCGCAGGGTGGAGGTGTACTGGCTCCTGCTGTCGCCGAGGTGGTTGTCGGTGTCGTAGGTGCCCTTCGAGGTGAGCAGCCAGTAGGAGTTCACCATCGGCTCGAAGTGCCATGTGCCTGTGTAGGCGGTCTTGCTGAAGGTGACGTGCAGGTAGACGTGGCCGACCTTGCCGGAGGCGACCTTCAGCGTGGGTGAGTAGCAGGGCAGGTTGAGACCGATCAGTCCGTTCGAGTCGTAGTAGCCGGCCTTCTCCCATCGGTGGTGTACCGGATTCCACCACGTGGCCGAGATGCCCCGCATCTGCTTGAAGCCCGGGGCGGCGAAGTTCCACAAGGACAGCGCAAAGCCGGACGGGGCCAGACCGTCCCGGGACTTCTGCGTGTACGACATGGTGACGTCGATCGTGGTACCCCGGTGCATCGACTTCGGGATACCGCTCGCCCACTCCTTCAACGTCCCGATCTGGTGAGTCGCGGACGCCTGCGTGCCGGCCGGGGCCGCGGATGCTGCGCCTGCGCTGATCGGCACCAACCCCAGGGTCACGGCCGCTGCAACCGCGGCGGCGCGTATACGTGTTCTCATGCTGTCCCCTCCCAGTGATCCATCAGCCGCGCATCCTACGCACCAGCCCGCCCTCCCTGGATAAGGCCGCGACAAGATCGCCTTCGGCCCGGGTACACCTCCCCCGCCAGGATGTAGTCGAAGGCCGCGCTGGACCAGGTGCGGGGCAGCGAGGGAGCGATGGGCGACATGGGCAGCTCCCCGCTGCTCTTTCATCAGGAGCGGTCCGCCCGGCTCCGTCGCCACGGCGTGGAACAGGTTGACGGACGGCGTGGTGGAGGCCCCGGTAGAGGACAGGCCCCGGTTGAGCACGGCGCGGCGGATGGTGCCGACCGCACTCAACCGGTTCCGTGGGCTCGGACAGGTCCCGTCAGGCTTTGGGAACCAGGTTGTGCTCGGTGCCCAGGGTGCTCATGCCGGTGTCGGCGTACAGCGTGGTCTCGCCGTCGGACCAGCGGACGATGAGGTCGTCGGTGCGGTGGTTGGGGGTGAAGTCGCCCGTCGTCATGACCGTGTTGTGGGTCCACAGCTCGTTGCGGTTCTGGATGCGTGCCTCGGTGCCGAGGGCGGAGGCCGTGGTGCCGACGTAGTTGTCGAGCTCGCCGTCCGACCACTGCACCAACAAGTCCCATTTCTGGTTGCCGGAGTACTCGCCGGCGGTCAGCAGTGTGGCGTCGGTCCAGATGGACTTGGGTTTCTGCAACTGGTGCTCCTGTCCGAAGCCTCCGGCCCCCACATTGGTGTAGAGGGTGAGTTCGCCGTCGGACCAGCGCACCATCAGGTCCGTGACGTAGCTCGAGGAGCCGAAACGGCCTGCGGCGATCTGGCTGGCGTTCTCCCAGATGGTGTGGGGCTTGGCCATCTGCGTGCCGGGTACGTTGAGGCCGTTGGTGCCGACGTCGCCGTAGAGGGTGACCTCGCCGTCGGACCAGCGGACCATGAGGTCGAACTGGTTCGATCCCGTGAAGTCGCCGGCGGTGATGGTCTCCGCGTTGGTCCAGATGGAGTGGGGGGTGACCAACTGGCGTTCGGTGATGAAGTGGCCTTGGCCGTCGTTGGTGTAGAGGGTGACCTCGCCGTCGGTCCAGACCACGATCAGGTCGCTGTGGCCGGCGCCGTTGAAGTCACCGGCGGCCATCAGCTTGGCGTGCTCCCACGTCGTCCCGCTTCCCACGGAGTAGGGCAGGGGCGGCTGATGGTAGGGGCCGTGGTCGGTGTGCAGGCCCTGCTGGGCGTCGTCGTAGTCCTGGAAGAACCGGTCGCCGTGCAGCGGGCTGTAGGTGATCCGGTTGTACAGCGGATTGTCGGTCTTCACATCGGGACCACCCTGCAGGAAGCCGCCCACGTTGCCGATGATCTCGCCGGTGTCGCCGGAGGCGTCGAACTTGGAGAACCACGGTCCGCCGGAGACCCCTCCCCACATGCCGGCGCAGTCGATCTGCATCTGGTTGTAGGCCGGCAGCGGCGTCGTCCAGACATTCGGGCAGTGGAACGCGCGGTCCTGCGAGTCGTACTTGACCATGGGATAGCCGATCACGGTCACCTGGTTGACGAATCCCGGTGTCCGAGCGAGGGTGTTGGCGCCCACGACGTCTTGGACGTTGCGCCCGCCGTTCTCCTTCAGGCTCGCGAAGGCGAAGTCCAGGTCGGAGTTGGCGCTCCGGTCCGAGGCGTACTGTGAGTCGCGGAACCACTCACCGACCGGCCAGATGCCGTACGGCTGGTCGGCCGCCGACTTGGTGTGGTCGTATTTGGGTACGAACGCCGCGTGGCTGCCGAGGCAGTGCCCGGCGGTGAGGATGAGGTTGCGCCCGGGGCTGCGTACCACGCTGGCCGTGCAGTGATGGGCCTTCATGTCACCTGTGGTGGTGAAGAGCATGCCGACGGACTTGATGCCGCCGAAGTGCTCACCGTCGATGGCGGTCAGGGACCGCTTCTTGTGCGGTGCGTTCCAGCCTTGCGGCTGCGCGATGCGGCCCGAGGGGTCGGTGGCGGAGGCCATGCGCTGGGGCGTCCAGAACCGGATGGCGTCCTGGACAGTCCAACTGCCGCTGTTGGCCGACGAGGGCGTGACGGACACCGAAGGGCTCGCGACGGCGGTCGTGTGGTCGGTGCGGTTCGGCGTGGCCGTCACCTGTCTGGTGGGGGCCGGGGCGGGTGTGGCGGCTCTGGCCGCGGCGGCATTGCCCAGAAGAAGTGCGGCGCACAACGCGAACGCACTCCCCAGGCTTATTCGTGTATTATGCAACTTAATTTGCTCCAGGTGAGGCGGGCCGAAGAGCTCGACGCGTCCGGGCCACGCAGCGAATGGACGGCCGGCACGGAGGGCGCGGCCGGGTCTTGCCGACGGGAAGTTCAGTTCCTCGGCACGGAGCGGAGCGAAGGCGTTTCAGCCGTGGCGGCTGATCGTGGTCGCCGCTCGGGCACACCGGGCGTCATGACGGACGACAGGCTCGGCAGACGGCCGACTCGGGCCGTTCGACGCGCGGGCCCTCAGTGGACAGGCAGGGACGCCCCCATGATCCAGTCCAGCGCACAGCGCACCCCCGATGCATTCCCCCCGCCGCCCCGTGAGACGGCACCCGGTAGACCATGGTCAGCGGTCACCGGTGCCATCATGATCGCACAACAATCGAACACACGTACAGATTTTGTTGCCGTCTACTGCGGACGGGGCGCGCCCACGTGAATGGTGTCGCAGAACACCGGGGTCACATGCCGGCCGTGCGGGTCGGTGATCTGCAGCGAAGCGCCATAGTCGGTGGACGCGGGGTGCGGTGGCAGCACCTCGATGCGCGGGGCGTCGTCCACCGGGATGGCGCAGGAACCGTCTGCGGAAGGGGATGCCGGGTAGAAGAGCGGGAAATCCACCGTTCTGCCATGGCTCAACACCAGCCGGACCGGCGCCTTGGCTTTCGGCTCCGACCAGACGGCAGGGCCTTTGCCGGCGTACGCCTGCACTTTCGGATAGCCATCGAAGGCGCAGGGCGCGGGGCTGGTGTTGGTCGCGCTCAGCAGAGCCGTCGGCGCCTTGCTCGGCTTATGGGTGAAGAGTGTCAGCTTCCATCGCAGCTGCGCGGTCCCGCATGCGGCTCCCGCCGAGGCCGTGGGGGACACACTCGTCCGTCCCCCGCCGGGGGTCGCCGCCGTCGCTCGGGACGACGGCCCGGCGCCCGGCTTCCCGGCGTCCGGATGCGCTGGACCGCACGCCACAGCAGCCGCCATCACCGTCAGGCTGATAGCGGAGACAGCCGCTGTCCGCCGTGCCACGAGAACTCCCCCTGGGAAGCGACCCTGCGGAGGCCGGGTGCCACCGCTCCTGCCTCCCGGCCAGGGAGATGCATTCGCCTCCGCGAGGGTTCCCTCGAAGCGGCACCCTGAGACGCGGACGCGTGGACACCCGCGTCGTCGATGGTGAGGTCGAACCCCGCAACTCGCCCGCGAGCAACCTTCCCTCCCCAGGCCCCTCACCCGCCGCCCGGCACGCGACGGCATGGGGCCCTCCGCCGTCCATCATGATGGGCCCACACCCCGGCCCGTACCCGGCGTGGCCCTCGACCGGCTCGAGGTCCTCGTCCGCAACCGACGCGAACGCCTGCAGGAAGCCCCACACCCTCGACGGCTTCCTAGCGGGCATCGGCCTGATGACCCTCAACGACCCACCCTCGCCCCTGACATGCCGAAGACAGTAAAGATCTCAACCTCAATCTTCCTCAGGTTCTCCACACTTCCTTGACGATCACGCGGGCGTCCGATGACTGTTGTGTCCATGCCATCCTCGGACGGGGGTGGAGGGGCGGAAAATGCCATGAATGCCGCACTGACTCGCACATGCACAGCCGCCGCGCTGGCCGCTTTTCTCGTCGTCGGAACCGGGGGAGTGGGCACTGCTTTCGCGGAGGACACCCCCTCGGTGTCGGACACCTCGTCGGAGGTCGATGCCGACCTGGACGGGAACCCGATCCCCCAGGCGCCGGCCGACACCGACGTCTCGGTGGACCAAGGCGGGGACTTGGGCAATGCCAACCACCCGATGAACCCGGACGGCTGCCCGCCCGACCCGGGCTTCCGCTTTTACAAGTCAAGAGCACGTTCGTCGCTGACCCCAAGAAGACCGTCTACGGAGACCCCGGCACCACGCTCTCGGTCTCGGTGGCCGAGGGCCACACGTGGACCGGCACCATTACATATTCGGCCAAGCTGAGCGAGTCGGTCCTCATCGCTTCCGCCGAGGAGAGCATCAGCGGCTCGATCTCCTATGCCAAGACCACCACCGTCACCCTTGGCGGGTCGTGGGTGGTCCCGAAGAACCAGAGGCAGGGATGGCTCGCACTCGGCTCGCAGGGATACTCCTTCAACTGGGAACGGGGTTCCACGAACGGCGGCTGCAAGTGGATCGTCTCCAACCATGGGACCGCCAAGCTCCCGGCGCTCTCGCCCTACATCGCCCACTCGTGAGTCGAGGACGATCTGATGAAGCCTTCCCTGCTGGCCGTCGGCCTGTCGGCGCTGGTGCTTGTGTCCGCCTGTTCCGGTGGCGCGACCGCCACCCATGCGACGACGCCTCCGGCAAAAGCGACGACGGGGACCGGCGCGATGCCCTCTGCGGTGCAGACCCCGACGAAACCGGACCGCCTTCCCAATCCGGTCCAGTCTCCTCTTCCTGTCGGGTCGAAAACGCTCTACACGGGATCGGGCCACGGTGCGCGCGGTTTCACGCTTCCCGCGTCAGCGGGGAAAGCCTCATCCATCACGGTGATGTGGACTTGTGCCGGCCCCTCCAAGTTCAACATCACCGCCGCCGGACATACCCTTGCCGGATCTCAGTGCGGTGACGGGACCGGCGTATTCGGCGCCAAGATCCCGCACGCCAATATCCACGAACTCGTGTGGAAGTTCTCAGCTGACAATTCGGTGGTTTGGCGGATCGTCGTGACCCAACCACCTGAGAGCTGACCTCGGGTCGCGTCCCGCGAAGTGGTGTAGCGATGTGGAGGTCACGACTCCTCAGGTCGCACACGCCTGCAGGGCCACCGGCGCGGTCAGAGGCCGCGCCGGTGGCCTGGAACAGCATCGACACCGACCGAGGAGCCTCGACGGTGATCGCCGTGGAGGCGGTCGCCGGAGCGAGACGGTCCGGATTCCTACACCACTTGGCGGTACACCATCCTGGGGTCTCCGCACCAACTCCGCCCGCCGGGCGGTCAACCTGGACCACTGGACGTTTGCGGACGCCGACGGCCGCACCTACACCTTCCACCACGTGTGGCTGGAGGGCCGGTCCACGGTGCGCGTCCACACCGGCTATGGCCGCGACACCCGCACCGACCTGTACCAGGACCGGCGCAATCACGTGTGGGACCACTACGGCGACACCGCGACCCTGCGTAACGACCACGGCCGCTACATCGACGCCGTCTCCTGGGGCCACGACCGCGACCACCACGGCGACCACCGTGGCGGACACCGCCACTGACCCCACAGCAGCGGCATGCG
Source organism: Streptomyces sp. NPDC052109 (assembly GCF_040680195.1). Lineage (NCBI taxonomy): Bacteria > Bacillati > Actinomycetota > Actinomycetes > Kitasatosporales > Streptomycetaceae > Streptomyces > Streptomyces sp. NPDC052109. The sequence goes on along the minus strand of NZ_JBFAWF010000048.1, from coordinate 9,006 downwards.
ACGCCGGCCGGTGACGCATACCGAGGGCGGGCCACCCACGTGCGGAGGTGGGCCGCCTCTTCGCGCGTGAGGAGATCTATCCGGATGCGCCCTTTCGATGAGGCGTGGGCGGAGGCGAGTTCCGACTGGTAGTCCCCTGCTGTGCTACCTGCACGGCAGGGAACCTGCCGATTTCATGAATTCAGCCGAGGGTGACGACCATTTTGCCGAGGGCTTCTCCGGCCTCCATGGCCCGGTGGGCTTCGACGATCTCGGCGAACCGGAAGACCCGAGTGGGACGGGCCCGCAGGACACCGGCTGCGACTTTGGCGTAGATCTCGTCCAACGGCACGTCGGTGAGCGGGAATGCGGGGGTGCCCAGGACGAAGGCGCTGCCGAAGAAGCTGAGCTGGACCCCGCTGGGCAGATCGGTGATCGGGTCGAAGTCTTGCACCGGGGCGAAGCCGCCCAGGAAGCCGAGCTGGCACACCCGGCCACGGGGTCGGACCAGGGCCAGCGAGTCGCGCAGGACGCTGTTGCCGACGACGTCGAACACCGCGTCGACGCTGACCTTTCGCTCCCTGACCTTGGCGGCGAGCGCGCCGTCGTCGATGAGGACGTCAGTGGCCCCGAGTTCCTTGAGCAGTGGTACGTGGGCCGGGTTCCGGGTCGTGGCGAACACGGTCGCGCCGTGGTCGAGCGCGAGGTTGACGGCGGCCTGGCCGAGCGACGATGTTGCTCCCCGTCGCACGATCGTCTCGCCCGGCCGCAGGTCCAGATTACCGAACAGGCCGCTCCACGCCGTCGCGTACACCTCGGGAACCGCGGCCAGGTCGGCCCAGCCCAGCGACGAGTGCACGGCCACCACGTTGGTCGCCGGCACGGTCACTAGTTCCGCGTAGCTGCCGTTGCGGGTCCGGCCCATGCCGCCGAGGATCGCCACCACCGAGGTCCCGGCGGGGAGTTCGCCTGAGGGGTCGGCCTCGACCACCCCGGCGCACTCGATCCCGGGGACGGCCGCCACCTCGCCCCAGGCTCCGCCACGCATGTACGCCTCGGCGTGGTTGAGGCCGAACGCCTTGACTCGGATCAGCACTTCGCCGGCGGCGGGCACCGGGTCGGGTAGTTCGGTGAGGATGAGCACCTCGGGGCCGCCGTGGGCGGAAATGACGATGGCCTTCATGTCGTAACCCCATTCTTGAGTATGCATTCAACTATTGGTGCGAAAAAGAGAGCCACCGCGTGCGGTGGCCCGTGCGGCTGGCTGTCAGACCAGAGCGGTGAACGCGTTGTCGACGATCGACCGCAGGAGCGCCTCGTCGGGATTCGCCTTTCCGACCACCATCAGCCCCTGGCATGTAGCGACCAGCAGCTTGGCGCTGCCGGCGCAGTCCAGTGAGGCGCGCACCTGGCCCCTGCGAGTCGCGTTCTCCAGCGCGTGGGTCATGCACCGTTCGAGCCGGGCCAAATGGCCGCGCACGACGGCCGCCGCCTCGTCGTCCTCGGCGGCCTTCTCGATCGCCGTGTTGACGAGCAGGCAGCCTTGCCGGCCCTCGGGGCTGAGCAGGTCGTGCACCAGCCCGTCGAAGTAGCCGCGGATCTCGGCCACCGACGCGCCTGGATCCTCCAGCTCGCCCAGCTTCTCGGGGACGACCAGCTTGGAGTAGCGCTCCAGCGACTTCAGGAACAGTGCGTGCTTACCGCCGGGGAAGGCGCTGTAGAGGCTGCCGGGCTTCACCCCGGTCGCCTTCACCAGATCCTCGATGGACGTCGCCCGGTACCCGCGCTCCCAGAACCGCAGCATGGCCGCGTTCAGGACGGTGTCGGGTTCGAACTCTCGAGGTCTGGGCATGAGGCAAACATATATGAGCGCCCATTCAAGAACAACCCTGGCGTTCCGGGCGGGGATGGATAGCGGCCACACGAAGCGTGAGGCTCACCAGTGACGCCAGCGTCCGACCCTCGACTCAGTGAGCTTCGGGGCATGTCACACGTACCAGGACCGGCGGGCGTGTGTGGGACGACAATGGCGACACCGCGACCTACGTAACGACCACGGCCGTTTCGTCGGCGCCGTCTCTTGCGGCCGCGATCACGACCGAGACCACCGTGGCGGACACCTGTGCTGATGCGCCGACCCGTAGGTGAACGCCGGCTCGTATGCGGGTGCCACGAGAGCATGCAGGGTGCCTCCCGGACGGCTGGGGAGGCACCCTGCATGTGTCTGCGACCGGGTTACTTGAACCAGTAGCGGACGCCGTGGCGGCGGGAGCAGGTCCCTTGTGAGTTCTGCGAGCAGGACAGCGAGGCGTCCTTGACTTCGCGGTCTCGTACTTGTCCTTGGGCTTCTGATGATGCGTCCAGCCGCACACCCCGGTGGTGTGATGGACGCAGTGGTGAGCGGTGTTGGTCGACGGCAAGGTCGCCGCCGACGCCGCCGGTGCGCTGAAGAAGACACCGGCGGCAGCCGCAGCAACCGCCGTGGCAGCAAGACGTGCGCGCAAAGGATCCCCCTTTTGATGTGGAACAAGACGCTCCGAGCTGCGGCAGCTGGCCCGCGCCCGCCGGGCCGTCCAGGCGGCGTGACCGCGCGCCTCGGTTGACCAGGAGCACGGGGTTGCGACAAGGGTTGCGCCTGTCTGTTGCGCTGGATGTTGCGCCAAGGGTTGCGCTAGGTGTTGCGCGGCCCGCAGGACCGTCCCCGTGTCCGTGCAGGTCACCACGCGGTTTTGCCGTGGTCGGCCCGCTGACATCCCTGTTGCGGCCGCTCTGCCCATGCCCCTTGGCTGGTGTGAAGGAGTAAGGGACGGGCGGGATGGGCGGCGCGGCCACGGCCGGGATCGGGGCGCGCTCAGCCGGTTGCGCGTCGGCCGGGGCCGCCGCGCGGCTGTCATCGTCACACCGGATCTCTTCCACGGTGCGACGACGAACCACGCGTCGTGCCGCTGGAGGCCGTGGTATCGCGTGTGGCGCGGCGCGTCGCGTGGTCTGCGGCGCGTGGTCGGCTACTGTCGACCTGACAGGCCAGGGACGGTCTGGAGGCGAGCGATCCGCCCGGGTGGAGTCGCAGATGTCTCAAGGGTGGGATGCCCGGTCCCGCATCATGCGTTTCTCGGTGTCCGTGCGTGCTTTCCTCCACGGCTGCCGCCCGGGGGCAGCCGGAGCAGGAACCTCATGCCGCACACGACCGACAAGCGGATCAGCAAGGAACTCGCGCGCCTTCTGCACCTGGGACGACTCCAGGCGAAGGGCGGCCGTCCCACCCTGGATCCCACCGATCGCGGGCAATTGGCCTTCCAGGCCCTCCTCTTCGAGTGCCTGATGAGCACCCGTGAGCACCCGCATCCCCTGGAGCAGCCGCGGAAGAGCGCGATGCAGCATCAGCGGCTACCTGAATGTTATTCGCCACCAGCCCGGCCATCTGGAGATCTACACCAACACGGCCCACCGCGTCACCGGCCGCATTCTGCCCTTCTTCCACGAGGACCACGGCGTGTGCGGCATCCCCGGCCTCCGGCCGATCGACTTCACCTGCCGGCGGGTGCGCCTGATCCACCTCCCCACAGGGGGGCGCCTCGACCTCGTGGACGCGCAGCGCTGGCATGGCATGGATATAGCCCGCATGGTCTTCCGGCAGGAAACTGGCTGGCATCAGAAAGACGGGCGCTTGCCGCTGTGGCGGCACAACGGTCTCACCGACGAAGAAGCCGCGCACCATGCGTGCTGGGCGTACACCGCCAGCACACCGCTGCGCAGCGCACTCCTGATGCGTTCCATGCCACTGTGGTACCGCTTCGACCTCAGCCCTGCCTGGGTCACCGGCCACCCCACACGCCCGGACAGGCTCATCTGGGACGCCCGCTCCCACACTGACCACGATCAGGTCGTCGAGCTGCTGACGCGCTCCGCGGCCCGCATCCCAGGAGCCGTCCATCGTGAGAGAACGCCCTGCTCCGGGACTCCTCAGCTCGGCCCCGGCCGTGCGCAGCTGATCAGCAACTGCTAGGGCCCCCGGTCATCGGCTTTGTGTCCGGAGTGCTGTCCTGTCGCAGGTCCAGGTAGCAGCGCAGCCCGACACCGGGCTGGCCGGGATCATGCGTGGTGCGGTCGGCGGTAGCGGTGGCCCACCGAGAGGCAAGCGCCTGCTGGAAGGAGAAGGCGGTGGCGTCCTCCAGGGCCGCGACGTCGACGACGACCAGCCCGGGTTCCGCCAGCTGCATCTCGTTGATCGGTTCCATGTCCAGCACGACGCGCTGAATCCTCTCAGGGTTCGCCACAAACCGGAGATTCACCCTCACCGGGCACCTCAGCGGCCGGCCTGCTCCCGCAGGAAGCGTCGCTCCTTGATCCGCCGCCGTATATGCCACCAGCGGGCGGCGTAGGCGAGGTCTTCCCGGCAGACGTTAAGGAACGCATCACGGGCGGCCACCACAGCATCGGCCTGCTGCTGGGAGCGGTCGGTGTTCTTCTCGTTCAAGTCCAGGTCACCGGTTGCGGCAACAAGGGTCTCCGCTGCGGCGATGACGTGCACGCTGCCGCACAGCCGCACGCCTGTGCCCGGGAGTTCACTCGAGTGGCGTAACCGGTGAATTCTCCTGACCGTGGATGTGCCCGCGGCATGTGAGGACCACCGTACGAGACAGACCACTTCCTCGCCTGTCAGGCAACGGCCGTCCCACTCGTACCGAAGCGGTGTTTCCAGACGCGCTGAATCGCTGCCCCGCAATTATGTTGACCTCGTGCGGCGCCGCTTTCCCGTCACATTCCCGGAGGGCGTGACGTAAGGGGCCCGCGAGCGGACATCGAGAGGAGCGCAACCATGCCCTTCGCCACCGCCGAGGACGGCACGCAGATCTTCTACAAAAGCTGGGGCTCGGGCCAACCCGTCGTCTTCTCCCACGGCTGGCCGCTCACCGCCGACGCCTGGGACCCCCAGATGAAGCTCATGGTGGACAACGGATTCCGCGCCGTCGCCCACGACCGACGCGGCGGCGGACGCTCCGGTCAGCCCTGGGACGGCAACAACCTCGACACCTACGCCGACGACCTGGCCGCGGTCATCGAAACCGAAGACCTGCGCGACATCATCCTGGTCGGGCACTCCACCGGCGGCGGCGAAGTCACCCGCTACATCGGCCGGCACGGCACGGCACGGGTCGCCAAACTGGTCCTGCTCGGCGCCATCCCGCCGCTGATGCTGAAGACGGAAGCCAACCCCGAGGGCCTGCCGATCGAGGTGTTCGACGAGATCCGCCAGGGTGTGCTCACGGACCGCTCGCAGTACTACAAGGACCTCAGTGCCCCGTTCTACGGTGCCAACCGTGAGGGCTCGACCGTCTCCCAGGGAACGCGTGACGAATTCTGGCTCTGGAGCATGACCGTCGGCATCAAGGGCGCCTACGACTGCATCAAGGCGTTCTCCGAGACGGACACGACCGAGGACCTGAAGAAGGTCGATGTGCCGACACTGATCGTGCACGGCGACGACGACCAGATCGTGCCCATCGTCTCCGCGGGCGCCAAATCATCCAAGATCGTCAAGGACGCGCAGTACAAGGTCTACGAGGGCGCACCTCATGGCCTTGCGATGGTGCCCAAGTACGCCGAGATCTTCAACAGAGACCTGCTTGAGTTCGCGCGCAGTTAGCGCCGTCCCCCGGTCCTGGGTCAACGGCGGCGCTGCCGTTAACCCAGGACACTGCCGGCCAGTGGCGCTGTGAATCGGCCGCCCGGGAGGGACGGTTCAAAGATGTCCCGGGCAACCATGTCCGGAGCGCCTGAAACTGGCTCGGCAGCCTGGGCGATCGGTTCGCCGTGTCAGCCGATCGGGCTTGCGCCCTGCTGGAAGACGTTGATGAGGTTTCCGTCGTTGTCGCGGATCGCGGTCGAGATGCTGCCGTCGCCGAGGTCCATCTGCTCCCAGACGGTCGTCACGCCCAGGTCACGGAAGGTGCGGGTCACGCTGGCGAGGTCCTCGACGCGGAAGACCAGGGCCTTGTTGCCGATCGGGCGGATGTGGGCGGGGGGCTCTGCCGTCAGTTCGGGGATCCGCACACCGTCCGCGGGCTGGAGGAGCTCGAGCCGGAACCCGGGGCCCTCCAGGAAGGCGACGTCCGCTCCGATGGCGTCGAAGCGGGACTTCGCCAGCAGGGTGAGGCCGAACACCCGGTTCCACCACTGGATCGACGCGTCGAGGTCACTGACGGAAATCGTCACGTTGTGGAGGCTGTAGGGGAAGGGCGGCTGGGCAGCGGTGGTCATGGTGATCACTTTTCGTTGGGCGGGTGCAGGCGTTTGCGGTGGGGCACGCGAGACCCCTCGCGCATCCCGCCCGGCTTCTCTGTGCCGTGCAGCGGAACAGTCTGTGCCCGTCTGCCGCCGACCCGACGTCTACTTGCAATAGCGAATCCGCGGGTCGTAGGCCAAACGTAGACCTTATGGACCGTACAGTCAAGAACTTGTGTCCTCTTCGGGTGCATTGCGAAGTCAGTGGATCAATGCACCAGTTGGCGAATCGCCGTCGGCGTGCGGAAGTGAGGCGCGAGCGAGGTCCCGCGCGGACTTGGGTAGCCTGGAGACTTTGCCGTCAGGGCCCGTGCGCAATGGGCCGGCGCCGTCGGCTGCCGGAGCGTCGTCCGGCCCGCGTTGCGGCGCAGTCGATGGCGCAGCCGCCCGGCCGGAGTGCCTGCTCAAGGGCATGGTGAAAGGGGCAGGCCGTCAACCGCGCTGGGGCGGGCGCCCGGGCCACTCGTGGGGGTGCTCGGAGGGCAGGTAATGCGCGTGCTCGCAGCCGACTCAAGCGGGCCCGCCCGGGTCCCTGCCGGTCGGCACGTCACCTGTGAAGGGTGCCGGCCCGCAGGATGGTCAGTGTCGGGAGAGCTGCTTGAGGGCGGCCTGGCTTATCTGCAGCAGAGCTGAGCCGTCCATGCCGGTCTTCGCGAGAAACTCGATGCCCTGCATGACGGCAAGGAGCAGCCGCCCGACCTCCTGGGCGTCCGCCCCCGGTTCGACCGTCCCCTCGTCCTGGGCTTCCTTCACGCAGGCGATCAGAAGATCTTCGACCGCTTGGTAGCTGCTCCGGGCCCGGGAGACGACGTCCGGATCATTGCTGTGCAGCTCGGACGTGCTGTTGACCAAAAGGCAGCCGCGCCGCTGCGGGTCCTCCGTGAATCCCTTGGCCACGCCCTCAACGAGCAGGGTCAGGCGTTCGAAGGCCGTACCGGGCCCGGTCAGGACCGCCCGGACGCCGTTGAGCTGTTCGTCGCGGTAGCCGTCCAGCACGTGCAGGAACAGCTGCCGCTTGTCGCCGAAGGCCCCGTACAGGCTCCCCTTGCCCAGTCCGGTGGCGTCCGTCAGGTCCTGCAGTGACGTAGCCGCGTACCCCCGATTCCAGAACTGCTCGCGCGCAGACTCCAGAACCTGGTTCTCGTCGAAATTCCGCGGTCGTCCCATGTTCAACAGCATACGTCCTTCTTGACCTATCGGTCCAGATCGTGAGCGCCCGGCTGCATGCGACACACACCGGGGACAGGCTGGGTGGTGGCGGGGTGTGTGGCGCACGGCTCCCCCCGGCGCCCCGGCGCCCTAGCGTCCCGGCGGGCGGACCGGCGCCGGCCGGCTCGTCGCCGCTCGGCGGTGTGGATGCAGTCACGTTTTTGCCCGAGCGGTCCATAACGCGGTTCTTTACCGTACAGTCCATAAGTGGCCCGGGGCTGTCCGCTCCGGGCTGTAACACGCAGCGACACATGGTGCACGACTTTTGGCGTTTGCACCGGACAGGGATAAGCGATCATGGGACAGCTTGACGGGAAGACCGCAGTCGTCACCGGAGGCAACAGCGGAATCGGACTGGCCACAGCCAAGCGATTCGCGCGTGAGGGCGCGCACGTGTTCATCACCGGCCGTCGGCAGGAGGCTCTCGACGCCGCGCTGGCCGAGATCGGTGGGGAAGCCACCGCCGTCCGGGGCGACGTCGCGAACCTCGCGGACATCGACCGCCTCTACGCGGCTGTCGCCGAGCGGGGCCGGTCCATCGACGTACTGTTCGCCAACGCGGGCGGCGGTGAGTTCGCCGCGCTTGAGCAGGTCACCGAGGAGCACTTCGACGCCACCTTCAACATCAACGTGCGAGGCATGCTCTTCACCGTTCAGAAGGCAATTCCGCTACTCAACGACGGCGCCTCGGTGATCCTGACCGGATCGACTGCTGCCACCTCAGGTGGCGCCGCCTTCGGCGTGTACGCCGCGTCCAAGGCCGCGGTCCGCTCCTTCTCCCGCACCTGGGCCAACGAACTCAGCGGCCGCGCAATCCGAGTGAACACCCTGGTGCCCGGCCCGATCGTCACCCCGGGCATCACCGGCCTGGCCGCGGACGCCGACCAGGCCGCGAAGATGAGGGACGCCTTCGCCAGCCAGATACCGCTGGGCCGGATGGGGCACCCGGACGAGGCCGCAGCCGCCGCACTGTTCCTCGCCAGCAATGAGAGCAGCTTCGTCACCGGATCCGAGCTGTTCGTCGATGGCGGACTCAACCAGATCTGAGCGCCGCAAGACGATGCGCTTGCCCGTCCCAGCGAAGATAAGAGTGTGACCGCGTCGCGGTCACACCGGTAGTCACACCGAGCCTTCGGGCGAGCGCAGCCCCGCCGGTGTGCGGGCACACGGCGACTCCCGGAATCGGCTGAGGGCGTGGAGTCGGACGCCGTACACACAGATGATCAGCAGAGCACCGTCGCCCGGCAGTTTTGGCCAGCGGCGGCGCCGACGACCGTGCGTGCCGCCGCAGCCACCGAGTTCATACAGCCGTCGGAAGCGCCAGAAGACATGGGGGCCTCTCCGGCAGGGCATCTCAGGGCACGAAATACCTCGAGTCCCTCCGTCGCTGCGGCCATAGGAAAGACGCGTGCTTCTGGGCGCCGGCACCGGCGTAAGCGACATGAGTGGGGCCCGGCCGCCTCGGTGTGCGGTGGCACGTCGAGGTGACCTCGGCGTCTCCTCCGCATACCCATGGACGGCTCGCGCCCTTCG
>NZ_JBFAWF010000047.1:0-27352 GCF_040680195.1 Streptomyces sp. NPDC052109 | reverse complement strand
AGCTTGTTGTAGAGGCCGATGCCCCGGCCCTCCTGGCGGAGGTAGAGCAGGACCCCGCCGCGGTCGGCGATGCGCTCGACCGCCTCGCGCAGCTGAGGGCCGCAGTCGCAGCGGGCCGAGCCGAAGACGTCGCCGGTCAGGCACTCGGAGTGCAGACGGACCAGGGGGACCTGGCCGGGTTCGCCGAGAACGACGGCTACGTGCTCCTGGCCGTCGGCAAGGCCGTGGAAGGTGACGAGTTCGGTGTCCACGCTGTAGCCGTCGTGGAAGCGCAGCGGTACCCGGACGCGGGCGCGCGGTGTGGCGGCAGGAGTGTCGGGCATGCGGGTCCCTCCGAAGGCGGGCAGTGCTTCAGATTTGAAGCAGCGGTACGGAGGGACCCTACCCATGTTTCAAAGTTAAAGCAATTGTTTTTCCTGCCGGTGCCGGTGCCGGTGCGCCTGCCGCGTGCCGTGGTGCCGCTCAGGAACAGGCGGGCGGCGGAGTGGAGGGCCCCGAACAGGACGAACGGCGCCGCCAGGGGACGTCCTCCGCCCCGGACTCGGCGTCGTCGCCCTGCAGGCCGCGCGCGACACCCGTGAAGATCGCCTCCAGTTGCCCCACCTGCTCCGGAGTGAGCCGGTCGAACAAGGTGGCGCGCACGGTCTCGACGTGTCCCGGCGCCGTACGCTCCAGCACGGCCATCCCCTCGTCCGTCAGCACGGCGATGCTGCTGCGCTTGTCCCAGCGGCAGTCCTCCCGGCGCACCAGCCCGTCCCGCTCGAGCCGGGTCACCGCATAGGTCAGCCGACTGCGCGTGATCTTCAGCGTCTCGGCGAGGTCGGTCATGCGCAGCCGCCGGTCGGGCGCGTCGGAGAGGTTGGCCAGCACGGAGTAGAACAGGTGCGGCATGCCGGCGTCCTGCTGGAGCTGTCGGTCGATCGCGTCCTCCAGGAGGTGCGTCGCGGCCAGGTACGCGCGCCAGGCGCGCTGCTCCTCGGGGCTGAGCCAGCGGGTCGTCATGCTGCCAGTGTAGGTTTGTTTCAATCTTGAACCAAGGATCACTTCGCAGGGAGACCGCGCCGATGTCGTACCCGTACGTGCTGCTGTCCGCCGCCGTCTCCCTCGACGGCCACCTGGACGACACCGGCCCCGACCGGCTGCTGCTGTCCAGCCCGGCCGACTTCGACCGGGTCGACGCGGTACGGGCCTCGGTCGACGCCATCCTGGTCGGCGCCGGCACGATCCGCGCCGACAACCCGCGGCTGCTGGTCAACTCCGCCGAGCGCCGCGCGGCCCGGGTCCGGGAGGGCAGGCCGGAGTACCCCTTGAAGGTCACCGTCACCGCCACCGGCGACCTCGACCCCGACGCCGCCTTCTGGCACACCGGCGGCGACAAGCTCGTCTACACGACCGACGAGGGTGCCGAGCCGGCCGGACGCCGCCTCGGCGGCACCGCCGACATCGTCCCGCTCGGCCCCGACCTCGACTGGCGGGCCCTGCTCACCCACCTGCACGACGTGCGCGGTGTGCGCCGGCTGATGGTCGAGGGCGGTGGCACGGTCCACACCCAGCTGCTCCAGCTGGGCCTCGCCGACGAGCTCCAGCTCGTCCTCGCGCCCCTCTTCGTCGGCGACCCGGCCGCCCCCCGCCTCTTCGGCTCCGGCGCCTACCAGGGCGGCCGGCTGCGCCTGACCGAGACCCGCCGCATCGAGGACGTGGTCCTCATGCGCTACGAGCCCACGGCCCCCGGCACCGGCCCGCTCCCCAGCGCCGCCGACCGGCACTGGCTGCGCACGGCCTGCGAGCTCGCCGCGCTGTGCCCGCCGTCGGAGACGGCGTTCAGCGTCGGCGCGGTGGTGGTCGCGGCGGACGGCAGCGAGCTGGCCCGAGGCCACTCGCGGGAGGGCGGCGACTTCGCGGTCCACGCTGAGGAGGCCGCGCTCGCCAAGGTCGACCCCGCGGATCCGCGGCTGACCGGCGCCACGGTCTACAGCAGCCTGGAGCCCTGTGCCCGGCGCGCTTCCCGGCCCGCGCCCTGCGCCGAGCTGATTCTGCGGGCGGGGGTGCGGCGGGTGGTCACGGCCTGGCGCGAGCCGGACACGTTCGTGGCCGGGGCCGACGGGACGGGGGTCCTGGCGCGGGGCGGCGCCGAGGTGGTCGTACTGCCCGAGCTGGAGGGACTCGCCAAGGCGCCGAACGGACATCTGCTGGGCTGAGCCCCGGAAAACACCCAGGGGCCGGAATCCAATGGATTCCGGCCCCTGGGCCTTCAGTAGCGGGGACAGGATTTGAACCTGCGACCTCTGGGTTATGAGCCCAGCGAGCTACCGAGCTGCTCCACCCCGCGTCGTTGTGACTCCAGTGTACGCCATGCGCAGGGCCGGATGCACATCGCTTTCCCGGGGGCGTCGTCCGGCGGGTCATCCGCTCGGGTCACCGAGGTCGCCCACCGTGTCCCCCACGGCCACGCTGGACGTACGTCGGACATGTGGGAGACAAGCGGTGCGCCCTGGTGAGGTGGACGAGAGCCAGTACGCCAGGGCGGGTGGCCGGCTGCCCGGCGACCGCGTGCCCGGCCCCGGCCTCGGCGAGGAGCCGGCGCCCGTACGGCGGGGCCGTCGCCCGACCCCGCGCTCGCTGGCCCGCGCGCTGCCCGCCCTGCTGATCGCCGGCGGCGTCCTGTACGGCCTGCTCAGCCCGAGGGAGTTCACCGCCGTTCCCTTCTTCACCGCGGCCCCGCTCATCGCCGCGCCCCTGTCCTCGCTGCGCACCACCGCCCTGACCGGTGCCGTGGCGGTGGCCGCCATGTACACCGTGCGGGCCCGGGGCGGCGAGCATCCGGTCGTGGGCACCGTCACGGACGTCGTCACCGTGGCCACGGTCGCGCTGCTGGCCGTGGCCATCAACCGCGTGGTCCGCCTCGGCGACCGGCGGCTCGCCTCCGCCCGGGAGATCGCCGAGGCCGCACAGCGGGCCCTGCTGCCCGAGCCGGACGAGCGGATCGGCGGTTTCGAGATCGCCGCCTGCTACGAGGCGGCCCGGCGCGACGCGTTCATCGGCGGCGACCTGTACGCCGTCCAGGACAGCCCGCACGGGGTGCGGCTGGTGGTCGGCGATGTGCGTGGCAAGGGCCTGGGCGCCGTCGCCGCCGTCGCGGTGGTGATCGGGGCGTTCCGGGAGGCGGCCGAGCAGGAGACCACGCTGGAGGCGGTCGCGCAGCGGCTGGAGCGGGCGCTGGCCCGCGAGGGCACCCGGCGGGAGGGCATCGACGCCTTCGAGGGGTTCACCACCGCCGTCCTCGCCGAACTCCCGCACGGCGACGGCGTCGTACGGATCGTCAACCGGGGCCATCCGCCGCCGCTGCTGCTGCCCGGCGACGGCAGCGTGGAGCTGCTCACCTCCCCCGAGCCCGCGCTGCCGCTCGGCATGGGCGACCTCGGGCTGTGGCCCGACCGCGCCCTGGAGCGGGACTTCCCGGGCGGGGCCACCCTGCTGCTCCACACCGACGGCCTGTCCGAGGCACGGGACGCCCACGGCCGGTTCTACGACCCCGAGCGGCGGCTCACCGGACGCGTCTTCCCCGGCCCGGGCGCCCTGCTCGACCGGCTCGCCGACGAGGTCCGGCGGCACTCCGGTGGCGGGATGGCGGACGACATGGCCCTGCTCGCCGTGCGGCGCCCTTGATCACCTGCACCGAGGGTGACCGGACGACCGCCCTCCGCATAACAGCTGAGTCACCATCAAAAACGCCGAGACTCCTGTACGTCGGTCAACTCGCCCGTTTTCCAGCATTCCTGCCCGGTAAATCCACCATCGAAAACGTTAATGATCAAGCCGAACGGCTTGGAAAGTGACTGTCAGGTCTATTAACGTTCGATAACGCAGCGCGGTCGTCCCAGCCGTCACAAGAGGCGGCTCCGTGCGCACGCGCCGAATCCCGCAAGGGAACCGGGGAACCACCACCTTGGGGTGAATCACGCGGACGCCGTCGTGAACTCGCAGAGTGCACGCCGTGTATACGCGCGTAGGAGACCTTCCTGCTCCGAACCCGTCAGCTAACCCGGTAGGCGGAGGAAGGAAAGGAGAACGCCCCAGTGGCGTCCAACCGGCCCGCCCCAGAAGCCCCGTTCGTGCCCGCGCCGACCGAGCCCGAGACCTTCGGCTACGGCGCCTACCGCGCCGAGGAGGGCCCCTGGGAGGAGTGGAATCCCACCGAGGACTCCCTCGCCCCGCTCCGCGGCCGGCACCGCGTCGCCAAGCAGCGCGGCGGCTTCGCGCGCAGCTCCACCGTCCTCGGCGTCGGCGTGATGGCCGCGGTCGGCGCGGGCGGCATGGCCAGCGCCAACACGGGCAAGCCGCCTGTCTCCATATCCCTCCCGGACCTGGACTCCGTCAGCCACCTCTTCGGCCACGAGTCCTCCGGCGCGTCCCGGACCACCGCCACCGGGCTCAGCAGGGCCGGGGTGACCACCGACAGCGGCGACAGCGGTGATGCCGGCGAGGCCCTGCGCAACCGGATCATGGCCCAGGCCGAGCAGCAGAAGGGCCAGGCCGCGAGCAAGGCCACCGCCGCCGCGCTCGCCGTGTCCGAGAAGCAGATCGCCGACGCGGCCGCCAAGGCGGAGAAGGACGCCGCCGCCAAGGCCGCGACCGCCAAGGAGAAGGCGGAGGCCGACGCCGAGAAGGCCGCCGAGGCCAAGCGCCTGGCCGAGCTGGCCAAGCAGTACCAGCTGCCCGTCGTCTCGTACACGATCACCGGCACCTTCGGCCAGCCCGGCGCGATGTGGTCCTCCGGCTACCACACCGGCCTCGACTTCGCCGCCCCCACCGGCACCCTCATCAAGGCCATCCACGGCGGCACGGTCACCCAGGCCGGCTGGGCCGGAGCCTACGGCTACCGCACCGTCATCACCCTGGACGACGGCACCGAGCTGTGGTTCTGCCACCAGTCCTCGATCAACGTCTCCGTCGGCCAGAAGGTCTCCACCGGCGAGGTCATCGGCCGGGTCGGCGCCACCGGCAACGTCACCGGCCCGCACCTGCACCTGGAGGTCCACCCGAACGGCCAGGCCACCGCCATCGACCCGGCGCCGTGGCTGCGCAGCAAGGGCCTCAACCCCTGAGCGTGTCATTCGCGTGAACTCGGCGCCGGCGGCGGAATGCGATCCTCCGCCGCCGGCGTTGAGTTGGAACATGACTTCTCTGCGCACACTCGGCTCCTCCGACCTCGAGGTCTTCCCGCTCTCCCTCGGCGGTAACGTCTTCGGCTGGACCGCCGACGAGGACACCTCCTTCGCCGTCCTCGACGCCTACGCGGCCGCCGGCGGCAACTTCATCGACACGGCCGACTCCTACTCCGCCTGGATCGAGGGCAACAAGGGCGGCGAGTCCGAGACGATCATCGGCAAGTGGGTCAAGGCCCGCGGCAACCGCGCCGACGTCGTCATCGCCACCAAGGTCAGCCAGCACCCCGAGTACCAGGGCCTGTCCGCGGCCAACATCAAGGCCGCCGCCGACGCCTCCCTGCGCCGCCTGGACACCGACTACATCGACCTCTACTACACCCACTTCGACAAGCCCGAAGTGCCGGTCGAGGAGATCATCGGAGCCCTGGACGAGCTGGTGAAGGCGGGCAAGGTCCGGCACATCGCCGCCTCCAACATCAGCCCCGAGCGCCTGCAGGCCTCGCTGGACTTCTCCGACCGCGAGGGCCTGGCCCGCTACGTCGCCCTGCAGCCCCACTACAACCTGGTCTCCCGTGACACCTACGAGGGCCCGCTGCAGGACCTGGCCGCCAAGGAGGGCCTGTCCGCCGTGCCCTACTTCTCCCTGGCCTCGGGCTTCCTGACCGGCAAGTACCGCCCTGGCGTCAAGGTCGACAGCGCCCGCGCCGGCTCGGCGGCGAAGTACGCGGACTCCGAGCGCGGCCAGAAGGTCCTGACGGCCCTGGACGAGGTCGCCACCGCGCACGACGCGCCGGTCGCCACCGTCGCCCTCGCCTGGCTGGCGGCCCAGCCGACGATCACCGCCCCGATCGCCTCGGCCCGCACGGTCGACCAGCTCCCGGCCCTGCTGGCGGTGGCCGACCTGAAGCTGACGCAGGAGGAGGTGGCGAGGCTGACGGAGGCGTCGGCCTAGGTGTGCGGTCCCGGCACGTGGGTGACACGCGTGCCGGGCGCTTGAACAGGTGAGGGCCTTCCGGGTTCGGTGTGGACCGCGGCATCTACGACCGATACGGGTTGTACAGGGGATACGGCACCGCCGGATACCTGTACACCGGCCCGTACGCCGTGGCCACAGGCGCGGCCACCCGCGCCCCGTACCCCAGGGCCGGCCGGGCCACCTCTCTCCGCTTCCACAGCTCGTCCAGCAGCTCCCGCTCCCGGACGACGAAGTCGGCCCCGGCCTTTCCCCTGCGCCCCCGGTGCCGCAGAAGCGCGAGCGAGGTGGCGTACGCCTCGTACTGCGCCACCGCCCGCGCCGCCGGGCGGCCGTGGTGGTGCCGGGCGTAGTCCCGGGCCGTCCGTCGTGCCCGCATCGAGCCGAGCGCGAACGGCTCGGCCGGCCCCAGCCACCCGGCCGGCACGTACGCCGGCAGCTCCTCGCGCACGGTGCGCAGCTCCCGCTGCCGCGTCCAGATCGCGAGCCAGGTCAGCAGCCCGAACATGGGCACCATGAAGCCGCCGTAGACGGCGAAGAAGCCCAACTCGCCGAAGGTGGAGGAGCCGTTCCAGAAGGCGTGCATGCTCATCGCGAGCAGCAGGCCGCAGAGCGGCAGCAGCACCCTGCGCACGCGCTGCCTGTCGGCGGAGAGCGCGGCCGCACCGAAGCCGAGGCCGGTGAGGGTGGTGAACAGGGGGTGCGCGAACGGGGACATCACGATGCGCACGAAGAAGGTGGCGGCGGTGACGGAGGCGATGCCGCTGCCGCCGCTGAGCTGGTCGGTCCCGAAGGCCGTACCGAGGTAGAGGATGTTCTCGGTGAACGCGAACCCGGTGGCGGTGATGCCCGCTATCACCATGCCGTCGACGATCCCGGTGAAGTCTCGTCTGCGGAAGAGGAAGACGAGCAGGACGGCGGCGGCCTTGGCGGATTCCTCGACGATGGGCGCTATGACGGTGGCGCCGAGGGTGTCGGCGCCGGCCGGATCGGCGGTGGCGGTGGCTATCCACTTGGTCGCGAAGCTGTTGGCGACGATGGCTATCAGCGCCGCCGCGCACGCCCCCCAGGCGAAGGCGAAGACCAGGTTCCGCCAGGGGCCCGGCTCCACGCGGTCCAGCCACCGGAAGGCGGCTATGAGCCAGGGCACGGGCAGCACGGCAAGGCCGAGCCCGACGAGGAACCCCTCGGTGCCGGTCTGCCGGCGCACCAGCGCGAGGATGACGAGACCGGACAGGGCCAGCAGTGTGATCAGTGCCCCGTACCGCACCCACCTGCGCTGCCACCAGTGCGGATGGTGGAGCAGCACGGGTCCGTGGGGGCCCGGGGGATACGTCGGAAACGGAGGACTGGTGGCCACGGCATCGACCCTAACGGTGACCGGACGAGGGGCTGGAGCGGTTTATCAGCCCTGATGCGGTTCGTGTGTTCGGTCCTGGTGCGGTACGCGACGGAACAGCAGATCGTTCACCACATGTCCCTTGTCCAGTCCCTGCCCCTCGAAACGGGTGAGCGGCCGGAACTCCGGGCGGGCGGCGAAACCGCCGTCCGCCTGCGTGTTCTCGAAGTCGGGGTGCGCGGTGAGCACCTCGAGCATCTGCTCGGCGTACGGCTCCCAGTCGGTCGCGCAGTGCACGAGCGCGCCGGGCCGCAGCCGGGTCGCGGCGAGCGAGAGGAACTCGGGCTGGATCAGCCGTCGCTTGTGATGCCGCTTCTTGGGCCACGGGTCCGGGAAGTACACACGCAGCCCGTCGAGCGAGTCGGGGGCGAGCATCTCCCTCAGCAGGATGATCGCGTCCCCGTTGCCCACCCGGACGTTGGACAGTCCGTTGCGGTCCGCGAGACCCAGCAGATTGCCCTGCCCCGGAGTGTGCACGTCGACGGCGAGGATGTTGGTGTCCTGGTCGGCCGCGGCCATCTGCGCGGTGGCCTCGCCCATCCCGAAGCCGATCTCCAGCACGACGGGCCTGTCGTTCCCGAACAGCTCACCGAGATCGATGACCCGGCCGCCGTCGATGTCGAGCCCCCACAGGGGCCACAGCCGCTGCAGTGCGTCCGCCTGCCCGGCGGTCACCCGGCTGCGCCGGGGCTGGAAACTCCGGATGCGCCGCTCGAAGTGCGACCCGGCGGGATCGGCCTTGGGCCCGTCCGGAAACCGCGGCTCCCCCTTGGCCCGGGTGTGCCGGACGGACGCGCCGGGAGTGTGGGGGGCCGGCGAGGGGGCTTCGGGGGCGTTGAGGGAATCAGACACAGTGCTTCTGATTTTACGGCGCCCTGCTGGGGCACCTTCCCAGCCGACCGAGACGGATGTGCGGGTGGGTAAACGGGGGACGCGGGCGGTGTCCCCTGGCAGGGGGTCTACAGCGCTCCGAGCATCGACAGCACCCGGCGCCCGACCTCCCGCCCGATCGGCAAGGACGCGGTCGCCGCGGGCGAGGGCGCGTTCAGCACATGCACGGCACGAGCCGCTTCCCTGATCAGGAAGTCGTCCACCAGCGTCCCGTCCCGCAGCACCGCCTGCGCCCGCACCCCGGCCGGGGCCCGCACCAGGTCGTCCGACTCCGCCCCGGGCAGCAACCTGCGCACCGCCTCCAGGAACGCCCCCTTCGACAGCGAGCGGTGCAGCTCACCCGCGCCGTATCTCCAGTGCCGCCGGGCGATCGCCCACGACCCCGGCCACGCCACCGTCCCGGCCAGCTCCCGCGGGCGTACGACCCCCCAGCCGTACCCCTCCCGGGCCAGGGCCGGCACCGCGTTGGGACCGATGTGCACGCCCCCGTCGATGCCCCGGGTCAGATGGACCCCGAGGAACGGGAACGCCGGATCCGGCACCGGATACACGAGCCCGCGCACCAGCTCCGGCCGCGCCAGCTCGTAGTACTCCCCGCGGAACGGCACGATCCGCACCTCGGGCTCGTCCCCGGTCAGCCGCGCCAGCTCGTCGCAGTACAGCCCGGCGCAGTTCACCAGCACGCGCCCGCGCACGACGTCGCCGGCCGCGGTGAGCACGGCCACGCCACGCTCCGGGCGCCGGTCGACCCGTACCACCCGGGCTCCGTAGCGGATCTCGGCACCGGAGGCACGCGCCAGCTGCCGGGCCACGCCGACGAAGTCGCACACGCCCGTCGTGCCGACGTGTATGGCGGCGAGCCCGCGCACCTCGGGTTCGTAGTCACCGATCTGGGCGGGCCCCAGCTCCCGTACCGGAATGCCGTTCTCCCGGCCTCGCTGCACGAGCGCGTGCAGCCGGGGCAGCTCCTCGCGCTCCGTGGCGACGATCAGCTTGCCGGTGACGGCGTGCGCGATGCCGTACTCGGCGCAGAACTTCACCATCTCCGCGGCGCCCCGCACCGCGTACCGCGCCTTGAGGGAGCCCGGCCGGTAGTAGATCCCGCTGTGGATCACCCCGCTGTTGCGCCCCGTCTGGTGCCGGGCCGGCCCCGGCTCCTTCTCCAGCACGGTGACCCGCGTGCCCGGTGCGGCCCGCGTGATCGCATACGCCGTGGACAGCCCGACGATCCCCCCACCGACCACGAGCACGTCACAGTCGTACGCCTCGACCGGCACCTGCACCACCTCCCGCTACCGATAGTGCACTGCGCCACTGACAACGCCTTCAAACGCGGGCGGTGTGGCTTGTCACGCCGGAGCCATCAGCAGCGGCCGGGCCCGCTCCCGCAGCTCCACCACCCGCGGCTCGTCCCCGTACGGCTCCAGCCGGTGCAGCAGGTCCTTCACGTACTCGGTGGTGCGGGCCGACGAGATCCGCCCGGCCACCTCCACGGCCCGCACCCCTTGCTCGCAGGCCGCGTCGAGATTGCCGGACTCCAGCTCGGCGACGGCCGAGACCACCAGGCGCAGCCCGTGCGACCGCACGAACTCCTCCGTCGGCTTCGACAACGCCTGCTCGGTGAACCGCCGCACCTGGCGGGGCGCCTTCAGGTCCCGGTAGCACTCGGCCGCGTCGGCGGCGAACCGGTCATAGCAATAAAAACCAAGCCAAGAAGGATCGTTGTCGCCCTCCCGGGATCGCTCGAGCCACCCCTCGGCGGCCTTCAGCGCCGCACCCGCCGCCTGCGCGTCCCCCGCACGCGCGTGTGCCCGCGCCTCCACCAGCCGGAAGAAACTCATCGTGCGGGCCGTCGCCAGCCCCCGGTTCCGCTCCAACGCGGCCTGCGCCAGATCGACGCCCTCGTCGCCGAATCCGCGGTAGGTCGCCTGGAGCGACATGGAGGCCAGCACGTAGCCGCCCAGCGGCACGTCGGCCGCCGCGCGGGCGAGCCGCAGCGCCTGGATGTAGTACCGCTGCGCGGCCTCCTGCTGGCCGGTGTCGAAGGCCATCCACCCGGCGAGCCGGGTGAGTTCGGCGGAGGCACCGAAGAGCGCGCGGCCCACTTCGTCGGAGTAGGAGCCGAGCAGCAGCGGCGCCGCCTCGACCCGCAGGCACTCCGGCACCATCGACGAACGCCAGTCGCCGCCCCCGTACTTGGAGTCCCACCGCCTGGCGTCCTCGGCGGCCTCCCGCAGCTTCTGCACATCGCTGTGGCCGACTTTGATCGGTGCGCCGGAACCCTCCGCGGAGCCCGCCTCCCGCGCGACCGAGCTGTCGGCGGGGGTTATCAGCCATCGTGAGGCGGGCGTCGCGTATGCGCTCACCGCGAACGATCCGGCGAGCGACTGCCAGATGCCGCCGGAGCCGGCCCGGCGCCCGGCGAGGTCGAGACGGTACAGCTCCGTCGCCGACCTCACCGCCTGTCCGACGTCTCTGGGGAAGGCGAGGCCCACTTCGGGCGCGGGATCCGCGTCCGCCAGGCCGATCTCGTGGAGCGGCACCGGGCGGCCGAGCTTCTGGCCGATGGCGGCCGCGATGAGGTGCGGAGCGGCGCCCTGCGGCACCATCCCCTTCGACACCCAGCGCGCCACGGAGGTCTTGTCGTAGCGAAGAGTCAACCCGCGTTGAGCGCCAAGGTCGTTGACGCGTCGCGCGAGTCCTGCGTTGCTGATTCCCGCGAGGGCGAGAACGGCGCCGAGCTTTTCGTTCGGCCCGCGTTGCTCCCTGGACATGCGCCACCCCTCGACACAGACGGCTGCCGCACTGGCATAACCACGCGGCATTCGTAAACCCAGCGTAGTTCGCCGCATCCCAAGCGTTAAGGGGCATTGTTCCGGATGGCGGGATTGTGGCCCGTACGGAAGTACGGTCCTGTACGCACCGTGCACGGCCGGTCGCCACGTGCCCCCGCCCGTGTGGCCGTGCGCCCGTCCGTGCGCTCTTCTCCGGCCAACGGGGGGAGCGGTTCCATGGCTCTTGCGTGGGTCGGCCCGCTGTACTGGATCCAGTGGGCTGGGGGACACCGCCACCTTCATCCCCGCGGGTGGCGGACCGGTCCGGGAGGCGATGCCCGCCTCCCGGACTGTGCGCGTGTTCGCGCCGCCCCACGTCGCGCAGGCCTGTACGGAGCGTGCTCGAATTCCGTGCGCTCCAGGATGTTTGGCTGAAAATCGCCCCCGACTGTCAGGGTTGATTGCCTCTCCCACCATGCAACTTGAGGGCGTGAAAGGCGACTTGGGGGAGCGCACAGGGGGCGCATTCGCGTCGTACTCATCGTGTACAACCGACGGTCGGCGCGTGCCGCGAACGTCGGCCTTCCTCGGCGGCCCCCGTCGTCCGCCGCCGGTTTCCCTCGATCGAAGCCGGTGCCGCCGCCCCTCCACACCGCGCCTTTCATGGCAGCATGAGGATCCGGTTCGTACGGTGCACTGTTGTCCACAGCCTGTGGAGGCGTCGATGCGGTGGTTGGTGGGGTGGAGCAGCACCGCCGCGGGCGTCGCCGGGATCGGGTCCGCGGGCGCCACCGGTTACGACGGTGAGACCCTGCACCCGGTCGGCTCCCAACTCCTGTGGGGCGACCCGGATCCGCTGTGGGCCGTCGGCGACTGGCGTCCGGACGAGGTGCGCGTGGTGAGGGCCGACGCCGACAACCGCATCGCCGTCCTCGGCATCTGCGGCGCCTCCGACGAGGAACTGCGGCGCGGCCTGTACACCGCGCGCGGGGGCGCACTGCGTCATCTGACGACCTGGCCCGGCAGCTACACGGCGGTCGTGCAGGTCGGCCGCCGCATCACCGTCTGCGGCGATCTCGCGGGCGCCCGCCCCGTCTTCCACACACCCTGGGCCGGTGGCACCGCCTACGCCACCGCCGCGCTGCCCCTCGCCGACCTCATCGAGGCCAACCTCGACTTCGGCCACCTGGCCGCCCTGCTCGCCGCACCGGACGTACCCGCCGCGCTGCGCGACACCACCCCGTACGACGGCGTACGGCGCGTTCCGCCGGGGCACGCGCTCGTCCTGCGCGCAGGGGCGCGCGAGATCGCCGGGTACGAGCCGGTCGCCTCCCTCGCGGTGGCCGCGCCCCCGGCCGACCCCGACCACGCCGTGGACGCCGTACGCGACGCCCTGGTGGAGGCGGTCCGCACCCGGCTGTCGGCACCCCGGCACGTGCCCGGCCTCGACCCGGGCCCGGTGCCCGGCATGGGCCCGGCCGAGCGGCGCGCCCGGCGCGGCATGCCCGTGCCCGGCATCGGCGCCGACCTCTCCGGCGGCCCCGCCTCGGGCACGCTGGCACTGCTGGCCGCCGGGTTGCCCGGCAGACCCGGCACACTCCTCGGCCACGGCACGGGCGCGGGCGAACGGCTCCTCGCCGTCACCTTCAACGACCTGGCCGTCGGCGGCCGCGAGGCCGAACTGGAGCGCGCCGGCGCCCTCGCCGCCAACCCCCGGCTGCATCACGTCGTGGTGACCGGCGCCGAGGAGACCCTGCCGTACGCCGACCTCGACGGCCCCCTCACCGACGAACCGGGGCCCTCGCTGATCACCGCCGCCCGGCACCGCGCCCGGCTCGCCGCCGGCAGCGCCGACCACTTCACCGGCCACGGCGCCCGCCAGGTCCTGGACGCCCATCCCGCGCGCCTCGCCGACCTCCTCATGGACCGCAAACGGCGCCATCTGGTCCGCCCGGTCGCCGCGCTCGCCAAGGCCGACGGCTCGGTGATGGTCCCCGCGCGCGTGTACGGCGCCGCCCGCCGCCTCGCCCGCCTGCCCTACCGGACCGGCATGGAGGTGCTGGCCGAGCGGCTGATGCGGCGCCGTTTCGACGAGCCGAAGGGAGCGGTCGGCGCGTCCCTCGCCGCGCTGACCTGGGCCAGACCCGGGCCGGCGGCCCGCTGGCTGACCGGCGAGGCGCTGGCCGAAGTATCGGTTCTGCTGCAGGCGGAGGCGGTCCGCTCCGGAACCGGCGCCCAGCGCCCCGGCGACTATCGCGCGCGTGCCGCCCTCGCCCGCCACGCCGCCGACCTGCGCGTTCTGGAACAGGCCGCCGAGATCCGCTCCCAGCGCCTGCACGCGCCGTTCCTCGACAACCAGGTCGTCCGCGCCTGCCGCGCCCTCCCCGAGGCCCTGCGCGTCCAGCCCGGCGCCCGCGCCGCCATCCTCCGTACGGTCCTGGAGGGCGCCGGCGTCACCGACCTCCCGCCCGGCTGGGGCGCCCCCTCCCACGCCTCCTCGGCGGCGGCGGCGCGCGCGGGCCTGCGGGTGTCGGCCGACCCCTTGCTGGACCTCTTCGCCACCCCCCTCCTGGCCGACGCCGGCCTGGTGGAGGCCCGCGTCATCCGCAAGGCCCTGCGCGCGGCGGCCGCCGGCGACCCCCTCCCCCTGGACGGCCTCGCCGACCTCGTCTCCCTCGAGCTCTGGCTCCACCGCCTCCTGTCCCGCCGGGGCACGTGCTGGACGGGAACACCGGCACGCGCGCGTGCGGTTCCCTCCGGCATCCAGCCGCGCAGGGGGGCCTTGGCCTCCGGCGCCTGAAGGCCGGGGGAGCCGTCCCCGCGCATCCGGGAGCTGCCGCCCCCAGGCCCACGCCGGGGTGCCCCGCGCCGTGCGCCGCCGCGGGCCCGTAGTGGCTGGACACGCGGTTCCCCGCGCCTCTGGGGGATCCGCGGTCCGGTCGGCCGCCGCGGCACCGCACGCCGAGTAGCGCCCTACCCCGCCCGGCTACCGGGCGGCGATCGGGCAACGGTGACGAAACCCCCGTGCCCAGAACCCGACCCCCCGCGACAATGACCGGGTGCGGTACAGAATCCTGGGCGTAGCCCAAGCAGCGGACGACCAGGGCACCCCCGTACCCGTCGGCGGCCCACGCGTCCGCACGCTCCTCACCGCACTGGCCCTGCGCCCCGGCCGCACCGCCACCTCCGAAACACTCGTCGACGACATCTGGGCCGACGACCACCCGGGCGACGCCCCCGCCGCCCTCCAGGCCCTCGTCGGCCGCCTCCGCCGCGCCCTCGGCCGCCACACCATCGCCTCCACCCCGGGCGGCTACCGCCTGGAGGCGACCGAGGACCACGTCGACCTGTACGTCTTCGAGCGCCTCGTCCACACCGGCACCAAGGCCCTGGCCGCGGCCGACCCCGCCACCGCCCACCGCGCCCTCACCGAGGCCCTCGCCCTCTGGCACGGTCCCGCCCTCGCCGACCTCCCCGACCGCACGGCGGCCACCCGCCCGGAGGCCCTGCGCATGGAGGCGACCCGCGCCCGTGCCGCCGCCGCCCTCGACCTCGGCCGCGCCCCGGACGTCGTACCGGAGTTGACGGAACTCACCACGGCCCACCCGCTGGACGAGCCCCTGCACGCCCTCCTCATCCGCGCCCTGCGCGACACGGGCCGCCCCGCCGACGCCCTCGCCGCGTACGAGTCCGTGCGCCGCACCCTCGCCGACACCCTCGGCGCCGACCCGGGCCCGGAACTCAGAGCCCTGCACGCGTCGTTGCTCGAGCCGCCCGACGAACCGGCACCGCCGAAGCCCGCCAAGCCGTCACCGGCACCCGCTCAACCCCCGGCGCGCACCGGCAATCTCCGCCCCCGTCTGACGTCCTTCGTCGGGCGGGAACCGGAACTCGACGCCATTCGTTCCGACGTGCACAGGGCCCGCCTGGTCACGCTCACCGGACCGGGCGGCTCGGGAAAGACCCGCCTCGCCGAGGAGGCCGCCGCAGGGCTTCCGCAGGCATGGCTGGTCGAGCTGGCCCCGCTCGACCATCCGGAGGCGGTGCCCGGCGCCGTGGTCAGCGCGCTCGGCCTGCGCGAGACGGCGCTGCTGACCAACGACCTGGCGACCCCGCAGGCCGACCCGGTCGCCCTGCTGATCGAGTACTGCGCCCCGCGCAGCCGGCTCCTGATCCTTGACAACTGCGAGCACGTCATCGGCGCGGCCGCCGCCCTCGCCGAGACCCTCCTCACCCACTGCCCGGGACTCACGATCCTCGCGACCAGCCGTGAACCCCTGGGCGTGCCCGGTGAGTCGGTGCGCCCGGTCGAGCCCCTCGTCCCGGAGCAGGCGCACCGCCTGTTCGCCGAGCGTGCGAAGGCCGTCCGCCCCGACGCCGACGCGGTGCTCGCGGACACCGGGGCCGTGTCGGAGATCTGCCGCCGCCTGGACGGGCTGCCGCTCGCCATCGAGCTGGCCGCCGCCCGGCTCAGGCTGCTGACCCCGCGACAGATCGCCGACCGGCTCGACGACCGCTTCCGCCTGCTCACCTCCGGAAGCCGCACGGTCCTGCCCCGCCAGCAGACCCTGCGCGCGGTCGTCGACTGGTCCTGGGACCTGCTGGACGAGCGGGAGCGCACGGTGCTGTGCGAGGCGTCGGTGTTCACCGGCGGCTGGGACCTCGCGGCGGCCGAGGCCGTGTGCACCGGCCCGGCGGCCGACCTGATCGGCGCCCTGGTCGACAAGTCCCTCGTCGTGGCCGCGCCCAGCGGCCCTGACGGCTCCGGCGGCATGCGCTACCGGATGCTGGAGACCATCCACGAGTACGCCACCGAGCGCGCGGCCGAGGTCCCGGTGCTGCGCGCCGCGGCCGAGCGCCGCCACCGCGCGTGGGTGCGGACGCTGGTCGAGGAGGCCGAGCCGCGCCTGCGGTCGGCGGACCAACTGCCCTGGATCTCCCGCCTGGAGACCGAGCTGGACAACATCCGGGCGGCGCTCGACCGTTCCGTGCGCGCCGGCGACGAGCCGGAGGCGGCCGCGATCGTCCTGGCCATCGGCTGGTTCTGGTGGCTGCGCAACCACCGCCAGGAGGCCATCTCCTGGGTCCGCCTCGTCCTGCGCCTGGGCGCGGCCCTGGACACCCTGGCGGCCCGGGAGGAGCAGGCTGCCCCGAAGAGCTCGGCGGACCCGGCCCGCGGTGGCGGACTCATGGCGCTGGTGGAGTCGGCCGACCCGATGGGCACCTTCCTCGCCGCGCCCGGCGGCGAGGCCGCCCATCCGCTGCGGGAGCGGCGGATGGACCTGCGGATGCTCGATCTGTTCCTGACCTCCGAGTCGTTGAACGAACACCTCGCACCCGACCCCCGCGCCCCGGAGTACGTCGCACGCGTCCGCGCCGTCTACGAACGGGGTGGCCCCCAGGCTGCCCGGCTCCCGGGCATCGTCTGGCCGCTGACCAGCTACTACCTCAGCGGCCCGGGGCTCATCGGTCCGGACCTGGCCGCGGCCGTCGCCAACTGCCGTGCGTACGGTGGCGACTGGGAGGTCGGCGTCTCCCTGATGTACCGCACCCACGTCATCGTCGACTCCCCGGGCAACCTGCGGGGCGTGGACGAGGACCTGGCCGAGCTGCGCGCGCTCAGCCGCCGGGTCGGGGACCGCTGGATGCGGGCGCAGGTGTGCAGCGCGGCCGGCGAGGCGGCCATGGCGCGCGGCAGGTTCGACGAGGCGCGCGACGAGTACGAGGAAGCGCTGCGCCTCGCCTACGAGGTGGGCGCCTACGCCGAGTCGCCGTTCCTGATCGCCCGGCTCGGCGAGATCGCCTACCGCTCAGGTGACCGGAAGACGGCGCTGGCCGCCCTGGACGAGGCGGCCGTGGCCGCCGACCGGTACGCGGTGCCGGAATCCCGCGCCTTCGTGCTGCTGATGCGCTCCCACATCGCCCTCCACGACGGGCAGACCGCACGGGCCCGCGAGCTGTACGAGACGACCCGCGGCGTGCTGCGCGGCGGCACCCCGCCGCCGCAGTTCCTGGCGGCCCTGCGCACCATCGAGGCGCTGCTCGCCGCCGACGAGTCCGGTCCCGGGCACGGGTTGGCGATCCTCGCGGAGGCGCTGCGCGACGCGGTGGCGCAGCGATGCTCCGAGTCGATCACGGCGGTGCTGGTGGACACCGCGGCCGGTCTGCGGGCCCGGCGCGGCGATCTGGCCGGTGCGGTCCGCCTGTTCGCCGCCGCGGACCACTGGCGCGACGGCAATCCGCGTCCCGAGCCGGAGTGCGGCGAGGCCGCCCGGGTGCACGCCGATGCCCGTGCGGCCCTGGAGCCAGGACGGTACGCGGCCGAGCGCGCCCGGGGCGCGTCCATGGGCGTGACCGAGGTCCTGCGGGAGCTGGGCGCGGTGGGAGCGGCCGGCGGGGGCGGCGCCCGGTGACGGCTACCGGCAGCTGAACCGGGACTCGGCCCAGTCGGCGAGCGCCGCCTCGTCGACGACGTTGCTGTGCGGCCGCGCCACGAGCCGTACGGTCCTGCGTCCCGTCAGGTCCACATGGACGGAGACGGCCTGGTCGTGCCCCCTGACCATCCCGGAGTGCCACAGCCGGACCCCGTCGGCGTAGACGGAGAAGGACACCTTGCCGAGGCCGAGCGTCATGTCGTCCACGCCGGCCAGTGCGTCGTAGGAGGTGCACTGCCGGTTGAGGGCGACGGTGACGGAGGACTCGCCGCGCACGGTCGCCCCGCGCGCGTACTGCTTGCCGCCGATCGACATGCCGTGGCGCTGCCACACCCAGCTGCTCTCGCCGAACCGGATCTCGGGCCGGGTGCCGTCGCCGTTGACGTCGTAGCTGAGGTCGCTCAGCTCATAGACGGTCGGCGCGGGCGGCGGCGGGGGCGTCGGGGTCGGCTTCGGCGGGGGCGTCGGGGTCGGCGTGGGCGTCGGACTGGGCCTGGGAGTCGGTGTGGGCGTCGGAGCCGGCGGGGGAGTGGGCGTCGGCGTCGGCGTCGGGGTGGGGGTCGGCTCGGGTGCGAGCACCACCGGCTGTGGCGAGGGCTTCTTCCGCGTCGGTGTCGGCTTCGGCGCCGGGATCCGCACGACCGGTGCGGACGGCGACGGCTTGGCCGCCTCCTTCGCCGGCGGACGGCTGTCGTTCACGAGGGCCAGTGCCACCGCGGCGGCGGCCACCGCCACCACACCCGCCGCGATCCCCGCCTTCACCGGCGCCCCGAGCCCCTCCGAGACCGCGGCACCGCCCGCACCGCCGGCCCCTCCTGACGACCCGGAGGCCGCGGCGGCGGCACCGGCCGCGCCGGCCCCGGCGCTGCCGGCGATGATCCCGAGCGCCTTCGCGTAGCCGGCGGCCCCGAACCAGCCGATGACCGCGACGGGGACGACACCGGGGATACCGCCGGCGACCTCTTCGATCTGCGCGGCCGCCAGCCGGCATCTGGCGCATTCCTCCAGGTGCTTGCGCAGGCCGCGTTCGGCGCGGACGCGCAGCTTGCGGCGGGCGTAGGTGCCGAGCTGGTCGGCGTAGCGGGCGCACTCCTCGTCACCGGCGAGGGAGGCGCTGACGTGGGCCTGGAGATAGGCCTGTTTCAGCCCCTCGCGCGCGCGGCTGGCGAGGACCCGGGTGCCGTTGGCGTCCAGCCCGAACAGCACGGCCACGTCGCTCGGGGACTCGTCCTCCACCTCGGTGTGCCACAGCACGGCCTGCCAGCGCTCGGGCAGGGAGCGGAAGGCCTGCATCGCCATGGACTGCTCGGCCTCGTGCATCGCGCGCACATCGGCGCCGGGGTCCAGGCCCGCGCCGAAGGAGCCCGTGGGCGCGGTGCCGTCGGGTGCCTCGGGGGCGCGCGTGGCCTGCTGGGCGAAGACGGCGAAGTCGTCGACGAGCTGCTCGCGCCGGGCGGACCTGGTCCAGTGCGCGGCGACGCGCCGCACCGACGTCAGCAGATACGCCCGCACGGCGTGCTCGGGGCCCGCCCCGCCGCGCACGGCCTGCAGCATCCGGGCGAAGACCTCGGCGGTGAGGTCTTCGGCGGTGTGCCCGTCGCGGCAGCAGGTGCGCGCATACCGCCGTACGGCGTCCGCGTGCCGCCGGTACAGCTCCTCGTACGCGGAGTCGTCACCGCCGCGCATCCGCTCGATCAGCTCGCCGTCGTCGGGCGGCAACTGCCGCGGCGGCGGCAGCACGCCACCCTCACGCTGGGCCGGCACGCTCGCGCCGGAGGGCACCGGACGCCCGCCCTGGGGCGGCACCCGCGGCGGGTTCGGCCCGGAGGACTCCATGCCCGCGTCGTCACCGTGTGACTCGTCCCACCCGTCAACGCCCATCGCGGAAAGCCCCCGACGCCGGCCCAGCCCAACCCGTCACCGGCTCAGCGTGCCACACCGTTGTTCGGGCGAGCCGCGATGTTCACGGCGTCCACCCATCCGAGGGCCCTGGTCAGCACAGGCCTCCGGTCACTGCTCGAACGAGTGAGCCGCGGTTCCCCAGGGAGGGGGAACCGCGCGCTCAGCCACGGACGACCCGCAACCCGACGACCTCGCGCGCCGTCGACCGCGAACCGACCCGACAACCCCCTACGCCGGCCTGGACCGAAGCCCCTCCAGCAAGATGTCCAGCAGCCGGGCCGACGCCGCCGCCTGCTGCGCGGCATCGGGCAGGGACGGCGCCGCCGTGGCGATCACCAGCAGCACATCGCCCACGGACACGTCCGGCCGCAGCTCACCGGCCGCCCGAGCCCGCTCCACGAGCTGCCCGACCACATCGAGCAGCACCCCGACCCCGCTGTCCTCGGCAGCGCCGGCGGATTCCCCCGGCACCAGCCGCAGCTCACCACCGGCCGGCTGCGCCCGCTGCTGCGGCACCCGCGCCTCGTCGACGGCACCCGCCGAACCGGCGGAGTCCTGAGCGGCGCCGGCCAGCACCTGCGGAGGCAGCAAGCGCCCCGCCCCGGACGCCACGGACGTCCGCAGGAAGCGGGACAGCGCCGACCACGGCTCGTCCTCCTGACCGAGCGCGGCCCGCGCCTGCTCGGTCAGCCGCGCCGTCTCCTCCTCGGCTATCCGCCGGACCAGCACGTCCTTGCTGGGAAAGCGCCGGTACACCGTGCCGACGCCGACCCGCGCGCGCCGCGCCACGTCCTCCATCGGCGCGCCGTAGCCCAGCTCGCCGAAGACCTCACGCGCCGCACGCAGCACGTGTTCCAGATTGCGCTGTGCGTCCACCCGCAACGGTGCCGTACGCGGCCCGTCCGCGCGTCCGTTGCCCGCCGCCGCGTTCACCGCCCCGCCATGGGGTGCGATGGCGGCTGCAGATGACCAATGCGTGTCCTGAACATGCATGTGTTCCCCCGGTTAATGACGTCTCCCCCCGGAGACTCTCCCCGCCACTGAATCCGGCGTGCCGGGAACTGATCTCGGTCTCGACCGGGTCCGCCCGTCGCGATACCCGTTCGACCACATTCCCTACACCCCGTCGACACACGAACATAGTTGAGAGGGGGTCAATTCAGAAGGGGCAGGTTCCGCACAGTGCGCCCCCCGATCGGAGTACGGGTCTCGTACGCCCCGTTTCCTCACCTTCGCGCACCCTGGTCCGACCGTGCTGACCTGCCCCCTTTCGTCCTGCCCCGGCACCGCGTCCGATCCCGCGCCCACCCGGCCGCCAGTCACACAAATTGCCGGGGCTGTGGACAAACAACTGCGCCGGGTGCGTCATGGGATGGTGAAGGAACGTGCGCGCATTCTGGTTGTCGGCGGCGGCTACGTCGGGATGTACACGGCACTGCGTCTGCAGCGGAAGCTGAAGACCGAGCTCAGGAGGGGTGAGGTCGACATCACCGTCGTCACCCCCGACCCCTACATGACGTACCAGCCGTTCCTTCCGGAAGCAGCCGCGGGTTCGATTTCCCCTCGTCATGTCGTCGTACCGCTGCGCCGCGTCCTGGACCAGTGCCATGTCGTCGTCGGCGAGGTCACCTCCATCGACCACGCGATGCGCACCGCCGCCGTCCACACCCTCGCCACCACCGAGGAGGGCAGACCGGCCGAACTCCTCGGCTACGACGAACTCGTGCTAGCCCCCGGCTCGATCTCCCGCACGCTGCCCATCCCCGGTCTCGCCGAGTACGGCATCGGCTTCAAGACCGTCGAAGAGGCCATCGGCCTGCGCAACCACGTCATCGAGCAGATGGACATCGCCTCCTCCACCCGCGACCCCGCGATCCGCGACGCGGCCCTCACCTTCGTCTTCGTCGGCGGTGGCTACGCGGGCGTGGAGGCGCTCGCCGAGCTGGAGGACATGGCCCGCTACGCCGCGCGCTACTACCACAACGTCCGCCCCGAGGACCTGAAGTGGGTCCTCGTGGAGGCCTCCGACCGGATCCTGCCCGAGGTCGGCGAGGAGATGGGCCGGTACACCGTCACCCAGCTGCGCCGCCGCAACATCCAGGTCCTGCTCGAAACCCGCCTGGACTCCTGCGCCGACCGCGTCGCCGTCCTCAGCGACGGCCAGCGTTTCCCGACCCGTACGGTCGTGTGGACCGCCGGCGTCAAACCACACCCGCTGCTCGCCGCCACCGACCTGCCGCTCACCGGACGCGGCCGGCTGAAGTGCACCGCCCAGCTGACCGTCGACGGAACGGAGCACGCCTGGGGCGCCGGAGACGCGGCCGCCGTCCCCGACGTCACCGCCGCCGAACCCGGCACCGAGACCGCACCCAACGCCCAGCACGCCGTGCGCCAGGCCCGCACCCTCGGCGACAACATCGCCCACGCGCTGCGCGGCGAGCCGCTGGAGACGTACGCCCACAAGTACGTCGGCTCGGTCGCCTCCCTCGGCCTGCACAAGGGCGTCGCCCAGGTCTACGGGCGCAAGCTGAAGGGCTACCCTGCCTGGTTCATGCACCGCGTCTACCACCTCAGCAGGGTGCCCACCGTGAACCGAAAAGCCCGAGTCCTGGCGGAATGGACCCTCGCCGGTCTCTTCAAACGGGAGATCGTCTCGCTCGGTTCGCTCGAACATCCGCGAGCGGAGTTCGAACTCGCTGCCGGTGGAAAGCCTCCTCACAGCCCCTCGGACAACCCGAAGGGGTCCTCCTGACCGGACCCAGGAACTCCCCGGCACGCCCAGGCGTCTGACGGATGTCGCCGCGGCCCGCCCCTGCCAGACTGCCCCACGTCCTCGGACGGGCCGCCCCGCCCGCCCACAGCACCCACGAGGCTTCTTCCCAAGTGAACTTCACGCGCTGGAGCGCCCGGCTCCCCGGAACGCAGCGCCGCGCCGCCGCGCGGACCGAGACCCCGGTCTCCCCGGACCGGTGGGGGGAAGGCTCCGTGCCCGCGGCCCGCGCCGAACAGCCGGCCGGCGACACACCCCCCGTTCCCGCCGTCGACGAACTGCCGACCCGCGACGTCCTCGACCGCGTCCCGGCCCTCGTCGCCCTGGTCCACGGCCCGGACCACCGCATCGCGTACGTCAACGACGCCTACGTGGCGGCCTTCGGCGTACGAGCGATGGGCGCGGCCGCCCGCGAGGCGCTGCCCGAACTCTCCGAACTGGGCCTGCTCCCGCTCCTCGACCAAGTGCTGCGCAGCGGCAAACCCCGCACCCTGAAGTCCCGCAAGGCGGTCGACGGCCGCTCCTACACCTTCACCTGCACCCCCGTCGCCGAGGACGGCGACAGCGACGGCGGCGTCCTCGTCTTCGCCACCGACGTCACCGACCACGCCGAGGCAGCGGAACGACTGCGCGCCAGCGAACGCCGCCAGCGCGAGACGGCCGTCACCCTCCAGCGCTCCCTCCTCCCCCAGGAACTGGAACAGCCCGACGACCTGCGCATCGCCGCGACCTACCACCCCGGCGGCACGGAGGCGGCGGTCGGCGGCGACTGGTACGACGTCATCACCCTGGGCGGCGGCCGCACGGCCCTGGTGATCGGCGACGTGATGGGACGAGGGGTCAGAGCGGCCGCGGTGATGGGCCAGCTCCGCACGGCCGTCCGCGCCTACGCCCGCCTCGACCTGCCCCCGCACGAGGTGCTCCAGTTGCTGGACGGGCTGGCCATGGAGATCGACGCCAACCAGATCGCCACCTGCGTCTACGCCATCCACGACCCCAACGAGGGCCGGCTGGTGTACGCCTCCGCCGGCCACCTCCCGATCCTGGTCCGGGACGAGAACGGCACGGTCTGCCGCGCCGACGAACCCACCGGCCCGCCGCTCGGCACCGGGGGCTGGATGCACGCCTCCGGCTCCATCGCCCTCGGCCCCGGTGCCACCGCCGTGCTCTACACCGACGGCCTGGTCGAGCGCCGCGACGCGGACCTGGACGAGGGCATCGCGGCACTCGGGGGAGCCCTGGCCGGCGCCACGGGCACCCCCCAGGTGATCTGCGACCGCCTCGTCCGCTCGGCCGGTGTCACCGCCGACCACGACGACGACGTGGCCGTCCTCGTCCTCCAGCACCCCGCCCGGACGGGCCCCGACGGCGACCTCTTCCGCAACGCGGCCCTGGAACTCCTCGGCGGCGTCGAAGCGGCGCCCCGCGCCCGTGCGTTCGCCTCCGGCGTGCTGACGAGCTGGCGCTTCCCCGCCGAGCTGCACGATCTCGGGGTCCTCGCCGCGAGCGAGCTGGTCGCCAACTCCCTCCAGCACGGCACCCCGCCCATGCGTCTCCGGCTCCGCCGCACCGACCGCCGCCTGATCATCGAGGTCACGGACGGCGACGACCACCTGCCGAGGCGCCGCCGCGCGGAACCGGGCGACGAGTCGGGAAGGGGGATCGCCATCGTGGCGACCATCGCCTCGAACTGGGGCTGCCGGAGGACACCGGGGGGCGGGAAGGCGGTCTGGTGCGAGTTCGTCCTGCCGGGGAACAGGGCCTGAGCGTCCGCGCGGCACCTCGTCGCGCGGCCCGCCCGGTGCTAAAGCCTGCCCCATGGCAGACGTATCGGGCTTCCAGCTCACAGGCACGCAACCCGAGCGGTACGAGACCTACGCCGCTCCGATCAACACGCCCTTCGTGACCGCCCTCCTGGACGCCGTGGACCTGTGGCCGGGGGCCACGGTCCTCGACCTGGCCTGCGGCACCGGCTTCACCGCACGCGCGGTGGCCCCCCTCGTCGGCCCCACCGGCCGGGTCCACGGCGCCGACATCAACGAGGGCATGATCCGCGTGGCCAGGGAACACCACCCCCGCCTCTACCCCGACATCGAGTTCACCGTGGCACCCGCCGACCGGCTCCCGTACTCGGACGGGACCTTCGACGCGGTCGTCTGCCAGCAGGGCGCCCAGTTCTTCCCCGACCTCCGCGCGGCCCTCACCGAGACGGCCCGCGTCACCCGTCCGGGAGGCCGCTTCGCCGCGACCGTGTGGGCCGCCCTGGACCGGCAGCCCTACTTCCGCGCCCAGCACCGGGCCGTCGAGGAGTACGGCGGCCCCGAGGCGGCCGAGAACCTCTCGCAGGCCTTCTCCTGCACCACCGAGCACCTCACCGCGGCCCTCGGTGAGGCCGGCTACCGCGACACCGCCCACCGCGAGGTCACCTTCGGCGTCCTCCTCCCCCCGCTGGACGAATACGCCCGCGACCAGCTGTCAGCCGTCTCCTGGGGAGCCCTGGTCGCGGAGGCCGGCGGCGATGACGCGCTGGCCCGAGCGGGCGACCTGGTCCGCGACCAGCTCACCTCCTGTATCGCCGTGGACGGGACGGCGACCGTTCCCTTCACCGCGACCCTGGTCACGGCGACCCGCTGACCCGCTGACGACAACGGCCGCCACCTCAAGGTGACGGCCGTTACGGAGTACAAGGGGCTCAGGCTTCGGCGGGCATCGGCTCCGCGGGCGCGGCGCCGCGGGTGACCACACGGCTCCCACGCGCCAGCCACGGCCGGTCCTGCACGGCCGTGAGCCGCCGCCCCAGCAACAGCGCCAGCACGGTGATCCCCAGCGAGAACAGCAGGAACGTCACGACGTACGGCGCAGGCAGGGAGGCCCCGAGCGGACCGCCCACCGCCGGGCCGACGGCCAGCGCCAACTGCTTGACCAGCGCGAACGCGGAGTTGTACTGCCCGGCCATCCCCTCGGGAGCCAAGTCGGCGACCAGCGGAGCGACCGTCGGCGACAGCATCGCCTCGCCCAGCCCGAACAGCGCGTACGTCGACACGAACGCGGCCGTTGCCATCTCCTGGCTGCCGTGCCCGAGGCCCGCGTATCCCGCGATCACCCAGGCCACGGCCCAGATCAGGCCGACACCGGCGATGACACGGGACCGCCGACGGCGCTCCACGAACCGCAGCACGGCGAACTGGGCGACCACGATCATCAGCGTGTTGGCGGCCAGGGCCGTACCCAGCGCGGAGGTGGATATCCCCGCGGCCTCGACGCCGTACGCGCTCAGCCCGGACTCGAACTGGCCGTAGCAGGCGAAGAACAGCACGAAGCCCAGCACGCACAGCTGCACCATCGCCCGGTTCCCGAACAGCTGCTTCCAGCTGCCCCTCGCCGACCGCGCGGGGGCGTCCTCGATCCGCGGTGAGCGCGGCATCCGCACGGTCGCCATCACCGCGACCAGCAGCAGGAACATCGCCGCCTCGATCGCGAACAGCAGCGTGAACGAGGACACGCGCGTGGTGTCCACGAGGTGCCCGCCGATGAGGCCACCTGTGCCGAGCCCCAGGTTCTGCAGGAAGAACTGCGTGGCGAACGCCCGCGACCGCGTGTCGGCCGTGGAGCAGTCCACGATCATCGTCGCCAGCGCCGGCTGCATCACGGCCTGCCCGGCACCGAGCACCGCGGCCGACAGCAGGACGGCGACGGCACTGCCCGCGAGCCCCAGGCCCAGCGCACCCAGGGCGGCGGCGACCAGGGCGGCGAGCAGGACCGGCAGCGGGCCGCGCCGCACGATCGCCCTGCCGGCGAACGGCAGCACGATCAGCGCGGCCACGGCGAAGACGGCGAGCACGAGTCCCGCCGTCATGGCTCCCAGGCCCCGCACCTGCGCCACGTAGACGTACAGGTAGGGGACGGTGAAGCCGAGCCCGAACGCGCTGAGTGCGTTGCCCACGTGGATCCGGCGCATCGCTGCGCCCATCGCCCTGGTCACGTTCACCTCTCTCACTAGTTAGACCTGAAGACTTCGAAGCTAAAGTTCGAAGCTAAAGAGTACACAGTGAAGGACTTCAAAGCAAAGGCCCCGCGTGCGATACTGCGCCCATGGCCGACACCGCCCCCGACGTCACAGAGCCGACGCTCGAAGAGCAGATCGCCGCCTACCAGCGCGAGTTCCAGGACCTGGACCCCCAGGTCGAGAAGATCGTTTCGGCCCTGTCCCGGCTCAACCGCCGTATGAACGTCGCCTACGGCCGCCAGACCTCCGCCCTCGGCATCAGCAACGCCGAGTGGGAGGTCCTCAAGGCACTGGTCCTCTCCGGCGCCCCCTACCGCATGGGCCCCAGCGACCTCGCCAAGCGCCTCGGCCTCACCCCTGCCGCGATGACCCACCGGATCGACCGCATGGTCGGCGAGGGACTGGTCACTCGTGAGCGGGACGAGTCCAACCGCGTCCGGGTGATCGTGGAGCTCACCCCGGAGGGGAGGGAGAAGTGGCTGGAGGCCATGCGCCTGGCGACCGTCTTCGAGGAGGACCTCCTCCAGGACCTCACGCCGGCGGAGCGCGCGGTTCTCGGCGAGGTCCTGACCAGGCTCCTGCGCCGCGTGGAGCACGCCCAGCCGGACGCCGGCGGACGCCTCACCGACCTCGACTGAGGCCGCAGAAAAGATCTTGACAGGACGGGTTGACACGCCCCTCCCCGTTCCGTAAAGTTCTTCGGGTTGCCACGGGGCCGTAACGGTTCTTCGGCAACACTCCGCCGCCTCGAGCGGCACCCTCACACCAACAGCACGATCTCCCGGACGGGTTGTATTCGGCGTGCCCGAATTCAATTCGAAGGGAAGCCCGGCGGCCCGATTGGGAATCGCCGAGCGGATCCGCTAAGGTTTGAGACGTCGGAACGGCCCAACGGCCGGGAGGACAAGCCCCCCTGACTGGGAGTCAGACGCCGAAAGGATCTGATAGAGTCGGAACCGCCGGAAAGGAAACCGCGAGAGAAACGCGGGGGCCTGGAAAGCACCGAGGAAATCGGATCGAGAAAAGATCTGATAG
>NZ_JBFAWF010000046.1:0-33504 GCF_040680195.1 Streptomyces sp. NPDC052109 | reverse complement strand
CTCACCCTCTCGGGCTTTCCTCCGGGCGCTTCCCTTCGGTGTTTCCGACTCTATCAGATCTTTTCTCGATCCGATTTCCTCGGTGCTTTCCAGGCTCCCGCTTTTCTCTCGCGGTTTCCTTTCCGGCGGTTCCGACTTTATCAGAAGCTTTTGGCCGGTCTGACCGGCCGCTCATTCCTGAGTAATCGGGAGGTGCTTCTCGGAGAAGTCGTTCTCGACATTCTCGAGAAGCTCGTAGACTCTAACGTCTGCCCGGCAACTTGTCCAGTTCTAGGCAACTGTTTGAATCTACCTCCCCACGCCAGCTGTGTCAACAGCTCTTGTGGGGCGAAGAGGAGACTAGCAGCTCACAGCGCTGGGACGCACATCAGGCGGCGGTGGGGACTGTGGCGCTACGGTCCGCCGCTTCGAGATCGCCGGTCTCACCTGCACGTACCGCCCGACTACCCAGGACATAGACGTACGTCAGGAACGCGAGTTCAGCCAGGACGCCGATCCCGATGCGGGCCCAGGTCGGCAGGCCGGACGGGGTGACGAAACCTTCGATCGCGCCGGAGACGAAGAGGACCAGGGCGAGGCCGATCGCCATACCGACCGCGGCGCGTCCTTCTTCCGCGAGGGCCGTGCGCCGGGTCCGTGGACCGGGGTCTACGAGTGTCCAGCCCAGGCGCAGTCCCGTACCGGCGGCGATGAAGACCGCGGTCAGTTCGAGCAGGCCGTGCGGCAGGACCAGGCCGAGGAACGTGTCGAGTCGGCCGGCGGAGGACATCAGGCCGAAGCCGACGCCCAGATTGAGCATGTTCTCGAAGAGGATCCAGAGGACGGGCAGGCCCAGGAAGACACCCAGGACCAGGCACATCGCGGCTGCCTGGGCGTTGTTCGTCCACACTTGGGCGGCGAATGCCGCCGCGGGATGGCTGGAGTAGTACGTCTCGTACTCACCGCCGGGGCGGGTCAGATCGCGCAGCCGGCCGGGGGCCGCGATCGACG
This sequence comes from Streptomyces sp. NPDC052109, assembly GCF_040680195.1. Lineage (NCBI taxonomy): Bacteria > Bacillati > Actinomycetota > Actinomycetes > Kitasatosporales > Streptomycetaceae > Streptomyces > Streptomyces sp. NPDC052109. The sequence continues at coordinate 32,514 of NZ_JBFAWF010000046.1, read as the reverse complement.
ACTGTACGTCCGGGTGGGTGCCGATCCACCAGCCCAGGAGGATCGCTATGGCCGTGGATATCAGGGCGGTGGGTACCCACCAGTGACGAGCGCGGTACACCGCGGCGGGAAAGCCCCGGGTCAGGAAGCGGGTGACGTCGCGCCATGAGGCGCGGCGGGTGCCGGTGACAGCGCTACGCGCGCGTGCCACCAGTTGGCTGAGCCGTCCTGTGAGCTGTGGGTCCGGAGCGCTGGACTGGATGAGGGACAGATGGGTGGCTGTGCGCTGGTAGAGGGCGACGAGTTCGTCGGCCTCGGAGCCGTTCAGGCGGCGCCTGCGGCGGAGCAGCGCGTCGAGGCGGTCCCATTCGGCTCGGTGTATGGAGACGAAGACGTCCAGGTCCATGGGGTCTGCCTGCTCCTCGGCTGGTCGTCGACTGCTCGTCGTGGATGCTCTCGATTGCGATCAGCTTGTCGTACGGGGGCGCGATGCGCCCACAGCTTGGCAGACTTGCGCTTCCGGGGGCGGATCAGGGAAGGACGGCGGGCGTGAGTGAGCTGGTGACGGGCGAGGCGGTGGCGCTCGAGCTGCGGCCGGCGAAGCTGCCGAGCAGGGCCCTGGCCGTGTTGCTCGATCTTGTGGTGGCCGTGGTCGCCTACATCGTGGTCACCATCGCGGTGGTGATGTCGACGGCTTCCCTGGACGAGGCCGCGCAGGTGGCGTTGTCGATCGCGACGTTTCTGTTGGTGCTGGTCGGCGGGCCGATCGCGGTGGAGACGCTCAGCCGCGGGCGTTCGCTGGGCAAGCTGGCGTTCGGGCTCCGGGTGGTGCGGGACGACGGTGGACCGATCCGCTTCCGGCACGCGCTGGTGCGGGGTGCTATCGGCGTGGTCGAGATCCTGATGACCTTCGGTGTGATCGCCTGTATCGCGTCGCTGGTGTCGGCGCGCGGCCGACGGCTCGGGGACGTGTTCGCGGGCACCCTGGTCGTGCGTGAGCGGGTGCCGGTCGGCCGGGCCGGCTTCGTTCCGCCACCGCCGCCGTGGCTGGCGGGGCGGTTCGCCGAGCTGGACCTGTCGGCGGTGCCGGACGCCCTGTGGCTCGCGGTCCGGCAGTATCTGACGCGGATGGGACAGCTGGATCCGCAGGTTTCGCTGGGGATGGCCCAGCGGCTGGCGGCCGAACTCGCGGCGCGGACGGGTGCGTCGGTGCCGCAGGATCTGCCGGCGGCCGCCTTCCTCGCGGCGGTGGTGCACGAGCGGCAGTCGCGCGAGGCCCGCCAGGCGTTCGGCGTCGGCGGTTTCGCCCCGCCGGTGACGCCGCCCGGCACGCCGGCGGGGTATGAGCCGACCGCTGCCGCGTCGGCGGGCGGGGCGCAGCAGCCCCCTCGGCCGGACCGGCCGCAGGGCTGGAGCAGGCAACCGCAGGCACCACTGGTTCCGCCTTCCATGCCTCCGCGGGACGCGCCTCCGGCCGACCGACCGGCCACCGGTTTTGCACCGCCGGCTTAGCGCGGAGTCGGCGCGGTCTCTGTTCATGGGGCGCGCCCGCCCCGTTCCAGGGGGCTTGGCGGTGCCTGTTCCGGTGGTGTCGCGGTCCCGCCGTTCAGTCGAACGTCGACGGCGGAGACCGCAGGTCCTCGAGCTCGATTCCGGGCGCTGCCAGGACGACGTCGCCGGCGATGTGGACGGTGTGCCGTTCGCCGGTGTCCAGGGCTGTGACCTGGTATTCGTCCACGATCAGGGGGCCGTTGTCAGTGGCGTGTGCTTCGCTGTTCACCAGGGCCCAGGACTGGTCCACGGTGCGGGGGGCCAGGACCGGGTCCGTGAAGGCGACCAGGCGTACGCGGGTCGCGGGGGACGAGGGGGTGAGGCGCAGAAGACGGGCGGTGGCGACGAGGAACGCGGGGGACGTGCCGGTGAAGGCGTGGGCGCGCACATTGCCTTCGGTGGCATGGGCTCCGGTGGGGTCGGTGCGGACCCAGGTGACGCCGTCGAGGGCGGCACCGCGGACTTGCCACTCCCCCGCCTGGAGTTCGAGGCGGATGGGGCGGCCGAGGTCGTCCAGCGCGAGGTCGACCGAGCCACGGTGATCGCCGGTGGGGCTGGTCAGCCGTGAGACGTAGCGCCAGCCGGACGGGCCGGGCGCGCATTGGAAGTGTTCTTCACCGAGGGGGGTGTGATCGTGCGGATCGTGGAGCGAATAACGGCCGCGGGGCATGGGTGTCCTGGGTCTCGGGGCTGACGGTCGGCCGGCTTGCGGCTCCTCCGGTCCGGTTCGAGCCACTTCCGATTCCTCTGGTCCGGGCGGGCCGGTCAAAGGGGCAGGCCCCCGGCACGGGGGTGCGGGGGCCTGCCTCGAGGGACCTGCTGCCGGGGAGCGCGGTGGTGCACCGGCGCACTCCTTGGCGGGCGGGACCGGGGAATCGCCGGCTCAGTAGCGGTAGTGGTCCGACTTGAACGGGCCGTCGACCTCCACGCCGATGTACGCGGCCTGCTCCGGGCGCAGCTTGGTGAGCTTGACGCCGAGCGCGTCCAGGTGGAGGCGGGCGACCTTCTCGTCGAGGTGCTTGGGCAGCACGTAGACGCCGGTCGGGTACTCGTCGGGCTTGGTGAACAGCTCGATCTGGGCCAGGGTCTGGTCCGCGAAGGAGTTGGACATCACGAACGACGGGTGGCCGGTGGCGTTGCCCAGGTTCAGCAGGCGGCCCTCGGACAGGACGATGATCACCTTGCCGTCGGGGAACTTCCAGGTGTGGACCTGCGGCTTGACCTCGTCCTTGACGATGCCGGGGACCTTGGCGAGGCCGGCCATGTCGATCTCGTTGTCGAAGTGGCCGATGTTGCCGACGATCGCCTGGTGCTTCATCTTCGCCATGTCCGACGCAAGGATGATGTCCTTGTTGCCGGTGGTGGTGATGAAGATGTCGGCGGTCTCGACGACCTCGTCGAGGGTGGTGACCTGGTAGCCGTCCATCGCCGCCTGCAGGGCGCAGATCGGGTCGATCTCGGTGATGATCACGCGGGCGCCCTGGCCGCGCAGGGACTCGGCGCACCCCTTGCCCACGTCGCCGTAGCCGCAGACGACGGCGGTCTTGCCGCCGATCAGGACGTCGGTGGCGCGGTTGATGCCGTCGACCAGGGAGTGGCGGCAGCCGTACTTGTTGTCGAACTTCGACTTGGTGACCGAGTCGTTGACGTTGATCGCCGGGAAGAGGAGGGAGCCCTCGCGCTGCATCTCGTACAGGCGGTGGACACCCGTGGTGGTCTCCTCGGTGACGCCGCGGATCTCGGAGGCCAGCTGGGTCCACTTCTGGGGGTTCTCGCCCAGGGTGCGGTGCAGCAGCTGGAGGATGACGCGGTGCTCGTCGGACTCGGCGGTGTCCAGGGCGGGGACCTCACCGGCCTTCTCGTACTCGACGCCCTTGTGGACGAGGAGGGTGGCGTCACCACCGTCGTCCAGGATCATGTTCGGGCCGCCGGTGGGGCTGTCCGGCCAGGTCAGCGCCTGCTCGGTGCACCACCAGTACTCCTCCAGGGTCTCGCCCTTCCAGGCGAAGACCGGGACGCCCTGCGGGTTGTCGGGCGTGCCGTCGGGGCCGACGGCGATGGCGGCGGCCGCGTGGTCCTGGGTGGAGAAGATGTTGCAGGAGGCCCAGCGGACCTGGGCGCCGAGGGCGACCAGGGTCTCGATCAGGACGGCGGTCTGCACGGTCATGTGCAGAGAGCCGGTGACGCGGGCGCCGGCGAGCGGCTGGGCCTCGGCGTACTCCTTGCGGATCGCCATCAGGCCGGGCATCTCGTGCTCGGCGAGGGTGATCTCCTTGCGGCCGAACTCGGCCAGCGAGAGGTCGGCGACCTTGAAGTCCTGTCGGTTGTCGACAGTCGTCATTACGAGCTGCTCCTCGGTATCGGGGCGAGGTGGGTACGGCTGGTCTGCGCGGCGGCGGACACAGGGGTGCCCGAGAAGAGGACACAGGCATGCCCACGTGCGCGCAGCGCAGTCCGTCGGAGGCCCTCTCTCCCTCGGCCGGCCCGTCCTGGCACCGCCCGACCGCCATCAGCAGCGACGTCTGGCTCCGTCCCAAGCTACACCGGACGGCCCGGTCGGCCCCAGTCCGCCTTCGTACGGTTCGAGCCGTGGGAGAGGCGGTTTCGAGGTGGGGCGCGGGGGCGGCAGCGCGGCCGCAGGGGTACGGAAACCGCGGGGGACCCGGTGGAGGGGGACCTGCAGACCGGGATCCCGCATGCCAATTCGGACGTCGTGACCGCGCCGGCCAGGCTGATCTTCGTGATCGCCGTACCGGAGGCTGCCGCCGGCTGTGATCATCTGCAGATCCTCGCGCCGCTCTCGCGCAGTCTGACGGCCCCCGGCTATCGGGAGCGGTTGCCGGCCGCGCGGGACGAGCGGCCGGTGCTCGACGTGCTCGACGCAGTCGGCTGAGCCGGGCGGCGGGGCCCCGGCCTCGCGCGAGCCAGGCCGCCGACTCGGGCCCGGGTCCTTGGCCCACAGGGACCGGCGGGGTGCGGATCTTCCAGCCTCACGGCTCGGGAACCGGCAGGGACGAGTTTCGGTCTCGGGCCCGAGGACCGCGCGATGCGGGCCCCCGGCGGTGCGGGCTCCGGCCTTCGGGTGCATTCCGGCCTCGCGGCCCTTCGCTTGAAGCCCACGGCTTGCGGGCCGGGGCCCGCTTGCTGTGTCCGGTGGCGCAGGGGGTACACAGAGTCGCGCTATTCTCCGGGCCGCGGACGGGTCGTATGACGGGTCGTATGGGGAGGGCGGGGCATGGTGGGGGCAGGGCCGGGACGTGGACTCGGGATTGCGGCGCTCGTGGTGGGGCTGCTGGGGCTGGTGCTGGGCATCGGCACGGTCGTCTATGCCAACAGCGCGTACGGCACCGGGACCGTGCCGAGCGAAAGTATGTCGCCGACCTACACACCGGGGCAGCGGGTCGTGTGGGAGAAGGTAGGCGGCGGCGAGGTGCGGCGCGGTGATGTCGTGGTCTTCTCCGCGCCGGGGCGCTACGCGTCCGACGGGGTCGTCATGCAGCGTGTGATCGCTGTGGGCGGCGATCGTGTGGCCTGCTGCACGCGCGTGGGCTCCGAGGAGCGGGTCACCGTGAACGGCGCACCGATCGAGGAGCCCTACGTCAGCGGGGGCGACGCCGACGGCCAGCACCGGTCGTACGACGTCAGGGTGCCGCAGGGCCGGCTGTTCCTGCTGGGCGACCACCGGGCGGACGCCATGGACTCGCGCGCCTTTCCCACGGACCACGGTGGGACGGTTCCGGTGGACGCCGTGCGGGGCCGGGTGACGGAGGAGCGTAAGGTCGCGGTGGCACTGGGTACGGCCGTGCTTCTCGGCGCGGTGCTGGTCCTCACCGGCATCGGGCTGGGGATCGGTTTCCTCGTCGTACGACGGCGGAAGGCGCCGACCGTGCCGCAGTTGCCCTGGCCGACGCGGTCGACGGGGAGCTGAGCGAGCTGCGGCTTCGGGCTCAGTGCCCGGCGGCGTGCGGGTTCGGGCCGCCCGGGGTGGCCTCCGGGTCCGGGCCCCTGGCGGCCTCGGCGTCGCTGTAGATGTCCGGTTCCAGGTAGATGACGCGGGCGATGGGGACGGCGGCGCGGATGCGGGCCTCGGCGGCGTTGATGGCGTTCGCGACCTCGGCGGCCGTGTCCTCGTGCCGGACGGCGATCTTGGCGGCGACCAGCAGCTCCTCGGGGCCGAGGTGCAGCGTGCGCATGTGGATGACGCCGGTGACCGTGTCTCCGTCGACCATGGCGGTCTCGATCTGCTTGACCACGTCGGCACCGGCGGCCTCGCCGAGCAGCAGGGACTTGGTCTCGGCGGCCAGGACCAGGGCGATGCAGACGAGCAGGACACCGATGCAGACCGTGCCGATGCCGTCCCAGACGCCGTCGCCGGTGAGAACCGCGAGGCCGACGCCGAGCAGGGCGAGGACCAGGCCGATGAGCGCGCCGAAGTCCTCCAGCAGGACCACGGGCAGCTCGGGGGCCTTGGCACGGCGGATGAACTGGGCCCAGGACAGTCGGCCGCGCAGTTCGTTGGACTCCTTGATGGCCGTGCGGAAGGAGAAGCCCTCGGCGACGACCGCGAAGACCAGGACGCCCACCGGCCAGTACCAGTTCTCCAGTTGGTGCGGGTGGCTGATCTTCTCGTAGCCCTCATAGATGGCGAACATGCCGCCGATGGAGAACAGGACGATCGAGACCAGGAAGGCGTAGATGAAGCGCTCGCGGCCGTAGCCGAAGGGGTGCTGCGGGGTCGCCTCGCGCTGGGCCCTCTTGCCGCCGATGAGCAGCAGGAACTGGTTGCCGGAGTCGGCGAGCGAGTGGACGCCCTCGGCGAGCATCGAGGAGGAGCCGCTGAACGCGAACGCCACGAACTTCGATGCCGCGATCGCGAGGTTGGCGCCGAGTGCCGCCACGATCGCTTTGGTACCGCCTGACGCGCTCATGTGTTCGCGTTGTCCCTTCGCCTCTGAGGCCCTAGGAGCCCTGGTACGGCCACGCCGCCCAGGCGTGTCCCGGCTTTGCCCGGCCTTTGCCGGTGGGCCATTCTCGCAGCCCGGCCGGGACCCGGTGCGTCAGGTATCCACAACCCCGGTCATACGATCACAGTGGCGCGGAACAGCGTGCCCGTGCCCGAGATCTCCGCCGTCTCGCCGGCCGGGACGAAGACCGACTGCCCCGGGTTCAGCCGGTACTCGGCCGCCCGGACCGAACCGGCCGTGCAGAGCAGGATCTGCGGGGTGTCACGGGTGAGGTCGCGGGCGGGGCCGCCCTCGGGGAGGACGTACCGGGAGAGGCGGAACTCGTCGATCGGCGTCTCGTAGACCTCTTCGCCGGCCGGGGAGGACTCGGGGCGCAGGACGCCCGGGTCGCCGGCCTCGAAGCGGACGATGCGCAGGAGTTCGGGGACGTCGACGTGCTTGGGGGTCAGGCCGCAGCGCAGGACGTTGTCGGAGTTCGCCATGATTTCGACGCCGAGGCCGTTCAGGTACGCGTGCGGGATGCCGGCGCCGAGGAACAGGGCCTCGCCGGGCTGCAGGCGGACGTGGTTCAGCAGCATGGCCGCGATGACGCCGGGGTCGCCCGGGTAGTGCTGGGCGATCTCGGCGTAGGGGGTGTAGTCGCCGCCGAGGCGGGCGCAGGCGTCAGCGGCCTCGGCGACCGTGCGCGCCATCTCCTCGGGGTCGGCGGTGAGGATCGCGGTGAGGACCTCGCGCAGGGCCGCGTCCTCGGGCTGGGCGTGCAGCAGGTCGACGTACGGCTTGAGGGTGGCGACGCCGAGTCCGTCCAGCAGGTCGGCGGCCCGGGCCGGGTCGCGGAAGCCGCACAGGCCGTCGAACTCGGTGAGGGCGCAGATGAGTTCGGGCTTGTGGTTGGCGTCCTTGTAGTTGCGGTGCGGGGCGTCGACCGGGATGCCGCGGCGCTCCTCGTCGGCGTAACCCTCCTTGGCCTGCTCCAGGTCGGGGTGCACCTGGAGGGAGAGGGGCGCGCCGGCGGCGAGGATCTTGAGGAGGAAGGGCAGGTGCGGGCCGAACTTCGCCACGGCCGCCTTGCCCAGCTCGGCCTCCGGGTCCGCGTCGATGGCCTCGACGAGCGTCCCGCGCTCGGTGCGCGAGGGGGCGCCCGGGTGCGCGCCCATCCACATCTCCGCCTGCGGTTCAGCGGTCGGCTCGACGCCGAGGAGGTGCGGGATGGCGGTGGGGGAACCCCAGGCGTAGGGGCGGATGGTGTTGTCGAGGCGGTCCATGTGTCTTCTCTGTCTCCGTATGTACGGCTGCTCAGCCGGCGCCGGCGGTGGCGCCGGCCGCCGCGCTGTCGTTCGGGCTGCCGGCTGACCCGCTGTGGGGGGCCGCGCTGTCGTGCTGGGGTGGGCGCGGGTCGTGCGGCCCGGAGTAAACATCAGGCCCCGGAAGCGAGCGCCAGGTAAACAGCGGCGAAATCCGTGACGGCGATCAGTTCCGCGAGGGTCTCCAGTTCGCCGCCCTCCTCCGGTTCGAGCTCGCTGATCGGCGTGTCGTGGCTCAGGGCGAGGTCACGGGCGGCCGGAGCGGCGGTCAGGCCGCCGATCGGGCGGTCGCGCAGCAGCACTACGCGCGCGTGCAGCGCGGGTGGCTCCTCGACGCGGTCGCGGAAGAAGTCGTCCGGGTCGGCACTGGCGGCCAGCGGGCCGGCCAGCAGGGCGCTGTGCGCGGAGAGCGCCTCGGGGAGTTCCGCGACGAGCGCGGGGCGGCCGGCGAGTTCGGCGAGGGCGGCGACGAAACGGCGCCCGGCGGGGCCCGCCGCGGCCCCTTCCGTCCACACCACGGGGAGCGCGTCGGCGAGTTCGGCGGCCAGGGTCTTGGCCGGGTTGCTGTACGTCGCGATGGCGGGTCCGCACCGCTCGGCGATGTGGTCCAGCCGGTCGGCGACCTTCTCCAGGGCCTCCGGCGGGGCGCTGAGCAGTCCGACCCGGTCCAGCAGCGCGAGCAGCGGGGTGAGCAGCGCCCAGAAGACGCCCGGGGAGGACGCGGCGAGCGGTTCGTCGTGGTCGTACGGCGCTGTCGCCATCGGTACGAAGAGGCCGTGGGCGCCGGAGACGGCCTCCGCGAGCGGGGTGCCGGGCGGGGCGACGGCGACCAGTGAGCAGCCTCGGCGGTAGGCCTGGTCGGCGAGGAGGGAGAGGCTGGGTTCGGTGCCGTCCGGGGTGGCGATCAGGAGCAGGTCGACGGAGCCGGCCCAGCCCGGGAGTTCCCAGCGCAGGGCGCCCGCGGCCGGGGCGACGCCGGTCGGGGCCAGGCGGACGACGGGGCTGCCGACGCCGGCCAGTGTGCCGAGGAGGTCGGCCGTGTGGGTGGCGGCGGCGCCCGGGCCGGCGATGAGGACGGCGCGGGGGCGGCCGTCGGGCTTGAGGTCGCCGATGCCGGCCTCGCCGGCGTGCCGGACGGCGGTGCGGACGCGGGCGCCGGCCTCGGCGGCGCCGCGCAGCAGGCCTCGGCGGTCGGCCGCGGCGAGGCCCTCCGGGGTGTCGAGCAGCGATTCGTCCAGCATGGGCGGTTGCCTCCGATCGCCGGGGGTCCTGTGCGGAGTGGGTCCTGTAAGGAGTGGTTCCTGAACGGGGGTGGGCCCCGTACGGGGTGACGCCTTGGCGTTACGCCGGGCGGCGGGCCTCGTCCACGAGGAGGACCGGGATGTCGTCGCGGACCGGGTAGGCGAGGCCGCAGTCCTGGCCGGTGCAGATCAGCTCGGTGTCCTGCTCCTTGAGAGGGGCGTGGCAGGCCGGGCAGGCGAGGATCTCCAGGAGGCCGGCTTCGAGCGGCATGGGGTGTCCCTTCGGGGGCTGAGGTTTCTTTGGCCGCTGGTCAGCGTACCGCTGTTGGCCGGGCCGAGCTGGGCTCTCGGCACTGCCCCAGGGGGCTCCGCCCCGGCCTGTGCCGTCCACCACCCGACCCGGTCGGCTGAAAGGCGCGCCCACGGCACCATGACTCGGCCGGCCGGCAGGCGCGGTCCCGGCGCGGCGACGCGGCCGGCTGATAGGCAAAGTCACGCCGCCACGGCCCGGACGCCCAGAGGGCAAAGCCACGACGCCGTGACCCGGGCGGCCGGAGGAGGGGACCACGGCACCGTGATCCGGGCGGCCGGAGGAGGGGACCACGGCACCGTGGCTCGGGCGCCTGGAAGGCGTGGCCACCGCTCCGTGCCCGGGCGGCCGGAAGACGGGGCCACGGCACCACACTCGGGCTGCCGAAGGGCGTGGGCGGGGTGCCGGGGCCGGTGGGGTGGAGAGGGGCCGTGGGTTCAGGACCTGATGATGGCGAGGGCCTCGTCCCTGATCTTGGTCATCGTCGCCTCGTCCTTCGCCTCCGCGTTCAGGCGGAGGAGGGGCTCGGTGTTGGAGGGGCGGACGTTGAACCACCAGTCGGGGGCCGCGACGGTGAGGCCGTCGAGGTCGTCCAGGGTGACGTCGGCGCGGTCCTGGTACGCGGAGCGGATCGCGGCGAGGCGGGCGGACTGGTCGGCGACGGTGGAGTTGATCTCGCCGGAGCCGACGTAGCGGTCGTACTGGGCGACGAGCGAGGACAGGGCACCGTCCTGGCCGCCGAGGGCGGCCAGGACGTGCAGGGCGGCAAGCATGCCCGTGTCCGCGTTCCAGAAGTCCTTGAAGTAGTAGTGCGCGGAGTGCTCGCCGCCGAAGATCGCGCCGGAGCGGGCCATCTCGGCCTTGATGAAGGAGTGGCCGACACGGGTGCGGACCGGGGTCCCCCCGTTTTCCTTCACGACCTCCGGGACCGTACGGGACGTGATGAGGTTGTGGATGATCGTGCCCTTGCCTCCGTGGCGGGCGAGTTCGCGGGCGGCGACCAGCGCGGTGATCGCGGACGGGGAGACCGGGTCGCCGTGCTCGTCCACGACGAAGCACCGGTCGGCGTCGCCGTCGAAGGCGATGCCGAGGTCCGCGCCCTCCGCCGGGACACGCTTCTGCAGGTCCACGAGGTTGGCCGGGTCGAGCGGGTTGGCCTCGTGGTTGGGGAAGGTGCCGTCCAGTTCGAAGTACATCGGGACGAGGGTCAGGGGCAGGCCGGCGAAGACGGACGGGACCGTGTGGCCGCCCATGCCGTTGCCGGCGTCGACCACGACCTTCAGCGGGCGGATGGAGGTCAGGTCGACGAGCGAGCGGAGGTGCGCCGCGTAGTCGTCCAACGTCTCACGGGTGGTCAGGGTTCCCGGCCGGGCGACGGGTTCCGGCGCGCCCGACTCCAGCCAGCGCTCGACCAGTTCGCGGATCTGGGTGAGGCCGGTGTCCTGGCCGACCGGGGCGGCACCCGCTCGGCACAGCTTGATGCCGTTGTACTGGGCCGGGTTGTGGGAGGCGGTGAACATGGCGCCGGGCAGGTTCAGCGCGCCCGAGGCGTAGTACAGCTGGTCCGTGGAGCACAGGCCGATCTCGGTGACGTCGACGCCGCGGTCCGCCGCGCCGCGCGCGAAGGCGCGGGACAGGCCGGGGGACGAGGGCCGCATGTCGTGGCCGACGACGATCGCCGCCGCACCCGTCACCTCCGCGAAGGCGGCGCCGAAGAGCCCGGCCAGTGACTCGTCCCACTGGTCCGGAACCACTCCGCGTACGTCGTACGCCTTCACGATCTGCGACAGATCAGCAGCCACAGCCAACCCTCCTGAAAGTCCTATGTGTGCCCACAAACTACCCGTCCGGGGTAAGGGGCGGGTGTGCGGACACCGGGTGGAGGCCCAGTCGTAACCAGCGGTGGGGTGCCGTGGGCCGGCTTGACGGGCGAAGTGGTGGCTCAGTTGTCCGGGGAGCGCAGGACGCGGAGGTGGCCGCGGCGGGCGACTTCCATGGGGTCCGCCGTACGGGCTCCGCCGCCGCCCGCCCCGGCCGCGCGCTCCTGGGGGCGGGCCGCCTCGCGTACGGCGTTGGCAAGCGCTTCCAGATCGTCTCCGCTGGGCCGCGCGGGAGCGGAGCCGTCGAGGAGGCGCACGACCTCCCAGCCGCGGGGGGCGGTGAGGCGCTCGGAGTGCTCGGCGCACAGGTCGTAACAGTGCGGTTCGGCGTAGGTGGCGAGCGGGCCGAGGACCGCGGTCGAGTCGGCGTAGACGTACGTCAGCGTCGCGACGGCGGGTCGGCCGCAGGCGGTTCGCGAACAGCGACGTACAGGGCTCACGACGTTGGACGGTACCGCACTCTTGAGCGGGCCGCGACGACTCTCCACCACGTCACTCCACTGTGTCGTGTTGTGAAACACCCCACACACCCCTTCGGGGAGGCCCTGTTGACCTGCGCGGACGGCTTTTCGTTGGGTTTTGGCCGCGACTCTATACGGTCATGAGCCGGTACAAACACCGTCAATTGCCTTGAGTTCGGCGGTCTTGGAGGGTTACGGAAACGAGCCAGACGTTGGCTGGAATGGTCATCCTGCGACACAGGTTGGAGGAGGCCGATCGGATTCGCATACGGCCGATCGGCGGCGGGCTGATCGGCGGGAACCTGGCCGGCCCGGGGGAAGGCGGCCGGCAGGGGCGGGGCGGGGGGTGAGTGAGGGGTGTGGCCGGGCGTGGGCTGCCGTGTGGGGCCGGGCAGGCGGAGCGTGCGGGGACTAGGCTTCCCCCAGTGATGGACAACCGTGTACCGCCCCGTGCCGCCGGCCCCGGGCCCCGTCGCCGTGATCGCCACGGGCGGGGCATGCGGGGGCCGATCGCGCCGCCGCAGGTGCCGCTGGCGGCAAGTCGTGCCGATGTGTTCGCCGACCTGGTGCAGGACTCCGTGGAGCGGCTCGAGCGGCGGTGGCCGCAGCTGGCCGACATCGACTTCCTCGTGCTGGAGGTGCCTCGGCTGGAGGGGCGCGCGGAGCCGGCGTGGAGTGACGAGGCCGTGCCGTTGGGCGGGGTCGTTCCGGCGCAGGAGGGGCGGCGGGCGCGGGTGGTCGTGTACCGGCGGCCGGTGGAGATCCGTACCAAGGGGCGGGACGAGCGGGCCGCGCTGGTGCACGAGGTGGTCGTGGAGCAGGTGGCCGAGCTGCTCGGACTGACGCCGGAGACCGTGGATCCGCGGTACGGGGAGGACTAGGCTGCGGGCCGCTGCGGGGCTACGGCGGTGTGAGGTGCCTCTGCCGCATGGGTGCGCTGTGCTGTGGCTGGGCGGAGTGGGCTCGGGCTCTGCCGGACGCGCCGGCAAGGTGCCCGGCGCTGCTGCTGGACGACGGGGCGTTTCACTTGCCCGCGCCGGCAGGGTGCCGCTGCGCTGCCACTGCGCGACGGGATGTCTCGCTCGCCCGCGCCGGCGGGGTGCCTTCCCCAGGGGGTGCCCCCCAGCGCACACGCCGCCCCTGGCGGCACGACTGCCCGCAGCCACGGCGGCGTGACAGCCGCAGCCACGGCGCGGCTGCCCGCAGTCGCCCGCGCGCCCGCGCCGCAGCCGCGCTGCGAAGCGCCGCCCCTCACTTCTGCAGGACCGACAGATCCTCCGTCGTCTTCGGCACCGCCACCATGCCGCGGTCGTTCGGCAGGGTCTGGATGGTGAAGCCGGGGACTCCGGACTCGGTGGCGGAGAGGGTGCGGGAGGCGTAGACCGGGCCGCCGGAGACGGGTTCGACGGTGAGGGCGTAGGTGCCCTGCAAGGCGGAGGGGACGGGGAACGGCACGTTCTCGGTGGTACCGGACTTGATCGTGTACGTCTTCGTCGTCGCCGTACCGCCCTCGCTGCCCGCCGAGGCGGTCACCTTGACCGTCGCCGTGCCGGTGGGCGCGGTCAGGGCGAGGGTCGTGCCCTTGGCGCTGTTGTCGGCCGCCGTCGCGCGCGTGCCGACGGGGGCGGTGGCCGGGATGAAGGCCGTCTCCTGCTTGTCGCCCTTGCCGCGGACCACCCGGAGGGCCGCCACGACCGGGACCGACTGGTCGGTGGGTGTGAGGACCAGGGAGCCGGCCTGGCCGCGGGTCACGTCGCCGAGGTCGGCGGTGGTCGTCATGCCCGACTTCACGTGCAGGGTCTCGTTGCCCGCCGGGGTGATCAGGCCGTCCGGTGAGGCCAGGCGGACCTTCAGGTCGGCGTCGTCGCCGCCGGGGGTGAAGGCGATCAGGCGCACGTCGGTGGCGTCCTTCGGGATGCCGGGCAGGACCAGGCTGCCGGCCGGGTCGGCGGACGCGGCCAGCCAGTCGCCGCCCGACTTGTCGTCCAGGGCCTGCACGGACGCGCCGACCCGGCCGCTGCGCACGCTGACGTGCACGGTCAGGTCGGGCTGCCGTTCGTCGGTGAGGGTGGAGAGCAGGATCGGCTTGCTCGCGTGCGGCGGGACGGTGAGGTTCTCCCCCAGGGGCGCCTTGATCGCGCCGTCCTTGCCGTAGAGCTCGATGTCGACGACCGCGGCCGAGTCGTCGGGGTTGGTCAGGTGCACGTAGTCGGTGCGGTCGGCGGACGTGCTGGCTCCGGGGAACCAGAAATCGGTGTCGGCGGCCGTGCAGTTGACGCCCTGGAGGCCGCGGCCGGTGCCGGCGGCCACCTCGGTGGTCTCCTGGACGGTCCAGCCGGGGGCGAACTTCCCGTCGGCGGTGCCGATGAGCGCGGGCGTGTCGGCACCGGAGGTGTCACCGGTGGCCGGAGTGCCCGGCGCCTTCGGGGCGATCACCGGCTGGCCGGCGGTCTTCTTCCCGCCCTTGGACCCCTTGGAGCTCTTGCCGGTCTGCGAGTTGTCCGTGCCGTCGCCCGACTGCTCCTGCGCCGCTTGGAGTTGCGCCTTGCCGCTGCTCGCCGTGCCCTGGGTGACGGGCGTGAACGACGTGTACGACGTGTCGGCGATGTCCGAGATGCTCGGTGCCGGGCAGAGCAGGCTGGTGCGCTCCACCGGGAGGTTCGCGGCCGCCTTCGGAGCGGAGGCGCCGGACGCGGACGGGCCGTCGAACGCGGCGAAGGCCGTGACGGCGGCCAGCGCGGTGGTGGCGGCGATCAGGGACAGGGTGGTGCGGTTCACTGCTGGCTCCCGTCGGGGCGCTCGCTACCGGTGCCGTGGGGGTGCTGGGCCGGGTCGTAGCCCTGCTGGGCGGGGTCGTACGCCGGGTCGTAGCCCTGCTGGTACGCCGTCGGGTCGTACGGCATCTGGTCTGCCGTACCGCCGTAGGCGTACGGGTCGTACTGGCCCGTCTGGTAGGGGTCGGCGGCCGGGTAGGCCTGCTGGTCGTAGCCGGAGGGCTGGTACTGGCCGCCGTCCTGGTACTGGTCGGCTCCGTAGGCGTATCCCGCGTTCGCGTAGGAGGCGGCCTGGTCCCAGTCGTCGTAGGACTGCTGGTGCGGCACGGCGGCCGGGGGCTCCTCCGGAAGCGGTGGTGCGGCCGGCTGCTCGTCGCCGGCCTGCTCCTCGGCCTGGGCGCGCAGGCGGCGGGCGCGGCGGCCCTCGCCGGCGGCGGCCTCGGCGGGCGGCGGCTCCTCCTCCGGGAGGTCGTCGTCGACGTCGCGGCGGCGGCCGGGCAGGGCGAGGACGACCAGGACGACGGCGAGCGCGCCCTGGGCCCACAGCCAGGCGGTGTGGGTGATCGGGTCGTCGTAGGTGACGTCCAGCTTCCCGCCGCCGGAGGGCAGTTGGAAGCCTTGGGCCCAGCCGTCGACCGTGGTACGGGTGAGCGGCTTGCCGTCCAGGGTGGCCGTCCAGCCGTCGGAGACGGTGTCGGCCAGGCGCAGGACGCGGCCGGCGGCGCCGGACGGGACCGTCGTGTGGATCTCCACCGGTCCGGCACTGACCGGCTGGGCGGTGCCCGAGCCGCCGGCGGGGACGATGGTGGCGCGGGAGACCTCCTGGTCGACCCGCCACAGGGCACTGCCGTTCTGCTGGCTGAGCCGGGACAGGCCGGGGGTGGTGTCGAGGACGCGGGTGATGTCGCGGGGCGCGCCCTTGTGGACGAGGACGTACCGCACGGCGAAGCCGCCGAGTTCGTCGGCCTGGTCGGCGCCCGAGCCGGCGATCAGGTTGGCGACGACCTTGTCCAGCCGGGTGTTCTCGCCGTCGGCGGCGCTGACCTCGGCATCGCCCATCCGGGCGCCGGAGCCGCGGACCAGGGTGTAGCGCACGCGCGCGGTGGAGTCGCTGTCCAGGATCAGGGTGCGGGCCCGGTCGCCGGTGGTGGAGTCCTCTGCGACGAACGCGGGCACCTGGGTCGGGTCGCGGCGCTCCAGGGGGCCGTCGGCGCCGCGGACCATCCAGCCGGCGGCGACGAGCAGCGGGCCCGCGGCGCAGGCCAAGGCGATCAGGGCGGCGACGGGCTGGCGCCAGCCGAAGCTCTGCTCGGCCACACGCGCGCGTGCGCCGTCGGCACCGAGGGTGGCGGCGGCCAGCAGCGCGATGCCGTAGACGAGGGTGGCCGGTCCGGCCCAGGCGGACCTGTTGGACAGGACGGCGAAGACGAGGCCGGCCAGGGCGACCACCCAGGCGGTACGGATGGCCGGCTGCCGCTCGGAGCGCAGCAGCGCGGCGAGGGCGGCCAGGACGATGCCGATGAGCGTCAGGCCCTGCAGGGTGCCGGGGCCACCGGGGCTGGCGCCGAGCAGGTCGAGCGCGGAGGCGGCCGAGGCGCCGTAGGGCAGGCCGGCTTCCTTGAAGAAGCCCGTCGGGAGCAGGGTCAGCGACCAGGGGGCGAGGACCAGCAGCGGGGTGCCGAGCTGGGCGAGGAAGCGCAGGGCGTGGGCGATGAGGTCGCCGCGGCGCAGGGCGAGCACGCCGATGCCGAGGAGCAGCGCGAGCGGCCAGACGATCGGGGTGAAGGCGGTGGTGATGGTCAGCAGGAGCGCGTACGCCCACGTGGCACGCCAACTGCCGCGTGCGCCGGAACGGTTCGCGAGGCCGCTTGCGGCGACGCCCGCGCGCGCGATGAGCGGCAGCAGCACGGCGAGTACGGCGGTGCCGATGCGGCCGCCGGCCAGGGCGCCGGTGGTGGCGGGCAGGAAGGCGTAGGCGATGGCCGCCCAGGCGCGCAGCAGCCGGGAGGTGACGAGCGGCCGGGAGGCGAAGTAGGCGGTGAATCCGGCGAGCGGGACCGAGGCGACCAGCAGGACGGTGACGGCGAGCCCGGTGGAGCCGAACAGGATCGTGGCGAGGGTCGCGATGAGCGCCAGGTAGGGCGGGGCGGACGAGGTGCCGCCCGCGCCCACCGGCTGCCAGGAGTCCGCGAAGCGGGACCACAGCTCGCCGGCGTCGGCCGGGGCGGGCAGCAGGGCGCCGCCCGCGAGCGCGCCGCCGCCTAGCAGGGCGCGGCAGGCGGCCAGGGAGATGAGGAGCAGGACGAGGAAGAGCACGGGGCCGGGCTTGCGGGCGATCCGCTTGAGCCGGGCGAACTGCTCGATCTCCAGGAATTCGGCGTCGTCGCCGCCGGGTCCGGACTCCACGGCCCCGCCGTGCCGGCCGGCCGAGGCGGTGTCGGTGTCGGAACCGCTGGTGAAGTTGGCGGCGAGCTGCTCCACGGTGGCACGGATGGTGGCGCCGGGCGGCGGGAGGAGCTGACGCAGTTCGCCCTTGTCGATCTGCGAGGGTCCGCGGCGGCGCCGCGCGGCGATGATCCGCTCCGGGCGCAGCAGGGTGCCGAGCAGGCCGCGGATCTCGTCGACGGCCTGGCCGGGCACCTTGCCGACGAGATAGGCGACGGTCCTCAGGACGGTGCCGACCACGAGTCGCAGCAGCACCCAGGGCAGCGCGGATCCGCGGGTGTTGGCGAGCAGCGTGTAGACGGCGCCGGCCTTGTCGACCTTGTGCGGGGAGGCGGCGGTGCGGCCCATGCAGTCGACGGCGCGGCGCTCGCGGGAAGCGGCCTCGGCGTGCCGCACGACCGCGTCGGGGGCGATCAGGACGCGGTGGCCCGCGGTGTGGGCGCGCCAGCACAGGTCGACGTCGTCGCGCATCAGGGGCAGCCGGCGGTCGAAGCCGCCGAGCTGTTCGAAGACGTCGCGGCGGACGAGCATGCCGGCGGTGGAGACGGACAGCACGGTGCGCACGTGGTCGTGCTGTCCCTGGTCCTGTTCGCGGCGGTCCAGGCCGGTCCAGCGGCGGCCGGAGTTGGCGATGGAGACGCCGACCTCCAGCAGTTGCCGGCGGTCGTACCAGCCGCGCAGCTTGGGGCCGACGACCGCCACGTCGGCGCGGCCCAGCTCCAGTTCGTTGTCGACGACCCGCAGCAGCTCGGCCAGGGCCTCGGGTTCGGGGGCGCAGTCGTCGTGCAGCAGCCAGAGCCACTGGATGGGCTCGCCGTACGGCAGTTCGGGCATGTCGTAGGCGTCGTCGCGCCAGGTGCGCGTGACAGGGTCCCAGCCGCTGGGGCGCTTGAGGTACGGCAGCTCCTCGGGGGTGAGAACCGGCGTGGTGCGGACGGCCTCCTCGACGGCCTGGCCGAAGCCGGTGCGGCGGGCGAGGTGCAGGACGTTGGCATCGCCGAGGGCGTCGGTGAGCAGCCGGGCGGAGTCGTCCGCGCTGCCGGTGTCGGCGGCGACCGCGTACTGGACGGGGCGCTCCTGGCCGAGGACCCCGGCGAGGGCGTCGGGCAGCCAGCGGGCGCCGTCGTGGGAGACGAGGACCGCGGTCACCACATGACGCGGGAACTCAGGTGTGGCAGCCGAGTCTTGGGCTGCCGTATGGCTGTGCACGGACATCGAGGTACGGGCCCCGGTTCGATGGACTGCGGTGGACACCCGTGCCCTCTCGTGGGCCGAGGGGACAGCGGGGCGTCTCGGACGAGCGACCACACTATCGGCTGACCATGACGACGGCCCGCCGCCTGTGGATAACCCACCGGCGACGGGCCGTTCGTGATGATTTGGTGTGGATGTGTGGTCAGACGGCGGCCTTCTTCAGCCGGCGGCGCTCCCGCTCGGACAGGCCGCCCCAGATCCCGAAACGCTCGTCGTTGGCAAGGGCGTACTCGAGGCACTCGGAGCGGACCTCGCAGGCGAGGCAGACCTTCTTCGCCTCTCTGGTGGAGCCGCCCTTCTCGGGGAAGAAGGACTCGGGGTCGGTCTGGGCGCACAGCGCGCGCTCCTGCCAGCCGAGTTCCTCGTCCGCGTCGTCGACCAGCAGTTGCTGCACCAGCTCGGTCATGTGCGCCCCTCGTCTGTCTTTCGCGTCCCCGTGCGTTGCCGTTACCGATTTCGGCTGAACGACACGAGTGAAATTACAAGTGTGCTGCTCCGGGCGAGTCAAGCCGAGATCTGCTATTGGGCCCGTTATTCACTCTGCGGAACCAAGGCCTTGCAGAAAGTGTTCAAATCGCCATAAACCGCGACATGCAGACGAGGCCGGAGGGGCGCCGGAACCCCGTACGGACATCTATACGGAGAAGGACGCCCTGGCGTTCGATCACGTTCCGCGAGGCTTGAGCGCCTGGATGTGCCCCATGTGTCCCGGCATCCCGGTGAACAAACCTTTCACCTGACAGATGAACCGGATGAGGTGAAACCGGTCCACATCGCGGGCGCCGAGTTGACACTGCGGGTGTGAACCGATGTCCTAGTGGGCATGCTCGCGCACTCGGCACTCACCTCGACCCGCACCGCCGGGTCCCATGGTGCTGCCCGGGCCCGCTGTAGCTGTTGTCGCTGTTCCAGCTGTTGAGCCACACCCCTCGCTCCAGCTGCGGGCCGTGTCCCCCCGTGACCCGGTTTCCGTTCCCCTTCCCCGTTCCCCCCGGCCTTCTCTCACCGAGGAACCACCGCACCCCATGAACAGCGACAACGACCTCCAGATCGCCGGCGACATCCTCGAAGTCCCGCACCTGCTCCAGCCGCCGCGCGAGCACCCGGCCACCGTTGCCGAGTTCGTGGGCCTCGCCCGCTCGATCGCCGCCGACCGCGCCCAGTGGGCGCACCTGGTCCGCTACGACGCCACCACCCGCTGGTACCACCGGCTGCGCACCGGGCCGGGCTACGAGGTGTGGCTGCTGTCCTGGGTGCCGGGACAGGGCAGCGGGCTGCACGACCACGGCCGCTCCTCCGGCGTCCTGACCGTCCTGGAGGGCACGCTCACCGAGCGCACCGAACGCGGCACGCGCGCGTTGACGGCGGGAGGCGTGCAGGGCCACCCGCTCGAGCGCAGCCGAGAGTGCGAGAGGGTGTTCGCGCCGGGGTACGTCCACGAGGTCGTCAACGACACCCTGGAGCCGGCGGTCAGCCTCCACGTGTACTACCCGGGCCTGACGCAGATGCCGATGCACACCGCCCCGCACTGCGAGGCGCACTCCCGGCCGCGTTCGGTGACTGCCTGACGCGTTGTCGTACCCGCCTGCAAGACTTGGTCCCATGCGCATTGTGGTTCTGGCAGGCGGCATCGGCGGTGCCCGTTTCCTGCGCGGTCTGAAGCGGGCCGTGCCGGACGCGGACGTCACGGTGATCGGCAACACCGGCGACGACATCCATCTCTTCGGGCTCAAGGTCTGCCCGGACCTCGACACGGTGATGTACACGCTGGGCGGCGGCATCAACGAGGAGCAGGGCTGGGGACGGGCCGACGAGACGTTCCACCTCAAGCAGGAACTGGCGGCCTACGGGGTCGGGCCGGACTGGTTCGGCCTCGGCGACCGGGACTTCGCCACGCACATCGTGCGTACACAGATGCTCGGCGCGGGCTATCCGCTCAGCGCCGTCACCGAGGCGCTGTGCGACCGCTGGAAGCCGGGCGTGAAGCTGATCCCGATGACCGACGACCGCGTGGAGACGCACGTGGCGGTCGAGGTGGACGGCGAGCGCAAGGCGGTCCACTTCCAGGAGTACTGGGTGCGGCTGCGGGCCTCGGTCCCGGCGCAGGCGGTCGTGCCGGTCGGCGCCGAGCAGGCCAAGCCGGCGCCGGGCGTGCTGGAGGCCATCGCCCAGGCGGACGTCATCCTCTTCCCGCCGTCCAACCCGGTCGTGTCGATCGGCACCATCCTCGCCGTGCCCGGCATCCGGGAGGCGATCGCGGACGCGGGCGTGCCCGTGATCGGCCTGTCCCCCATCGTCGGGGACGCGCCCGTGCGCGGGATGGCCGACAAGGTGCTCGCCGCGGTCGGCGTGGAGTCCACGGCCGCCGCGGTCGCCGAGCACTACGGCTCCGGCCTGCTGGACGGCTGGCTTGTGGACACCGTGGACGCGGCCGCGGTCGAGCGGGTCGAGGCGGACGGGATCCGCTGCCGGGCCGTACCGCTGATGATGACCGACGTCGACGCGACCGCGCAGATGGCGCGGGAGGCGCTGACGCTGGCCGAGGAGGTGCGGGAAGCGTGAGCGAGGAGCGCCCGGAGTTCACGGTCCGGGCCCTGTCGGGCATCCCCGAGGTGCAGCCGGGCGACGACCTGGCCAAGCTGATCGCCGCGGCCGAGCCGGGCCTGGCCGACGGGGATGTGCTGCTCGTCACCTCCAAGATCGTCTCCAAGGCGGAGGGCCGGATCGTCCGGGCCGACGACCGGGAGGCGGCCATCGACGCCGAGACGGTCCGGGTCGTGGCCCAGCGCGGCGCGCTGCGCATCGTGGAGAACCGGCAGGGCCTGGTCATGGCCGCCGCCGGGGTCGACGCCTCCAACACCCCGGCGGGCACCGTGCTGTTGCTGCCCGAGGACCCGGACGCGTCGGCGCGCGCGATCCGCGCGGGTCTGCGCCAGGCCCTCGGCGTCGATGTCGGTGTGGTCGTCACCGACACCTTCGGGCGGCCCTGGCGCGCGGGCCTCACGGACGTGGCGATCGGCGCCGCCGGCGTGCGCGTGCTGGACGATCTGCGCGGCGGCACGGACGCGCACGGCAATCCGCTCAGCGCGACGATCGTGGCCACGGCGGACGAACTGGCCGCCGCCGGTGACCTGGTGAAGGGCAAGGCCGCCGGGCGCCCGGTGGCCGTGGTGCGCGGGCTGCCGCAGGTGCTGGCACCGGAGGACGGCGCGGGCGCGCGGGCACTGGTGCGGACCGCGCGGGACGACATGTTCCGGCTCGGCACGTCCGAGGCGGTCCGGGAGGCGGTGACCCAGCGGCGCACGGTCCGGGCCTTCACCGGCGAGCCCGTGGATCCCGGCGCGGTACGGCGCGCGGTGGCGGCGGCGGTGACGGCACCGGCCCCGCACCACACCACACCGTGGCGGTTCGTCCTGCTGGAGTCGGCGGAGTCCCGGACCCGGCTGCTCGACGCGATGCGCGAGGCCTGGATCGCCGACCTGCGCCGGGACGGCAAGAGCGAGGAGTCCGTCGCGAAGCGGGTGCGCCGCGGGGACGTCCTGCGCCACGCGCCCTACCTGGTCGTGCCGTGCCTCGTCATGGACGGCTCGCACCACTACGGGGACACGCGGCGGGACGGCGCCGAGCGGGACATGTTCGTCGTCGCGATGGGCGCGGGCGTGCAGAACCTGCTGGTCGCGCTCGCCGGTGAGCGGCTGGGCTCGGCATGGGTGTCGTCCACGATGTTCTGCCGGGACGTGGTGCGCGAGGTGCTCGCGCTGCCCGCGGACTGGGAGCCGATGGGCGCGGTGGCGGTCGGCCATCCGGCCGAGGAGCCGAGACCGCGGCCGGAGCGGGACGCGGAGGCGTTCGTCGAGGTGCGGTGAGTTCGGCCTACGCGGCCGGTGGCCCGCGTACGACCGCCTAGTCTCGTAGCACGGCACCGGCTCCCCCAGGGTCTCGTCGGGCCCCTTCCGTAGAGGATCCCATCCGTGGCAGGACGATTCGCTCAGCGGCCCACCCGTACGACCGTGCGCGGGGGCCATGCCGGCGTACCCGCGGGCGCCTCAGCGGGGATACCGCGGCAGGCGGCGGCTCCGGCGCGGGTACGGCGGTGGGTGCCGGACGGGCCGCTCGATCTCGGGCTGGTACTCGGACCGTTGCGGCGTGGACCCGCCGACCCCACCTTCCGGGCCACCGCGGACGGTTCCGTGTGGCGTGCGTGCCGCACGCCCGCCGGGCCGGGCACGCTGCGGGTGCGGGCGTACGGCGGTGAGGTGCTCGGCCAGGCGTGGGGGCCCGGGACGGAGTGGCTGCTGGACCGGCTGCCCCAGTGGCTCGGCGCGGCCGACGAGCCGGAGGCGTTCGTGCCCCGGCACCGGGTGGTGGCGCTGTCGCGGCATCGGCGGCCGGGCTTGCGGCTGACGAGGACCGGGCTGGTGCTGGAGTCCCTGATCCCGTCGGTGCTGGAGCAGAAGGTCACGACCGACGAGGCGTACCGGGCGTGGCGGTTGCTGGTGCGGAGGTTCGGCGAGCCGGCGCCGGGACCCGCGGGGGCCGGCGAGCGGCCGATGTTCGTGATGCCGGCGGCCCGGACCTGGGCGCTGATTCCCTCCTGGGAGTGGCATCGGGCCGGGGTCGACGACAAGCGGGCGTCGACGATTCTGCGGGCCGTGCGGGTCGCCGCGCGGCTGGAGCAGGCGGTGGGGATGCCGGCGGTCGAGGCGCAGGCGCGGTTGGAAGTCGTGCCGGGGGTGGGGCCCTGGACATCGGCCGAGGTGGTGCAGCGCAGTCACGGGGCGGCGGATGCGGTGACGGTCGGGGACCTGCATCTGCCGGGGATCGTGGGGTGGGCGTTGGCGGGCGATCGCCATGCCGACGACGCGGTGATGCTGCGCCTGCTGGAGCCGTATGCCGGGCAGCGGCACCGGGCGGTGCGGTTCATTCTGCTGAGCGGGAAGGTGCCTGCGCGCAGGGCGCCGAAGATGCCTCGGGTGGACATCGGGTTGCTCTGAGAGTGGCCTGGGCCGTGGCTGGGCGACAGGGCGTTCCGCTGGGCCGCGCCGGCGGGGCGCCTCCCCCCGGAGGGGGACCGCCGGCGTCCGCCCGTGCCGTCCGGCGACCCCCAGGCCCGTAAGGCATGTGGGGGCACGACTGCCCGCTGCTGGGGCGGTGGACGGCCGCTGCCCGCGGGCGGAAGGGCCCGCGGAACCGCCGCTGGAGACTGCGGCCCGGGGCGCAGCCCCCTGGGGGCTGCGCCCGTCAGCGCTTACTGGTCGGAGGAGAAGCGGAGCGCCCCCGCGGGGATGTGGGCGTCGCACCACACCCGTACGCCCTCGCGGAGCTCGTTGTCCGGGCCGACGATCGCGCCGTCGCCGATGACCGTGCCGGTGAGGACCGAGCGTTCGCCGACGCGGGCCCTCGCGCCGATGAGGGAGTCGGTGATGACGGCGCCCGGTTCGATGACGGCTCCGGGGAGGATCGTGGAGCCGAAGATCCGCGCGCCCTCGGCCACGAACGCACCCTCGCCGACCACGGTGCCGCCGGTCAGCTTGGCGTCCGGCGCGACGGTGGCCGTGGGAAGGATCAGGCGGTCGCCGCAGCGGCCCGGCACGGCCGGGGACGGGGCGCGGCCCAGGACCAGGTCGGCCGAGCCGCGGACGAACGCCGCCGGGGTGCCGAGGTCCAGCCAGTACGTGGAGTCGACCATGCCCTGGAGATGTGCGCCCGCCGCGAGGAGGTCGGGGAAGGTCTCGCGCTCCACGGACACCGGGCGGCCCAGCGGGATCGTGTCGATGACCGAGCGGCGGAAGACGTACGCCCCCGCGTTGATCTGGTCGGTGACGATCTCCTCCGGCGTCTGCGGCTTCTCCAGGAAGGCGAGGACGCGGCCGGTCTCGTCCGTGGGGACCAGGCCGTAGGCCCTCGGGTCCGTCACCTTCGTCAGGTGCAGGGAGACATCGGCCGACGTCGACTCGTGCGTGTCCACCAGCGCCCTGATGTCCAGGCCCGTCAGGATGTCGCCGTTGAAGATCAGCACCGGATCGTCGGGGCCGGAGCGCAGACGCGAGGCGACGTTGCGGATGGCACCGCCGGTGCCGAGCGGCTCCTCCTCCGTCACGTACTCGATGTGCAGGCCCAGGGAGGAGCCGTCGCCGAAGTACGGCTCGAAGACCTCGGCCAGATAGCTCGTGGCGAGCACGATGTGGTCCACGCCCGCCGCCCTGGCGCGCGCCAGCTGGTGCGTGAGGAACGGCACCCCGGCGGCCGGGACCATGGGCTTGGGCGTGTGCACCGTGAGCGGACGCAGCCGGGTGCCTCTGCCGCCGACCAGGAGGATCGCTTCTGTCACCTGTCGTCTCTGCTTCCTGCCGGGACCGGCGGAACTACTCGTTTCACTCGTTTCGGCCGGTCAGTGTATGCAGACCGTAGCGGCGGCACCCTTGACAACCACTCCGTTTCCCACGAGATCGGTGAGAGAACGGTGTGAGACGGCGAGTCCCCCGGCGACGGCACCGAACGCGCGCCCGGGCCGGCTCAGCGCCCCTGGTAGCGCGCCGCGCCGGAACGGGCCGTACCGAGCTTGGCGTAAAGCCGCTTGCCGGGGCACTCGGTGGCGAACCCGTCCCGATGGCCGGAGATCACGTTCAGTCGTACCTTCTTACCTTTGGGGTAGAGGTTGCCACCGCCCGACGTGAGATATGTCTTGCCACGCGGATTGGTCCCGTAGAGCCCGAGCTTCCACGCGGTGAGCCGGGCGACGGCCCGCACGGCGGCGCTCGACGGCTTCGTCGCGCCATACGTGCCGATCACGCCGATGCCCATGCTGTTGCCGTTGAAGCCGAGGGTGTGCGCGCCGAGGACCGCCTTCGCCACGCCGCCGGCCCGGCCCTCGTAAACGGTTCCGCACTTGTCGACGAGGAAGTTGTAGCCGATGTCCCGCCAGCCCGTGCTCGTGACGTGGTAGCGGTAGATACTGCGGATGACGGAGGGGGTCTGCGAGCAGGCGTAGTTGTTGCCCGAGGCCGTGTGGTGCACGAAGACGGCCTTGATCTGCTTCGAGTACGCGAACCCCGGTTCGCGCAGTGACTCGTCCGCGCCCCAGCCGCGGCGGGTGACGATCCGCGGGCGCGACCCGATGTGCGGCTTTCCCCGCACCGGGCCCTGGAGGCGGGCGAGTTCCCGCTCGGTGGCCCGCTTGCCCAGGGCGGGGATCTCCCGGGCGCCGAAGTGGGCGATGCCGGTGTTGGCGGCCGAGGCGGCCCGCGCCGCGTCCGTGTCCAGACCGGTGCGGGGCGCGTCGGCCGGCGCGCCCGGGGGCGGCGCCTCCTCGCCGGGGTCGACGAGTTCCAGGTGGAGACCGGCGGGCAGCGGGGGCTTCGGTTCCACCGCGGGACTGCGTTGTGCACCCCCGCCGACAGCGCGGACCCGTACGTCCACCCCGTCCGAGTCGCCCACCCACAGCGGTGCGGTCGCCCCGCGCACCCGTCGCGCCTCCCGTTCCGGCGTGCCCGGGTCGGCGCCGTGGTCGGCATTGTGCGTCTCGACGTCCTGCCAGCCGGACCACGTTCCCGTCCCAGCCGACCGGGTGCGCACCTGAACCCGACCGCGCAGCTCGGTGTCCGGGTCGTCCCACACGACCCCGACCAGTGAGAAGCGCTCGCCGGAGGGCCGGTACACCCCCTGCTCCGGGGCGCTGCCCAGGACACGCTCGCGGGAGAGGGGGGCGAGGGGCAGCGAGCGGGTGCGGCCCGGGACACCGGAATCGGACGGTCGTACCGCTGTTGACGGTTGTGCGGGTACGGCGGTCGCGGGCAGCGCCGGCAGCGGAAGTGCGAGGGCCGTGGCGCAGGCGACGCCGATCGAGGGCGCGGCGAGCGACGGGACACCGAGGGACGAGGTCAGGAATCCACGCATGTCCATGATCGTGGACATACTCGTACACATCTGTCCAACGATGAACTGACGGCCCGTCGGAGACCGTTCCGCCGAACCGGTGGCCCCGCCGAACCCGGCGCCCACCGGCCCGCGCGTACCCTGTCCCGGGTGAACGCCACCGATCGCACCCCTGCCGACCTGCTGGCTTCCGCGCTCGCCGCGGACCCCGGCCGCCCGCTGGTGACCTTCTACGACGACGCCACGGGCGAACGCGTCGAACTGTCCGTGGCCACCTTCGCCAATTGGGTGGCCAAGACCGCGAATCTCCTCCAGGGCGACCTCGCCGCCGCGCCCGGCGACCGGGTCGCGCTGCTGCTGCCCGCGCACTGGCAGACGGCGGTGTGGCTGCTGGCCTGTTCGTCGGTGGGCGCGGTGGCGGACCTGGGTGGGAATCCGGCCGCGGCCGACGTCGTCGTGAGCGGGCCGGACACGCTGGACGCCGCGCGGGAGTGCCGGGGCGAGCGGGTCGCGCTGGCGCTGCGGCCGTTGGGCGGGCGGTTCCCGCAGACCCCGGACGGCTTCACCGACTACGCCGTGGAAGTGCCGGGTCAGGGGGACCGGTTCGTTCCGTTCGCCGCCGTGGATCCGGAGGAGCCGGCGCTGATCGTCGCGGGGGCGGAGTTCAGCGGGGCCGAGGTCGTCGAACGGGCCCTGGCGGACGCGCCGGAACTGGACCTGACGGGGCCCGGATCGAGGTTGTTGTCCGGGCTGTCGTACGACACCTGGGAAGGGGTCGGCGCGGGGTTGTACGCGCCGTTGGCCGTCGGCGGCTCCGTGGTGCTGTGCCGGAATCTCGACCGGCTGGACGAGGAGGGTCTCGCCAAGCGGATCGAGAGCGAGCGGGTGACTTCGGTACGCCGCTGAGCGGCAGGGCATCGGCCGTACGGCGGGTGCGGGCGCGTGGGGTCGTACGCCGCCACGTGGCGCAACCGCGTATCGGTACGGTCCCGCGCCCCCGGGCCGGCCGCCGTCGCCCGAATGGAGCAGCAAAGGGGGCTTCGGCGGCTCCGCCCCCGCCATGGTCGTAGGAGCAGGACGTGACGCTCGTACGCCGTGAGGGGGTGCCCCGCCCGTGACCGACACCGCAGGCAAGGCCCTCGGTCCCGGTCTCGGGGCCTCGGCCGCCGGGGAAGGGCTTCGGCGGCGGCGTCGGCGGCGGTGGGCGAAGGGCGTGGCGCTCGGGCTGACCGCGCTCGTCGTGGCGGCCGCGGGCACCGGCTGGGCCCTCTACGCCAAGCTCAGCAGCAACATCACGGCCGACGACGCGGCCGCCCGCGAACTGGCACGGTACGAGCGGGAGCGGCCCACCGAGCTGGTGCGGGGCGCGCAGAACATCCTGCTGATCGGGTCCGACACGCGGGCCGGGGACGGCAACGGCGCGTACGGAAGGGACCTTGGCAGCGAGCGGTCGGACACGACGATCCTGCTGCATCTGGCCGCCGACCGGCGCGGCGCCACCGCCGTGTCGCTGCCCAGGGACCTGATGGTGGACATCCCCGGCTGCCGGCAGCCGGACGGCAGCCGCAGCCGGCCGGTGTTCGCGATGTTCAACCACGCCTTCCAGGTGGGCGGTTCGGCATGCACGATCCGGACCGTCGAGAAGCTGACGGGCATTCGGATCGACCACCACGTGGTCGTGGACTTCAGCGGCTTCAAGGAGATGGTGGACGCCGTGGACGGCGTGCGGGTCTGCCTGAAGGATCCCATCGACGACAAGGCCGCCAAGCTGAAGCTGCCCGCGGGCAAGGTGGAGCTGGACGGGGAGCAGGCGCTCGGTTACGTGCGGGCCCGCAAGTCGCTCGGCACCGGCAGCGACACCGAACGCATGGAACGCCAGCAGCGGTTCCTCGCCGCGCTCGTCAGCAAGATGCAGAGCAACGACGTCCTGCTGAACCCGGTGAAGCTGTATCCGGTGCTGGACGCGGCGACCTCGGCGCTGACCACCGATCCGGACCTGGCCAGTCTGCACGGGATGTACCAGTTGGTGCGCGGCCTGCGCGACATCCCTGCCGAACGGGTGCAGTTCCTGACGGTGCCGAGGGAGTCGTACGTGTACGACGCCAACCGTGACCAACTCGTGGAGCCGGAGGCCGAGAAGCTGTTCGCCCGGCTGCGGGCCGACCAGCCCGTGGTGGTGGCCCGGAACACGCCGCAGGGGGCCGCGGAGACGGGCGGGGGGACGGACGGCGAGGACGAGCCCTCCCCCGCGCAGAGTGACCCTTCCCCCGCGCAGGGCGGCCCCTCCCCCGCGCCCACGTTCCGCGGGAACACCGCCGCCGAACACACCTGTGGGTAATGCACACATCAAGGCGCCGAACTTCCGTCCAGGAAATGAGGCGGATTGCCCAGTTGTAGGCAGGTGGAATTTGTCACCGGCGTCGCTTGACGCTGAACTGGGCGGATAGTGTGAGCGATCCGGTGCACCTGGCCACGAGGTCCGTCCTGGGGTCGTGCACTGTTTCACCGAGACCCGAGCGTCTTTGAGGGGGAAGGCGCCGCGTGGCCCCAACGGAGGATTCGGACAACCGTGGACGCGCAAGGCCGTGGGCGGGCGGACAACATCGACCCCGCAGACCAGTGGGTACTCAACCCGGACACCGGCGAATACGAACTGCGACTGAGCCCTTCCGCACCGCAGTCATCGGTTCCGGGCCCCCGCAGAGCAGCTCCCCGGGACAACGCCGGTGCGCCCCGCAGGCGTAACGACTCGGCGCCCGGCGAGGCTGGAGAGACGCGCCAGGCGCGCGGAGCCGAGGTGCCGCCGCGTGCGTCCCGGCGCCGGGCCACCGAGCCGGAGTCCCCGCAGGGGAGGCGGGCGGCCCGGAGGCCGGTGAAGAAGAAGTCGCGGGCGAAGAAGGTGCTCGCGTGGACCGCCGGCGGGACGGCGTTCGTGCTCGTCGCCATCGGCGCTGCCGGCTATCTGTACCTCAAGCACCTCGAGGGCAACGTCACCACGACGGACATCGGCAGCGCGGGCAAGAACGGCTTCAGCAAGGACGACGCCTTCAACATCCTGATCATCGGCACCGACAAGCGGACCGGGAAGGGCAACGAGGGATACGGCGACGCCAACAGCGTCGGCCACGCCGACACCAACATCCTGCTGCACGTGTCGAAGGACCGGACGAACGCGACCGCGATGAGCATTCCGCGCGACCTGGTCGTGAACATCCCGGACTGCCCGACCAAGCAGGCCGACGGCTCGACCAAGGTCATCCCCGGGTCCGACCAGGTGCGTTTCAACGAGAGTCTCGGCCAGGAGGGCCGGGACCCGGGATGCACGATGCGCACGGTGAAGGAGGTCACGGGCATCACGCCGGACCACTTCGTCATGGTCGACTTCAATGCGGTGAAGACACTGACGACCGCGGTCGGCGGCGTTGACGTGTGCCTCGCCCACGCCGTGAACGACAAGGAGTCACATCTCAAGCTGCCCGCCGGTCAGTCCAAGGTGGAGGGCGAGCAGGCACTGGCGTTCGTCCGTACCCGGCACAGCTGGGGCAACGCCGGCGACCTGGACCGCATCAAGGTGCAGCAGCAGTTCCTGGGCTCACTGATGCGCAAGATGACCTCCGGTGACACGCTCAGCGACCCGACCAAGCTGCTCAGCCTGGCGGAGGCGGCCACCAAGGCACTCACCGTCGACAAGGGCATCGGCAGTGTGACAACGCTCAAGGACGTCGCGCTGGAGCTGAAGAAGGTACCGCCGAAGAACATCTCGTTCGTGACGGTACCCGTGCTCGACAACCCGGCCGACGGGAAGTACCACAAGACGGTGATCGTCAACCCGGCGCTGGCCCCGCAGGTGTTCGACGCGATCATCAACGACGTCTCCTTCACCGAGGTGAAGAAGAAGCAGAAGGCGCAGAAGGACGCGGAGGCCGCACGCCTGAAGGGCAGCAGGTCCGCACCGTCCGACGTGCGGGTGCGGATCCTCAACGGCGGCGCCGTCGGCGGCAGCGCCCAGGAGACCCTGGACTGGCTGCAGAACAAGGAGGGCGTGCTCAAGTCGGAGAACGCGGGTAACGCGCCCGCGAGGCTGAGCAAGACCACTCTCGAGTACGCGCCCGACCAGGCGGCCCAGGCACGGGAGTTGGCGCAGCTGATGGGTCTGTCCGGCTCCGCGCTCAAGCCCGGCAAGAGCGTGACCAACTCCCAGGGACTGCCGGCGATGACGCTGACCCTCGGCAAGGACTTCAAGGGTGCGGGCGTCTCCCTCACCGCTCCGTCGAAGGCGCCGCAGGGGATCGACAAGTCCACGGCGGACAAGGTGAAGTGCGCCAGCTGACTCCGCCGGCCGTGACGGTGCCTCTGCTCACGCCCTTGGCCATCGGGGCACCGCGGGCGGCACGGCCGCCGCACATGGACCGGGTGCCGGGTGCAGACGTCAACGTCCCCTGCACTCGGCCCCGTTGACCTCCTGCGCCTCTCAGCGGGCTCTTACCCGCCTGCTGGACAATGACCCCGCGTTCAAGATCACGTGTGTCCGGGCAGCCGGGTCAGGGCTCCGCGCGCGGATGATTCCGCACCAGGCGAAGGCAAGTTCGCCTCACAGGTAACCCAACGGGTCCGTCGTGCGTCTAACCGGGGCGGGACGGGCCCGTCACACGACACACAGGGTGGGGAGGGGGCAGGGAGTTGACGCGGAGCAACGTGGGGGAGACGGCTCCTTCGGACCAGGAGGCGGTGCCACGCGGCCGGGGCGGCTCGCACACGCCGGAGGGATCCGCAGAGTCCGTCCGCCGACAACGCACGGGCGGCTCGAACACCGACCGGCGACGGCGCAGACGGCGGACGCTGCGCTGGTCCGCGACCGTGCTCGCGGTCGTCATACTCGGCACGGCCGGCGCCGGGTATCTCTACCTTCGGCATCTCAACGGCAACATCCGCAAGGGCGAGCTCCTCAGCGGCGACTCCAAGGCGAAGAAGCCCGAGCCGAACGCGGCCGGGCAGACGCCGATGAACATCCTGCTGATCGGCTCCGACAGCCGTAACAGCGACGCGGATGTGAAGCTCGGCGGCGCCAGGCAGAACCGCGGCAGCGCGCCCAACGCCGACGTGCAGATGCTCATCCACCTCTCCGCGGACCGCAAGAGCGCCGCCTTCGTCAGCATCCCGCGCGACACGCGGGTCGACATCCCCCGGTGCAAGGATCCCAAGACGGGCCAGAACTACCCGCCGGTCAACGCCCTCATCAACTCGTCACTGGGCCGCGGCGGTCCCGGCTGTACGGTGGCCACCTGGGAGAACCTCACCAAGGTCTACATCGACCACTGGATGATGGTCGACTTCGCGGGCGTGGTCGACATGGCGGACGCCATCGGGGGCGTCGACGTCTGTGTGAAGGAGAACGTCTGGGACCGGCCGACGCCGGACGCACCCGGCGGCTCCGGCCTGAAGCTGCGGGCGGGGACGTGGAACATCCAGCACACGCAGGCCCTTCAGTGGCTGCGCACCCGGCACGCCTGGGGCAGTGACCCGCTGCGCGCCAGGGCCCAGCACATGTACCTGAACTCCATGTTCCGCAAGCTGAAACAGCAGAACGTCTTCACCGACAGCGGCCGGCTCATGGACCTGGCCGAGGCGGCCACCAAGTCGCTGCAGGTCTCGGAGGAACTCGGTTCGGTCAAGAAGCTGTACGACCTGGCGATGCAGCTGAAGTCCGTGCCGACGGACCGCATCACCATGACGACGATGCCCTGGGTGGCGGACCCCGAGGACCCGCAGGCGCACGTCCTGCCGGACGGCGACAACGCCGAGAAGATGTGGCAGATGCTCCGCGACGACGTGCCCTTCGACAAGAACGGCAAGCCGGAGGCGAAGAAGAAGGCGGCCTCGCCCGCGCCGGCCAGGACCCCCTCGGTGGCCGCCGGTCAGCTGGGGGTGCTCGTGCAGAACGCCACCGGGGACTCCGCAGAGGCCCCGGTGCCCCTCCGGGCGAAGCAGATCACCGAGGCGCTGGCACAGCAGGGCTACGCGAGGGCGGCGGCCGACACCGCCGCCACGGGACTGTCCGAGAAGAAGACCCTCGTGCGGTATCCCAGCGCGGACCTCGAGGGTGACGCGCAGGCCGTCGCCAAGGCGCTCGGCATCCCGATGAGTTCCGTGACGAAGTCCACCGACGTGTCGGGGGTCACGGTGGTCGTGGGCACCGACTGGCGCACGGGTACGAGCTACCCGAAGCAGTCCCAGCCGAAGGCGGGCGACCTGCCCAGCAACTCCGACGCCATCAACGGCGCCGACAAGGGGCAGTGCATGCCTGTGTACAAGCCCTACCAGTGGTAGCCGGCTGATCGCCCTCGTGCGACACCGTGTCGAGGGGGCCCACCGCGCGTGCGGTGGGCCCCGCGGTGGCGGTGCCGGTGGCGGCGAGCGGCGGGACCGGAAGGGCCGTGACGGCGGCGCTGCTGCCGCCGAGAAGACCGCGTACGTTG
>NZ_JBFAWF010000045.1:0-34418 GCF_040680195.1 Streptomyces sp. NPDC052109 | reverse complement strand
AGCTTGTTGTAGAGGCCGATGCCCCGGCCCTCCTGGCGGAGGTAGAGCAGGACCCCGCCGCGGTCGGCGATGCGCTCGACCGCCTCGCGCAGCTGGGGGCCGCAGTCGCAGCGGGCCGAGCCGAAGACGTCGCCGGTCAGGCACTCGGAGTGCAGACGCACGAGCGGGGTCGGGCAGGGGTCGGACGGGCCGAGGATGACGGCCACATGTTCGTGGCCGTCGGCGAGGCTGTGGAAGGTGACGAGGTCGGCGGTCACCGTGTAGCCGTCGCCGAAGCGGAGTGGAACCGTCACACGGGTGCGGACCGTGGCCGTCGGCAAGCCGGCCGTATCGCTGCTGTCGGTGGGTTCGGTGGTGTTGCGTGAGTCGCGCATGTCGGTTGTCCTGGGCGGCGGTTGCGGGTGTCGGTCGCGTGATGGGCCGCGCCGCTGTGGCCCGTCGATCAGGCCGAATGCGCCGCATTCGGCCTCGCTCTGCGCAGCCCTGATCCTCGCGGGCCCCGCCGGCCGCACGTCTCCGAAGAGTGCACGGCCGGCACGCTCGTGTGCTCGGGCGAGTCGTCAGGGCACGAGGATGAGCCGGATCGGGTTGCCGATCTTCCGCTCCAGGCGGTGGATCGCCTCGTGGGCGTCGGCGAGGGGGATGTGGTCGGTGATGGACGGGGCCAGGTCGAGACGGCCGCTGCCGGCCAACCGGATCAGCTCGTAGACATGGTCGAACGAGGATCCGTAGTGTCCGTACACCTTCTTGTTCTTCAGGTTGAAGGTCATCTTCTCGGAGATCGTCAGCGGCTCCGTGGTGATACCCACCAGGACCAGCGCACCATGGTCACCGAGAAGCGGCGACGCTTGCTCCCGGACCCGGGGAACGCCCGCGAAGTCGAAGGCGTAGTCCAGCCCCAGTCCCTCGGTGGCCCGCAGCACGGCTTCGGTGAAACCGGGGTCGGTGGGGTCGAGCGCGATGTCGGCGCCGAACGCGAGGGCTCGCTCGCGTGCTCCGGGCAGCGGGTCGACGGCGATGATGGGCGCGGCGCCCATCATGCGGGCCAGCCGGACGGCGTGAGCGCCCACTCCGCCGACTCCCCAGATGCCCACCGACCGGGCGGAACGCACGTGCACGGTCTCGACGAGCGCCGCGTAGGAGGTGGAGACGGCGTCCGGGATGATCGCCGCCTGGTCGAAGGGAAGTGAGTCGGGGATGGGGACGACGGTGTCCTCGCGGGCGATCGTGTACTGGGACCAGCCACCGTCGTAGTCGACGCCGCGACCGCGGAACTGCGTGCACGTGCCGCCCCTGACACAGGTGGCGCACTCGCGGCAGGGCTGTCCCGCCTGCAGGGCGACCCGCGTGCCGACGGACAGGTCCCGCTTGAGGCCGGGGCCCAGGGCATGGATGACACCGGAGAGTTCATGCCCGAGGGTGAGCACATTGGACTTCAGGTGCACCGGCGAGATGCTGCCGTCGATGAGGTGGAGGTCGGAGAGGCACACTCCGGCCGCCTTCACCTCGATCAGTACTTCGCCCGGTCCCGGCTCGGGGACCGGAATCTCCTCCACGAGGAACTTCTTCGTGTCCAGGTGGACGCGTCCTGCCAGCATGGTGTCCATCGTTCTGGGCCTTCTTGAGTAGTGGTTGCGGCTCCGGGCTGCAACGGCCCGTGGAACCGCAGACGAGTGAGGGAGGTTGCGAGGGGCCGAGGGTGAGGGCGTCGCCCGTCGAGGCCTCGCGCCGCGCCTGCCCTCGGCGGGCTGGTGCGGGGCCGGCCGTACGCACCCTCTGACGTCCGGCCGACCCCGTCGGTGCCCCGTGACCGCCGCCGCTCGGCGGCTACGGAGCAGTCTGTGCGACCCGGTTCTGCGCGAGGACAGCGCGCTGGAACAGGGCTTGGGCCCGGTGGGTCTGGCGGAACGCCAGGTTCTGCAGGGCCAGTTCCAGCCCCCTGCCGGTGTCGGCACCCACGCCGAGCCAGAAGTCGGCCGCATGGTCGGCGTAGGCCTCCGGGTGACGCAGCACCAGTTCGTCGTAACGTGCTGCCGCACGTTCGCGCCACTGTTTCGCCTCATGGACGCGGCCGACTGTGTGCAGCGCGGTCGCGAGATGGGCGGCATACTCGGGGTCGTCGCTGGACCGGGTGAGGGGGCGGAGGAGTTCGACGGCGGTATGAGCGGATCCGCTCAGCAACTCGAGCTCGGCAAGGTGGCCCAGTGCCGGCACGTAGCGGGGCACCCGGCACCGCGCGGCCTCGTAGCAGGAGCGGGCCGCTTCGATGTCGCCCTCGCGGTGCCACATCACACCACGCCGGAAGTCCAGCTGGGCCAGCGGAAACGGCGAGGTCCCCTGGTAGTGGCTCCGAGCCTCGTCGAACAGGCGCTCCGCCTCGGTGACCTCCCCCCGGTCCGCCTGCAGCACGGCGAGCGCGCCGAGCGTCGTAAAACTGCTCTTGCGCTCCGCCGCTGTGCGGATCAGGGCCATGGCATCCGCGTGGCAGCCGAGGGCCTGCAGGATGACGGCTCGTTCCGCGTCCAGTGCGGTCGCGTCCGCGCCGCTGCGGCCCGCCGCGCTGAGGTCGGCGGCGGCCTCGGCGAAGCGGTGCAGGGTCGCCCGCGACCTGGCGCGGGCGAGCAGGGCCGTGCCGTCTTCGGGGGCGACGTGCACGAGCCGCTCGGCGAGTTCCGCGGCACGTTCGTAGTCGGCGACGCGGCCCAGGAGGTGACCTCGGAGGTTGAGCAGGTCGATCAGTGCCGCCCCCTGGGGCACCGCCGAACGAACCCCTTGCGCCTCCCCCGTGGCCGTACGGCTGAGCCGTACGGCCAGGCCATCGATCTGCGCGTGCAGATTCATCACGGCGATGGTGCCGCTCGTCGTGACCGGCTCGCACACCTGGGGAGACGCGCCGGTCATGCTGCTTCCTGAGGGGGCATCATCGCCGCCAGGCGGGCGCCCAGGTCCGGCGGGGTCGGGTTGGGGGCGTTCAGGTAGGGGAAGGTGTGGGTGGCCGGCTTCGTGGCCTGGTCGACGCCGTCGCTGAGGCGCTCCCCGTCGACGCCGCCCACCAGCAGGGTGTACAGGGTGTCCACGATGTCGTCGTTGAGCGATCGGCCACCGCAGGTCGTGTGGGGACGGCCGGCGGCCAGGGCGGTCTCGATCTCGAAACAGCCGTCCTCGGAGAACGGCTTGGACAGGTCGACGACGAGGAAGTCCGCGAGCAGCAGTTCGGTCAGCGGGTGAGCACCCTGCTCGTCCAGCGGCCAGTCGGTCTTGCCGTCCAGGCCGTCGAACCAGGCCAGGTTGGCGTTGAACCGCGCGCGGTAGGCGGCGGCGTAGTCGGGCCGGATGTTGAAGGTGTCTTCCTCGTTGTAGAGGTCGCGGATCTCCAGATCGCGGTTGACCGTGTCGTACTTCTTGCTCGACAGGACCACGTTCTTGATCTCCGGCCGGCCCATGCGCTCCAGCTGGATCGGGCGTCCACCACCGGCCGTCAGGGTCTCGCCGACGACCGCCACCAGCGAGCCGGCGGCCGGGCCGAGCACGGCGGCGTCGACCTCCAGGACGATGCTCAGCACGTTCAGGTCCTCGAGGACGTTGGCGGCGTCGGGCCTGAGGGACAGCTTCCCGGTGATGTCGGTGGCGATCACGCCCACGAAGTCGATGAAGAACGGGTCGAGCCGCGACCCGGCGAAGATCTTCAGTCCCTCTGCCTCGGTGGGCACCTCGTTGCCGACCTGGAAGGCGACGGTCCGGCCGCCGGGCGCCCGGCAGGTGCCCGTCTGCACCAGGGTGTCGGCGCCGTCGAGCTGCTCGGGGACGTCGAAGGTGAAGTCGAAGAGGTACTCGTCCTCACCGACGTGGAACGCCGCACCGGCGCCTTCGCTCGCGGATGTGATCGGCCGGACGCGGAAACGGTGTGTGATCACGTCGGAGAACAGGGCCGTAGGGGCCGAGGCCGGGAGCACATTGAGGACGAGCACCAGGTTCCCCGGCCGCTCGGGGCTCGGGAAGGCGTACACGTCGCAGATGTCGGATGCGGGGTCCGCGATCACTCGCGGCCCGGAGAAGTGGTCAGCCATGGGAAGTTCCTTGTCGCTATCGCTCGTGAGAGATGTCAGGTGTCGAGATCGGCGATCCAGCGCAGCGCCGAGAGTCCGGGCATGAAGCAGTACTCGCCGCCCCGGTTGACGACGAACGGCGGAAGCCCCTTGAAGCGGCGGCGGATCGGCTCGCGCGGGACGGTGAACCGGCCGTCCTCGTTCCCGCCGATCAGCGGGTCCTTCTCGTCGGGGGCCCCGATGAACTTGCCGTCGTTCAGCCACTGCCGCTGGACGAACTCGAACTGCCGCGCAAGGTGTGCTCCGACGAAGGCGAACATGATGCCGCGGTCGGCGCCGTCGTCCTCCAGCACGTCCTTGGGCAGCGGCGGACCGTAGGTCGTACCGCGCCTGATCATGCGGTGCAGGCGCACCTCACCGGTGACGACCGCGTCTCGCGGGTTCATCCGCCGGGCGTGTGCCCCCACCGGGCACTTGAGGCCCTGCGGGTCGTCGCCGTACATGAAGTCGTTGTTGCGCGCGGGATCGGCGCCGAGTTCCGGATCGTCCTTGTCCGGGGCGAGTGCCAGCGGGGCGCCACTGGGCCAGCGGCCGACGAACTTCGCCGCGATCAGCTCTTCGTCCGCGGGGTCCTTGGCGCGGTCTCGTATGTACTGGCGGAACTCCGCCACTCGCGTGTGCAGCTTGCGGAAGACGACGTACGTTCCGTTACGGCCGAGCACCTCGGGCTGTGGGACGGGTGCGACGCCGCCGGTCTCGTCCTCGTATCCGAGGACGAACTCCCCTGCCTTGAGTGGAACTTCGCGGGGATTGGTCCCCGGGATCCCCGTGCCCTCGATGGCCGGCTGACCGATGCCGTCCCGGAAACCGAACGGTTCCTTCTCGTCCGGGCCGACGTGCACGTCCTGCTGCCATACGGGGACGACGCCACGAAGATCGCGCAGTGCGTCGCGGGTCAGGAGGACGATCGTCTCGAGACGCGCGGCGTCCGGGGCGAGTGCGGTGAGGACGATGTGCACGTCTTCAGAACCGAGCGGGCCCTCCCAGTTCTCCGGTGCGCTGTCCCCGACGTCCCCGAGTTCGTCCGCTCGCGCGGCCATCCCCTCCTGGAACTCGGCCGGGAAGGTGGCCAGTGATTCCTCTGGCACTCCCAGGGCCCTGAGGCCCTGGAAGCTGAGTGCCACCGCGAGCGAGACCTGACGCCGGGGGTCGAACGAGGCGACCGAGTCGAGCACGGGTGTGAGCCGCCGCAGCAGCTCGCGTCCCTGCCGCCGGTCGTCGATGCGCAGAGCAAGGTACGAGCCCGCATAGGGCGTCGGCCGGGGCTCCAGAGCGGCGGCCTGGATGTCGTCGAGTTGCAGGGCATGGCCCTTCTCGATGGTCATGATGCCTTCCAGAACTGTCTTGCGTGCGTGAAGTCGTCACGCGGGCCGTGGAGGGGGCGGTGGTGGCCCCTGCCGGAAAGGGGGCGGGAGGTGTCGCCCCCTTTCCGGGGTGTGAGGCGGACCTGTGGGTCAGGCGGCGGCCTGGGCGAGGAGCGGCTTGAGGGCCGGGTGCGAGAGCGCTTCCTCGGCGGCGGGGTTGTCCAGGACTTCCTGGAAGGCGTCGTTGACCTGCTGGGCCTTGACCACCTGCGGCATGGTGAGGGGGCCGAGGGGGTTGAAGTAGGAGGCGGCCTGCTCCTGGCCGTCCTGGAGGATCTTCTTCAGGCGGGCGGTGGAGTTGCGGACGTTCTCGGCGAAGTCCTCGCGCTCCATGTCGGTGAGGGCCTCCATGCCGCCGGCCTCCTGCACCCAGGCGAACAGGTCGTCCCACTCGGTGGTGTGCTGCAGCCAGTCCGCGAAGTGCTCGAAGCCCACGGTCAGGATCGCGTCGTCGACGTAGGGGTCCCACTCGGTCTCGAACGTGGTGGCCCACAGCAGCCGCTTGCCGCCGTCGAAGATCACGTGCCGGGTGTCGCGCAGGCCGGTCTTGATGGTCTGCGCGGGGTCCTGGCGGCGCAGCTCCTCGACGAACCGCTGAACGGCGGCTCGCAGCTCCTCCTCGTGGCCCGCCTTGACGGTGAAGTAAGTGGCCAGTTCGGAGACGACACCGTCGGTGCGGCCCTTGCCCGCCTTCTTCGTGAGCGTAGCGGTCATGGTTTCCTCCAATGGGGACCTTGTGCATGAATGCGGTGGCATTCAACGACTTGTGCGGATAGTCGCGAGATCTGCCTTTTCGCGACCCCCGTGTGAGACAGATTGACTCACAACCTATCTATGAGTCAACTTGTCTCACTGTGACCTGGGTCACACAACGGACATAGGCGCACGGTGCGCTCGCCAGGGACGCGCCCACCGACCGACGCATCCACCACCCCGGACGTCTTCGACATTCCCGTACGGCGTACGGTTCACCGACAGGGCAACTTCCATACGTTGTACGGCTTGCAGCCGATCCGCCGCCCAGCAAGATCAGAGGTCCTGTGCTGTCGAGCAATGAGCCAGCAGGCTTCGTCGAGGCACCTGACGGCACGCTCGTCCACTTCGTCGACTTGGACTGCATGCCGAGGCACCGCGCACGGAAGTGAACGACCCGGTCGTCCTCATTCACGGTCTCGGATGCGACTGGCGCCACTATGCGCGCCAGATCGGCTGACTCGGCCACGCTCGGCGCGTCGTCGCGGTCGACGTGCGCGGCGGCGGAGGCAGGACTCGCTGGCCCCGCCCGGGCTGGACGACTGCGGACATGGCGGCCGACGTGCACGCCGTCGTCACACGGCTCGGCCTGCGCCGCCCCGCCGTCGTGGGCTGCAGCATGGGCGGGACGATCGCCCTCCAGTACGCGCTGGACCGTCCCGAGGACCTCAGCCGTCTCGTCGTCGTGGCCTCGTTCGGCTGGTTGCCGGAGGAGATGTCCGGGAGCGTCGACGCGCAGACGGCCTTCATCAGGTCCCACACCCTGCGCGAGATCGCCGGGGAGCGAGTGGGAGCGTCGTTCACCGAGGATGCCGACCAGGCCGTCAGGGCGTGGATGATCGACATGATCGCCGGCGGCGACAAGGAGGGTTACGAGACTCAGGCGCGAGCCACGCTGTACTTCGATGTCAGTGACCGCCTCCACCGCGCCACTACGCCATCGCCCAGGTCCCGGAGAAGTTCAACCTGCTCCTCGCCGACGCGCTCGGAATTCCGGCGGATTTTGTCCCTGCACGGTAGGTGCCTTCATGGCGAGTACGACGCCGACACGGGCGGCTCAGGTCTGCGCGCAACTTCGCGAGGCGATCTTTCAGGGAAGCCTGCTCCCGGCCGGCGGTGGCGGCTGGTGGGGCTCGCGCAGCGGTTCTCGGTGAGCCGGTCCCTGGTACGCCGGGCGCTGACCCGCCTGTCCGAGCAGTACCCCGGCCCTGCGAGTAGACGGCACGACGAACAGCGAGTGGTTCTCCGTCGCCGGTGAGCACCAGCGCCTGGTCGAGGCCGCCTCGGCCAGGGACGCCGACGCGGCGGCCGAGCCGCGGGGCTCAGCGCCGTACGCATGCGTGGCTCCGGCCGGCGAACGGAGGCGGAGCACCGCTGGACGGCGCCTTCCGCAGCCTGCGCCACATCGGCCGCCACACGGTCACCCATCGAGTCAACCGCGCGCAGGAGCTACTGGTTCTGAGGGAGGCGACAACGCGCAGCACCGTCTCTCGCCATCCGTCGCAGCGCGGGCATCCGCTCGGTTCGGCGGAGCGACCCGCTCCTCGATGCCGAGGCAGCACCAGCTCGCACCAAGGCGATGCCGCCGGCGGCCCGGCCGACGGCATCGGTCCGCTCGGCGGCGCTCGACGGCTCGTCCCAAGATCCGGGACGTCGAGGCCGCGGTGGCGGGGGTGATGGGCTGGGGCCGGGCTCTCGACGCACCCGGGCCCGGCAGCGCCGGCGAACGGGCGCAGCCGGTCGAGGACCGAGTGGTCCACGCCCGGCCAGGCGACGGCCGCGGGGACGGGGTGCCGCTCAGGAACCGGCAAGTCGCACGATCACCACGCCCGCGGCCAGTATCGCGAAGAGCAGTGCCGGGACGAGGGACTTGGGGGCGTCCTTCATGCTCAGGTGTGCGCGCACAGCACCGGCGCACACCAGGAGCAGTCCGCCGGCGGCCGCCACGCCCAGCGGCCGGTACCACAGGCCGACGACGACTCCGAGCGCCCCTGCCAGTTCCAACAGACCGATGGCCCGGAAGGCGGTGGTCGACTAACCCATGCGGTCGGCGTCGGCGGTCGCGGAGGGCTGCGCGAGGGCCTTGGGGAGTCCGGCTGCGGCGAAGCCGAGGGCCAGCAGGGCGGACAGGATCACGGTCGCAGTGAACATCGAACACCTCATGTGAAGGGGGTGCCGCCAGGCAGGCGGTCAGAAATGGGGGGCGCCGAACCCGGCACTGTCCGAGTCGCGAATCGTCGCCCGGGGGCAACTCGGGATCCCCGGCTCCGGTGCCGACTCCGCAACGGCGGCGAGCCGGCACCGAGGTCCCGGTCAGGCCGTGACGGTGCCGGCGCAGGCGCATGTGGCCTCGGAGACCCTCATGGAATTCCGGCTCGCGGATGTCGCCGCGGCGGTCGCGGAAAGATCCGCGGGCTGGCTGGTTTGCGTTATGAGAGATTTCCCCCTTCTCGGGCCGGAGCCGGAGGTGAAGGCACCGCAGTGTGCGTGCCGCGCCGGGTGCGCGGGCGGACTGTCACGGAAAACGAGGCCTGTCGGGATCTCAGACTCAGCGGTACTGCAGGCGGGCCTGGTTCGGGATGGCACCGAACCTGCCGCTCTGGAAGTCGCGGAAGGCCTGCTCGATCTCACTCGCGCTGTTCATCACGAACGGGCCGCCCATCACGACAGGCCGGCCGATCGGCTCACCGCTGAAGACCATGACCACGCTGAGATCGTCGCCGTCGGCGGTCTCAAGTGTGATGGTCGAGCAGGACGCCTGAGGAAGGGGATCGGACCAGGCGGTCTCCCCCATGCGCACGGCGCGCTCAGCGATCGTCACCGCGCCGGACAGGACGTGGAGGAAGGCCCGGTGCCGGCCAGGCAGCAGATGCTCCAGACGTCGACCGGGCTCGAGGGTGATCAGCGCTCCGGAGATGGGCCAGTTGTTCAGGGCGGGGCCCTGGGCGCCGCCGACCTCGCCCGAGATCAGGTCGATGCGGGCGCCGTCCGTCGCGATGACGGGTCGTCGGCCGGCCGGCAGGTCCTGGTAGCGCGTGTCGACCATCTTCAGCTCAGGCGGGAGGTTCACCCACAGCTGCAGCGTGTGCGCCCGTTCGTTGCGGAAGGCGAGCTCGCGGTGGATGATGCCACGCCCTGCGGTCATCCATTGCACGTCTCCGGTGGTCAGCGCGCCGGCGTGACCGATGTTGTCACCGTGCTCCAGTACGCCGTCGAGGACCAGGGTGACCGTCTCGACACCGCGGTGGGGATGCCACTCGAAGCCCGGTGAGGAGAACCAGTCCTCGCTCAGCAGCAGGAACGGATCCGTGAGCTCCGGCCTCGTCGGAGTAATGATCACGCTTCTGTCGTCGACCTGCGTGTCCGGTCCGAAGTGCATCTTCCTCTCGACGCGGACGACGCTCCGGCGCGCCGCGCCCTGCGGGACTTCCATGACCTGCATCCCTTCCCTGCCACGCGTTCGAGTTGACGCGTCACCTCAACAGTACGGCAGCGAGTTGACGTGTCAACCCGGTCGTATGATGGGGACATGGAGCAGCAGGCATTGAGTGAGCGCGAGCTGCGCGCCTGGCGGGCCTTCTTCCAGATGCAGGAGGTTCTGCGGTCGCGTATCGAGCAGCAGCTCCAGGCGGGCAGCGGCCTGTCGAACGCCGACTACACGGTGCTCGTCGCCCTGTCCGAAGCCCCGGACGGACGTTTGCGCGCCTATGAGCTCAGCGATGAGCTGGGCTGGGAGAAGAGCCGCCTCCACCACCAGCTCACCCGGATGTGCAAGCGCGGCCTGGTGGAGCGGCGGAGCGGCGCGTCACGCGCCATGTATGCGGTGCTCACACCAGAAGGGCGCACAGCCTTGGAAAATGCCGCGCCCAGCCATGCCCAGGAAGTCCGGCGCCTGGTCATCGACCGTCTCACAGCGGAGCAGATCGACCATCTCGCCGAGATCTCGAACGCCATCCTTGACCATCTGCAAACGGGTCACCCGGCTGTCGGCGACTGACTCAGCCAGGGGTTTCGCACTGATCGGCGAGACGGCGAGTGGGCGTGGCGGTCCACGAGCCGGCCTGAACCGCCCGAGCGCTCCCGGCGCCGAGACGTCACAGAAGGCCGCCGACACGACGAGGGGGGAGAGTGGCTTCCACCGCGGAGCCGGCGCACCTCCGGCCCGCGAGCGCGCGGCGAACACGGGGATCACCGCCCCTGCGGATGCCGCAGAACGCCAACGCCGACACACCGGCGCCCCCGCTGTCAGGGACCGTCCGCCCCAGCGACCGGCGGCAGGCTCGGTCGCCCACTGAAGCCGGTGCGGTGCAGCACGCCCGCAAGGTGGTCGGTGAGCAGTTCCCGGGCCTCGGCCGGGCGTCGCTCGTGCAGCGCCGCGGCGATCTCGACGTGTTCCGCCATGTCCGTGGCCGCGTGGTCGGGGCCGGCCGTAGCGGCGGCGGCGATACGCAGCTGCCGGTTCCAGAGCGTGTCGTAGAGCTCGGCCAGGACCGGGTTGCCCGCGGCACGCATGAGCCGGATATGGAACTCACGGCCGAACTCGCGGGCCGTAGCCGAAGTCGTCTGCTTCCGCTCTTCCTCGCAGTCGCGCAGCAGCGCCGTGCCGACCTCTCGCACCGCTTCCGGCCCGCGGGCGGCGAGTGAGTCCAGTGCGAACAGTTCCAGCAGGAGACGCGCCTGCAGCACACCGTGCGCGTCGTCGGGCCCGACGGGTACCACCACCGCACCGCGCTTGGGGTAGACGCGCAGGAACCCCTCGTTCTGCAGCCGCTGGAAGGCCTCCCGGACCGGGGTGCGGGAGATCCCGAGGTCCGTTGCGACAGCACCCTCGGAGAGCAGGTGCCCGCTCGTGTACTCGCCGTCGAGGAGCTTGTCCCGGATGTGGGCGTAGGCGCGGTCGGCGGCTTTCGGCTGGCTGCTCATGAGGGTCATTGTGACGCATGCATGCAAGCTGTCCGGCAACTTGCACTCTTGCATGTATACAAGTTTGCACTTAAGTTGGCATACAAGTCGCCGATGGCTCTCTCCATTGCGATGACAAACCATCCCCACACGGCTCACGCTGAAAGCGGGCCGGCATACCCTCGGACGAGAAGGGGTGACGCCATGCGCACCGCGCTGTTCGTCACGTGCCTCAACGACAGTCTGTTTCCGGCGACAGGACAGGCCACGGTCAAGCTGCTGCGGCGGCTCGGGATCGAGCTGGAGTTCCCCACCGCACAGAGCTGTTGCGGCCAGATGCACTACAACACCGGCTACCGGGCCGAGACCGCGAAGCTCGCCCGGCACTTCGTCGAGGTCTTCGGCGCCTACGACCGGATCGTCGTGCCCTCCGCGTCGTGCGGCGGGCTGCCCTCGGAGGCGTACGCGATCGCGGCCGCTGCCGTCAAGGACTACAAGCTGCTGCAGGACGTCCGTGAGGTCGCACCACGGGTG
The DNA here is from genome assembly GCF_040680195.1 of Streptomyces sp. NPDC052109. NCBI lineage: Bacteria > Bacillati > Actinomycetota > Actinomycetes > Kitasatosporales > Streptomycetaceae > Streptomyces > Streptomyces sp. NPDC052109. Next base: position 22,759 of record NZ_JBFAWF010000045.1, on the reverse strand, counting down.
CAGGAGTTGACGAGCTTCCTCACCGACACGCTCGGCGTGGAGGATGTGGGGGCCTACTTCCCGCACCGCGTCACCTATCACCCCACCTGCCACAGCCTGCGTTCCTCACGGCTCGGCGAACGGCCCTACCGGCTGCTTCGAGCGGTCAAGGGCATCGACTTCGTGGAGTTGCCCGCGCAGGAGGAGTGCTGCGGCTTCGGCGGCACCTTCTCGGTCAAGAACGGTGCGGTCTCCGGCGCCATGAACGGTGACAAGGCCCGGCACGTGCTGGAGACCGGGGCGCACGTCCTGGCTGCGGTGGACAACTCCTGCCTGATGAACATCGGCGGCCGCCTCTCCAAGGACGGCCACCTGGTGCGCCCCATGCACCTGGTCGAAATCCTGGCAAGGACCCAGGGGGACGGCCCGCTGGACGGCGTGCCGGTCACGGCTCTGGAGGGCGTGCGATGAGCAAGGTCTTCCTGAACTGGCCGAAGTTCCCCACGGCGGCCGAGAGCGCCACGCGCGACGAGCAACTGCGCGCGAACGTGCGCCGGGCCACCCACACGATCCGCGCCAAGCGCGCCGTCCTCGCTGCCGAGCGCCCCGACTGGCAGGACCTGCGTGACAGCGCGGCCGCCTTGAAGGACGAGGTCCTCCATCACCTCGACACCTACCTGGAACAGCTCGAGGCCAACGTCACCGCGGCCGGCGGCACCGTCCACTGGGCCGAGAACGCCGATGAGGCCAACCGCATCGTCACCGATCTCGTGAAGCAGACCGGGGAGACGGAGATCGTCAAGGTCAAGTCCATGCTGACCGAGGAGATCGGACTCGACGGCGCCCTGGAGGCAGCCGGTATCAGCGCACGCGAGACCGACCTCGCCGCCGCCATCGTTCAGCTCGGCGACGACCTCCCCTCGCACGTCGTGGTCCCGGCCCTGCACCGCAACCGCACGGAGATCCGCGACATCTTCGCCCGCGAGATGGGCAAGTACGGCCGCCCCGCCCCGGACCACCTCACCGACGACCCCGAGGAGCTGGCCGAGGCCGCGCGCCTGCACATGCGGGAGAAGTTCCTGAAGGCGAAAGTCGCCGTCTCCGGCGCCAACTTCATGGTCGCCGAGACCGGCACCCTGGTGATCGTGGAGTCCGAGGGCAACGGGCGCATGTGCCTGACCCTCCCCGACACGCTGATCTCGGTGGTCGGCATCGAGAAGGTCGTACCCACCTGGCGCGACCTGGAAGTCTTCCTGCAGTTGCTGGCTCGCAACGCCACCGGTGAGCGGATGGCGCCCTACACGAGCAGCTGGACCGGCGTCACGGACGGCGACGGTCCCTCCGCCTTCCACCTGGTCCTGGTCGACAACGGCCGCACCCGCGCCCTGGCCGACCCGGCCGGACGGCAGGCGTTGCGCTGCATCCGCTGCGGTGCCTGCATGAACGTCTGCCCCGTCTACGAACGCACCGGCGGCCACGCCTACGGCTCGGTCTACCCGGGCCCCATCGGCGCGATCCTCAATCCCCTGCTCAAGGGGCTCGACGACCCCCAGACCGCCTCACTGCCGTACGCCTCGAGCCTGTGCGGTGCCTGCAACGAGGTCTGCCCGGTCCGCATCCGCTTCACGGACGTCCTGCTCAAGCTGCGCTCGGACGTGGCCGAAGGCGACGCCAAGGTCAAGCACCCCGCCGAGAGGGCGGCGTTGAAGGCGGTGGAGACCGTCATGGACCACCCCCCGCTGTGGAACGCGGCCGTCAAGTCGGCCGGCAAGGCCGGCGTGCTCCTGCCCAAGAACATGGGCCTGCCCGGTCCCCTGCACGGCTGGACCGACAGCAGGAGCATCCCCGACATCCCCAGACAGTCCTTCCGTACCTGGTGGAAGCGCACGAATGGAGGCACCAAGTGAACGCGCGCGACGCCATCCTCAGCCGCATCCGCGCGGCCGTCGCCGACGTGCCCGCCGGCCCGGTCGAGGTGCCCCGCGCCTATCTGCGCAGCGCCCCCGGCATCACCCCCGGCGACCGTACGGCCACCGTCGAGCTGTTCACCCAGCGCCTGAGGGAGTACGGGGCGACAGTACGCCGCGTGCCGGCCACGGACCTTCCCGCCGCGGTGGCGGACTCCCTCGACGAGCAGGCCGCACGCTCGGCGGTCGTCCCCGAGGGGCTCCCCGCGGCCTGGCCGGCACAGTGGTCCGGTGAGATCCGTCGCGATGTCCCCGAACTGTCGAAGGCGGAACTCGACGGCACCGACGCCGTGGTCACGATGTGCGCGGCCGCCGTCGCCGACTCCGGAACGATCGTGCTGGACGCGGGTCCCGGCCAAGGGCGGCGCGCCCCCACACTGGTGCCGGACGTCCACGTCTGCGTCGTGCGCGAGGACCAGGTCTGCTCCTCCCTGCCCGAGGTGATCACCCGGATCGACCCCCGCCGTCCGATCACCTGGATCAGCGGCCCCTCGGCCACCGCGGACATCGAGATGATCCGCGTCCAGGGCGTCCACGGACCCCGCAAGCTCACCGTCCTCATCACGCCCTGAACCCGGCCGTGCCCCAGGCGCGCGCCGCGGGGCCAGGCAGCCACGACACCTTCACCGACCTCAGGACCAGCCCCCATGGCACCCTCGGCAGAAACCCCGCAGTCACGCCGTCCGCTGATGGCTGGGACCTCATGGCTGCGCCGGACTCTGCGTACGGCGCGCGCGGGATTCCCGCTCGCAGCCGCCCTGCGGGGTGCCGTCGCTCTGGCGCTTCCCCTCCTGCTCGGGCTGTGGACAGGGCACATGGTTCCGGCCGTGTTCGCCGCGATCGGTGCACTGTGGGGTATCGGCCAGGACGGTTCGTCCCCCTACCGCTTGCGCCTGCAGCGGCTGTCGGCCGTCGGGCTGGCCAGTGCCCTCGGCCTGCTCATCGGAGAGTTCGCGCTGCGCAGCGGGCAGACGGCGGCGGTGGCAGGGTGCCTGGTTGCCACCGCCCTGATCGCGGGGATGATCAGTCTGTGCGGCCCCGTTCGCTCCGTGGCCGGCATGCATGTGCTGCTCGGCACCACCATCGGCAGCGGTTTCCCTGTGCCAGGCCCCTGGTGGCAGCCGCCCCTCGCACTGCTGTCCGGAGTGCTCCTGGTCACCGTCCTGTCCACGAGCCCGTGGCTGTGGCGGCGGCACCGGATCGAGTCCGACTCCGTGCGCGCCGTCTACCGCGCCGCCGCCGCGGCACTGGCGGCCGTGGGCACCCCGCACGCCGAGGCCGCTCGGCGCTCCCTGACACTGGCCCTCGACGACGCGCACGGCGTCTTGGCCCCCGAGCTGGCCGCGGCGACCCGGCGTCAGCCTGGCGACCCCGACACCCGTCGGCTCCTTGGCGCGCTGCGCCTGGCCGTGCGCCTCGGCGAGGTGGTGTCGGCGCTCGTGTGGGAGGGCCGCCCCCTCCCGCCCGGCGCGGCCGACCTTCCCCTGCAGATGGCCGGGCGCCTGCTTCCCGCAAGCGGGAGCGCGTCCACAGGGCAGGGCCTCGCTCCGGCCGAGCACGTGGTGGCCGCGGCCGACCGGCGTTCACCCGCCGTACGAGCTCTCCTCGAGCTGTGCGAGACGGCCGACGCGGAAGCGGACGCGGATGTGGTCCTCTCCCTGCCCGCGCGCCCACGGCCACGTCGGAATGTGCGTCTGCGGTACGCCACACTGCTCGCCGCCTGTGTCCTCGTCGCGTACGTCAGCGCCTTGGTGCTGCACGGCCCACGGGGCTACTGGGTGCCCATGACCGTGGCCTTCATCTACAAGCCCGACCTCGGCCCCGTTCTGCGCCGGGCACTGCACCGCTGCATCGGCACGGTCATCGGTGTGGCCGCGCTCGGTGCGGTGGCCCTGCTGACCGGCGACACCCCCTATGCGCTCATCGGGACGGTGGCGGCGTTCGGCGCCCTCATGGCGGTAGGGGTCCGCCATCACTACGCCGTAGCCACCACCGGCCTGACGGGCATCGTCTTCGTCCTGGTCGACCTGCTCGGAGACCATCGCGCGCTGTACGGCACCCGCATCCTGGACACCGCCCTGGCCGCGGCCATCGTGCTGGTGGCGAACTTCCTGGTGTGGCCCGACTCGGCCGGCAGCTGGGCTGCGGCGCAGATCGACGCCGCTCTGCTCGCCGTCCGCCGCTACCGCGACCTGACGCCGACCGCCACGGCCGCCCAGCGTCAGGCACTGCGCCGCGCCGCGTATCAGCGTCTGGCCGAGGCGCGGCGAGCAGCCGCTCAGGCTCGCGCGGAGCCCGTCGCGCCGGGGCGCCGCCTGCCGGACTGGGAGGAAACGATCACCGCGGCCGAGCGGGTCTGCGACGCGGTCACCGCCCAGGCCCTGGCCGGCACCGGAAGCTCTCCGGAAAATCCGGCGCCGGACACTGCCCAGCCTTAGGACCAGGCCCGCAAAGCGGCGTCCACCACGATCTCCACCGTGTCACACGCCAGGCGGTTGCCGGCGATGAAGCGCTCGAAGAACAGGGGACCCACGGTCGCCATGGCGAATGTCTCGGCAGTGACGTCAGGCCGGAGCTGCCCGCGCTCGACGGCCGCGGCGACAGCGGGGCGCAGGGCATCGGCGATCTGGTTCATCAACGTCTGCCGGAGGCTTCGCATGCCTTCGTCGTTCCGTGAGCCGCCGATGACCGCGACGAGGACGGCACCCGTGTGCTCGTCGTCCAGCCGCTCGGCGAGCACGCCCAGATTGTGGATGAGCTCCGCCCGTGGATCGTTGCCCGATGCGGCCCGGATCTCCTCGGGCACCGGAGGCAGCGGGGGCATGCCCGCCTCCAGGGCAGCCAGACGGAGGTCGAGAAGGCCGGGCCAGTGCCGGTAGACGGTGGCTCTGCCGACGCCGGCCCGGGTGGCGACCGCTTGGTGCGTCACGGCTTCCAGCCCACCCTCGGCGAGCAGTTCGGTGGCCGCCGCGACCATGGCCTCGCGACTGCGCAACAGACGCGGATCAGTTCTGACCTGCAACCTACTACTCCCTTCCGTGGGGCATTGCACCTTACAACACTCTATGAGTCATCCTGTCTCAGAGAGCGGAAAGAGGGAAGCCGACACGCCCGAGTGGTGCGTCACATGTGGACGACTGGTGCGGCGTTCTCGTCGTGCCGGGGTACGCCACGGCGGTAGAGCAGAAGGGTCACGCCCAGGCCGATGACGAAGACGGCCGCCGACCACCAGTAGGCGGTCGAGTAACCTTCGAGGCCGGCCCGGGCCAGGACACCCGGGTCCTTGGGATTGCGGCCGGCGAGGTAGTTGGTGGCGGCGTCGGAGGCCATCGTGCTGAACAGGGCGACGCCGATGGACCCACCGACCTGTTGGACAGTGTTGACGGCAGCGGAGGCCACTCCCGCGTCGGCTGCGGCCACGCCGGACGTGGCCAGGCTCATGGCCGGAGCGATGACCGTGCCCAACCCGATACCGACCAGCACCAACTGGGGCAGTACCTGCGCCACGTAACCGCTGTCCAGGTCCAGCGTGGTCATCCAGATCAGCCCGGCGGCGGCAATGGCCATACCCAGCGGTACCACCGGCTTCGGCCCTATGCGCGCCACCAGAACGTTGTTGGCCACGGCGGAGGCGGACGACGACGCCACGATCATGGGCAGGAAGGCGAAGCCCGTCTTCAGGGCGCTGTAACCGAGGCTCTGCTGCAGGTAGTAGGTCAGGAACAGGAACACGCCGAACATGCCCGCGCCGGTGACGAAGAGGGCGGCGAAGGAGGCACCGCGGTTACGGTCCAGCAGGACCCGCAAGGGCAGTAGCGGATGTACCGCCCTGCTCTGCCACCACACGAAGACAACCACCAGTACGGCACCGGCCGCCAGCATGCCCCAGGTCGCAAGCGAACGCCAGCCGTGCGTCTCGGCGTTCGAGAAGCCGTAGACCAGGCAGAAGAGACCGGTGGAGACCAGCAGCGTGCCGAGGACATCGAGCTTCGAGGTCCTGTCGCGCGGGGTGCGGTGCAGCAGGACTGCACCACCGACCAGCGCCACCCCGGCGAAGACCACGTTGACGTACATGGTCCAGCGCCAGTCCAGGTACTGGGTCAGCACCCCGCCGAGAATCAGGCCGATGGCTCCACCGGCACCGGCGACCGAGCCGGCGACGGTGAAGGCCCTGGCTCGTTCGCGCGCATCGGTGAAGGTGGTCATCAGGATCGACAGTGCGGACGGGGCCAGCAGGGCGGCGAACAGTCCCTGCACCGCCCGCGCGACGACGAGCATGGCGAAGCCGTTCGCCGCGCCTCCCACCATGGAAGCGGCCGCGAATCCGGCCAGGCCGACCATGAAGGTCACCTTCTGCCCGACCAGGTCTGCGACCCGGCCGCCGAGCAGCAGCAGGCTGCCGAAGGCGAGGGCGTAGGCGGTGACCACCCACTGCCGGTCGGCGTCCGAGAAGCCGAGGTCGTGCTGGGCGGACGGCAGGGCGATGTTCACGATGGTGCCGTCGAGGACACCCATCAGCATGGACAGGGAGATGACCAACAGGATCCACCAGCGTCGCTGGTGTGACGGGTGGACGGATGCGTTCTCGGGTGCGGCCTCAGCGCCGCGAGCGGCGGAGATGGCGTTCGGGGACATGGGGTCAGCCCTCCAGACAGCGGACAGGGGATGTAACGGAAAGAGAAGAAGGGGCGGTTGGCGAGATCAGATACGGCTCATCCGGTACGGGGCGCCCCTTCGCGGCTGGGAGCACCCGGCGGCGTGGCCGCCTCGGTGAACGGATCGCGTGGGTGTTCCAGTTCGATGAGACCGACGGTTTCCCTCTTCAGCAGGGAGGCCAGGGTCCAGTCCACGAAGACGCGTATCTTGCGGTTCAGCGTCGGCACCCGGCTGCCGTGGTAGAGGCGGTGGAACCACCACGCGGGGCGGCCCTTGAGCTTGACCTTGCCGAAGAGGATCGCCACGCCCTTGTGGAGGCCGAGGCCGGCCACCGCACCGAGGTTCCTGTGCCGGTACTCCTTGGGCGAACGGCCACGCAGTACCGCGAGCACGTTGTCGGCGAGCACCGGAGCCTGCCGTACGGCGTGTTGTGCGTTGGGCGGGCACCACGCGCCCTCTTCGGCGGCCAGGTCGGGAACCTGGGCGTTGTCGCCCGCGGCCCACACGTGGTCGACCCCCCTCACCTGGAGGGTGGGCAGGGTGTCGACGTGGCCACGCGGACCGAGCGGCAGGCCGAAGTGTGTCAAGGCCGGGTTGGGGCGGACGCCGGCCGTCCACACGATCGTGGAAGCGTCCGTCTCGACACCGTTCGTCAGTACGACGTGCTGGTCGACGCAGGACTCCATGGAGGTCTCGAGGTGCACCTCGATGCCGCGCTTCTGAAGCTTCTCCATGGTCCAGACACCGAGGTCCGCACCCATCTCGGGCAGGATGCGACCGGCGGCCTCGACGAGGATGAACCGCATGTCCGCCCGCCTGACGTTGCCGTAGTCACGGGCGGCGTCGCGAGCCATGTCCTCGACCTCCGCGATGGTCTCCACGCCGGCGAAGCCGCCACCGACGAAGACGAACGTCAGGGCCTTGCGCTTCATCGCCTTGTCCGTGGTGGAGTCGGCGAGGTCCATCTGAGCCACGACGTGGTTGCGCAGGCTGACGGCCTCCTCGACCGACTTCATGCCGATGGCGTGGTCGGCCAGGCCCGGTATGGGGAACGTGCGGGACACCGAGCCGAGCGCGACGACGAGGTGGTCGAAGGGCAGCTCGAGCGCGTGCCCCGCCGCAGTGCGGACCTGGGCGACCTTGGTCTCCTGGTCGACGGAGACCATGTGCCCCGTGACCACCTCCGCACCGGTCAGGGCGCTGCGCAGCGGGGCGACCAGGTTGCGCGGAGCCACGTTGCCGGCCGCCGCTTCCGGCAGGAAGGGCAGGTAGGTCATGTACGAGCGCGGGTCCACGACCGTGACGGTCGCCTCGCCGCGGCGCAACTTCTTCAGCAGGCGCATCGCGGTGTAAAGGCCTACGTAGCCGCCGCCCGCGATGAGGATGCGTGGCCGGTCCGGGACAAGGGCAAGGGGCATGACGGTTCCTTGTGTGTGAGTGCGCGAGCGAGCGTGAGTGGGTTCGGGTGAGCCGCTCCGCGGGATGTGGTGGGTGCCGATGCGCTTGCGGAACACCCAGTACGTCCACGCCTGGTAGCCGATGACCAGCGGAGCGAAGACGCCGCCCACCCAGGTCATGATTCCCAGGGTGTATGCCGAGGAGGACGCGTTGGTGACGGTCAGGCTCCAGGCCTGGTTCAGCGTGGACGGCATGACGTCTGGATAGAGGGTCAGGAACAGCGTGGCCGCGGTGGCCGCGACGGTGACGGCGGAGAAGGTGAACGCCCACCCTTCGCGACGAGCCCTGGTACAGCCGAGCGCGACACACCAGGCGGCCAGCGCGAGGGCCGTCGTCACGAGGCTGCGGCTGTTGCCGCGGTCCGACTGTGTCCAGATCAGGAAGGCAGCGGCGGGCACGGCGGCCACGGCACCGAGTCTGAAGGCGAGTGCACGGGCCCGGTCGCGGATGTCCCCGACGGTCTTGAGCGCGACGAACACCGCTCCGTGGGCGGTGAAGACCGCCAGCAGGGTCACGGCGCCCAGCAGCGCGTAGGGGTGGAACAGGCCACTCGGGCCGCCGATGTAGACCTGCCGCCGGTCGATGGCCACGCCGTGGACGATGTTGGCGAAGACCAGCCCCCACAGCAGCGGCGCCAGCAGCGAGCACCAGAAGATGGCGTGCTCCCAGTTGCGCTTCCACCGGGCGCCGTCACGCTTGGCGCGGTACTCGAAGCCGACCGCCCGCACGATCAGGCAGACCAGGACGGCGAACAGCAGGAGGTCGAAGCCGCTGAACAGGGTGGCGTACCAGCCCGGGAAGGCGGCGAAGGTCGCGGCGCCGGCGGCGATCATCCAGACCTCGTTGCCGTCCCAGACGGGGCCGATGGTGTTGAGCAGCACGCGGCGTTCGGGCTCGTCACGGGCGAGGAGCTTGGTGAGCACGCCGACGCCGAAGTCGAAGCCCTCCAGGACGAAGTAACCCGTCCAGAAGAAGGCGATCAGCAGGAACCAGAAGTCGTGGAGGTGCATGGCGAAACGTCCTGACGGCCGGTCAGTAGGCGAAAGTGAGGATCTTGTCTTCGTCCTCGGCGGCGGACGAACCGCGTAGCCGGGGGTCACGCCGGGGTGGCTGCTCGTCGAGGCGGGGGCCGGCCGTGGCGTACTTGACCATCAGCCTGACCTCGATGACGGCGAGTACTCCGTACAGGACGGTGAACCCGATCAGGGTCGTGAGCATCTCTGCCGCGCTCACCCCCGGAGACACGGCCTCCGAGGTGCGCATCAGGCCGTACACGACCCACGGCTGCCGGCCGGTCTCCGTGAAGATCCAGCCGAACGAGTTCGCGATCAGCGGGAATCCCAGTGTCCAGATGGCCGCGCGCCATGCCCACTTGGTCAGGAACGGGCCGAGGGCGCGGTCCTTGGTGATCATGAGGTGCGGGACCTCGTCCGGCCGGGTGACGAAAGCCGTGGCGATCCAGCGCCGGCTGCGGGTCAGCCACAGCCCTGCCGCGCCGACGGCGACGGAGGTCATGCCGAAGAACATCATGAAGCGGTACGACCAGTACGCCACTGGGACGTCGGGGAGGTAGTCCCCCGGCGAGCCGCCGTAGCGCGCCGCCATGGCGACTGCCGCGTCGTGCATACCGGTGACCTGGGTGTGCGGGTTGCCGTGGGCGAGGAACGACAACACGTATGGGATGTCGAGGTCGGCGGTGTTCCGCTGCTTGCCCACGTCGGGGATGCCGAACACCGAGAACGGAGCGTTCGCCGTGGTGTTCCACAGCCCTTCGCCGGCCGCCATCTTCATCGGCTGCTGATCGATCAGCAGCTTTCCGAGGGTGTCGGCGTCGAGAACGGTGGCGATGCCCGCCACGGTCAGTACCGAGAGGCCGATCCGCAGAGAGGTCCGCATGACGCGGATCCGGCCGCTGTCCACCACCCCGTTCCGCATCTGGGTGCGCCGGGCGCGCCACAGGTGCCAGGCGGCGATCCCGGTCACGAACGCCCCACCCGTCACGAAGGAGGCCGTGATCGCGTGCAGGCCGGCGAACACCGCCGTGGGCTGCAGGAGGACCTCGGAGAAGTCGGTCAGCCGGGGTCGGCCGTGGTCCATCCGGTAGCCGACCGGATGCTGCATCCACGAGTTCGCCGCCAGGATGAAGTAGCCCGACAGCACCGTGCCGAGGGACACCATCCAGATGCAGAAGAGGTGCAGGCGTCGGGGAAGCCGGTCCCAGCCGAACATCCACAACCCGATGAACGTGGACTCGAAGAAGAAGGCGATGATCGCCTCCATCGACAGCGGTACGCCGAAGATGTCGCCCACGAAGCGGGAGTACGCCGACCAGTTCATGCCGAACTGGAACTCCTGGACGAGGCCGGTGACCACGCCCATCACCATGTTGATCAGGAAGAGCTTCCCCCAGAACTTGGTGGCGTGGAAGTACTTCTCCTTCCTCGTGCGCACCCATGCCGTCTCCAGGCCGGCAGTGATGCCGGCGAGGCTGATCGTCAGCGGCACGAAGAGATAGTGGTAGACGGTGGTGATTCCGAACTGCCAGCGGGCTATCGTCTCGGGCTCCATGGCCGTGTGCACGCTCTCTCCAGGGGAATCCAGCAGGCGACTTTGTGAAAGTGAATACATTCACAAAGTCGCCTGCGGTTAGCGGTGAGGGGGCCTGGGAGGGGCGGGACAGGTGTCGCCCCTCCCAGGGGCTTGAGGGGTCAGGCGGCGGCCTGGGCGAGGAGCGGCTTGAGGGCCGGGTGCGAGAGCGCTTCCTCGGCGGCGGGGTTGTCCAGGACTTCCTGGAAGGCGTCGTTGACCTGCTGGGCCTTGACCACCTGCGGCATGGTGAGGGGGCCGAGGGGGTTGAAGTAGGAGGCGGCCTGGGACTGCGCGTCCTGAAGGATCTTCTTCAGGCCGGCGGTGGACTTGCGGACGTTCTCCTCGAAGTCCGGGTTGTTGCTGCTCTTGGAGAGCGCGTCCATGCCGCCGGCCTCCTGCACCCACGCGAAGAGCTCGTCCCATTCGGTGGTGTGCTGCATCCAGTCCGCGAAGTGCTCGAAGCCCACGGTCAGGATCGCGTCGTCGACGTACGGGTCCCACTCGGTCTCGAACGTGGTGGCCCACAGCAGCTGCCTGCCGCCGTCGAAGATCACGTGCCGGGTGTCGCGCAGGCCGGTCTTGATGGTCTGCGCCGGGTCCTGGCGGCGCAGCTCCTCGACGAACCGCTGGCAGGCCGCCTGCAGTTCCTCCGCGTGCCCCGGCTTCACGTTGAAGTAGGCAGCCAGCTCGGAGACGACACCGTCGGTGCGGCCCTTGCCCGCCTTCTTGGTGATCGTAGAGGTCATCGTTTCCTCCATTAGGAACCTTGTACGCGAAATGCGGTGACATTTGCGACTTCTACGGATGGATCGCGTATGTGTTCATTCGCGATCTCCTGTGAGACAGATTGACTCACAAACCATCTATGAGTCAACTTGTCTCACTGTGACCTGCGTCACACTGGCGTCAACTCTTCGCCATGGAAGCGCACTTCGCAGCCGCAAGCCTCCGTCGTTCGACAGCTCCGTACGTCGTATGGTACGAATTGTCTTGCTTCCATACGGTGTATGGAACATTGCGGAGTGCCGCCACATCTGTGGCCTCTGCAAGCGACCGGTGGCCGCCGGCGGCCCTCACGAAGGGTGAACGCGCCGACGCGGCTTCGAACAGAGGGCGCCGTCTTCACTTGCACACGCAATCGCTGGGATTGCGGATTGCGCCCACCCGAAAGGAAATCCATGAGGAAGCTCACGAAGCGCATATCTCTCGCTGCCGCCTCTGCCGCAGTGGCAGGCGGAGCCGTTCTCGGTGCCGGCGGCACCGCTTCGGCCGCGACTCCGGTAACCGCGCATGTCGAGCGCTCAGCCGTCAGTGTCAAGACCGATGACTCCCGTGGGCGCCACGGTGTCACCCACCGGCACAACCACAAGGAGGGCTACTGCCGGGACAGCTACCACGGCCGGCACCACAGCGACCACAACGGCGATCGGGACCGGTCCCACCGGCACGGCCACTGCTACCGCTGGGACGACGAGAACCGAGGCTGGAAGCACGACAGGGACTACCGGAGCGACTGCAACCGCTACGACCGGAGCCGGAACGACCACGACTGGAACCGCTACGACCACGACCGGAGCCGGAACGACCGCCCGTGGAACCGGTCCTATGACGCTGAGAATCGGTCCCACAGCGACTGAGATCGCAACCGCTGAGGCAGTCGCTGCCGGCACCGCCGGCGCAGCGGTGTACGCCGCCTGAACGCCCATGAGGCGCCCGGTAGGCGGGAGCGGGCTCAACAGCCCCCTTCCGCCTACCGGGCGCCCGTGCGACGGCATGCGTCGTCCCTGACCGGGCCCGCAGAAGTGAAGGAAGACCACGCATGACAGGCACGGCCCCCCGCACTTCCCGCTGGCGTCGCATATCCGGCTCGATGAGTCGCGCGGAGTGGGGCCGCGCCGCCGGGATGGCCGCCTTCGTCATCGCGCTGCATGTCCTCGGGTGGTTCACGCTGGTGGCGATCGTGGTGCCGGCGCATTACAGCCTGGGAACCAAGGGCTTCGGGGTCGGCATCGGCGTCAGCGCCTACACCCTGGGCATGCGGCACGCGTTCGACGCCGACCACATCGCCGCGATCGACAACACCACCCGAAAGCTCATGGAGGAAGGCCGACGCCCCCTGTCGGTCGGCTTCTGGTTCTCCCTCGGACACTCCAGCGTCGTATTCGTGCTGGCCTTCCTGCTGTCCCTGGGCATCGACGCCATCGCCGCACCGGTACGCGACGACAACTCCGAACTGCACCACGCCACCGAGTTGATCGGCACGACCGTCTCCGGCACGTTCCTCTATGTCATCGCCGGCATCAACAGCGTCATTCTCGCCGGCATCTGGAAGGTGTTCCGGCGGATGCGCTCCGGTGACTTCGACGAGGCCGCACTGGAGCAGCAGCTGAACCACCGAGGCCTGATCAACCGCCTCCTGGGACGCGTGATGAAGTCGATCACCAGGCCCTGGCAGATGTATGCGCTCGGCCTGCTGTTCGGGCTCGGCTTCGACACCGCCACCGAGGTCGCTCTGCTGGTGCTGGCCGGCTCGGGAGCGGCTTCCGGTCTGCCCTGGTACGCCATTCTCTGCCTGCCGGTCCTCTTCGCGGCCGGCATGAGCCTCCTGGACACCATCGACGGCTCGTTCATGAACTTCGCCTACGGGTGGGCCTTTTCCAAGCCGGTACGGAAGGTCTACTACAACCTCACCGTCACCGGCCTGTCCGTCGCCGTCGCGCTGATCATCGGCACCGCCGAGATGCTGGGCCTGCTCGCCGCCAAGGCCGGCCTGCACGGCGGCTTCTGGGACTGGCTCGGCGGCCTGGACCTGAACACCCTGGGCTTCGTCGTCGTCGGTCTCTTCCTCGTCACGTGGGCCGCGGCGCTGGCCGTGTGGAAGTTCGGCCGTATCGAGGAGAAGTGGACCGCCGGGGTGCGTCCGGCCGACCAGCCGGCCGACTGATACCCCCTGGTCACCGGATCAGGACATGGCCCCCGCGAGGAGCACGGGATACCAGCCATCAACGCCGCACACGCCGGCATCGACGGCCCGATGCCGGCCAAGGCCCCGCACAGTGGCAGGACCGGACCGCGCGCCACGCCGGTGGCGCCCGCGAGCTGCAGCGCACTCACGCCGAGCAGATCGGGCGCCGGTGCTCAGGAGAGCACCGGCGCCCCACGGCATGGCACCTCGCACCTCCGCGTGCCGTCAGGCCCAGGCGACGGCGTCCCCGACGGGCACACGCGGCAGCCGCGGGAACCACGGTTCGGCACCCGGGTGACCGATGTTCACCACCAGATGCGAACGCCAACTGCCACCGGCGAAGAACTCCTCGTCCACACCGGCCCTGTCGAAGCCGGCCATGGGGCCGGCCGCGAGCCCCGCCGCACGCACCGCGAGCAGGAACACGCCCGTCTGCAGGGCCGAGTTGTAGGACGCGAGGACCTCACGCTTCTCACCCTGGTCGGCGAACGCCGCTCGTAGCATCTCGCCCCGGGCCGGAAACACCGTCGGCATCTGCTCGTGGAAGTCGACGTCGTACGCCAGGACCGCCACGGCCGGCGCTTGAAGCGTCTTGGCCCTGTTGCCCTCGTCCAGATGCCGGACCAACCGCTCCTTGCCCTCGCCGGTCCGCACGAAGAGCACACGAAGGGGCTGGCTGTTGGCGGCACTCGGCGACCAGCGGGCATGCTCCCAGATCACGGCGAGTTCGTCGTCGGTTACGGCCACATCGGCGAAGCTGTTCGCGGTACGGGCCTCGGTGAACAACAGCTTTCGCCCGCCGTCGTCGAGGACATCGAGCCTCTGCGGTTCGCGGTCGTTCATGCTCACGATTTCCCTCTCACTTCGGTGTTGCGGATGACGTGCTGCCGGGGCGGGGTCTCCGTCCCGGCACGATGCGGCGGTGCTGGGCCTGTTGGAGCCGAGGCGCTGGGCGTCAGTCACCTGTGGTGTGCTGACCGCCTGGTTCGCTCCGCGCCCAACCCGGCGAAGTAGTCGACCAGTTCGGGGTTGTCGACCGCCGCGGGGTTGAGGACCTGCTGCGCGGGGACGCCCTGGAGGAGGCGCTTGACGGGAACCTCGAGTTTCTTGCCGGTTTTCGTGTGCGGGATGGCCGGTACGGCGAGGATCTCGTCGGGGACGTGGCGGGGTGAGGCGCCGACGCGGATCGCGTCGCGGATCCGGTCGCGCAGGGAGTCGTCCAGCTCGAGCCCGTCGGTGAGGACCACGAAGAGCGGCATCCAGTAGCCACCGTCGGGTTCCTCCGCGCCGATGACCAGGGCCTCGGTGATCTCGGGGAGTCGCTCGACGACGTCGTGGATGTCGGCACTGCCCAGGCGCACGCCGTTGCGGTTGAGGGTGGCGTCGGAACGGCCGTGGACGATCACCGACCCGCGGGAGGTGAGGGTGACCCAGTCGCCGTGCCGCCACACGCCCGGGTAGGCGCCGAAGTAGGCGTCGCGGTAGCGGCTGCCGTCGGGGTCGTTCCAGAAGTACAGCGGCATCGACGGCATGGGCCGGGTGACGACGAGTTCACCCACCTGGTCGGTGACGGGGATGCCGCCTTCGTCGTAGGCGGCCAGTGCCACGCCCAGGTTGGGCGCGGACAGCTCCCCCGCCCAGACGGGGGTCGTGGGGGCGCTGCCGGCGAAGCCCGAGACGACGTCGGTACCGCCGCTGGTCGAGGCCAGCTGGATGCCTGCGCCCACGTGGTCGCGGACCCAGGGGTAGGCGGAGGCCGGCAGAGCGGAGCCGGTGCAGCCCACGACGCGGATGGCCGACAGGTCGTGCACGGCGGGTTCGATGCCCGACTTGCCCATGGCCAGCAGGTACTGGGGGCTGGTGCCGAAGACGGTGACCTTGTGACGGGCCGCCAGCTCCCACAGGATGTCCGGATGAGCGAGCGGCGCGGGACTGCCGTCGTAGGTGCAGATGGTGGCACCGGTCAGCAGGGTGGAGACGGCCAGGTTCCACATCATCCAGTGAGTGGTGGTGTACCACAGCAGACGGTCCCCGACGCCGAGGTCGCAGTGCAGGCCGAGGGACTTGAGGTGCTCCAGCAGGACGCCGCCGTGCCCGTGGACGATGCCTTTGGGCAGGCCGGTGGTGCCGGAGGAGAACACGACCCACAGCGGGTGGTCGAACGGTACCGGGATGATGGTGAGGTACTCGGTGCGGGTGGCCGCGTCCTCCCAGGGCACCGTCAGCTTCGTGTGCTTGTCCTCGGGCCACCCGAGACCCACGTGATCCACGAGTACCGTGGCCTTCAGCGTGGGTAGGGCATCGGCCAGTTCGCGGGAGGCGCCGCGGCGGTCGTGCGTGGTGCCATTGAAGAGGTAACCGTCGGCGGTGATGAGCACCGTCGGTTCGAGCTGGGCGAAGCGGTCGGCGGCGGCCTTGGGGGCGTAGTCCTGGCCGCACACCGACCACACCGCGCCCAGGCTGGCGGTGGCGAGGAAAGCGATGATGGCGTGTGGGGTGCTGGGCAGGTAGCCCACCACCCTGTCGCCCTGTCCCACCCCGAGGTCGCGGAGAGTGGCCGCGACGGAGGCGACGCGGGCGCGCAGCTGCCGACCCGTGATCTCGTGGCCGGCCCCGGTCTCGTCCAGCGCGGTGATCGCGGGTGCGTCCGGGGCCAGGTTGCGCAGCGCGTGGTGGGCGTAGTTGAGGGAGGCGCCGGGGAACCAGCGTGCCCCGGGCATGGTCTCCTCGGCCAGTACCCGCTCGTACGGAGTGGTCGCATCGATGTCGAAGTACTCCCACACCGCGGCCCAGAACCCCTCCAGGTCGGTGACCGACCACCGGTACAGGGTCTGGTAGTCGGTGGGGTCGTGGGCGACTGGGGCGTCGTGGCGCCGGGCCGCCCACCGGGCGAAGTCCGCGATGCGGCTGCGAGCGGCCGCCTCCGGGTCGGGGGTGAAGAAGGGTTCCGGGTACGGCACGAGGTGCGGGGTGGTCATGGTGTGGTGCTCCTCGGCAGGGGATCGGGCCGGGCTTCGGCGGTGCGGCGGGTCGTGTGCAGCAGCGGGGCCCAGGCGGCGGTGCCCGTGAAGTCGCCGGTGCCGGTCGGGACGGTGTCCATCACGACTCGGTCGGGGCGCAGCAGGACGGCGTCCGACCGGCCGCCCGCGAGCCATGCGGCCAGCGTGCCGTCGTCTCCCAGGTCGCCCACACGCATCGTGGTCGCGCCCAGTGCATGGGCCACGGCCGTCATCTTCGCTGTCGGCGGCACAGCGGTCAGGAGGGCGAAGGAGTCGCCGAGGACGTCGTCGAGGCGGACCGGCCGGCCGTCGTGGCGTACCCAGGGCTGGGGGCAGAAGGTTCCGGCCAGCGCGCGGCCGGTCAACCGGGGCCGGCGCCGCACGAGCGGACCGCTGGTGAGGGCGGGGCTGAGGTCGCGGCTCACCGCCGCGGTCACGCCGGGGATGCGGCAGGCCGTGCCCACCACGGCCCGGCGGAATGCCGCACCGCGGTCCTGTCCCCCGGTCATGGCCCAGCCGACGGCGACCGCGACACGGATCAGGTGGCGGGCGTGCGGCTTGCGCTCGCGCTCGTACGTGTCCAACAGCCCATCGTCCGCGCCCTGGCGAAGCACCCGGGCGAGTTTCCAGGTGAGGTTGTGGGCATCGCGCAGGCCCGCGCACAGACCCTGCCCGACGAAGGGCGGGGTGAGGTGGGCGGCGTCGCCCAGCAGGAAGACGCGCCCTCGGCGCCACCGGTCGGCGAGGCGGGCCCGGAAGGTGTACTGCGCCTGCCGGATCACCTCGAAGTCGCCGCCCGGTGAGCCGTCGGGCGGCAGGTCCACCCAGGGGGCGACCAGCTCCCGCAGGCGCTCCCGCCCCTGCGGGCCGTCCAGGCGCTCGTCGCCGTCCAACCGGAACTCCCAGCGGTAGCGGTCCTCGCCGACCCGCATGTAGGTGGCGGGACGGTTGGCGCAGCAGATCTGCTCGGCGCCGTCCCAGCTGCGCACCCGTAGGCTGGTGCGCACGTCGATGACCCGCCAGCTCTCCTCGAAATGCAGGTCCTCCCACGTCGCGCCGACGGCCTCTCGCGTGAGGCTGCCCGCACCGTCGCAGCCGAGGACCGCGTCGGCCCACAGGTGCTCCTCGTCGCCACCGCCCGCACGGCGGAAGGTCACCCGCACCGGAGCGCTCCCGTCGGCGTCCTGGGTGACGGACACCGCCTCCACGCCGCCCCACAGCTCGCACTCGGGGCGGCGCGCCAGGGCGTTGCGCAGCAGGCGTTCCAGCTCAGGCTGGTCGAACATGTTGGTCTGCGCGAAGCCATGGTGGCCGTGCAGGGAGCGCGGGAACTCGGTGATCAGGCGACGCCCGGGGTCCAGGAGCCGCAGCCCCGGAGCCGGGCGTGAAATGGCGGCGAACTCCTCGTGGACGCCGACGCTCTGCAGGATCCGGCAGATCTCGTCGTCCGCGACGACGGCGCGCGGCAGGGGGTAGATGTCCCGGTGGCGTTCGAGGAGCACGCTGCGCACTCCGTACCGCGCGAGCAACAGGGCGGCAGTGACGCCCACTGGTCCCGCGCCGACGATCACCACCGTTCTCCGGGCTGCCGCGCTCACCTCGCGTCCGCCACGGCGTTTCGCTGCTCTCCGAGGTCGATCCGCCCGTCCGGGGTGGCGATCGTGGCGGTGACGAGGTCACCGTCGCGCAGGTAGAGGGGGTTTTTGGCCTGCCCCTTGAAGAAGGCCTTCCACCGCGCCGCGGGCGGCAGCAGCGCACTGATCTTCGCGACCGGCTTGGGCGGGGCCTTGAGGGCGGTGCCACCGGGAGTGCCGGTGAGCAGCAGGTCACCCGGGTCGAGCGTCTGGAATCGGGCGAGCAGGGTGAGCGCCTGCGCGGGCCGCACGATCATGTCGGCGAGCGTGCGGTCCTGGCGCGGTGCGCCGTTCACGGACAACCGCAGCCGCAGGTTCAGCAGATGGGCGAAGTCCTCGGGCTCCAGCAGGGCCAGGTACGGCCCGGTCGGAGTGAAGGTCGGATACGACTTGCTCTCGTAGAACTGGGTCTTGGTCAGCTGGACGTCACGGGCACTGACGTCGTTGGTCAGGACCAGTCCGGCGACGTAGCGCGGCAGGTCGTTCTCCTCGACGACGGTGCCCACCGGCAGGGACGCACCCATGACGAGGCCCAGTTCCACCTCGTAGTCGAGGAACTTCACGTGCGCCGGGCGGACGATCGTGTCGTGGGGACCGCTGACCGAGCCGGACGCCTTGCGGAAGAAGGTGGGCGGGATGTCACCGGAGAAGCCCGAATCCTTGGCGTGACTGCGGTAGTTGACCATCTGGGCGACCACCCGGCACGGGGTGGTGACCGGAGGCAGCGCCACCATGTCGGCGACAGGCGTGCCGCTGTCGGCGGAGGCGGCGGCCTCACGGACCGCCTCCCGGTCGGTGAGCAGCTCGGCGGTGGTGACCGCCTTGGTCTCGATGCGGACGGCGCGCTCGTCCCGGACGACCCACCAGCCGTCGGTGGTGCGCAGAACGTTGGTGCTCATGAGCTCATCGCTTTCATCAGGCCCAGCAGACGTGCGGGGTCGAGTTCGTTGTCGCCGCGCAGGGCCGTCATGACCTCGCGCAGCTTGGCCGGGGACGGGCTCGCGCCCAGGAAGTCGCGCGTGACCGGCGGGCCCCACTGGGCCAGGCCGCTCGCCGACATCGGCGCCCATCCGGGTTCGAGGTCGCAGGAGAACAGGTCGCCGTCGGCGAAGTGCTCCAGCATGAAGTGGTCGGGGTCGCGCCAGTAGTCGAAGAGCTGGCTGCCCTGGATGTGCCGGCCGATTCCCCAGCTGCGCTTGTAGCCGCGCTCGGCCAGGTACTCGCCGCCGGCCGCGATCGAGTCCAGGTCGGTCACCTGGTACGCGGAGTGGACATAGCCGGTGCCCGGCCCCAGATGCAGGGCCAGCGTGTGGTGGTCGACGGCCACGCTGCCCTGGTCGCAGCGGATGAACGCCATCGTCGGACCGCGCCCGCGCTGCCCGTCCAGGAACAGGAAGTCGGACACGATCAGGCCGAGGGTGTCCAGGTACCAGTCCAGGGTGCGGATGAACGCCCGCGTCTCCAGCACCACATGGCCGAGGCGCTGGATGCGGGACGGTTCGCGGGGCGGACGCTGGGTGGCGTTCGTACGGCGCTGTCGCCCGCCCGTGTTGAGGAGCAACGGGGACTGCTCGGGCAGCGCGGGCAGCTGGTCGGCGCAGTGCACGACCCGGACCGGGAGGCCCGAGGGATCGAGCAGGGAGACCGACCGCGCGCCACCCGGTACGTTGATGTCCCGGACGGTGGCGCCGGTGGCGCGGGCCAGTCGGTCGAGATCGGCAGGCTCGGCCGCCCGGAACGCGGGCCCGATGAAACGGGACGCGTGCCCCCGCCGGATGACCATGCAGGGCGGCCCCGCGAAGGTGCCGCGCAGCCACAGCGCCCCCTCGGTGCGGGCGGCGATCGCGAACCCGAAGTCACGCGCGAAGACCTCGGCCCGGTCCAGGTCGGGCTTCTCGAACTCCAGCCAGGCCAGGTCCGCCACCTTGATCACGGGGTTCCGGGACCGGCCGGGGTGTTCGCCGCGAAGCGCACCCTGCTCGCTGTGGAGGTCTTCGTGGGGTGTCGGCGGGTCGAGCTTGTTAACGGGGGTGTGGGACATGGTGTCCTCCAGGCAACACTGCTGTAATGAGGAAATCATCAACTTTGCTGACTCTCATCGTCAATAGGCCGCCGTCAAGGAGTTGAGGGTCTCATCAGTAATGGCACACTCATCGCGACGGTGGTTACACTCGCCGTATGCCGACGTCAGCCCCACCCAAGAACCGCTTCGAGCGGCGCCGTGCCGAAACCCGTCAGGCGCTCGTCCGTGCGGCCCGGCAGATCCTCGCCGAGACCGGGGACACCAGCGCCAGCATCCAGGCCATCGCCGAACGCGCGGACGTGGGTTTCGGCTCCTTCTACAACCACTTCGAGTCCAAGACGGAGCTGTTCGACGCCGCGGTGACCGACGCCCTGGAGGAGTTCGGTCAGCTCATCGACGAGCGGGTGGACGGGATCGACGACCCGGCCGAGCTGGTCGCCGCCGGATTCAGGCTCACCGCGAGGATGGCCGACTCCCACCCCGAACTCACGCGGATCCTGCGTGACCGCGGTCTGGCCTACATCCACTCCGACCGCGGCCTTGCCCCGCGAGCGCTGCGCGACCTGGAGATCGGCCTCGCCTCGGGCCGCTTCGACTGCGCCAACGCGACCACCGCCCTGTCGGCCGTGGGCGGCACCCTCATGTCCCTCGTGGCGCTCCGGCTGGCCCGCCCCGATCTCGACGGCGACGAAGCCGCCTCCGACCTGGCCGAAATGGTCCTGCGTATGCTCGGCGTCCCCGCGGCCGACGCCCGTGAGGTCACCCGACGCCCGCTGCCCGACCTCGACTGAAGGTTGCGGGGCACAGCGCCCTCGGAATCCCACGTGCTGAGGCGATGGATGCCGAACGGGGACGGCAGCGCGGACGAGCGCACGGCGAGCGCCTGCCCGGCCGGCTGTCCGGCCGATCATGCCACTGTCGCTTGATCTGCTCGTTCGCCGGGAGCACGGGGCGGTTGAACGCGGTGATCTGCCGGATGCGGAGTGGGAACGGCTGAGGCCCGTTCCTGCCGGTGAGCAGTGGTCGTGCGGCGTGACCTGCCGGAGCGGTTCGGACCGTGGAAGACGGTCCGCGACGCCACCGGCTGTGGCCGGCGGACGGTAGCCGGGAACGTCTTCCGCAGCAGGTTCAGGCTCGGTATGGACCAGAGTCGGGCCGCAGGCCGAGCAGCGGGCGGTGGACAGCCTCCGCGACGACCTCTCCTCGGGCCGGTGGGCGGAACGCGACCGGGACCTCGTCGCCCTCGACGCGGCAGAGCCGGCCTGCGCCTGCTCGTGGCCTGAACCGCGGTGCGCGAGAACGCCGCAAGGTCAGGGCACCCTCGGAGCGCGCTGCGTCCACCTCGGTACGGCCACCGCTGCCGGGCTGGTCATCCGGCTGCGCCGTGATCGGCCGGACAGCTGCCCAGTCACGCGCCACGTAGCCCCGGAAGCAGCTTGGCGGCGTTTCCCGTGGTGAGCCGCCGCCATGTGGTCTCGCCTGGTTGTTCCGCGACGTCCACAGACGCGATCTGTGCGGCGGCCCCGGTGGCCGGGGTCCAGCAGTAGTCGCTCCCGTACAGCAGCCGCTCGCTACCGAACGCCCGGACGAGGGCCGGGACCTGGTGCGGAAACGGGGTTCCGGCCATGTCGTACCACAGACGCCGCAGCTGGTCCTGGACCGTGGGGCCGTCGCCGGCACCGCTGCCGAAGGCCCTGCGGAAGAGCTCCATGCGGTCGGCGAGCAACGGCAGGGCACCGCCGCAGTGGGTGATGACCCACTGGATGCGGGGATACCGCCGAAGGACTCCGGTGAACACCAGGTCGGCGACCGCGCGGGTGGAGTCGAAGAGGAACTCCAGCATCGGCCGCGGCCGGCCCAGGGACACGGCCTCGTGGCAGGGCGGAGAGGTCGGGTGGACGAAGACCACGGTCTCCCGGCTGTCGAGTTCCCTCCAAAGCGGCTCGAAGCGCGGATCGCCCAGGTAGATCCCGGCGACGTTCGTCTCGATGGCGACGCCATGGCTGCCGAGGTGGTCCAGCGCATGGGCGAGCTCGGTCAGGGAGCCGTCCACGTCGGGCAGCGGGAGGGAGGCGAAGTGCCCGAAGCGGTCCGGGTGAGTGCGCACCACGTCAGCCGCGAACTCGTTGACCTCGCGGGTCAACGCGCGTGCGGCCCGGTCGTCGCCGAAGTGGGTGCCCGGGGAGGAGACGGACAGCACGCTGGCGCGGATACCGGCGGAGTCCATGAGGCCGAGGTGCGCGGACACCGACCACGTCGGAAAGTCCCGCATGCCGTCGGGTTGCAGGATCCCGGATCCTTGAGCCGCCTGCACGTAGGCGGGAGTCACGAAGTGAGCATGAACGTCGATCAAATGGTCCGCCGAGTCGGTCACGGGTCGATTCTCCGATGGTCCACGGGCACCGGAGCCCTGCCGTTCGTGACCGCGCTGCTCAAGAACAACGGCCAGGACCATTTCGCGCTCAAATGGGGAAATGCACAATCGGGCG
>NZ_JBFAWF010000044.1:0-38163 GCF_040680195.1 Streptomyces sp. NPDC052109 | reverse complement strand
GAGTAGGCTCCGACGCCGTCGTTCTTGATGCCGCTGCGGCCGAAGGTGTTCTTGTAGAAGTCCCAGGTCTCCTGGGCGCCGTAGTGGGCGTCCGCGCCCGCGGTGGCGGCGTTGGAGTTGGTGCCGTCGCCCCAGGTGTCGTTGGTCTGCGAGAACAGCGTCCCGGTCCCCGAGGTGCCGTGGTTCAGGTTGTACGTCTTGTGACCGCCGCGCGCGCCGTCGGTCAGCGTGTACGTCGAACCCGACTGCGTGGTGGTCAGCGTGACCTGCCCGCTGTAGTGGGTGTTGCCGATGCCGGTCTTGATCGCCTGGTACCGGTACAGCTCCTTGCCGGTGGTGGCGTCGGTGATGACGTGCAGCTGGCTGGGCGTGCCGTCGTCCTGGAAACCGCCGATCACCGTCTCCCAGGCGAGCTTCGGGGTGCCGGTGCCGGCCCAGATCACCTTGCGGGCGCTGTCCGCGGTGGGCTTGTCGGCGGCGAGGGACTTGGCCGTCTTCAGGGCCTGGGACTCGGCGGCGGACTTGGTGAGGGCCGCGGTGGTGGAGGCGACCTGGATCTTGTGCTTGTTGTTGTAGGTGGTGCTCACGGTGCCCGCGGCCAGGGAGGCGGGCGGGGTGTGCACGACGAGGTCGCCGCCGAGGACGGGGAGGCCGGCGTAGGTGCGCTCGTACCGGGTGTGCAGGGTGCCGTCGTTGTCCTTGACGACGTCCTTGACGACCAGCTTCTCCTTCGCGCCGAGCCCGAGGGTGCGGGCGGTCGCGGTGGTCTGCTGCTGGGCGTTCCTGATCAGCTCCTGGTGCTGGGCCGGGCTGAGCTTGGCCTCCAGACCGCCGGTGCGCAGCGGGCTGGGGTGGGCAGCGGCGGGCTTGGCGAGCGCAGGGGCCGCCTGCATGCCGACGGCGAGGAAGGCCGCGGTGGAGACCAGGGCGGCTCCGACCGTGGCGCGCTTGTGGGGAAAGCGTCTGTGGGGTCTCACTCGTACTCCTCCTGCTGCGGCCGCCGGGTCGCGACCGGTGACAGACGGGCAGACGGGTCTGCTGCCCGGGCGAGCTGAGCTGTGCGGGACCGTGATCCGAGAGCACACCGGGGATCTGTGTGCGTGGAGGAAGGATTCCAGCCTTGACTCGAACATGTCAGTCATGTCGAGGTCATTCGAGGGTTTTCCCTATGCCGGTCGGTGCGTACGGGCAGTCACGGGTACCGTGCGCGCCCTGCCGGGCGGTTACCGGTCGTCCCGTCCGGCGAGAGGACCCGGGCCCGGGTCGACGCGTTCAAATGCCGTCGCAGAAAGCGGGCTTGATGCCCCAACAGGTGGCCCGTGAGCTCGGTCCCGACGGGCTGATGCCCCGCGCCGGGCAGGAGCAGCACGTCGTGCGGCCGGCCCACGGCGAGCAGCGCGTCGGACAGCCGCAGGGTGTGGGCGGCCGGGACCTTGGGGTCGGCGAGCCCGTGGACCAGCAGCAGGGGCCGGCTGAGCCGGGGCGCCTCGCGGAGCAGGGAGCAGGCGTCGTACCGCTCGGGGTGCCCGCGGGTGGCCGAGCACCCGCTCGCGCCAGTGGGCGTCGTAGAGCCGCTGATCGGTCACGCCGGCGCCGGCCACCGCGGCACGGAAGACGTCCGGGCGGCGCAGCACGGCGAGGACGGCGAGCGAGCCGCCGAACGACCAGCCACGGATGCCCACCCTGGTCAGATCCAGCACCGGGTGCGCGCGGGCGGCCTCGTGCAGCGCGGTCACCTGATCGTCGAGCACGGGCCCGACGAGGTCGCCGTGCACCGCGCGTTCCCAGTCCGGCCCGCGGCCGGGGGTGCCCCGGCCGTCGGTCACCAGCACCGCGAAGCCCTGCTCGGCGAACCACTGCGACACCAGCGTCCGCCAGTCGTGGGCGGCGGTGACCCGCTGACGGCCCGCGCCACCGTAGGGGTCGAGCAGTACGGGAAGCGGGCCGTCGTCCGCCGCCCGGTACCAGGAGGGCAGATACAGGGCGGCCCGCAGGGCGCGCGGGCCGAGCCGCAGCAGGCTCCGGCGCACGGCCGGCACGGGCGGCTCCGCGTACGACGGCACGGCCACGGCGGTGCGCCCGGCGCGCAGCACCTCGGCACGCGGAGTCGGGCGTCCGGTGTCCGCGGTGGTCCCGACGAGGGTGCCGCCGCACAGCACTCCCCCATGCACCCCCGGGCCCGCGCTTCGCCGGCGCGGTTCGCCTCCCGGCCGCCAGGACCACAGAGCAACCCCGGTGGGGTCGTCGGACGCGGTGAACAGCACCTCGTCCCCGTCGACGCCGAGGACGGCGCGCACCTGCCGGCCCGCGGGCGTGACCGGTTCGCCGTCGGCCGTCAGGTGCCTGGTGCCCCGCAGATCCGCGTGCGCCAGCACGACTCCGGAGGCGGCGCGGGCCGGTAGCCCCGGCACCAACTCCACCCAGCGGACGTCCCGTTGCTCGTGCAGGAGCGTCGTACGGCCGTCCGCCGGGTCGATACCGAGGAGCCGGACGGTGCGCTGGCCACGGGACTGTACGACGGCGAAGGGACCGTGCGCGTCCCAGCCGGCGCCCACGACGTACTCGAAGGCCTTGCGCTCCCGACGAACAGGCGTGAGCGAGCCGTTGCGGGCGACCGGGGCCAACCAGAGCGTGACGTCGGGGTTCGGGGTGCCGGCGAAGGCGTGCCGGTGGGCCCGGGACGGGCTGTCGGGCGCGGCGGGGTCGGTGCTGTACCAGCGGTGCACCCGGCGGCGATCGGTGCGGGCACAGAGCAGGGCGGTGCCGTCGGGGGCCCACCAGTGACCGCGCGGGCCGTCGGGAAGCGTGGCGGCCGTGTGCTCCGCCACCCCGAACTCCACGTCGGCGTGGTCCGCCTGGGCGATCGGGCGGTCCCCGCTCCCGTCGGCGCCGATGACGCGGAGCGCCCCCCGGCGGACGTAGGCGATACGACGGCCTGCGCGATCCAGGCGAGGATCGGATCCGGGACGCGCGGCCGGCAGACGCCGGGGCGCGCCGCCGCACGCCCCCACGGTCCCCAGCACACCGCCCAGCGCGAAGACGACGAGCCCGGTGGACCCGTCGGTGGCATACCCCTCGATTCCCCGCGGCTCGCGCCCGGCACCGAGCAGTCTCACCGGATCGGCGAGCAACCGCTCCACTCCCGAGTCGAGTGCGAGCCGCCAGAGGGAGGCAGCGGGGTCGTCCCCCGTACGCCCGCGCAGATACAGCACGCTCCCGCCGGCCGCGGTCACGGTGAACCGACCGGGGACGCCGCGGGTGAAGCGGGCCGTGCGGACGAGCTGGGCGGGCAGGAGATCGGCGCGCACACCACATTCATACACTCGTTCGATTTATGCCGTACACGGCTCTCTACCGACAACACAAACTTTCTTGACAACTTTCTTTGTCGGTCGGATGCTGGAACCACCCTTGATCCGGCCGGAGCATGCGCCGGGCCGTGGACCACACACGAGACACCGAGGACTCACCATGCGCACCCTGATCAGCACCGCTTTCATCTCGCTCGACGGCGTCGTGGAGGCCCCCGGCGGCGAACCCGGCTACCGCAACTCCGGCTGGACCTTCAAGGACGTCGAGTTCGTCCCCGAGGCGTTCGAGATCAAGGAGCGGGAGCAGCGCGAGGCCACCGCGATCCTGATGGGACGGGTCAGCTATGAGGCGTTCAGCCCGGTATGGCCGGACATGCAGGAGTTCGCGCGCTACAAGACGATGCCGAAGTACGTCGTCTCCACGAGCCTCAGCGAGGACAGGCTGGTCTCCAACTGGGGCGAGACCACCATCCTGCGCAGCCTCGACGAGGTCGCGGACCTGAAGAAGACCGAGGGAGGCGCGATCATCGTCCACGGCAGCGCCTCACTGAACCACGGCCTCTCGGACGCCGGCCTGATCGACCGCTACCACCTGCTCGTCCACCCACTGCTGCTCGGCGCCGGCAAGCGACTGTTCAGCACCACGGACAAGGACACCCAGAAGCTGAAGCTGGTCGAGCACGACGTGTACTCCAACGGCCTGCAGAAGCAGGTCTTCGACGTCGTCCGCTGACCAGGACCGCTCCGACCGGGGTACTCGGTCACTTCGCCGGGGTGGGGACCCACTCGTCGGTCAAGGGCGTCGGACGGCCAGCCGCGCACCGCGTACTACCAGGCCGGTGGCATGTCGGAGGCGGAGCTCAACTCAACTCCCCAGTGTGTAGGCAGGTCGACGGGGGATGTTGAAGAGGGCGGTCCAGGACGCGGCCACGACGTGCTGATCGCCGTGCGGCAGGGCGAGACCGTGGGGTGCTGCGGACGGGCCCGTCGCAGGAGACGGACGCGGACACCGCGTCCGCCGGCCAGCGGGCCGGCAGGCGCGGGAGTCAGCGGACGGGGAGCCGTGGCAGGATTCCCGATCATGAGGAGTGAGCGAGAGGACCGGCCCGTCGCGCTGGTGACCGGGTCGACGTCGGGAATCGGCGAAGCCGTCGCGAGGAGGCTGTCGGCGGACGGCACACGGGTGGTACTGCACTCGCGCCGCAGCACGGAGGCCGGGGAGGCACTGGCCACCGAGCTCGGCGGCGTGTACGTACGGGCGGACCTCGCCGTGGAGGAAGAGGCCCGCGGGCTGGTGGAGGCCGCGCTCGACCGGTACGGGCGGCTGGACGTGCTGGTGAACAACGCCGGCATCAGCCGGCCGATCCCCCATGACGACCTGGCCGCCGCGACACCGGCCGACTGGCGGCAGCTGCTGGAGGTCAACCTGATCGCGCCGTGGGTGCTGTGCACCGCGGCGCTTCCCGCACTGCGCACGTCCCCCGCCGGCGGCAGCATCGTGAACATCACCAGCCATGCCGGCGTGCGCCCCAAGGGCGCGTCGGTGCCGTACGCGGCGGGCAAGGCGGCACTGAACCATGTCACCCGGCTGCTCGCGGCAGCGCTCGCCCCCGACGTACGGGTCAACGCGGTGGCGCCGGGCCTTGTGGACACGCCCATGACCAAGGGCTGGACACAGGCCCACGCACTGTGGCGCGACCGCGCCCCGATGGGCCGTCCGGCCCAGCCCGCCGACGTGGCCGACCTGGTGGCGTCCGTGATCGCCAGCACCTATCTCACCGGCGAAGTCATCCTGCTCGACGGTGGCTTGAACCTGACCTGACGGAGCGGCCCCGTCGATTCCCGGAGGATCCGGCCGCCCGTCTGGAGGACGTCCGCGCCGCCGTCGACCACCTCGAGAGACACTCGGCGACGAGACCACCCCGCACGATCTCGTCGAGGCCCACGCCCACTGCCTCACCCAGCCGATCCTCCTCGTGGTCGGAGGCGGCGCAGGATCGTCACCTCGCCACCGGCCGCGAGTGCCTCCGGCCGGCGCTCGGCGTTCGGCTTCGGCCGGGATCGCGCCCCGGCCATGGCCGGCGAGCTCGGCCACGTCACGGAGTCGGCGGACGCCGTGGGTGGATGACATGCGTGTCCCCCCGTACCCCGAACCCCGCCAACCGGCCCTGACCGGCGCGTTGTTACCGTGCACCGCGTGTCTGACTCCTCGCGCGATACCGCCCAGGGCGCCGGCTGGGGCTCCACCGAGCCCGGCGCCTACAAGCAGCTGATGCCGGACCACGTCGAAAAGCTGTCGTGGCTGAGCCCACGCACCCTGTGGGCCGCCCGCAACGGCGTACTGGCGTCCTGGTTCGGTGATCCCACCGGCCGTACCCGCAGCCGCTGGGTGGCGAGCCGGCAGGCGGCCGGGGCGCCCGCCGACAAGGTGATCCGGCGGGCGGTCACGGACCGGTTCTCCTTCATGGTCATCGGGGACACCGGCGAGGGGGACGACTCGCAGTACGCCGTCGTACCCGGCTTCCTGAAGGCGAGTCAGGGCACCGAATTCGCAGTGATCGCCAGCGACGTGATCTACCCGGTGGGCAGCGCCGACGACTACGGCAGCAAGTTCTTCCGGCCCTACCAGGACTATCCGGCGCCCATCTACGCGATACCGGGCAACCACGACTGGTACGAGGACCTCGGCGCCTTCATGCGGGTCTTCTGCGCCGACACCCTGCCGCTCGCCCGCGAGCCCCGGCCCCGTCCGTTCAGCCGCGGCTGGTGGCGGGCCCTGCTCTGGCACCGGCCCCGGCCGGCCGACGAGCAACGGCTCACCGCCGCACGGGCGTTGCGGTCGGCCCCGGGCCAACAGGCCGTGCAGCCGGGGCCGTACTGGGCGATCGACGCGGGCCCGGTACGGATCGTGGGCCTCGACACCGGACTGCTCGGCACGATCGACGCCGAACAGGGCGCCTGGCTGCGCGAGGTCTCCCGGGGACCCAGGCCGAAGATCCTGATCACCGGGTCACCGCTGTACGTCGACGGCGAGCACCACCCGTGCGCGATCGAGGGCGGCGGCACGGTGGACGACATCGTCCGGGACCCGGAGCACCACTACGTGGCCGCGATCGGCGGCGACATCCACAACTACCAGCGCTATCCGGTCGACGTGGACGGCCGCACCGTCCAGTACGTGGTCGCGGGCGGTGGCGGGGCGTTCATGCACGCCACGCACACCATCCCACGGGTGTCGGTCGCGGGCGTCACCGAGCGGGACTTCCGCTGTTATCCCCTGCGCGGCGACTCGCTGGCCTTCTACAGCCGCCTGTACGGCCGCCGCCTGCGACTGCGACGTTTCTTCACCCTGACCGAGGCCGAGGCGACCGCGGTCGTCGCCGAACGCCTCGGCGTCGAGCCGGCCCGCAAACCCGGCCCCGACGCCCGGATCACCCGGCGCAGCCGTCTGGTCGCGAGCCTCCTCGGAACCGGCGGCCGCCCGGACCGCACGTCCCGGTTCCGGCTGCCCGTGCGCAAGGTCTACACCCAGCTGTTCTCGCCCGGCTCGGCCACCTACAGCCCGCCGTTCTTCAAGTGCTTCCTGCGGCTGGACGTGGCTCCTGAGGCGGTCCGGCTGCGCTGCTTCGCCGCGACCGGCAACCGGCCGCAGGAAATCGATCCGCCGGTCGAGGACGAGATCGTGATCCCGTTGAAGTGATCACACGGTTGTCACACCCGCCTGCCAGAATCGGAGCCGGAAGCGCCCTACGACCGCTGGAGGAGCCCGTGCCGCCCCGTCCCCGCCCGCTGCGCAAGCTGGGCTTCCTCACCATCGGCCTGTTCGACCCGGCGCATCCGGCCCGCGGCCACGAGTCCACGCTGGAGATCATCGAGCTGGGCGAGCGGCTCGGTTTCGACAGCGCGTGGCTGCGCCACCGCCATCTGCAGTACGGCATCTCCTCCCCGGTCGCCGTCCTCGCCGCGGCCTCCCAGCGCACCCGCCGCATCGAGCTGGGCACCGCGGTGACCCCGCTCGGCTGGGAGAACCCGTTGCGGCTCGCCGAGGACCTGGCGACGGTGGACATCCTGTCCGGGGGCCGGCTGAACCCTGGCGTCAGCGTGGGTCCGCCGACGCACTTCGAGCAGGTGAAGGACGCCCTGTACCCGGACACGGCCGACGCCGAGGACTTCGGCTACGAGCGGGTGCGGCGGCTGCTGGACCTGGTGCGCGGCGAGCGGGCCGGCGGCTTCGGCGGGGTCGAGGGCTTCGAGGTGTTCTCGGACCAGGTCCAGCCGCAGTCCCCCGGCCTGGGCCGGCGGATGTGGTACGGCGGCGGCAGCCTCGGCTCGGCGCGCTGGGCGGGCGAGCACGGCATGAACTTCCTGACCAGCAGCGTCGTCAAGGCGGAACAGCGGGACGGGCCGTGGGATTTCGCCGAGATCCAGCTGTCCCTCGTCCGGGAGTTCCGCGCCCATCACCCCGACGGCGAGGCAGCCCGGGTCTCCCACGGTCTGGTCGTGATCCCGACCGACTCCGCGAGCCCGGAACAGCGCGCGAAGTACGAGGCGTACGCGGCGAAGCGGCTGCCCCGCACGGCCGCCCCGCAGGGACCGGCCCGGCTGCTGTTCGCCCCCGACCTGGTCGGCACGTCCGGGGAGATCGCCGAACGGCTGCGCGGGCACGCCGCGTTCCGGGAGGTGGACGAGGTGGCGTTCGCGCTGCCGTTCACCTTCGAGCACGAGGACTACGTCCAGATCCTGACGGACATGGCGACGAAGCTCGGTCCGGCGCTGGGGTGGCGGCCCGGGAGCTGACAGCGGGGCCCCGGCACCGGACGTCGTCCGGACATCCGGACGTGGTCACCCCGTCACAGGTCTCCGGGGCGTCTCCCGAGCGCGCGCTCCGGCTCCGACCGCCGGCCGATGGCACCGGCGCGCGCCTCGGCTGCCGCCCGGCCCACTTCACCGGCACACACGTCGACCGCTGACCCGGGCTGCCCGGCACCGGTCGACTGTTCATCCGCGCGTCCCGCCGGCGCACACCTCAACCGCTTCCTCCGGGCCGCCCCGCCGGCACCACCTCGCCTGCCGGCCCGAGCCCGGTTCACCAGCGGCCCGGTTCCGTGCCGACCACCGCCTCCGACCGTCTGCCGTCCGCCCCCACCGGCACGTCGCCCCGGAGCATCACCCGGTGCATGACCCTGGAGGAGCCGACGTGGGCGTGGTCGCCCGGGGCCAGGTGGATGGTGGCCCGGTTGTCCCAGAAGGCGACGCTGCCCGGCTCCCAGCGGAAGCGGACCGTGTACTCGGGGCGGACGGCCTGCTCCAGCAACATCTCCAGCAGTGCCGCGCTCTCCGGGCGGGAGACCTCCGTGATCTGTTCCAGGTAGTAGCCGTTGACGAACAGCACCCGCTCCCCCGTCTCGGGGTGCACCCGGACCAGCGGGTGCACCGAGGCCACCTGGTGGTCGAGCAGATGACGCAGATAGGCGTCCTCGCCGGGGCGGGGCTGGTAGCCCACGCCGAGCCGGTGCTCGGCGCGCAGCCCGTCCACGAACGCCCGCACCGGCGCCGAGAGCCCGGCGTAGGCGGCGGCGAGATTGGCCCAGGTGGTGTCGCCACCGTACTCCGGGACGGTCTCGGCACGCAGGATGGTCGCGGCCGGCGGGTCGATCCGGGCGCCGTGGTCGCAGTGCCAGCCGCGCAGCAGACTGTGCCGGCGCCGGCGCAGCCACTCCTCGTGCTCCATGCCGAACCGGCCGCCCAGCTCCAGCCGGTCCG
This sequence comes from Streptomyces sp. NPDC052109, assembly GCF_040680195.1. Classification (NCBI taxonomy): domain Bacteria; kingdom Bacillati; phylum Actinomycetota; class Actinomycetes; order Kitasatosporales; family Streptomycetaceae; genus Streptomyces; species Streptomyces sp. NPDC052109. The sequence continues at coordinate 29,089 of NZ_JBFAWF010000044.1, read as the reverse complement.
CCGTGGTCTCCACCTCGGGGAAGTCCGCCGGTGAGGCGCTGCCCCGCCGGCCGAGGACGACAGGTGCGCCGAAGCGGCGGGCGAACGCGACGTGCCCCGCGTGGTCCAGCTCCTGCCCGCGGAAGAACACCACCTTCCAGCGCAGCACGGCCCGCCGGATCAGGGCCACCACGGCGTCGTCCAGCGGCCCGGCGAGGTCGGCACCGGTGATCTCGGCGCCGATGTGCCCGGCGACCGGCCTCACCTCCACGCCCTCGACCCGCGCGGTCCGGTCCGCGGTGGCCCTGTGTGTCGTCATGCGCACTCCGATGCTCGTCCGAACCGGCTCCCTCATGATCGTGGCACCCCGGCCCCTCACACGGCGAACTCCCGAACGACCGTGTTCCGGAACACCGCCGTACGGCGGCGGCGCGGACCGCGGGCGACCGGGCCGGGCCGGTAGCCGAGCTGGGCGGCGGCCTGCCGGATGCGCTCCTGGGTGGCGGGCGAGAGGTTGCTCTCGGCGTGGCCGTTGCAGACGAAGGACACGGCGGTGTGCGAGACGCCGGCGAGCCGGGCGACGTCCCGTGAGGTGGGTCGTCCGCTGTCCTCTCCCCCGCCCGGTTGATCAGCGCTCGCCCCATCCGTGAGGCTGGGAGGAGGACACAGTCGAGGGAAGGTCCCATCGTGAACGGCATTCCGGCGCACACGCTCAACGACGGTACGACGCTCCCCGCCATCGGCCTCGGCACCTGGCCGCTGGACGACAGGGCGGCCGAGCGGGCCGTACGCTCCGCGCTCGACCTGGGCTACCGGCTGGTGGACACCGCGACGAACTACCGCAACGAGACCGGTGTCGGGCGGGGCGTGGCGGCCGGCGGCGTGCCCCGCGAGGAGGTGGTGGTGACCACCAAACTGCCCGGCCGGCACCACGGCTACGAGGAGACCCTCGCCTCCTTCGAGGAGTCCCGGCGGCGGCTCGGCCTGGAATACGTGGACCTGTATCTGATCCACTGGCCCAATCCCCGGGTCGGCAAGTACGTCGAGTCCTGGAAGGCGATGATCAAGCTGCGCGAGGACGGACTGGTCCGCTCGATCGGTGTCTCGAACTTCACCCCGGAGCACATCGTCCGGCTGGAGAAGGAGACCGGGGTGCTGCCCTCGGTGAACCAGGTCGAGCTGCATCCGCTGTTCCCGCAGGAGGAACTGCGCGCCTTCCACGCGGACAAGGACATCGTCACCGAGAGCTGGAGCCCGCTGGGCCGGGGCAGCGATCTGCTGGACGATCCGGCGGTCGCGGAGGTCGCCGAGGCGCACGGGGTGACACCGGCGCAGGTGCTGCTGCGCTGGCACGTGCAGCTGGGGGCGCTGCCCGTCCCGAAGTCGGCCGACCCCGGCCGGCAGCGCGCCAATCTGGACGTCTTCGGCTTCGAGCTGGACTCCGACCAGCTGGCGGCGATCGCCCGCCACGCGCCGCGCCGGCTCGGCGGTGACCCCGAGCGGCACGAGGAGTTCTGAGGCCGCCAGGACCTCGGCCGGAGTCGGCGTGGCAGTGCCTGGTCCTGTCACTCCCAGGATCAGCGGGGTACTGCAACGGCGTGCGCCAGGGGCGCAGGGTGGGGTGCGGGGCCACCGGTCGGGCCGGTGGCCCGGACATCCTGAGCGACATCCTGAGAGGTACGACATGACTACACGGCTCGGCGGCACGATCACCCCGGCAGACGGCCTGACCCTGACCCGCGTCGGGTACGGCGCCATGCAGCTGGCCGGGCCGCACGTCTTCGGCCCGCCCAAGGACCGGGACCGGGCCGTGGCGGTGCTGCGCGCGGTGGTGGAGGCGGGCATCACGCACATCGACACCGCCGACTTCTACGGGCCCGTGGTCGTGAACGAGCTCATCCGGGAGGCCCTGCACCCCTATCCCGGGGATCTGCACATCGTCACCAAGGTCGGTGCCCGCCGGGGAGCCGACGGCGGCTGGAACATGTCGCGACACCCCGAGGACCTGAAGGCGCAGGTGTACGACAACCTGCGGAACCTGGGCGTGGAGACGCTGGACGTGGTGAACCTGCGGCTGGGTGACGTGGACGCCCCGAACGACGAGTCCCTGGCCGAGCAGTTCGGCGCGCTGGCCGAGCTGCGGGAGCGGGGCGTGATCCGGCACCTGGGGCTGAGCACGGTGAGCGCCGCGCAACTGGACGAGGCGCTCGCGATCGCGCCCGTGGTGACCGTGCAGAACCTGTACAACCTGGCCAACCGGCAGGACGACGCGCTGGTGGAGCGCACGGCGGCGGCGAACATCGCCTTCGTGCCGTACTTCCCGCTGGGCGGCTTCACCCCACTGCAGTCCGAGGCGCTGGCGAAGGTCGCCGCCCGGCTGGAGGCCTCGCCGCAGCAGGTGGCGCTGGCCTGGCTGCTGCGCCGGTCGCCGAACATCGCGCTCATCCCGGGCACCTCCTCGCCGGAGCACCTGCGGGAGAACATCGCCGCCGCGTCCCTGGTGCTGCCGGACGACGCGGTCGCCGAGCTGGACGGCATCGCGGGCTGAACGACCCGCTCCGGGGGTACTCGGGGTCGCGTGAGCCGGCGTACGGAAGGAGCCGCAGGTGGCAGCGGAGGACCGACTGGGGACGTACCGCGGCAAGCGCGACTTCGAGCGGACCCGCGAGCCGTCGGGGCACGGGTCCCGGGCCGAGGGTGACGAGCCCCGTTTCGTCGTGCAGATCCACGACGCGCGGCGGATGCACTTCGACTTCCGGCTGCAGGTCGCCGACGTCCTGAAGTCCTGGGCGATCCCCAAGGGCCCGTCCACCGACCCCGGGGACAAGCGGATGGCCGTACCGACCGAGGACCATCCCCTGGAGTACGAGGACTTCGAGGGCGTGATCCCGAAGGGCGAGTACGGCGGCGGCACGGTGATCGTGTGGGACCGGGGGACGTACGAGCCGCTCAGCCATGACCGCAGGGGCCGTCCGGTGGAGTTCGCGGAGTCCCTGGAGCGCGGGCACGCCACGTTCCGGCTGCACGGGTCCAAGCTGCACGGGGAGTACGCGCTGACCCGTTTCCGCGGCGGCGCGGACGAGGAGGAGGCCTGGCTGCTGGTGCGCAAGGGGCCGGCGCGGTCGGCCGGGCACGGCACCCCTGACCCCCGGCGGGCCCGCTCGGTGCGCACCGGACGCACTCTCGCGCAGGTCGCGGCCGACGGCGAGGAGTGAGCGGCGGTGCCGGGACCCCTGGACTCGCTGCCGCCCGACCTGCGGGAGCTGCTGCGCCCGGCCGAGCCGGGCCGGGAGCTCGCCGCGGCCCCCATGCTGGCCACGCTCAGCGACCGACGGGAGTTCGGCGAGGGCTGGCTGTTCGAGCGGAAGCTGGACGGGGTGCGGCTGCTGGCGGTGCGCGAGGATGACCAGGTACGGCTGCTCTCGCGCACGGGTCAGCGGCTGAACGACACCTACCCGGAGATCGTCGAGGAGCTCGCGGCGCAGGAGTGCACCGACTTCACGGTGGACGGCGAGGTCGTCGCGTTCTCCGGCGGCCGGACCGACTTCGCGCGGCTGCAGCGGCGGTCGGGGCTGACCCGGCGCCGGGACATCGAGGCCTCCGGGGTCGCGGTGACGTACTACCTCTTCGACCTGTTGCGTCTGGAGGGCTGCGACACCCGTCGACTCCCGCTGCGCGTCCGCAAGTCGCTGCTGCGCCGGGCGCTGTCCTTCCGCGCCCCGCTGCGGCTGACCCCGCATCGCAACGCGGGCGGCGCCGAGTCGCTGGCCGAGGCCTGCGGCCGGGGCTGGGAGGGGCTGATCGCCAAGCGGGCCGACGGACCGTACCGGACGCGCCGGTCCCCGGACTGGCTGAAGCTCAAGTGCGCACAGGGCCAGGAGTTCGTGATCGGCGGCTTCACCGAACCGGCGGGCAGCAGAGTCGGTTTGGGCGCGCTGCTCCTCGGCCATTACGACGGTGACCGGCTGCGCTATGCCGGGAAGGTCGGCACGGGTTTCGACCGGCGGACGCTGCTGGCGCTGCGCGAGCGGCTGGACGGGCTGCGCCGGGACGCCTCGCCCTTCACGGGTGCCGTGCGCGAGACGCGCGCCCGCTGGGTGGAGCCCGAGCTGGTCGCACAGATCGCGTTCACCGAGTGGACCAGGGACGGGATGCTGCGCCATCCCCGCTTCCTGGGGCTGCGCGCGGACAAACGGGCACGGGATGTGGTGCGGGAGCGCGCGGCGGCGTAGTTCCTGAGACGGTTGCAGCCGCGTACGGAGGTGCGGAGCTTCCCGGAGCGTACGGGGGCGCGGCGGGCATCCGGATCACCCGGTTCCGCCCCTCCAACGCGGCCGCGCTGTCCCTCCGTTCACGGCGGCACCCCGTTCGCGGGCCGGCCCACGACATCGTCGGCCGAGTGGCCGTGAGCCGCCGCGCGCCCTCGCTCCACCCGGTCACCATGCCCGGGGCGTCGATGATCACCACGCTGGCACCATGCTTCATCTACCCAAGGCCGTCCGACTGGTCCGGCATATCGAGCGCGGGGCCGCGCCGGTATATCCCGTTCAGCGGGGGCGGTTCATCCCGTGTGGGCGCGCAGGGCGGCGAGAGCCCGGTCGGCGTGGGTGTTCATGCGCAGTTCACTGCGGACGATCTCCAGCACCGTGCGGTCCTGGCCGATCACGAAGGTGACGCGTTTGGTGGGGGCGAGCGAGAAGCCTCGCTTGACGCCGAACCGCTCACGGACCGTGCCGTCGGCGTCCGAGAACAGCGGCATGCCGAGGCCGTGCCGGCCGGCGAACTCCTGCTGCTTGTCGACGCTGTCGCCGCTGATCCCGACGGGCCGGGCACCGGCCGCGGCGAATTCGGCGGCGAGGTCACGGAAGTGGCAGGCCTCGGCCGTGCAGCCGGGGGTGAGGGCGGCCGGGTAGAAGAAGAGGACGACCGGCCCGTCGGCCAGCAGCTCGCTGAGCCGACGGGTGGTGCCGGTCTCGTCGGGAAGGGCGAAGTCCGCCACTTTGTCCCCGATCTCGATGCGTTCCGTCATGACCGTCCCTTCTCGTTCCGGGCGATTCCCCGGGCCCACAGCACCAGCGGCACCTGCAGCGGCAGCCGGGCGAGGGCGGCCGTCCGCAGGGGCGCGGGCCGGTGCCGCCAGTCCGCCGCCATCTGTACGTTCGCCGGGAGCACCCCGACGAAGAAGGCCGCGGCCGCCTTCGCGGCGACCGCGCGCGTCCGGGGAGCCGCGATCCCGGCCGCCAGTGCCAGCTCCACCGCCCCGCTGCCGTACGTCCATGCCCTGGGCGAGCCGGGCAGCGCGCGCGGCACGATGGCGTCGAACGGCCGCGGGGCGGCGAAATGGGCGACGCCGGCGGCGGCCAGAAGGCCGGCGAGCAGCAGGGGTGAGCGTTCGGACCGGGGCACGGTTCCTCCTGTGATGGCCTGCCGCTGGATATTACTGGACGGTAGACACGAGGGTGAGCCCTGGTGGCGGAACGCCGCCGGTCACCGCGCGCCAACCGCCCTGTCCGGCTCCCGGCCGGATTCATCGTCGACCGTGCAGGCGAGGAAGTCGTCGACCATGCGGTGGAAGAGCGTCGCCCTCTGCCGCAGGTCCCCGGGCCGCCGGCCGTCCAGGGCGAGCTGCATGCTCCGGGCCCCGGCCTCGCGGATCCGGCCCACGGCCCCCTGACCCATGCCGGTCGGCCGGATCCGCTGGGCGCGCCGGTCGACGGCGTCCGGCACGCGGGTCACACATCCGGCCTTCTGCAGCTGCTGCGCGGTCCGCGTCACTTGGGAGGCCTCCACGCCCAGGCGGTGGGCGAGTTCCCCGGGCCGCAGCGGTTCGCAGTCGGCGATCTGCCGCAGCAGGGCCACGGCGGCCCGGTCCAGCGGCACCCCGGCCGGCGCCGTCATCCGCTCGTACTGCCGGGCCCGGGTGCCGAGGCAGGTGATGCGCGTCAGGGCACGCTCGATCGCTCCGGTTCCCCCGGCGGCCGGCCCTCGGGGCACGTCGGCCGCGTGTCGTACAGGCCGCCCCTGGGCAAGGGCGTGCTGGAATCGGCGAGTCCACGCCCTTTGGAACAACGGAGGAACCCCATGGCCTTCGCCGTCGTCGCCCAGTACCAGTGCGCCCCCGCCGACGCGAACACCGTGCGCGACGCACTGCGGAAGATGCGCGAACTCGTCCCGTCGGAACCCGCGAACCTCGCCTACGAGGCACATGAGGTCGTCGACGAGCCGGGAGCCTTCGTGCTGTACGAGCGCTACACCGACCGCGCAGGCTTCGAGGCCCACAAGGAGACGGCCCATTTCGCGGAGCTGATCCGGGGAACGGTGTTCCCGCTGCTGAGGGAGCGGACCGTCACCTTCGCCGAGACGGTCTGACCCGTCCGGTTCCGGGCGGTGCGCGCTCGGGACACCTCACCCGGACATCCTCGGGAACGGCGGGACGTCCCGCCACCGCGCCCCAGGCGGGCCGACCCGTGGCGCAGGCGCCCGTCCCGGGGGACGTTCCGGCCGTCCCGGGGGACACCGGGACGGCATTCCGGCGGCCCGTCACGGAAACCCTGGCTCTCGTGATCACTGCTCGTGGTCACGAGAACGACAGCCGGAGGTTGCCATGATCCGACGGAGTCTCAAGAGCGGTCTGCTGGCCACGGTGGCGGTGCTCGCCTTCCTGCCCGCGGCGGCCGGCGCCGCCGCGGCGAGCACCGCCGCCCCGCGCCCGGCACCCAGCGTCACCGCCCAGCACCACGCGCTGCACACCCACCGCGTCCACCACCGCCGGTACGTCACCCATCGCCGGCACCACCGCGTCCACCTCCGCACGCATCACACGCGGCGAGTGCACCGGATCCACCGGCTCACGGCCCAGCGCGCGGCGTACCGCTTCATGCCGCGGACGACGGCCTACCGTCTTGCCCCGCACACGGCACCGTACCGCCTGCGGTACCGCCTCGCGGCACAGTGGCTGACACCCCGCCACTTCCGTCCGGTCACCGGTCGCGTCGTCACCCGCCACGCCCGGCTGAACGTCCGCTCCGGTCCGGGCACCGGCTACCGCGTGATCGGCCACCGGCACGCCAACCGGACCCTGGTGCTGGCCTGCCGGACGCGCGGCTCCTGGGTGTACGGGAACCGCATCTGGTACCGGCTGCCGCACCACGCGGGCTACGTCTCGGCCCGCTACGTCCGCGCCCACCGCGCCCTCCCGTGGTGCTGACGGAACGGCACCGCCGCACCGCCTAGCCACCGAAGGCCCGTTCGACGACCCCCGAACGGGCCTTCGGTATGCCCGCACCTCACCCTCCTCCTACCTCTCTCGGGGTTGCAGCCGGCCCGTACCCGGGAAGCCATTCCGACAACAGGGGCGAAATCGCCCATAGCGGAAAGGGAGTCGAGGACGCACGATGCGGCACCCCGAAGCATCGACCAGACCGGACGAGCCGCTGGTGGTGGAACTGCGCGGGCTGAAGGACCGTACGGGCCTGAGCCTGGCGGCGCTGGCCGCGCGCACCCCGTACAGCAAGTCCGCGTGGCACCGCTATCTGTCCGGCGGCACGCCGCCGCCGAGGCCCGCCGTGGAGGCCCTGTGCCGGCTCGCCGGCATCGATCCCGAGGCCGTACTGGCACGGTGGGACGCGGCGGACGCGGAACCGCCCGCGGCCGCGCCCGAACCGCCCGGCCGGACGCGGTGGGTCGGTCGGATGCCGTCGTGGCGTGCGCCCTGGCTTCCGCTGTCCGTGTTCGCGCTGTGCGGTACGGCGGCGGCGGTGGCCGCCGCCGTGGCCCTGTCCGCGCGGCCGGGCACCGCGCCCACCGCGCAGACCGTGTCGGCCGCGCCCCGCTGTCACGGCGGCTCCTGCCAGGGCGAGTTGCCGGACGCGTCGGCGTGCGCCCGCGACGCGCGGACCAAGAGCACGGTCACCGGTCCGGCCTACACCGTCCGGCTGCGCTACTCGCCGGCCTGCGGCACCGCCTGGTCCGAGGTGTGGCTGCGGTCGGCCAAGGCCCGTGAGGTGTCGGTCCGCGCGGGCCAGAACGTGCTGTCGGCCGGGTATCCGGCGTCCGACTCCACCGGGGACAGCAGCCCGATGCTCTCGGTGTCCTCTCCGCGGGGTGTGGAGGCGTGTGCCGAGGTGGAGGGAGAGCTGGCCTGCACGGGCCTGGACGTGGAGCCGAACGGGCAGGGGTGACCGAGGTGCGATGCGCCGGGCGCCGCACCCGCAGGCAGGGTACGGCGCCGCGCGCGGGGCGGGGTCAGCCGGCGGTCACGAGCCTTTGACCACTGCCGCTGGGCTCGGGCCGGCGGGCCGAGCGCAGGGCGGCGACGCCGATGAAAACCATCGACGACACACCGGCGAGGGCGAAGGCGGTGAAGCCCCAGTCACCGTTGCCGGCGGCGAGCAGCTGACCGCCGAGCCACGGGCCGAAGACCGCGCCGAAGCGGCCCATGCCCGAGGTCCAGCCGACGGCGGTGGCCCGGTTGTCCGGGGTGGAGCGGATGGAGACGGTCGCGTAGATCATCACCTGGGCGCTGTTCAGGAACACACCGGTGCCGAAGACGACCAGGAACGTCAGCCCCAGCGGCATGTGGACACTGAGCAGGAAGACGCCGACCGCGGTCAGCGCGAACCAGAGCGCGGAGATGCGCGGGGCGCCGAAGTGGTCGGAGACCCGGCCGGCGATGAGCGTGCCGACGATGCCGCCGAGGTTGAACAGCACCACGAAACTCAGGGCGGAGCCGAGGTTGTAGCCCTCGCCCCGCATGAGGGTGGGCAGCCAGGTGGCGACGCCGTAGACGAGGAGGAGTCCGCCGAACGAGGCGAGCGAGTACAGCAGGGTCTGGAGCCACTCGCCGCCACGGAACAGGCCCAGCAGGGCGCCCCAGCGGTCGGCCGGGGCCTTCGGGGCTGCCGCGGCGGGCAGTTGTACCCGGTAGCGGGTGGCGAGGGTCTGCGCCTCGCCGCTCCGGCCCTTGGCGACGAGGAAGCTCAGCGGCATCACCTTGCCCAGCACCGGGACGAAGAGCAGCGGCAGGACGCAGACCCAGAAGGCGGTCCGCCAGCCGTGCGGCTCCACCAGCCACTTGGCCACGTACGCGGAGAGGATGCCGCCCGCGTGGTGGGCCGTCATCAGGGCGCCGATGGTCAGCGCGGCCCGGCCGCCGCGGGCGTAGTCGGAGACCATGCTGATCGCGGTGGGCAGCAGACCGCCGAGGCCGACGCCGGCCAGGGTCCGGCCGAGACCGAACACGGCGACCGAGCCGGACAGGGCGCATGTCGCGGAGGCCAGCGAGAACAGGGCGACGCAGCCGACCATCAGCGTCTTGCGGCCGATGCGGTCGGCGACCGTGCCGGCGCCCAGCGCGCCCACCAGCATGCCGAAGGTGGCGTAGCTGCCGAGGTCGCCGGCCTGGCCCGGGGTGATGCCGAGGGCCTTGGTCTCGAGCATGTGCGGCAGCACGGATCCGTAGATGAACGTGCGGTGAGGACCAGGCTGTGGTGCTCGTAGTCGTCGAAGGTGCGCAGGTAGACGGAGTCCCCCTGCCGCCCGTTGACCGTGAGCCCCAGGTAGTCGGTGAAGAACGCGACGCTGGCGTCCAGGTCCGGGGTGAACAGCTGGGCGTGGCCGACATGGGCGATGTCACCGAGGGGCGGAGCCATCGTTGCCTCCAGGGAGTTGTGCGGGTGCGGTGAGGGTCCGCCCGGGCCCGGGCGCGGCCGAGCGCCTGGGGGAGGCCGGCCGTGGGAAGGCGGTGCCGTCGAAGATCTTGCGGGCGGTGCGGACGACGGCCGTGCGAGGCGCCGCCGGGGCCTCGGGGTCGGTGCGCGTGTCGACGTCCACGTCGATGTCCAGGAAGCCCGTGGGGTGTTCGAGGCGGATGCGGTCGCCGTGCTCGGGGAGTTCGGCGATCGCCTCGGCCACTCCCCCGGGCACCCTGAGCCCGGCGGCCACGCTCGCGGCGCCGAGGACGCCGATCGAGGTGTGGCAGCGGACGGGGATGAAGGTGCGGGTGGTGACCGCGCCGCCGGAGCGCGGCGGAGCGAGCAGAGTGAGTTTGGGGACGGTGGCGCTCTCGACGTCACCGAGACCCATCGACTTGCCCGCGGCGAGACGGATTTCCCGCAGGCGATCGGCGAGGACCGGGTTCTCCTCCAGGTCCTCGGGCGCCTCGTACCCGGTGACGCCCAGCGCGGTCGCGGGGATCAGCACGGTCGGCATCCCGTTGTCCACGCAGGTCACCTCGGTTCCGGCGACGGTGTCCCGGACCCTGCCGGTGGGCAGCAGGGCCGCTCCGGCGGCCGGGAACGCGATCACGACGGACGCCGCGGTCCCTGGTAGGCCCGAGATCTCGGCGTCGCCGGTGTAGTCGACGCGGCCGCCCGGGGTAGGGAAGGTCGCGACCGCCGACTCCCCCGTGTTCAGCATCCGGATGCGCACGGCCGTCTCGCTCTCGCCCGGGGCCACGAGCCCCCGCTCCACGGCGAAGGGGCCGACCCCCGCGAGGATGTTGCCGCAGTTCTGACGTCGGCTCACTTCCGGTTGGTCTACCCCCACTTGGAGAAACAGGTAGTCGACGTTGGCGTCCGGTTCGGCGGAGGCGGAGACCACGGCCACCTTGCTGGTGAGGGGGTGGGCGCCGCCGAGTCCGTCGATCTGGCGCGGGTCGGGGCTGCCCATGATCCGCAGCAGCAGGTCGTCCCGGCGGGCCGGATCGCCCGGCAGGTCCCCGGCCAGGAAGTACGCACCCTTGGAGGTGCCGCCGCGCATCAGCATGCAGCGCACCTCTGTGGGCCCGGTCACGCCCCGGCTCCGTCCCGGGCGTGCTCCTCGTACGAGACGTAGCTGACACCGAGTTGGGCGAGCTTCTCCCGCAACCCGTACCGGTCGAGGCCGAGTTGACCGTCCTGGAAGGCGGCGCGGGAGGCGGCCTCCTTGGTCTCGCGGGCCTGGGACGCCTCCGCGGCCTCGCGGGCCTTCTCGCGGGGTACGACCACGACACCGTCGTCGTCGGCGAGTATCACGTCACCGGGACGCACGATCTGCCCGCCGATGGCGACGGGGACGTTGACCGAGCCGCCGGTCGCCTTGACGGTGCCCTGCGCCGAGACGGCCGCCGCCCAGGTGGGGAAGCCGAGTTCGCGCAGCTCCTGGGTGTCGCGGACGCCCGCGTCGATGACCAGGCCGCGCACTCCGCGCCGCCGCAGCGCGGTGGCGAACAGCTCGCCGAACATGCCGTCGGTGGAGGGGGAGGTGGTGGTGACGACCAGGAGGTCGCCCTCGCCGCACTGCTCGACCGCGGCGTGGATCATGAGGTTGTCGCCGGGCCAGGACAGTACGGTCACCGCGGTGCCTGCCACCCGGACGCCCTGCTGGACGGGTCGCAGGCGGGTCGGGAGGAGCCCCGTGCGACCCATGGCCTCGTGCACGGTGGCCACGCCGCACCCGGCGAGGGCGTCGACGTCCTTCGTCTCGGCCCTGGGCTGGTGGGTGACGATCACACCGCTCATGCCAGCTCCTTCGTGACCTGCGGGTAGGGGCGCATGCAGGCCTCGGCCATGGTCTTGTGCGGCAGCCCCAGGTTGGGTCCCGCGTTGCGCCTGAGCTGGACGCCCCGGCGGACGGCGAGGTCGGTGTAGTAGTCCCACAGGTGCCGCTGGGCGCCGAGGCGCTCCATCGCCTTGCGCTTGGTCTCCCACACCTCGGTGATGTCGAGCAGGACTTCGGGCCTGAAGCCGCTCATCTCGGGCTGATGGGGCGCGAAGTAGAAGACGGGCGGGGCACCGATGATCTCGCCGGGGCCGGGGTAGCCGATGGCCTGGGCGAGGACACGGGCGTGCAGGGCCATCCGGTTGGCGGCGGGGTGGTCGCCGTTGTACGGGTCGTCGACGGGGTGGGTGAGGACGAGGTCCGGCTGCGTCTCGCGGTAGACGGCGACGAGGTGGTCCGTCAGCTCGGCGGTGGCGACGAGGGGGTAGTCACCGGCGTCGAAGAAGCGGACCTCGGCGCCGAGCGTGGCGGCGGCCTGCTCGGCCTCGTCCCGGCGCATCGCCTTGATCTGCTGAAGCGTCTTCCCCTCGCGCCACGCCTTGGCGGACTCACCGCGCTCGCCGAAGGTCAGACAGACGATGGTGACCTTCTCGCCCCGCGCCGCGGCGAGCGCGATGGCCCCGCCCGCCCGCCACACGAAGTCCCCGGCGTGCGCGGTGACGACGAGAGTCGAACGTGGTGGTGACGAGGGTCCCCCCGCTCGAGCGCAACCGAGAGCGGGGGAGGGCGCGTTGGCGTGCGTCATGGCAGAGTTCTCCCTTTTCGGGCCGGTACGCCACACGGTCGTGTGCACCGGGCCCCGGTGGACGGATGCACGCCCGCCCCGTGTCCCGTGTACTCAGTCCTGGAGCGCCTCGATCACGCCGGCGAGGTGGGCGCGGACGGCCGCTTCGGCCGCCTGCGGGTCCCTGGCCCTGATCGCGTCGATCATCGCCAGGTGCTCGTTCAGGGATTGCTGGGGACGCCCCGGCCGGAGCGCCAGCTGGAAGCGGTGGCGGACCAGTTGGGCGTTCAGCCGCTCCAGCAGCTCGACCGCGGTCTGCTGTCCGGAGATCTCCCGGATCCGGTCGTGGAGCCGGTGGTTGAGGTCGGAGTACGTCACCGGCTCGCCCTCGGCGACGGCCTTGCGCATCGCCTCGCCGAGGTCGGCCAGCTCGGTCAGCTGCTCGTCGCCGGCGGCGACGGCGGCCTTGGCCGCACACAGTCCCTCCAGGACCATGCGGCACTCCGTGATCGCGACCGCTTCCTGCACGGTCACCACCCGCACCCGCGAACCGCGGTTGCGGATCCTCTCGACCAGTCCCTGCGCCTCCAGATCGATCAACGCCGCACGGATGCTGGCCCGCGTCACACCGAACTGCTCGGCGAGTTCGTTCTCCACCAGCCGCTGAGCCGGCGCCATCTCGCCCTGCAGGATCGCCTGCCGCAGCTGCCCGAGGGCATGCTGTTTGGCCTGCTCTCCGGTGGTCGGACGGGCTTCCTTCGGCATCGTGCCCTCCCTGAATGAGTGCCTATCGAAGCTAAATCTAGCCAGACAACATTGTCAACAATTTTGTCCGCGTTATTGCCGGGGCTGCTCAGCCGGTGCGGTACAGCTCGCTGAGCAGTTCCAGGACCGCCTGGAGGGCCGACGGCGGGTCGTCGCGCCACCAGGCGAGCCGTACGGCGACGGGTTCCGCATCGCGCACCGGCCGGTAGACGATGCCGGGCCTTGGATACTGGTTCGCCGTCGACTCGGCGGTGACTCCGATGCCGCGACCCGCGGCGATGACGGTGAGCCAGTCGTCGACGTCGTGCGTCTCCCGCACGGCCGGACGGGAGTCCGGCGGCCACAGCTCGGGAGTGGTGGTGCCGGTGCGCCGGTCGACCCAGAGGATCCGGTCGGTGAGATCGGCGAGCCGGACGGACCGGCGGCGCGCCAGCGGATCGTCGGCGGCCAGCGCACACAGGCGCCGCTCCAGGCCCACGATGGCCGTGTCGAACCGCCGGTCCTCCAGCGGCCGGCGCACCACCGCGAGGTCACAGGCGCCTTCACCGAGGCCGGCGGAGGCCGTGTTGACCCGGACGAGATGCAGGTCGATCCCGGGGTGGGCGGTGGTCCAGCGGCGCTGGAAGGGGACGGTGTGGCGGCCGACCGCCGACCACGCGTAGCCGATCCGGAGCCGGGCGTGCCCCGAGGTGGCCTCCTGGACCAGGTCCGCGACGTCGGCCAGCACCCGCCGGGCCTGCGCCACCACCCGCAGCCCGGTCGCGGTCGGGGTCACCTCACGCGAGGTGCGCCTCAACAGCCGTACGCCGAGGGAGCGTTCGAGCCCGGCCAGGGTGCGGGACACGGCCGCCTGGGACACCCCCAGGGCGATCGCCGCGTCGGTGAAGGTGCCCTCGTCGACGATGGCGACGAGGCAGCGCAGCTGCCGGAGTTCGATGTCGTCCATACGCTCATCGTATGGATCGTCATCAGCATGCATTTTGCGCAAGCGGGAGCCGGGCGGACGCTCGCACCCATGCGACGAGCTCCTGCACGCCGGGCCATGGCGATCCCCCGGACCGCGGCCTTCCCGCCGAAGCGCCGGCGGCCGGCCGGCGTTGCCACCATGCTGGGCAGCGGACTGTCCAACCAGAGCGGCGCGGCCGTCGGCGCGCTCGCCTTCCCCGTGCTCGGGCCCCTCGGGGTGGTGGCGGTCCGCCAGTACGTCGCCGCGCTCCTCCTGATGGCCGTGGCCCGACCGCGGCTGCGCGACTTCACCTGGCCACAGTGGTGGCCGGTGCTGCTGCTCGCCGGGGTCCTCGGCACGATGAACCTGAGCCTGTACACCGCCGTCGACCGGATCGGCCTGGGGCTCGCCGTGACGCTGGAGTTCCTCGGACCGCTGTCGATCGCGCTGGCCGCGGCGCGGCGCCGGCTGGACGCCGGATGCGCGGTGCTGGCCGCGGCGGGAGTCGTCGTCCTGATGCGTCCACGGCCGTCCGCCGACTACGCCGGGATGGCTCTCGGCCTCCTCGCCGCCTGCTGCTGGGCGTCGTACATCCTGCTCAACCGCCTGGTCGGGCAGCGGATCCCGGGCGCGCAGGGCGCGGCGGCCGCCTCGGTGGTGTCCGCCCTGACCTACGTCCCCGTCGGCCTGGTGATCGCCCTGCACCACCCGCCGACCCCCGCTGCCCTCCTGTGCGCCGCGGCAACCGGCGTCCTCTCCTCCACCGTGCCCTATCTGGCCGACCTCCTGACGCTCCGCCATGTCCCCGCGCAGACCTTCGGCCTCTTCATGAGCATCAACCCCGTCCTGGCGGCGCTGGTCGGCTGGGTGGTCCTCGGCCAGGGCCTGGGCCTGCCGGAGTGGACGGGCATCGGGGCGGTGGTCGCCGCCAACGCGCTGAGCATCGCGACGACCCGCGGCTGAGGCGTCCGAAGGGGCGAGGGGTCCGGAGGGGCGAGCGGAACGGCGCGACCAGCCGCGGAGGGCCGGCCGGTGGACCACCGTCGGCCGCTCCCGAACTCACTTTGCGGTTCCCGTTCGGAGGTGGCGGTGGGTTCGTGGGCGGCTGCCCCCAGCGGAGCCGGAGCCGCGTACGAGACCCGGTCCCGCGTTCCCAGGGGGCCGCCCGTGCGGTCAGCGTCGCCGGGCGACCGGGGCCAGCCACAGGCCCAGGATCGCGTCCGCGAGCCCGGTGGCCGCCTCCGCCCAGGTGGCCCGCGGTGTCCGGGTGCCCTCGGCGAGGGCCCTTTCGCGCTCGGCGCAGGCGTGCAGGATCAACAGGCGGACCATTTGGCCGCGTTCGGCGCGGACCTCGGGCGGCAGCTCCGGGAGGGTGCGGTTCAGGCCGTCGATCGCCTGCCGCAGCGCCGGCGAGGTCATGGACTCCTCGACCATGATCTGGTGCAGCGCCGGGTCGGTCATGAGCTGGGCGCAGAACCGGGCGTACCACGTGGGGTTGCCGAGCCCGGCCAGGTGCTCGGTCACCGGACGCACCAGGCAGTCCACCCAGTCGCGCACGTCGTCGGAGCCGGCGGCCGCGGCGAGGGCCCGCTCCCTGAGCGTCTCGATGCGTTCGGCGTGCCGGCGGACCACCGCGCGGACCAGGTCTGCCTTGGTGCCGAAGTGGTAGCCGACCGCCGCGTTGTTGCCCTGGCCGGCGGCCTCGCTGACCTGGCGGTTGGAGACGGCGTACACGCCGTGTTCGGCGAACAGCCGTTCCGCCGCGGCCAGGATCGCCTCCCGCGTCGCGCTCACCTGCTCGGCCCGCGCCGTCCTGCGCGCCATGCTCACCACCGCTCCGGGACTGTGCGCCGCCCCGGGGCGGTCAGTCCCGCGCGCCGCCCCGGGTCCTCGACCGAAGCGGCGAGGTCCAGCCGAAGAAGCCTACGGTGGGCACGCGCCCCACCTGGGGCAGGCCCCGCCCTCCGGGCCTTTTCGGCTCGCTAGAGTAAGTCAACCACTTGACTTAAAGCGGGCCGGTCTCGCCGGCCGTTGTCCGCTCCCAGCGCTCCTGGCCTTCGGCCTCGCCTCTTTCCTCCCCCCGCCCCGCCCGGCCGACGCGGAGCAGGCAACGGTCCCGGCCGAGCCGTCGGCGGAGCCGGTGGGCTGACGAGCGGGCCGACCGCACCGCTTCCGCCCCGGAACAGGAGCGGACCAACTGAGCGCACCGGTTCGGACGCGCGGCCGGAGCGGGCCGTACCCACCGCGGCCCGCTCCCGGTCGGCCCGCCTCAACTGGTGCTCTCAGTCCAGCAGTACGCTCCGGACGCCACGGCGGGCCGTTCAGGGGAACCGGCACCGAAAGGCGCGTGAGCCCGGCGCTCGCGGTCGACACCTTCAGCCGTGACCGCCGTGACCCTCCCGCTGATCCCGCCGATGCTCGCCACCCCCGGCACACTGCCGCCCCCAGTCCAGGACGAGCGGTGGGCGTACGAGACCAAGCAGGACGGCCAGCGGGTGACGGTCTATCTCCCCGGTGACGGCAGCCTGCTGCTCCGCGCCCGCTCCGGTGAGGACATCACCGCGGCCTACCCCGAACTCCGCCCGCTCGGCGACGCGCTCGGCACCACGCCCGCCGTCCTGGACGGCGAGGTGCTGGCCCTGGACGAACTGGGACGGGCCGACTTCCAACTGCTCCAGAGCCGGATGGGCCTCGCGCACGCTCCCGCGCGGGCGGCACGCCGGGCCGCCCAGGTGCCGGTGCACCTGGTTCTGTTCGACGTGCCGTATCTCGTGGAGCCGCTGCTGCGGCTGCCGTACCTGCGGCGCCGGGAGCGCCTCACGGAGCTGGGCCTGGCCGGAGCGTACTGGTCGACGCCCGCGGCTGTCGTCGGGCACGGCGCCGAGGCACTCGCGGCGACCAGGGAGCACGGCCTGGAGGGGCTGGTGTGCAAACGGGTGGACTCGCCGTACGAGCCCGGGGTCCGCTCCCGTGCCTGGATCAAGATCCGGAACATGCGGGCCGAGGATGTGGTCGTCGGCGGCTGGCTGCCCGGCAAGGGGCGGCTGAGCGGGCTGCCCGGGGCGGTCCTGGTCGGCCAGCGGGCCGCCGGGCGGCTGCGGTACGTCGGCGGGGTGGGCACCGGCTGGAGCGAGGCCGAGCGGACCGAGCTCGCCGCGCTGCTGCGGGACACGGCGAGCGAGCGGTGCCCCTTCGACCCGGTGCCCCGCGTCCCGGGGGCCCACTGGGTGCTGCCGCTGCTGGTCGGAGAGGTCAGCTACAGCACCCGTACCCGGGCCGGTCTCCTGCGCCAGCCGTCCTGGCTGCGGCTCCGCCCGGACCTCACCCCGGAGGAATCCGCGGCGGACCTGCCGGAGGGCTTCGGCTGAGGAGAGGCGCCCCGACACCGGCGCGGTCCGCACCGTGGGCCTCGGCCCCGCCGTGGAAGCCGCAGTCAGAAACCCGTCGGCGTCCGGGAGTTGCACACCGCTCCTCCACCACACGGGCCCGGCCGCGTACGGCGGCGTCGTCGAGCCGGGACCGCGCGGGCGGAACGGCCTGCCGGACCCGGCTCGCGGCACCGGCCGGTCTGCCGGCCGCGCTCCCGGCCGCCGCACCGATCCGGATCACCGGGGTCGTCCGGCCCGGCTCGTGGCTGGGCGACGGTGTGCTGTCCGGCCGGGCGGGCGTACGGGTGCGGGCGGGGCAGCGGCAGGCGGAACGCGGGGCGGCAGACCGTTCCCCGCTGTACCGGAGCTTCCGTCCCCGGGCCGGGGATCCCGCTCGCCGTGGCGCACGGACTTCCGCGTCGCCGCCAGGACCGCCACCAGCGACTCGCTCAGCGTCCTCGGTGACACCCCCATCGACGCCGTCGACACGGACGGCGCGCAGGCGCCGCCCCGTCCCGGCCGGGCGGCGCAGCGGGGTGGGCCAGGACCGGGCCTCGAGCCCGAGGGTCTATCGTGTCCCCCATGTCCGTCCCGGAATTGATCCGAATCGTCTCCCGCGACTCCCCCATGGCCCTGGCCCAAGTGGAGCGGGTCCGAACCGAGTTGGCCGTACTGCACCCGGGTGTGCGCACCGAGGTGGTGCCGGTGAAGACCACCGGCGACAAGTGGCTCGGTGATCTGTCCAAGGTCGAGGGCAAGGGTGCGTTCACCAAGGAGGTCGACGCGGCACTGCTCGCCGGGGAGGCCGATCTCGCGGTGCACTGCGTCAAGGACGTGCCCGCCGACCGGCCGCTGCCCGCCGGCACGGTCTTCGCCGCGTTCCTGAAGCGGGACGACATCCGGGACGCGCTGATCCACCCGGACGGCCTGACCCTGGACGAACTGCCGGCCGGCACCCGGATCGGCACCTCCTCGGTGCGCCGGATGGCCCAACTGGCGGCCACGCACCCGCATCTGGAATGCGTGCCGTTCCGCGGCAACGCCAACCGCCGCTTGGAGAAGCTGGCCGCCGGGGACGCCGACGCCCTGCTGCTGGCGGTGTCCGGTCTGGAGCGGATCGGCCGGACGGACGTGATCAGCGAGGTGCTGTCGACGGAGACGATGATGCCGCCGATCGGCGCGGGCATCCTCGCTCTGCAGTGCCGCGAGGACGACACCGATCTCATCGATGCCGTCAGCGGGCTCGGCGACGCGGGCACCTATCGCGAGGCGACGGCCGAGCGGATGTTCCTGCACGTGCTGCAGGGCCACTGCAACAGCCCCATCGCCGGCTACGCGCGCGTGGACCACGGCGGAGAACTGTCCCTGCGGGCCTGTGTGTTCACTCCGGACGGCAAGACCCGGCTGAACGCCCACGAGTGGGCCGGCCGGCTGGATCCGGCGACCTTGGGCACCTCGGTCGCGGTGGCACTGCTGCGGCAGGGGGCGCGGGAGATCATCGACGGCATTCCGCACTGAGCCGCCGGCGGCCCGGCGCGGCCCGTAGGGCGCGCTGCCGTCTCACGCCGGGCTCCCGCCGCGAGCCGCGTCAGGCGGAACCGGGCTCCGTCTGGTCCTTCAGGAAGGCGCTCACCTGGTGGGCCAGGCTGCCCTGCCCGGCCGCCGCGGGCGTGGCCGCATGGGTCGTCTCCAGGACGCCGACGCCGCCCGTCCACAGCCGGCGGTCGGTCCACTCCTCGTCCACCCGCAGCTGCACCTGCACGTCCACGTGGGTCAGGGCGGCCTCGGGGGCGGCGGCGTAGACCACGGCGGTGGCCCGACGCAGCGGGTAGACGTCGAAGCCCTCGATGAACTGGGAGTTGCGCCAGTCGATGAACGCGCCCTCACCGTCGGGGCCCACCCGGACGTCGATCTGACCGTCCTCCACGTGGACGCCGAGCGGCCGCGCGCCGCGGTTCTCGACCGTCACCCGGACACTGAAGTACGTCAGCCCGACGGCGGCGTCGTCGCGTCCGCGCGGCGGCTCGGCCGCCTCCAGGCGGTGGACGCGGACCCGCAGACCGGCATGCTCGTCGTACTCGTGCCAGTCCCCGACCACGTTCGGCTCGTACACAGTGCCCCTCTCGAACTTCAAGAGCTGCTGTCTATCTGTGGGCTGAGCGCACTGTCAAATGAGCGGAATGCGCTGTGGCCAGGGGGTTCGCCCGCTTTGATCGGTGATCAAGCGCTGCGCAGGCACAATCCGTTCGGGCGCCTACGGGCGGGCCACGCGCGCGTGCCGCACATCACGTCCTTGACAAGATCACCGGGCCAGTCGGCCGAGCAGTGAGGAAGCCGCGGTGATGCCGAGCGCGGCAGCCACCGCCAGGACGGCGAAATCGGTGCCGACGTGCGCGGGCGTGCCCAGCAGCAGGCCCCGCAGGGCGTCGACTTGATAGCTCAGCGGATTGACCTTGCTGACGGCCTGGAGCCAGCCCGGCATCACCGAGACGGGGTAGAGGGCGTTGGAGCCGAAGAACAGCGGCATGGTGATCGCCTGCCCGAAGCCCATCAGCCGGTCACGGCTGAGGACGATGCCCGCGATGGTCATCGACAGACAGGAGAAGAACACGGACGCGAGGACCACCGCGAGGGCCACGCCGAGCAGCTTCAACGGGTTCCATGTGAGGGCCACGCCGAGCACGGCGGCGATGACGATCACCACGATCGCCTGGACCAGCGACTTAACCCCGGCGGCGAACGCCTTGCCGGTGATCAGGGCCGAGCGCGGGGTCGGGGTGACGAGGAGCTTGTTCAGGATGCCCGCGTCCCGCTCCCAGATGATCTGGATGCCGTAGAAGATCGCGATGAACATCGCCGACTGGGCGATGATGCCGGGCGCCATGTAGTCGATGTACGGGATGCCGCCGGTGGGAATCGCCCGGATCCGGGTGAAGGTCTGCCCGAAGATCAGCAGCCAGAGGGCGGGCTGGACCGCGCGCGTGTACAGCTCGGTGCGGTCGTGCCGCAGCTTCTGCAGCTCGACGGCGCACATGGCGACGACGCGGGCGGGCAGCAGCCGCCAGCCGGCGCGCGGGACGGGCGGGCTGAGCAACAGGGCGGTGCCGCCGCCAGGGGCGCGGTCAGCCGACGCGCCGGGCGGTGCGGCGGGTGCTGCGGACATCGCGGAATCCTCCTCCGGAGTGGTCGTCGAGGCCGCTGCCGGCGACGTCGCGGAAGACGTCCTCCAGCGTGGGCAGGGTGTCGGTGCCCTGGCGTTCGGCGAGGCCACGGCGCAGCTCGGCCGGGGTGCCGAGGGCGCGGACGCGGCCTCGGTGCATCAGCCCGACCCGGTCGCAGTACTGGTCGGCCTCGTCCATGTAGTGGGTGGTGACGAGGACGGTCATGCCGGTGGCCGCGCGAACGGCGTTGATGTGGTCCCAGACGCCGGTGCGGGCGATCGGGTCGAGCCCGATGGTGGGCTCGTCGAGGATCAGCAGCCGGGGCGCGCTGACCAGGGCCTGGGCCAGTTCCAGCCGGCGGACCATGCCGCCGGAGTACGTCCCCGCGAGCCGGTCGGCGGCGTCGGCGAGGCCGACGGCGGCCAGGGCCTGGGCGACCCGTGCGGCGCGTTCGCGGCGGGACACGTCGAAGACGCGGGCGAACAGGGAGACGTTCTCACGGCCGGTGAGCCCGCTGTCGGCGGACAGCTGCTGCGGGACGTAGCCGAGCAGGCGGCGTACCGCCATCCGCTCCTTGGCGGTGTCGTGCCCGAAGACACGGACCATGCCGGCCGGGACGGGCAGCAGCGTGGTGATGCAGCGGATGGCGGTGGTCTTCCCGGCGCCGTTGGGCCCGAGCAGCCCGAACACCTCCCCCTCCCGGACGGTCAGATCGAGCCCGTCGACGGCGTTGGTGTCCCCGAAGGCGTAGGCGAGGCGGACACAGCTGACGGCATCGGCCACGGGGCCGGCGGTGCCCTCGGCACCGCCCCCGGCGGACGAGCCGACCGCTTCCCCGGTGCCGGGAGCTGTGACCGAGGGGACGGGGGTTCCGGCGGGCGCTCCGGCCGTCCCGACGCCGCTCGCCTCTGCGGCGGACGTACCGGGAGCCGGGGTGGATGCGCCGGTGGTGTGGGCGGGCGCGCCGGGACGCGCGGTGGTGTCGACCGGTGCGGCGGCCACGTCGACCTGCTCCGCGGACGCACCGGCCGTCTCGGTACCGCCCGCCTCCGCGGCTGACGTACCAGGCGCGCCGGCCGTCTCCGCGGTGCCGACGGCCGTGGCGGAAGCGCCGGCGGCTTCGGCGGGCGCGCCGGAAGTGGCAGCGGGGTCGGCGGCCTCCGTGGGCCGGCCCGGGGCGCCGGTGGCCTCGCTCGGCCCGTGCGGGGTGTCGGCGGTGTCCCTCGTCATCGTGGCTGGACCTCCGTCATGATCGTCGGCCTGCGTCATGCCTCCTCGGCCTCCTCGTGCAGCCCGGCCGCCAGCTTGCGCAGGGCCGGGAGCGCCGCGCGCAGCGCTTCCCGGTCGGCGTCGTCGAGCCGGGACACGTGCCGGCCGACCAGTTCGTCCCGGCGCCGCCGCCAGTCGCCGAGCCGCTTCTCGGCGGCCGGGGTCAGCTGCAGCCGTGCGGCACGCCGGTCGGCTGGATCGGTCTCGCGCAGCAGGTGCCCACCGCGGACGAGCTGGTTGACCAGGGTCGACACGGAGTTGCCCGCCAGGTGCAGCTCCCTGGCCGCGTCCGAGATGCCGATGCCGGGCCGGGACTCGACCAGCCGCAGCAGCTCCACCTCCGCGCCACGCAACCGCGGCCCGCTCAGCCCGCCGCGCAGCCGCCGCCGGATCAGGCGCTGGATCCGTACCAGCGCGTCCGCCAGCTCCTCCGGGAAGGTCTCGGGCCCCGTTGCCACCCGCAGGGTCGTGTCGGTTTCCACGATTGAAAGATTATCTCTGCTACAGAGGTAATGCCCGCCAAGAGCCGGTCAAGAGCGACTCCGCCGCATGCGATTTGCCCTTGTTTGTTTTGAGATGTCCTTGAGTGGGAAAAGGGAGACCAGTGCTTCGGACCGGAGGCACATCCGTGGGAACGGCATGGTCGGCCGCCCCGATGAACGGTCCTTCGTCCGAGCGCCCCTCCCACGGTGTCTGTTTCATCCAGCACCTGCTGAGAGAAGTGCGCACCATGCGTGTCACCGGCAGCACGACATCACATCCCCACGACGACGCCCCCGACACGGCGGAGTCCTTCCAGCGGCTCGCGACACTGCCCGACGGTCCCGAGCGGCAGGCGCTGCGTGACGAACTGGTCCAGCTGTGGCTGCCCATGGCCGAGCGGATCGCCGTGCGGTTCCGCGGCCGCGGGGAGTCCCTGGAGGATCTGTACCAGGTGGCCGCCCTCGGCCTGGTGAAGGCCGTCGACCACTACGACCCCGAGCGCGGCCGCGCGTTCGAGGCGTACGCCGTGCCCACCATCACCGGCGAGATCAAGCGGCACTTCCGCGACCACATGTGGACCCTGCACGTGCCGCGCCGGGTGCAGGACCTGCGCAACCGGGTGCGCGCCGCCACGAAGGAACTGGCCCAGAACACCTCGGGGCGCCCGCCCACCGTGGCGGAGATAGCCGCCCACGCGCGGCTCACCGAGGAAGAGGTGCGCACCGGCATGGAGGCGCTGGAGTGCTTCTCCGCGCTGTCCCTGGACGCCGAGGTGGCCGGGACCGACGGCTACGCCCTCGGGGACTCCCTCGGCGGCCCCGACCCGGGATACGACCTCGTGGTCGACCGGGCCGCGATCAAACCGTGTCTCGAGGCGCTGCCCGAACGCGAGCGGGTCATTCTCTACCTGCGGTTCTTCCGCGGCATGACCCAGAGCCGGATCGCCCAGCAGCTGGGCATCTCGCAGATGCACGTCTCCCGTCTGCTCAGCAGCTGCTTCGACCGCCTGCGCGAGGAGGTGCTCGCCGAGGCCCGCTGAGCCTCGCCGGGCCCGCCGGCACCGACACCCCCCCGTGGAGCCCCCGCCGGGGACTCAGTCCTCCGCCGCCCCGGGCACCTGGGTGGGGCCGTAGCGGTCCAGTGCGTCCTCCAGCGCGGCGCGGACCTCGGGCGGGATGTCGCCGCGGCGGCCCCAGATGAGGATCAGCTCCGCGATGTTGCGCAGCTTGATGTTGGTGTGCTGGGAGACGTCCTTCAGCACCTGCCAACCCTCGTCCGGGGGCACCCTGCCCAGAGCCACCATCATCCCGATGGCCTGGTCGACGACCGCGTGGGAGGTCACGGCCTCCTTGAGCTGCTGGACCTCTGCCTCCAGCTCGGTGATCCGCTCGGGCTCGCTCGCTCCCATGCCTCCATCGTCCTCGGTGGCCTGTACCGATGCCACCGGGGGTACTCGACAGGCACCCCACCCCCTTCCGGTTGGACACTGGTGCCAGACCGGTGGCCGCCCGGCCCCGAGAGCAGGACGCGACTGCCATGACCGACAACGCCCCCGTCAGCGGTGGACCGCCGAAGCGAGACGTCGTCTCCACGCACTCCGTCTTCGGCGCGCCGTGCTGGGTGAGCCTGACCAGCCGTGACCTGGAGGCCACCCAGGACTTCTACACGGCCGTCCTCGGCTGGCGCTGGCGCGGCGCCAAGCTCGGCGAGCACTTCCGCATCGCGTTGGCGGACGGGGTGCCGGTGGCCGGGATCGCCGCCGTCGCCGCCATGTGGCAGATGGCGGTGGCCTGGACGCCGTACTTCGCCGTTCCGGACGCCGACGTGGCGGCGGCCCGGGCCCGTGAGCGCGGTGGTACGGCGGCCGTGGGGCCCCTGTCCTTCCCACCCGGACGAGCGGCGCTGCTCGCCGACCGGGACGGAGCCACCTTCGGCATCTGGCAGGGGGAACTGGTCTCCAACTGGGAGGCGTGGCGGCGGGCGGCACCGACCTTCGTGCGGCTGCACACCCGCGACGCCTTCGACTCCGCGATGTTCTACGGCGAGGTCCTCGACTGGGCGTCCGGGAAGCCGGGCTGCTGCGAGGTGGAGTACGAGGCCGGCGAGGTGGTACTGCGCAGCCAGGGCGACATCGTGGCCCGGATCGACTCGGGCGCGGTGGAGTCGGCCCCGGATCCCTCCGTACGGCCGCACTGGCAGATCCACTTCGCCGTCGCCGACGTCATGGACTGCGCCCGTACCGCGGAGAAACACGGCGGCAGCGTGCTGAGCGAGAACGAGGACGAGGCGATCCTGCGGGACCAGGACGGGGCCCAGTTCACGGTGACGTCACGCCGCGCTCGCTGAGCCGCAACGGGGCCGGGCCACCCGCCGGGCGGCCGGGGCGCTCGGTGTACGCGGCGCGCGGGGGCGACCGGCACCGACGCGGCGGGCACTCGCCCTCACGGACGCTGCGGCGGCGGAACGTCCGCTGCCGCGTCCTGATTTCGCGTCCCTCACCACGTCCGGAACACGTAGCGGGCCGTGCGGGCCGTGCGGGCCGAGTCGCGGGGTTCGCCCTCAAGCGCTGGCCGCGCGACGAGCCGAACCCCCCGGCGGCCGCCGTGCCGCGTCCCCTCTACGAAGGCCGCGCCCGCCGAGCAGATGTCCGGATGGCTGAGCGTGCCTGCGGAACGACACGCGACCACCTCGCCTCCGCGGGCACGGAGTTGCGGGCTCGCGACCGGGCCGGCGCCGCACACCGCGCCCGCGAGGGCCGCAGGCTACCGCGCGACCGGCCAGGACGGAGGCGGGGCGGCGCGAAACCACCCGACACGCATCACCTAGCTCGCCGCACGCGACGGCCGCGACAGCAGGATCAGGCTGCGTGACTCCACGCGCAGTCTCATGCCGGCCTTGCGTTCGCGCTCGTCGGGGATTCCGTCGGGGTCGGCGGTGTCGATCAGGGTCGTCCAGCGCTCGCCGAACGTGCCGTCGGGCAGCCGGAAGTCGACCGGTTCCCAGTAGCCGTTGACGAGCAGCAGGAAGGAGTCGTCGACCATCCGGCGCCCGTAGGCGTCGCGTTCGGCGATGGCGTCGCCGTTGAGGAAGACGCCCACCGAGTGCGCGTCCTCGCGCTGCCAGTCCCGGTCGGTCATCTCACGGGCGTCGGGCCTGAGCCACATCAGGTCGGGCAGCGGCTGTGTGGCGTTGGTCGCGGTCTCGCCCCGGAAGAAACGGCGGCGCCGCAGCACGGGGTGCGCGGCGCGCAGGGCGATGAGATGCCGGGTGAACTCCGCCAGGGACTGCTGCTCCTGCGTCAGCTCCCAGTCGACCCAGGAGATCTCGTTGTCCTGGCAGTAGGCGTTGTTGTTCCCCTTCTGCGTGCGGCCGAGTTCGTCTCCGTGGCAGAGCATCGGGATGCCCTGCGACAACAGCAGGGTGGCCAGCAGGTTGCGCTGCTGGCGGGCGCGCAGTTCGAGGACGGCGGGCTCGCGGGTCTCGCCTTCCACGCCGCAGTTCCAGGACCGGTTGTGGCTCTCGCCGTCCCGGTTGTCCTCGCCGTTGGCCTCGTTGTGCTTGTCGTTGTACGACACCAGGTCGCGCAGCGTGAAACCGTCGTGCGCGGTGACGAAGTTGACGCTCGCGCGCGGCCGGCGCCTGCTGTGCTGGTACAGGTCGGAGGAGCCGGTCAGCCGGGAGGCGAACTCGCCGAGCGAACCGGGCTCGGCCCGCCAGAAGTCCCGTACGGCATCCCGGTACTTGCCGTTCCACTCCGACCACAGCGGCGGGAAGTTGCCCACCTGGTAGCCGCCCTCGCCGACGTCCCAGGGCTCGGCGATGAGCTTGACGCGACTGATCACCGGGTCCTGCTGGATCAGGTCGAAGAACGCCGAGAGCCGGTCCACCTCGTGGAACTGCCGGGCCAGCGTGGCCGCCAGGTCGAAGCGGAAGCCGTCGACATGCATCTCGGTGACCCAGTACCGCAGCGAGTCCATGATCAGCTGGAGCACGTAGGGGTGCCGCATCAGCAGGCTGTTGCCGGTGCCGGTGGTGTCGTAGTAGTGCGCCCAGTCGCCGTCGACCAGGCGGTAGTAGGAGGCGTTGTCGATGCCCCGGAAGGACAGGGTCGGGCCCATCTCGTTGCCCTCGGCGGTGTGGTTGTAGACCACGTCGAGGATCACTTCGAGACCGGCCGAGTGCAGCGCCTTCACCATCGCCTTGAACTCGTTGACCTGCTGGCCCCGGCTGCCGAATGCGGCGTACGCGTTGTGCGGAGCGAAGAAGCCGATGGTGTTGTAGCCCCAGTAGTTGGACAGGCCCCGGTCCTGGAGCACCCCGTCCTGCACGAACTGGTGCACCGGCATGAGCTCGACCGCGGTCACCCCGAGCGAGGTCAGGTGCTCGATGACGGCGGGGTGCGCGAGGCCCGCGTAGGTGCCGCGCAGCCGCTCGGGGACGTCGGAACGGGTGCGGGTCAGGCCCCGTACATGGGCCTCGTAGATCACCGAGTCCGAGTACGGCGTCCGCGGCGGGCGGTCGTCGCCCCAGTCGAAGTACGGGTCGGTGACCACGCCCAGCATCGAGTGCCCGGCGCTGTCGGCCTTGCCGGGACCGTCGGGGGCGCGCTCGTACAGCGAGGCGTGGTTGTCGATCTGCCCGTCCACGGCCCGGGCGTACGGGTCGAGCAGCAGCTTGGCCGGATTGCACCGGTGCCCCAGCGAGGGCTGCCAGGGGCCGTGCACCCGGTAGCCATAGCGCCTGCCCGGCGCGATGCCGGGCAGATAGGCGTGCCAGACGAATCCGTCGACCTCGTGCATGCGGACGGGGGTCTCCTCGCCCGAGTCGTCGACGAGGATCAGCTCGACCCGCTCGGCCACCTCGCTGAACAGGGCGAAGTTGGTGCCCTGTCCGTCGAACGCGGCCCCCAACGGGTAGGGCTGCCCGCTCCATACGGGCAGCCCTTGCCGTCTCCTGCGGGCGGTCACCGGCTGCCCTCCAGGGCGTCGTCCAGAACGTCGGCCCGCGTGCCGAGCGTGTCGTCCACGGCACCCGCGGGGGCGGCCAGCACCGCCACCGGCACCTCACGCGGCACCTGCAGCCCCTGCCGCAGGGTCGGCGCGGGAGCGGTCGGCACCAGCGGGACGCGCTCGCCGGCCCGGGCGCGCTGCGAGAACCAGATGATCTTGCTGCCGGTGTCGGAGGCGCAGCAGCCCCAACCGTCGCTCATCGCGGCGATGTCCGCCAGGCAGGACCGCAGGTCCTGGTCGGGGCGGAGGTCCGGGTCGTCGTCACCGAAGGCGGTGATGAGGTGCTGGCCGTTCCACCACATCTCGATGGAGGTGTGCTTGTCCGTCGCATGCTCGTCGATCGCCCGCAGCAGCAGTTCCGCGCCGCGGCAGACGGGATCCGCGAGGTTCTCGAGGTCCCAGTAGCGGAGGTGGGCGGCCAGGATGCGGCTGACCTGTCCCACCCGTTCCGGGCTGACTTCCACGTCGATGTGGTAGTAGCAGGGCACTGCGGTCTTCATCGTCGCTTGCTCCTCACCGGCGAAGCTCTCGCTCCCCTCGCCCGTCCGGGAGGGATCCCGGAGGTTGTGTCCGGGAGAGGTCCCGGACACATAGCGTGAGCGCTGATCGCTTCTGAGTCACCTCCACGGTGAGGGCACTACGCCATTCGTGCAACACGAGGGCGCGACACCCACTCCTGGTTGAAGATCCAACAAGACGCTGCGTCCTCGTCCGTGCACCATAAGTGAAAGCCTCGATCGCCGTAACGGTGCCGGGCACTCCCGCGCGCGGACACCACCCGACCGTCGGGAACGCGCCCAGTCGAGAGCGTGGAAGGTGAAGAGGGCAATGCTGCTACCCGCCAAGGCCGAAGTGGCCCGGGCGTTGCGGCGTTACCGGGCGTGGGAGCGCGTGATGCTCGCCTCGCCCCACGACCGCACGGTCCGGGCCACCTTCGAGGACTCGGGCTACACGCTGTGCGTGCTGATGGGCAAACGCTGCGCCCGCGAGGCCGCGGACGCCGCCGAGCGCTATCTGCGCACCAATCTGGTCACGTACCTGCGCGAGCAGGACGGACGACCGCGGCAACGCCGGTCGGCCAGAAGAGCGCCGCCACCGGAGCGGCGTTCCACGGCGCCAAGCCCCTGACCTGGCACCGTACAAGGCGTTCCCCCTGGGGACCGACGTGAGTCGGCCCCTCTCGGATCGCGAAGCCGGGCCGGGTGCCCGGCTTCGCGCACGGCGGAGGTGAGATACATGCGCAGGACCCCGGCCATCGGCCGTGTACCGGTACGCGACGTCCGGCCGGCCGTGGAGTGCGGCAGGCGCCCGGCGAAAGCGGTGGCCGGGGAAACGTTCCAGGTGACGGCCACCGTGTTCCGCGAAGGGCACGATGCCGTGGGCGCCAATGTGGTCCTGCGTGATCCGAAGGGCCGTCGTGGCCCGTGGACGCCGATGCGAGAGCTGTCACCGGCCAGCGACCTCTGGGGCGCGGACATCACCCCGGATGTGACGGGCAGCTGGACCTTCCGGGTGGAGGCCTGGAGCCATCCGCTGGCGACCTGGCGGCACACCGCCTCTGTCAAGGTGCCGGCCGGGATCGACGTCGGGCTGGTGCTGGAGGAGGGTGCAGAACTCCACGAGCGCGCGGCCGCCGGAGTGCCGAAGGGCCCGGAACGCAACGTCGTCCTCGCCGCGGCACGGGCCCTGGGCGACGACTCCCTCGCGGTGCACGAGCGTCTGAACGCGGCCCTGTCACCCGAGGTGGAGGCGCTTCTGACCCGCCATCCGTTGCGGGAGCTGGTCACCGCCTCCGACCCGATGCCGCTGCTGGTGGAGCGCGAACGCGCCCTGTACGGCTCCTGGTA
>NZ_JBFAWF010000043.1:0-38940 GCF_040680195.1 Streptomyces sp. NPDC052109 | reverse complement strand
TGGGCCCGGCGGCCCGCAAAGCCGACGACATACCGTGTGTGGGCGAGCCGATCGACGTGGCGACCGGCGCGATGCTGATGACCCAGACGGACCTGACCCTGCCAGGCAGTCTGCCGCTTCAGTTCACCCGCACCCACCTCTCCAGCTACCGGGGCGGCGTCTGCTTCGGCCCGACCTGGATCTCCACCCTCGACGAGTGCCTCCAGATCGACGGCGAGGGAGTCGTCTTCGCCGCCGCCGACGGCATGCGCCTGGTCTACCCGGTGCCGGAACCGGGCGTACCCACCATGCCGGTCAAGGGCGCCCGCTGGCCCCTGGAGTGGGACGGCAAGCCGGACGGCGCGATGACGGTCACCGACCCGTCGACGGGCATGACCCGCACCTTCGCCGCCCCCGTCCCCTCCCCGACCTTCGGCGTCTTCCACCTGGCCCTCGACTCCTGGAGCGACCGCAACGGCAAACGCATCGAGGTCGAACGCGATGACGAAGGCATCCCGTACGGTATCCGCCACTCGGGCGGCTACTACGTCGCCGTCGACACCCAGGGCCCGCGCATCACCGCCCTGCGCCTGCTGGACGAGCCGCCGTCCCGCTACCGCCCGGGCACCGCGCCCGACGAGGGCACGGTCGTCATGCGCTACGGCTACGACGCCACCGGCAACCTCACCGAGGTCATCAACTCCAGCGACAAGCCCCTGCGCTTCATCTACGACACCGAGGGTCGCGTCACCCGCTGGACCGATCGGAACGGCACCTGGTTCTCCTACGTCTACGACAACCAAGGCCGCGTGGTCCGTACCGAGGGTGTCGACGGCATCCTGCCCGGCACCCTGGCCTAGGACGACACCGCCCGCACCGCGACGTACACCGACTCCCAGGGTCACACCTCCGTCCACCGTTACAACGCCGAGGGCCAGGTGGTGGAGGAGACGGACCCGATGGGGCATGTCACGCGCACGGTTTGAGACGAGTACGGCTTCCAGCCCGTAGCGGTCACGGATCCGCTGGGCCGCACCACCCGTTACGCCTACGACGACGCCGGCAGCCTCACCGAACTCACCCTGCCTGACGGCTCGGTGGCCCGGGCCGCATACAACGCACTTGACCTGCCGACCGAGGCGGTCGAGCCGGGTGGCGCGGTCTGGCGGCACACGTACGACGACCGGGGCAACCTGCTGACGACCGTGGACCCGCTCGGCGCCGAGGACCGCTACGCATACGACGAAGCGGGCCGGCCGACGGCGATCACCAATGCCCTCGGTTGCACACGCACAATGACGTATGACGCGGCGGGCCTGCCTCTCTCCCTGACGGACGAACTGGGCCACACGACGGCGATCCGCCGCGACTCGTCTGGCCGGGTCATCGAGGTGACCGACCCTCTCGGCCACACCACCCGACTGGGCTGGACGACGGAGGGCAGGCCGTCCTGGCGCCAACTGGCCGACGGAACACGAGAGTCCTGGATCTGGGACGCCGAGGGCAACCTGCTCACCCACACGGACCCCGCCGGGAAAACGACGCACCACACAGTGGGTCACTTCAGTGTCCCGGCCACACGCACGGACCCGGACGGAGCGCGGTACGAGTTCGTCTACGACACCGAGCTGCGTCTGACGGCCGTCATGAACCCGCAGGGCCTGACCTGGTCCTACACCTACGACGGAGCGGGCCGGCTGGCCTCGGAGGCGGACTTCAACGGCCGTACCCTCACCTACACCCATGACGGCAACGGGCGACTGGCCGGCCGCACCAACGGTGCCGGGGAGACGCTGCGCTTCCTGAGGGACCCGCTAGGGCGGGTCGTGGAGCAGCGCTCGGAGGCGGGTGATGTCACGACGTTCGCCTACGGCCCCGACGGCGGACTGTGCCGTGCGGCAAACGCGGACGCCGAGCTCGTCTACGAGCGGGACGGGCTCGGCAGGGTGCTGTCGGAGACGGTGAACGGCTGTACGACCACCTATGTCCACGACGCCGCCGGTCGCCGTACTCGGCGGGTGACGCCTTCCGGGCCGGCCTCGGAATGGACATACGATGCCGCAGGGCGCCCCCTCACCCTGCGTTCCTCTGCGGGTGCGCTGGACTTTGCCCACGATGCCGCCGGCCGCGAGACCCGGCGAAGCCTTGGTACGGAGGTGACGCTGGCGCAGAGCTGGGGTGCGACGGGGCTGCTGACCGGGCAGAGCCTGACAGCCACCCTGGAGAGAGTCCTGCAACACCGCACGTACTCCCACCGGGCCGACGGCGGGAGCTGACGTCGGGCACCCGCCGCTTCGACCTGGACGGCATGAGCCGGGTCACCGGCGTCCGCGCCCACGGCTGGAGCGAGTCCTACGCGTACGACCCGGCGGGCAACCTCGTGCATGCCAGGTCGCCGGACCATGCGGCAGGCGGTGAGCGCCGGTTCGATGGCACGCTGGTCCGCTCGGCCGGCCGCACCTCGTACGAGTACGATGCTGACGGCCGCCTCGTCCGCAGGTCCCGCAAGCTCCTGAACGGCCAGACCCGGGTCTGGCGCTACGCATGGAACGCCGAGGACCGTCTCACAGACGTGGTCGCTCCGGACGGCAGCCATTGGCGCTACACCTACGATCCGCTCGGCCGACGCCTCTCCAAGCACAGCGTGGCCGACGACGGTTCCGCGGCCGACCGTACGGACTTCGTCTGGGACGACCTGTGCCTGGCCGAGCAGACCACGCCGGACGGCTGGGTCACCACCTGGGACTACACGCCGGACGGCCCTCGCCCGGTCGCCCAGACGAGCCACAAACCGACCGCGCCAGCCGCCAGCACGTCATTCCTGGCACAGTGGGCCGAGCAGCCGGATCCATCGCACAAGGCTCGGTTCCACGCCGTCGTCACCGACTCGGTGGGCACGCCCACGGAACTGGTCACCTCAACGGGAGATCTGGTCTGGCAGCGCCGTACCAGCCTGTGGG
This sequence comes from Streptomyces sp. NPDC052109, assembly GCF_040680195.1. Taxonomy (NCBI): domain Bacteria; kingdom Bacillati; phylum Actinomycetota; class Actinomycetes; order Kitasatosporales; family Streptomycetaceae; genus Streptomyces; species Streptomyces sp. NPDC052109. The sequence continues at coordinate 36,001 of NZ_JBFAWF010000043.1, read as the reverse complement.
GCGCTCGCCTCCCGGACCCGGAGGAAGCCGCGTCGCCGACGGACTGTCCCTTGCGCTTTCCGGGCCAGTACGCCGATTCCGAGTGCCTCGGAAGTCGACGTACCGCCCGGCGTGGAGAACGCCATCAAGGGACGGATGATCTACGAGCTGCGGAAGGTGGGCCGCATCGGTCCAAAGGGGACCGAGGACATCACCGGAGACAAATGGAGGCGACCGCCTCTCGCCGCGGAAGGTTGCAAATGAAGTACGTCACGGCCGTCTGGGAAGACGATGGGTTCTACGTGGACCCGAGTGCCTACCTGGCCGAACTGCCGCGTCTGCGCGCCGACCTGCCCCCGGGCGCCCGGTCTTTCGCCACCGACCCCGGCCACTACGACATCGCGGGCGCCACACGCTGTGTGAAGGATCTGGAACTGGCCGGGGTCCACCTCGCCACCGACAAGAGCGGTGGGCTGGTTTTGGAATTCGCGCCCAACAAGTTCAAGCACGACTCCGGCCTGCGCATCAGCTACTCGGGCGTTAAGCACTTCTCCATCGACTATGAACACTCCATCGACTGGATGAGCGTCGACACCGTGCTCCTCGACGAGATCCTTCCCGACGAGGGCGGCGGTTGCCTGCATGAGATCGCGCTCACCGACGCCTCGATCACCGTCCGGTGCGAGGATCTGCAAGCCGTGTGGGGAGACGCGAGCTGAGCCCGTGATCACTTTCCAGTTCACCGTGCGGCCCGGCCAAGGCGACCCCCACGGTTCGATATGGGTGACATGGTCGGCACCGGGGATTTCGGCACGGTTGACTCGGTGGGCCACGTCCCCGATCAGGGCATGATGATCTACCTCTCGGTCGTTCAGCTGCTGGACAACCTGCGCGGCTTTCTTACGGGCGACGCTCGCGTGCTCACCTACACCGGTGCCGACACCTCGTTCGGGCCAAGGGCTGTCCCGTAAATGATCTACGGCATGCGGGTTGACCAGTGCCTTTGTCTGTCACCCGGCGAGGGTGAGGTTGTGCAGGCGTGCGATACCGAGCACGGCGTGGTGGACGCCGTCGCCTTTCAGGCGGCAGTCGCGGAGGATCTTCCAGGTCTTCATCCGGGCGAAGGTGTGCTCGACGCGGGCGCGGACCTTGCGGTGTGAGGCGTTGTGTTCCTCTTTCCAGGCTGGCAGTTCGGCCTGGCCGCGTTCGCGGCGGTGCGGGATGACCAGGCCAGTGCCCCGGTAGCCGCCGTCCGCGATCACGGTTGTCCTGCCGACGGCAGCCTTCGCGCCGGACAGCTCCCACGCCTTGCAGTCATTGCGGTTGCCCGGCAGTGGCCGGCCGACCGCGACGACGAGCCGGGTGCCGGCGTCGATCACGACCTGGTGGTTGGTCGAGTACCGGTAGTTCTTCGACTGCTCCGCGACAGCGTGGTCACGGGTGGGCACCAGGGTGCCGTCCACGATCAGCACAGTGTCCTTGCGGAACCGCCTGCGGGGCTGGAGCGCGAGCGCGGGACCGAGGTGGCAGACGATGCGGTCGGCGGATGACTTCGAAACCCCGAACAGCGGCGCGAGCTGCCGCGGAGTCAGGTTCGTCCGCCAGTACGCGGCAACCAGCAGCACACCGCTGCCAATCCGCGCATGTCGCCAGGCCCGGCCTCTCCCGCCCTGACCTGCCGCGAGCTGATCACCTATCCCGAGACCCTCACCCTCGCCGCGGCTCTTGACCGCCTGCCCCCGCACTCCCTGACATGCACACAGCAGACCGCCTTCCTCCACCAACTCGCCGGCCGCCTCCAACTGCCCCGCCTCGCACCCGCCGACCACGACCTGCTCTGGAAACGCCTGACCACCCGCTGGAAAAGCCCACGCCCCGACCTGCCGAAAACAGCCAGCAACTCCCCCTACCTACAGGCGCGCCAACCACACTGCGCAAAACCCGCCACCACACTCAGCTCACTGCGCAGCCATGAACGTCCAGCTCATCCCACGTAATCACCCGCACCCGGTGCCTCAACCCCGCATAAGCCTCCCCCACGGCACAGACACACCGCTCAGTACAACTGAGCAACGCCAGGCCACAATCAAGATCAATAATCAAGAACCACAGCTACGCCACACCCGACTGCCAAAGCCCACCGGCCCGCCGGCGGACGCGCCGGACGCGGGCTGCACGGTGTTCACCTGTACGGCCCCGCATGCGGCCGCGTTTCCCGGGCAACCGGCGAGATGTGCCGGGGCGCGTTTCATCTGTGGTGTTCCCGGGAGGTGGATGGCGTGGCCGAGCTCCGAGCAAGCCGCGGCATCCGCCTCGTCATAGCACGGCCGACTTCGCACCCGACCTGGGAGTCATCATGCGCCCGACCGACGAGCGTCCCCACCCGCGTACCGGACGCCTGTGTCTGGACCAGACCATCCACCTCATCGTCAGCGCCACGCAGGCTCTGCCGGTCGAGGTCCGATTCAGTTATGACGCCGCCGATCCGTTCGCGGTGCGCATGGACTTCACCGGCTGCGCCGGCGTGGCCGCGCCCTGGGTGTTCGCCCGCGACCTGCTGTATGCGGGCCTGCAGGAGTTGTCCGGCATCGGCCATGTACGCGTCTGGCCGGACCGCCGCCGACACGGCGCCGGGTCGATCCGGATCCTGCTGAACGGCAGGGAGGGCACGGCGGTGCTGCGCGTGCCGGCCGCCCCGTTCGAAAAGTGGCTGACGAAGACCTTTTCCGTCGTACCCGCCGGCACGGAACAGGATCATTTGTACTGGGACGACGTCGTGCGGGAGCTGCTGCAGCGAAACTGAACGGCGCCCGGGCACCGCCGCAGGTACGGCACCCTCGCAAGGCTTTGCAATCTTGTCGAGATCCGGGCCGCACCGGGGGCAGGGGCCACGATGCGCCCGCGCACCGAGCTGCCCGCGTGGCGCGTGAATGCCGGCGGTCTGACCTGCTGCACGTCCGGCTGCGCTCCCCCGCAGGTGAACCACGACGGACAGGATCATCCTGTGCGGCGGACAGGGGCCGTGCTCTGCGTGTCCTCGCCCCTGCTGCGCGACTGGTTGAGGCACGTTGCCGGCACCTCGCTGAACGCATTCGCGCCGTGCCGGGTGACGCTGTCGGGCGGGGGATGCGTCGTGGCCGTGCTCCGCCTCCGGGGTTTCCTCGGTACGGCACGCTCAGGTTCGCTGCGGCCCCGCGCTCCGGCGGTCCGACGCGGGCCAGACATAGGGCAAGTCGTCGGGTACGCCGGGGAAGCGGGCGGCGTAGAACTCGGGGGCCTTGCGGACCAGTGCCGACTGGTGGCTTCTGTGGAAGGCCGGGTCCCCGAGCCACGGCGGCAGTTCTCCCGCGCCGGCGAGGTCCGCCTGGTCGCGTACCGGGGCGCCTGGGTGGTGGGCGGCGAAGCCGGCGACCAGGGAGGCGGCGCAGCTGTCCTGGTGTCCCAGTTCCCGCCACACCCGGCAGACTTCCAGACCGTACCGCACGAGGGCCTCCTCGTAGCCGGTCCACATTCGCACGGCCGGGTGCCGGCGCCAGCCGTAGCCGGGCACGGTCAGGCCGCGCAGGACCTGGAGTGCTTCGACCCGCTGTTTGCCGAGCCGGCGCCGGTCGAGGTCGTGGGCCGACTGCCGGAAGTCGGGGCGGGTCAGGAAGGTCTGCACGGCGGGCTTGTGTGGTCCGGGATCACTGCTTCTTCCTCCGCAGCGCGGACGGTTTGCGCACGGCCCTCCGGCCGGACTTCTCGCTGCGCACCTCGTACTGCGGCTCGTCCGGGGAGGCGTCCACCGTGCGGCCGGCGGCCTTCGTCCGGCGGGTGATCTTCCGCTGCACGGTTCCTCCGGCGCTGCTGCCGTGGCTGTTGCAGACGACCTCCTCGCCGTTGTCGAACCGGTCGTCGCTCTCCTTCCCGCCTGTCATGGCTTCCTCGCTTCCTGCTGTTTGACCGTTCGGTCCGGGTCGGGGTTTCCCCCGCCCGGCGGATAGGTTTCGCCGTCCGCGAGGACCTGCGACACGATCTGTGCTCCCACGTCCAACGGTCCCGCCGTCGTCGTCGAGATGCACCTTTGCGGCTCCGTCTCCCGCTGGCCGGCGCGGGCGCCGGGCCGGCCAGGGACACGCCCCGCCGCAGCGGCAGGCGGACCGCGGGCAGCGGCGCGTCTCGGGCCGCCGCCCGCACTCCGCCGGGCGTCGCGGTCTTCGCCCCGGCCACCAAGGGCTGCGCCTTGCGACGCGTCGGCTCCCGGCCTTCACAACCGCCCGTGTCCCGGGGGGTCTGCCTGCAGCGGGTGAGGTGGCGAGGACGGCGCCCGCGCCGCGCAGGCGCGGGCGGCGCCGAGAAGGGGATCACACAGTGAGGGGGCGGTGTCCGCGGCCCGGCGCTGCCGCGGGCGGCACCCGGGTGCCGCTCTGTCTCGGGTGGCGGTGTCAGCGCCGTTCGGCTGCGGCGCACCGCGCGTGTCTGCCCGGAAGACGTACATGCGGGTTGTCGGTGCGCCCGGAACGGATCCGGGAACGCGCCCCCTCGCCTCCTGCCCCGGTCGGTTCACTGCCTTCGGTCGGCGCCGTGCCTGTCGGTGACGGCTCCTGCGGTGGGCTCGTCCGGTGTGCCGCAGGCGGCCAGGGCCTTGGCTGCCTGGACTCTGTGGAGACGGAACCGGCGCAGGTAGGACCGTGCCATGGGGCCCAGGGGGACGCCCCGTGCAAAGGCGCGCATGTTGCGCTCGCCCGTGTTGTAGCCCAGGGCGAGGAGTTCTTCGCGGGTGTAGCGGCGCACATGCCGCTTGGGAAGGCTCTGGTCGAGATCCTGCAGGTGCAAGGCGGCGACGCGGATGGCGAGGGCGGGATCGTCGCGGAGGTCCTGCCACCGGCCCCGCAGACCGTGTGCCCGTTGAACCCGCTCGAACGTCCCACGGTGCATGTTGGCCACGCCGAAGGACGCCGCGGGCTTCCACCACTGCCACAGCCGCTCCAGCAGTGGATGGTGCGGCTTGTACGCCTCGTTGTGCAGCACCGTCATGACCAGGAGAGGCGACACCTCCGCCTCCTGGGCGCTACGCGCCACGACGGCGGCGTAGTCGGCCGGATCGTAGCGGCCGGGCAGCAACGGTGGAGCCGGCGCCTCCTTCGCCTGCAGCGGACGGGATCTCTGCTTGGACACCGGTGTCGGTCTCCTGGCCATCTCCACTCGCTTTCCGGGTGTGGGCGAAGGCGGCCGGGGACCGTCCCGGGGCCGGGGCCTGGCCCGGCTGCCGGGCACGGAGGCCAGGCCCCCGGCCAGAGGTGTTTCGCGCGCAGCGGCTCATGACGGCGGGGCGGTCCGGGGCGGCTGGAAGCAGGCGGTGACGTCTTTGCCGCGGGGGCAACGGCGGGCCTGCCAGCGATCGGCAAGGGCATCGACCAGGAACAGCCCGCGCCCGCCCAGGGCGGTGTCGCTCACCGCGTGTCGTTCGGGCAGCCGGCTGGAAGCATCGTGAACAGTGACATGCAGGCATTCCTCGTCCCAGGTGAGGATGAGTTGCGCGGTGCTGTGGGCATGAGAATGGGCGTTGGTGACCAGTTCTGACACGGCCAGCACCACGGAGTCCACCAGATCCGGTGCTCCACCCTCCCAGCCGAGGTCGGCCAGATGCGCACGGGTCCAGTCCCGGGCGGCCTTCACACCGCTGCTGAGGGGCAGCGATCGCGCCCATCCGACCGCTCTCAGTGATGAATTCTGCGCCATTTCTCTCCTCCAGCCGAGCACCTGCTCGTCCCGTCTGCCCCGCAAACCGCAACGCCAACGTCGGCTGGCGCGCGACTGTGTCCTGGGTTTTCGCTTTGGGGCCCTCCCCCTGCAGAAACGTGCTGACGCCTTTGCAGCACGTGTCTGCGGGGCCGTGCGGCTTCTCCGCCCGGTTCGGGGCAGCAGCGAGCGGCCGCGCTGCACCGGAGGCGGTGCGGGGCCAGGCACTGGTGAGCGCACAGGGGAAGCCCACGAGGGGACCGCATTGCGCTTTTCGATGGGGTTCGCTGCTGTCCGCACGGGTGCGGCGTTACGTTGTGCGCGGCGGGGGGAGGTATGCGTCATGACCGACCACATGGGGCCTGGACGCCCGTACCCCCTGGGTGCCGACCATGTTGGTTCCGGCACGAACTTCGCGCTGTTCAGCGAGGTTGCCTACCGTGTGGAGCTGTGCCTTCTCGACGACGGCGGCGCCGAGCGGCGTCTGGAGCTGACCGAGCGCACCGGGCACATCTGGCACGCTCTCGTGCCGGGCGTGCAGCCGGGGCAGCGCTACGGCTACCGCGTCCACGGCCCCTACGATCCCGCCGCGGGGCACCGGTGCAATCCGAGCAAGCTCCTTCTTGATCCTTACGCGCGGGCGATCGACGGCATGGCCGACCAGGACCCGTCGCTGTTCGGCTACCGGCTCGACGCCCCCGATGAGCCCAATCACGACGACAGCGCGGCACACACCATGCACTCCGTCGTCGTGAACTGCGTCTTCGACTGGGAGGGGGACCGGCCGCCGGACCGGCCCTGGCACGAGACGGTCGTCTACGAGGCCCACGTCAAGGGCCTCACCATGACCCACCCGGACGTTCCTCAGGAGCTGCGCGGCACCTACGCGGGCGTCGGGCACCCGGCAGTCGTCGGCTGCCTGAAGGACCTCGGCGTCACTGCGCTGGAGCTGATGCCCGTGCACCAGTTCGTCCAGGACGGCGTCCTGCAAGAAAAGGGCCTGTCGAACTACTGGGGGTACAACAGCATCGGGTTCTTCGCCCCGCACAACGCCTACGCCGCCACCGGAACCCGCGGTGAGCAGGTCACCGAGTTCAAGGCCATGGTCAAAGCGCTGCATGCGGCCGGCATCGAGGTGATCCTCGACGTGGTGTACAACCACACGGCCGAGGGCAACGAGAGGGGGCCCGTGCTGTCCTTCAAGGGCATCGACAACGCCGCCTACTACCGCCTCGTCGACGGTGACGCCGCGCACTATTACGACACGACGGGCACCGGCAACTCCCTGCTCATGCGCCACCCCCACGTGCTGCAGCTCATCATGGACTCCTTGCGCTACTGGGTGAGCGAGATGCACGTGGACGGCTTCCGCTTCGACCTGGCCGCCACACTGGCCCGGCAGTTCCACGAAGTCGACCGCCTCTCGGCGTTCTTCGACCTGATCCAGCAGGACCCCGTGGTCGGCCGCGTGAAGCTCATCGCCGAACCCTGGGACCTCGGCGACGGCGGCTACCAGGTCGGCAACTTCCCGCCCCAGTGGTCGGAATGGAACGGCAAGTTCCGGGACACGGTCAGGGACTTCTGGCGCGGTGAGGACGGCACACTGGCCGACTTCGCCACCCGCCTCACCGCCTCCCGCGACCTCTACGACGACGGCCGCTCCCCTTGCGCCTCGGTCAACTTCGTTGTCGCCCACGACGGGTTCACCCTGCGCGACCTCGTCTCCTACAACGACAAGCACAACGAGGCGAACGGCGAGAACAACGAGGACGGCGAGAGCCACAACCGTTCCTGGAACTGCGGGGCCGAAGGCGACAGCGACGACCCCGCCGTCCTGGACCTGCGGGACAGACAGCAACGCAACCTGCTGACCACGCTCCTGCTGGCCCAGGGCATCCCGATGCTCTCCCATGGTGACGAATCCGGTCGCAGCCAGCTCGGCAACAACAACGCCTACTGCCAGGACAATCCACTGTCCTGGATCGACTGGTCACTCGCCCGGCAGAATGCGGACCTGACCGCTTTCACCGCAGACCTGATCCGCCTGCGCGCCGAGCACCCGGTACTGCGCCGGCGCGGCTGGCTCACCGGCGCCCCAGCCCATGACGGCGAACTGCCCGACGCTGTCTGGTTCCGCCCGGACGGCGCCACGATGAACGACGACGACTGGTCCCGGCCAAACGCCCATGGCGTCGCTCTCTTCCTCAACGGCGATGCCATCGCCGAGCCCGACCCCGTGGGCCACAGGGTCAAGGACGACTCCTTCCTACTGCTGTTCAACGCCTGGAGTGATGCCGTGGACTTCAGGCTCCCCGACGCCTCGTACGGGCAGACGTGGCAGACAGCCCTGGACACCGCGCAACCGCACGGCACCGACGAGACGGAACACAAGGCGCGCGCGGCCCTGGCCCTGCAGCCGCACAGCGCGGTCGTACTGCGTCGCACGGCGTAGGAGACTTCATCGCCCCCACACCCGCGTGCGTCTTTCAGGCTGCGGCCACACCAGAAGGCGGCTGCCTGACAGCGGTGCCGGAGCCGGTGCGAAGAAGCTTCGTCATGTGCCTTCCGTGGAACGCCGCATGCGTCAACAACCAGGCGATTTCGGATCATGACAACGGTGACCGCTGACCGCGGTCCACCGCGATGCCGTCTCACGGGGCGGCAGGGGGAATGCACCGGGGGTGCGCTGTGCGCCGGACTGGATCAGGGGGCGTGCCTGCCTGTCCGCACGTGAGGGCCCGAGCGTCGAACGGCCCGGGCCGGGCCGTCTGCCTGAGCATGTCATCCGTCATGACGCCCGGTAGGCCCGACCGGCGAGCACGATCAGCCGCCACGGCCGAAACGCCGACACTCCGCTCACTTCTGACCGTGAACCAGCTCGCCGGGCTGCGGGCCTGATCGCCGAGGGAAGGCCCGCAGCCCGGACGCGAGTGGTCCCGGATGTGCCGCCTTCTGTCCCCTGCACAGGGGCCTTGCTGACCGTGCAGAGGACAGAAGGCCTGGAATGACGACGCGGAACCGGTCCAGTCGCCGGCGAGGTCAGTGGTTCAGGCGCGGCCAACCAGTCGACGTGCCCGCCCTCTGCGGGGGTACCCGGCGAGCCCTCCTGAGGTGCTGACCGCCCGGACGGCCTGATGGCACCTCACCTGCCGCACGACGGCGGCGCGCACCACCATGCTCACCCCAGTACAGGACGCTGCCGGCTGCCAGGGCAAAGCCGATTCCCGCGCCCACCAACGCACCGAAGACACCTCCCGAGGCGAAGCCCAGGACCGCTCCGGTCAGCAGCCCCACGAGCGAGGCACGGATGAAGTACCTGCGAATCCTCTCGTCCACGAAATCACCGCCTTTCACAGGGCCCTCTGCCCCGCCCCGCGGCGAGTAACCGGCAACTCGTCACATAGGGTGAACCCGGCAGTGCCGTCTGCCGCCGCCCGGTTCCTCGTGCACGCCCGGCGCCCACAATCCCGACGTCACGGCAGGGCGGCTGCGGCATCCGGCCCGCCCGCACCGCGTCCGCACGTGACGTCCACGCGGCGCGGGTGCCGCTGTTCGGCGGGTGACTCGCACCCGCTGACGCGCTGGTCGGGGCGTGCCGCCGGAGAGTTGTGGCATCACCGGCCGGCGAGCCGCTTGTAGCCGGCCGGCACCCGCAGTCCGAGCCGGCCCTCGACGGCCGCCCAGTCGACGTAAACGGCGGAGGGCGGGCGCTCCGCGGAGGGGGTGGTGAACCTGCCTATGTCCGAGGTCAACTGACGTCCTTCCAGCGTGCGCCATGTACGGGGGCTGATTCTTCCGTTTGCGTGGTCCGGTTGGCGTACGGAGCGTTCGTGGGGTTCCCTGGCATCGGCCGCGCACCACGCAGCCTGCGAGGATGAGTGTTCCGGGAGGGGGCTCATGGAGATCACGTGGCGTCGGCTCCAGGAGCACGACTTCCCTGGGCTGCGGATGTGGCTCCAGCAGCCCCATGTGAAGCGTTGGTGGAATCACGAGACCACAGCGGAGGCGGTGGCACGCGACTTCGGTCCCGCTGCCCGGGGCGAGGAGCCCTCGGAGGACCTCCTCGCCTTCCTCGAAGGTCGACCGGTCGGTCTCGTACAGCGTTCGCGCCTGCTGGACTACCCCGGGTACCTGGCCGAGCCGGCGGCCGTCGTCCCTGTACCCGACGGCACGATGACCATCGACTACCTGATCGGCGATCCTGATCAGACCGGCCAGGGCATCGGGACGGCGATGATCCGCTCGGCCGTCACGCGAACCTGGGCCGAGCACCCGGCCGCCCCGTGCGTTCTCGTCCCGGTGATGGCAGCCAATCGCCCTTCGTGGCGCGCGCTCGAACGGGCAGGACTGCGCCGGGTCGGGGTCGGAAACCTGGAGCCGGACAACCCGGTCGATGACCGAACCCACTACCTCTACCGCATCGACCGGCCGGGGACCGGCGGCTGACGGTCTCCCCCATCGGCGAAGACCCCGGATGCTGAATCCGGCGCCGGTTCGGTACCCGGACCTGCGTCGGCAAACCGCCCGCACACCCCACCCGCCGCCCCCCCCCCCGCCCGCAGGGGAACATCAGCAGCGACCTCGATGGAGCGGCTTTTGCCGGGACGTGCAGACAGATAGTCTGCGCACAGATAATCTTCTCGAAGATAATCTTCGGACCAGGAGGCCGCTGATGTGGACATACGAGCACAGCATCGAGACCGACGCCGCGCCCGAGGCGATCTGGCGCCTGTGGGCCGACGTCGAGAACTGGGCGACCTGGAACGCCGACATCGCGGGCATCCGGATCAGCGGCCCGTTCGCGGCGGGCGCCGAGATCGTGATGACGCCGGCCGGCCAGGACCCGGTGCACCTGATCGTCGCCGAGACGAAAGCCGGTGAACTGTTCGTGGACGAGGCCCGGTTCGACGGGCTGCTCCTGCGCACCGTGCACCGGCTCGACCAGGGCGAGCGAGGCCGCACTCGAGTGACGTACCGGATGGAGATCACCGGCACCGGTGCCGACAGGCTCGGCCCGCAGATCGGTCCGGCCGTCACCGCGGACTGGCCCGAGACGATGGCCGCCCTGGTCAAGCTGGCACAGGACTGATGGCCCTCAGCCCCGGCGACAGCCCCGGATTCCTGCTCTGGCACGCCACGCTGCGCTGGCAGCGCGAGATCGCAGCGGCCCTCGGCCCCCTGGACCTCACCCACGTCCAGTTCGTTCTGCTCGCCTGCACCTGGTGGCTGAACACGCACGGCGAACACCCCAACCAGCTGGCCCTGGCCCGCCAGGCCGGCACCGACGTCAAGATGACCTCGCAGGTCCTGCGCGCCTTGGAGGCCAAGGGTCTGATCGAGCGCGAGGTCGACCCCGCCGACACCCGCGCCAAACGGCTGCGTGTCACCAGCGCCGGCGCCGAGCTGGCTCCGCGCGCAATCGCCGCCGCCGAGCACGTCGACGCACGCTTCTTCCAGCCGGTGGCGCACGACGACGCCGTGACCCTGCTCAGCCGCCTGGCCCACCCCGAATCCTGAGGCCCACACGGACACCGCCGGCCCCCCGAACCCGCCGGGCCGGCGGCGCCCGCGTGACACCGCCCGGTCCGCCCCACCGCCCAGGACCGGCGGCTTTTTCGTGACCGTCCGCTGCGCCGTACCGGTTTCGGCGCGTGCCGGCGAGCGCCGTCGGCTGAAGAAGACGGCCTACGGCCACAAGCCCCCCGCCGCCCCGCCCTCGCGCCGGGGCAGGCGAGGACGGTGCGGGTGAGCCACACCTACGACGGCCACGGCGGCACCCGGGCCCACCTGGCCGCCTACGACGTCCACCGGGCCCGGGTGTTCGCCCCCCGGGAGGGGCCCTGCCCCAGCCGGTGACGGGGTTGATGGGCAGCTACCGCAAGCCGACGGCGCTACGGGCCCCTACCGGCCGACGGTTTCAGATGCCGAGGGAGAGTCCGAGAGGAGAGCCCACAAGAGTGCTGACGGGGTGTTCGAAGAGACCGTCGACGACGTCGTCGGGGGCCGGTGCCTGGGCGGCTGCGGCGGGAACGATCGCTCCGAGGGAAAGCAGTGCGCTCACTGCTGCAACGGTCACGATGCGGCGGACACACAACACGGGGGTTCCTCTCGGTGAGGAGAAGACGCTGGACGTATGCACGGACAGGACACTTCCACCCCTCACGCCCCTGCACGCTTCACGTCACTCGTTCAAGGGACGGCCACCCCCGCCCACACGCGATCGACGTGGACATGAGCAGACCCGCGGCCCCTGAACGAACCCGGACAGCCGGGTGCCACCTCAGGGCCGGGCGGCCCCGTCCGGGCGCGGAGCGCGCCGGGACCGGCTGCCGCATCCCGCAGCGCGCGCCTCCACGGGCCGTAGGGCCTCGCACAGGTCCGAGGATTCATGAGCCGGCGATCGTCGCAGCCCTCGTGCGCTTCATGAGGCGCCCTGCTCAACCACACGCGCAGCCGTACTCACTCCCGGCCTGCTCCAGGCGCCAGCCGAAGCACTCAGACGTCAACTTGCTTTGCTTGCAGCCCAGTTGGCCCTGCTCGCCGAGCGCGTTGCCCAGTTCGGCGAGACGACGGGCGACGTACACGGGGCCGGAGCGGCCGGGCCCGTCGGGAACAGGCCCCAGGCAGGGCGCGGTCACGGGGCCCCTGAATCCGAGCTTGCACGGCGACCACACGCCTGTCCCCCATCCCCCATCCCCTGTCCCCGTCCAGCCGCCGCAGGGGATGCTTGCTGTCAGAGGTGATGACCATGGCCGACACCGGGCTGATCAAAGTAAAGAAATGGGTACGCGACCTGGCCGACGGGACAAGCTGCTACTACTACGAAGTCGCCTACACGGCCATGGACCACGAACCGGGCCTGCAGGACATTCTCGCCGCCTACGAAGCAGCCGGGAACTGCTACATGGACTCCGAGGCAGTGGTGGGCACCGAGGCGGAGTGCAAACGCTGGGAGGCCGCACGGCGAACCCTCTTACGCCGCCTCGACAGGGCTTCCAGGATCGAGCGTGCGGCGTTGCGACTGGGCGGACCGTCTGCCGCTCTCACGTGGGCCACAACGTGGTCGTCCAGGCGGGGAAAGCGTGCGGCGCGGGCTTACCGGCCGATCCATGCGGAGGTCCGTCAGCGGCTGGCGCCTTACGAGGCTGCGATCCGGGAACGGAAGGAACGGTGCCACGCAGCGGCAGAGAAGACCGTTTGGGGCTGGGTCGTGACCAACTCGGCCACGGTATACCTCTACCGCCACGACGTGCCTGCGGACATCCCGCTGCCCGAGTCCGATCGACGCTCCCAGGAACCCCTCAGTGCCAAGTCCCTGTGGCAGACACTCGCACCGCTGTCTGCGACCGGTGTGACCACGGTCGAGTGGGATACGGCCGCCTGCCGGGCGTTGGAGGAGGAGTGCTCCACCTCGAGCCATCGCGTCTCGTTCCGGTACTGGTGGCGGGAGGCAGGACACGGGGCGTGGTGGCTGGACCCGACAAGGCTGCCGCGTGCACACACAGAGCCGTCCGGCACCCCTTCCAGCCCGCGAAGCAGCTCCCCCTCGATCGGCTCCTGGCCCACCAGCCCCCCTGGCACGGGCGGCCATCCCGGCGGGTTCGGCACCTTCTGAAGCGTGCCGTGGTCGACCTGCGCCAGGCCGCCCGGCAGCTGCTCCCCGCCGGCGATCGTCCAGCAGCACCGAACAGATCCCGGTAGAAGGCGACCGCCACGTCCGGGTCTGCCGCCGCACCACCCGCCCCGGTGCGGCGCAGCCCGCCGGACAGCGCCGGCCACCACGTCTTCCGCAGGCTGTTTCCCCGAGCACCCGCTGACCCATCCCCTGCACGCACACCACGCGGCTCGCATGCCACCTCCGTCAGCCGGCCGGCATGTCGTGCCGCCCCGGTACAGAACTACCGGATTGCGCTTGCCCACTCATTCAGCGTCCCGCACGGGTGAGCACGGACACCTGCGCGCCGCACGGGGCCGCGGACGCTGCGCCCGTGCTGAGCGCAACCAACCCAAGTACCGCAGCGGCTGCAACTGCGGCGGCACGTATACACGTTCTCATGCCGTCCCCTCCCAGCGATCAGCCAACCGCGCATCCAACGCACCAGTACACACTCCCCGGGCAAGGCCGCGGAACAGCCGGCCGCAAGACCGCCCGCGGCACGCACAGCGGTATTATGCGGGGCTCAGACCGCGTTTGAGATCTGCAGCGATGCCGGCCACGTGGTGTACCACATGCGGAAGTCTGTTGCAGGAGAGGGCAAGCCGTACCTTCCCGGCAGCGTTGCCCATGATGATCAGGCGTGAGAAGGTGCCGCAGCCGGAGTCGCCGAGGGCCACCCCCATCCCCCCGCACTCACAGGTGACCTGCACCCTCGCACGGCGGAAGGACAAGCCCGCTCACCATGGCCGAAACCCCCGACGACGTCCCCGGGATAGCCAGCGAGGGCCACTTCGCGGCACTCGTCCGCAGATACCAATCCCTCGACCTGTTCGCCCGATTCCTCGGCAACCCGTTCGAGCTTCTGTACGGCCAGGCCCAGTGCGCCCTCGAAGCGCACGATTCCGGGACCGTGCTGGAACGACTGGCGATTACCGGCCCGCCGTATCCCCTCGCGGACACCCACCTCGACTGGGACGACCCGGTCCCGGAGACCCGGTACATCATCACCCGGGTCGCCCTGTTCGCCCCCGTCACTCTCAGGGTGTGGACCCCCGCCGCCGGCACTCACGTCCTGCAGGGCGCACTGACCTGCGTCATCGCCAACCTCAACCAGCCGGAAGACGACCGCATGGTGCGGTCCTGGCTCGACCTGGACGAGCACACCCCGAGCCGCCTCCTGAAGCCCGACAGCGACCTGCTCCGCAGCCGCCTGCTCAGCGTCGGCGAATGGCTCCCCACCGACTACCCGCACGGATCCCCCGAACGGGAGGGCCGGAGCACCACCTGACGAGCCCCTCCGGAGTCAGGCTCGCGGCTCGGTCTAAGACGCCGTCTCATTTGGCGAGTCTGCGGTAGCAGATGAGGCTGCAGGCGATGGCGGTGCAGGCCAGGAAGTGTTCGGCCTTGCGTTCGTAGAGGCGGTGCAAACGGCGGCAGCCGCCCAGCCAGGACATCGTGCGCTCGATCGTCCAGCGATGCCGGCCCAGCCGGGTGGAGGACTCGATGCCCTTGCGGGCGATGCGGTGCCGGATGCCTCGCTTGCGTAGCCATCGGCGCAGGTGGTCGTAGTCGTAACCCTTGTCCGCGTGCAGCTTGGCGGGCCGCCGTCTGCGCGGGCCGCGGCGGGAGCGGATCGGCGGGATGCCGCGCACGAGCGACTCGAGTGCCTGGCTGTCATGCAGGTTCGCGCCGGAGATCCCGATGGAGAGGGGTAAACCGGTCCGCTCGGTGATCAAGTGGATCTTCGATCCCCTCTTGCCCCGGTCGACAGGATTCGGACCTGTCAGGTCCCCCCTTTCAGGGCCCGCATGTTCACCGAATCGATCGCGCAGCGCGACCATAGTCCCGCATCCGCCACCGCAGCTCCGCCCGCCCGAACCGGCCCGCTACCCACGCGAAGACCGACTCCAACTCCTCGGCCCAGCACTCGACTTCAGCAATCCCCTCCACGACCGGACAACGAGAATAACCAGCTCAGGACACGATTTCTGACTGGAGTACTAAGACGATTCAGCGCACGTCACCGACCATGCCCGGCACCTGCACCTGCACCTGCACCTGCACCCAAGCGGCCTGGGCGAGCGATAATCCGGGGTCCAACGTCGACGCCGACCGGGCCCCGCGGCTGAAGAAGGTTCAGGTGTCCGTCGGCCCCGCCTGCTGACACCGAGCGGTACGGTCGCGCCCTCCCGCCCTCGGGTGCTCGGGACTGCCGGGGCCTCCGATAGGCCCCGGCTCTTCACGTTTTGACCAACAACGCCACCCGCCCCCCGAGCGGCTGCCACTGTGTCCGCACACGACAGCCGCACACCAGGGGGGCGCGTGCGCCGTATCGTCCTGCTCGTTCCCGTCATCCTGCTCGCCGCCGCCTGCAGCAGCGGCAAGCCCGTGCCGACCGTTGACGGCAGTGTCCCGCACTGGAAGCCAACCGCCTCACCGCCAGCCTCGCCCTCGGCGGACGCGCCGAAGACGGCCGACGACCCGATGGTCACCTGGTGCCACGAGCACCCGCTCTGGACTCTATGTACGAGCGCTGGAAGCCCGAAGCCGGTGTTCTCGATGCCGCCGAGCGCGGCCTTCAGCAGCGCCGCCAGCTATCTGGCCGAGGAGTGCTCGAAGCACCCGGAGAGCTGCTTCCCCAGCACTACCCGATGACCAGCACAGGGGGCAGGCGCAGACGGCCCACGCTGCCGCTGCCCCGTTGCGAGGGTGACGGGGACCGTCGGCCCCTCGGTTAGGGCCCGAGTGCTCCGGATACAGGGCCGTCCCTGGCGGCGGGTACCAGCCAGCGGTGACAGGTAAAAACCACGTGTACGCAGCAAGTTCCTCTCGCTGAGGTATTGCGCCTGGTCACGGCGGTCGGGCAACATCAGCCCGGCTCGGCACATAGCCTCCACTGTGGCCGCACAAAACCGTCACATCGCTAAGGAGGCCACGTGCGCCGCTTTCTCCTGCCCGCTGCCGCCGTCTTGCTTACCGCCGCCTGCGGGAGCGGGAACACCGTGCACGCTGCAGCAGCGCCGTCGCTGTCCTCATCCAAGCCGCCCGTACCAAGCCACAGTGCGGCCGCCAAGCCTGCCCATAGCGCATCTCGCACGGCCAGCCCAAAGCCGTCGCGGTCATCGGAGACGTGCTCGCCCACCCGGGACGTCATCGTCCGGACGAGGACGCCTGGCGTGCCAGACAGCGCTCAGGAGTTGGGGAATTACAACCTGGCGACCTGCGAGAGCACATTCAAGTTCCTGCAGGAGACGTCGCCGAAGTCGGCCGGGGCCTGTACCGAAGCAGCATGGGCGAGCGACAACCCGGGCTACAACACCGACGCCGAGCCGGCCAAGCGGCTGAAGAAGGTGCAGGTGGCGATCGGGCCCGCCTGCTGAATTCGGCGGCGACTGCGCCAGTTACTCTGCGGTGCGCCGCCGTGTCCGAGCGGCTGGGACCAGGAAATGCCGGGGTGAGCGTGAACAAGTGCAGGACGCTGAAGGGCGACCCGTGCCGCTATCCGCTGATGGAGTGGTACGGCATCGGCCCACATCCTGGAGTCTGCACACGGCACGCCACCGACGAGCAGAAGGTGGCTTCTCTTGCGGCGCTCGAGATCCCCGTCGACGTCGCCACAGCCGATCCCGCCGCGGTGTTCCCGGAAGTGTCCCTCACGCCGCAGCGTCTCATCTGCCATAACATGAACGGCTGGGTGGCCAAGATCCGCGGCACGAACGAGAAGTACGTGTACGCGCGCACCTTCCTCAGCCGCAGCCGCACCGAACCTTACGGGTGGCCGCTGCCCGGCAACGGCCTGTACGAGTGCCGCGAGATCGGCCCGCATGGGAAGTTCTCGTGCTTCTTCGTGGTCAAGGGGATGTTCCGCCGCAAAGTGCAGCTGGTGACTCCGGAGCAGGCCGCGCGGATGGCCCGACGGATGGGGCGGCAGCCCTCCGAGTGATGCACGGCCGACGCAGCACGTGGTCCGTCCCGCCGTCAAGGTGCTCGGGACTTGCCGGGGCCTCCGATAGGCCCCGGCTTTCTCACGTTTCGGCAACAATGGCGCCTTCGCCCCTCACCACTGTCACAGTGTCTGCACCAAATCGCGCCACTTCTGGGGGGAATCGTGCGTACCGTCCCGGCTGTCGTCCTGCTCGCCTGCCTGCCTCTCACCGCCTGCGCCGCAGGACCGGCGTCCGGGGCAGCTCCGGCCGTTACCGTGACGCACACGGTGCAGGCCTCGCCGTCGCCCAGCCCGACGACCGCGTCCGCTAGCCCGGCGCCGAGCTCCGCGGTCCCGGCTACAACGGTCGCCGCGGCCACGACGGCGCCTCCTCGGCCACATCTGACCAACGCATCGGCGGTGGTCTCGCAGTACTACGAGGACATCACCGATCACGACTACAGAGCGGCGTGGGCGCTCGGCGGCTCGAACATCGCCGGAACGACCTACGACCGGTGGGTGGCCGGCTTCGACACCACCGAGAGCATCACCCTGGGCACCATCAGCGAGTTCGGGGCGTCCCGCGTCGAGGCGGCCCTGTACGCCACCCAGACCGACGGCAGCCTGAAGACGTATGAGGGCACGTACACAGTGGCCGATGGCATCCTCGTCGGCGCCTCGATCCGTCAGACAGGCTGACGTCGGATGCCGTCGCGGCGGTCTGCGTGGGTCAGAGCACTACGCGGGGTGTTGCTCAGGCGGCAACAACTGTGGGGCAAGCACCATGGTTGCCGCCAGTCGTGGCTTTATGACCACGACTGCCAGCCCCAACCGTAGGGATTCACCCACGGTCGCCGGCTCGACCATCGCCAGACGGGCAGAGTGAAGTGAACGGAAACGTGAACCCGGTAGGACGTGCTGCCGTTGAGCTGGCGATCCGCTACGAGCGATCGCCGGGCCGTGAGGTCACCTACGTCGGTGATGGCTGGCCTGCGGGCCTTATCGGGGAAGTCGGAGAGTGGGTTCAAGGACGCCGCCCTGGTGCGCGCAGCTTCACGTGCGACTTGGTGTCGCGTGAACCGGATGGCGGCTTGGCTCGGTTGATCGAGGTGAAGGGCAAGGGCGGGCGCGGTTCATCGGTTCCGATCACCGACCGGCACCGTGAGGCGATGCTCGATGTCGGGGCAGACTGGTGGTTGTACGTCGTGCTGGACTGCCAGACGGCCCCGGCCCTGGTCGTTGTCCGGGAACCGAGTCGGCTGCGCTGGGCGTTGATCACTCCCGCGCCGGAGCTACCGGAGGGCCAGTACCGAGGAGTCGGTGACGAAGGCACATGGGGCACGATGCCTGCGGACGTGCTCGCTGCGGGAGAACAGGTCGCCGTCCCCTTGTGACTTTGCGGGCACCCCCTAGACGATGCCGTTCGCTGGCTGTGACCTGCGAGTACAAGGCTTGCTGGCACCGGTGCGGCACGCCAGGGGAGGCGCCATCACTCGGCGGTCTTGCTGGAGTCGCCGGGCTCCTGCACGACCGGCCGCGGCCGATCTGCGTGGTCCAGAAGACCACGCAGGCACCACCCGCTCACCTTCGGGGTGGTCCCTGCCGCACGCTGCTGTCGCGACTCAGGCCTTGTCGACCATGGCGGCGTGTCCGGGTCCGTCGACCTGGAACGAGACGGTGTCCCCCGGATGGATCTCGTCGGGGTCGATCACGAGGTCGTCCACCGTAAAGTACAGCACGGGACCACCTCGATCGTTCTTGATCCTTCCCTCGCCCGGGTCCACGTTCCACTCTTGGATCTCGCCTTGGTCCATGGCTGTGTCTCCTTGGCTTGATGGGGGCAAGCCCCGGTCTCATGCCGGGCTCGCTCCCAGCGAACGCGAAGCCACGTGCGACAGCGACCGCTCTGCGTCGAACGGGTGACGACGGCCGGAAGCCCGCCGACGGGCGTTCAGCGCTCCCACACCTCCGGGCCGCCACCGTGCCACTCGATCAGCGGCGAGCTCACCACGTCTACGACGTCCAGCCCTTCCAGGCCGGCCCGTTCCAGGAACACCGCGAGATCGTGCAGGCTGTATGCGGTGCCCAGCGTCTCGCTGTCGACCTGAACGCGCCGGCCGCCTCCCTCTGCGGGCGGGAACACGATCACGCGACGCTCAGCCATAGCCTCAGCCTGCCTCAGTTGCAGGCGAGGAGCACTCGGGAGACGACTGTCAGTGGCGGCCGGTCGCCCCACGACTCACGTTGCCGTCCGTGCTTCCTTGTGGCCGAGCACCCCCACCCGGTGTAGCGTCGTACTCAGCAGTCGTGGTTCCGAAGTCCCGTTCGCCCGTGATCGCCATCGCGGGCGTTTTTGCTGTTCAACGCCTCTCCGGACCAGGGCGATCACCTCCGGATCCCGCACGGTGCGGGTCCCGATACGAGTCCCTCGAAGGAGACAGGCACATGGCTCAGGGCACTGTGAAGTGGTTCAACGCGGAGAAGGGCTTCGGCTTCATCGAGCAGGACGGCGGCGGCCCGGACGTCTTCGCCCACTACTCGAACATCGCCACCCAGGGCTACCGCGAGCTTCGCGAGGGTCAGAAGGTCGAGTTCGACGTTACGCAGGGCCAGAAGGGCCCGCAGGCGGAGAACATCCGCCCCCGGTAAGGCCGTACACAAGAGAAGCCCCAGCCGGTGCGTGCATTCCGGCTGGGGCTTCTTCGGTTCTGCCCGCCCCGCCAAAGGTTTACGGTCCCCCGACGGGGCGGCCTTCTTGGGGCCACCTCCAGTTGCCGCTCGGTCGGCACGATCAATCCACGCCGTGGCGGGGGTGCTGGGTCACGGGAGTCCGGCTGCTGCGCGCGCTTCCACATCTTCACAAGGTCCGCGTACTGCGGGTCGATCCACTCGGACATGCGGCCTGCCTTCCTCCGGCAGGCAAGGCGTGGATGGCGGTGTGGCCGTCCTTGGTGCCGATGGTGACGTCGAGGAGGTCGTGGTCGTGGTTGATCCACACGCGCTCGCCGCTGCGGGCGCCTTGGTGTTTGCCTGTCTTGGGTTGGCGGCGTCGACCTTGTCGCCGGTCTTGATCTTGCCGTCCGCCATCAGGACGGGGGTGGGTGGGGAGAAGCTCCAGCGGCTTGGTCTTGCTGCGGGTGCGGGCGTCCTCAAGGCCGGGATGTTGTTCCGGGGTGCTCACGAGCGCTGTACGGCCACTGGTTCACCGTGACGGCCGGACGCGGGTGCAGGTCGTCCGCTCCCGGTGGTCGCCCGGCCGGACTCCGGCAGAGGACCGCCGGGTGCACTGAGCGGCGATGCAGGCGGGTTGGGCAAGCGGCCCGGCTTGCGCTCAGCGGCGTCCGTGGCGGCGCTCGGCCCGGTTGCGGGGCGGGAGCGGTCGGGCGGCCTCGGCCCGCTCCTCCTGCTCGCGCACCCGGCGTTCGTAGTCCTCGCGGGCGCCGATCTCGGCGGCGGTGCGGCGCGCGAGCGTCGGGGCGGCCCAGGTGCCGATCGCCCAGGCGACGGTGGCGGGCAGGACGGGCGCGAGAAGCAGCAGCGTCCAGCGGCCGCCGGCTGCCGAGGCAGCGTTCCTGCGCTGGCGGGAACGGTGCTCCCGCCATGCCTGTTCGGGAGTGGGGATCTCCACCGGTGCGCGCCGGGTGCGCACGAAACCCGCGACGAGGCTGAGCAGGCAGGCGATCGCCGTCACCGCGTACACCGCGGTACGTGCGGAGCGGGGCACTCCCACCGCTTCCCAGAACCCCGCGTAGAAGGCGGTCACGACGAGCCCTGCGAACAGCAGCAGGGCGAGCTGGAAGCAGCCGTGTGCGATCCGGCGCAGCCAGTACCCGGCGCCCCGGTCGAACCAGGTGGTGCCCAGGCGCGGAATGGCCGCCGGCTCGACCTGCTCCCCGGGGACGCCGTCCGCCGTAGTTTTCATGTCGTCCCCACCAACATCAGAAGATCTTGTGCCACAGGGCCTTGGACTTGTCGCTGATCCAGTGGCCGGTGCCGGTCACCATACCCTCGCCCGCGTGCCACGCCTGGGCCCCGGAGTGGCCGATGCCGTACAGCGTGCCCACGACCGCGCCGTGGTCGTCCCAGTCCTCGCTCCAGTGCTCGTGGAACAGCTTGTCGGCGAAGGTTCCCACGCCGACGACGACCGCGCCGCCGACCGCGGCCGTGGCGACAATCCCGTCCACCGGGATCGAGGCCGCGAGAGCGACACCGGCACCTAGGCCCACCAGGCCGCCGCCCACGTCGACGAGCACCGAGTGGCCCCAGGACCAGCCCTCGTCGTGGTCCTGCTTGGCCTCCAGACCGCCGGCGGCCACCGTGGCCGCGACGTCGATGACCGGGATCTCCTTGAGGAACCGGGGAGCGCCCTCGGCCAGTTCACTGCCGCGCAGGACGTCCGCCATCTTGTAGTTGAGGTACCGGTCGTACGGCATATGGGAGCTGCCGTTCTCCAGCCCGGCCAGCCGTCCTTCCAGGCTGTCGAGTTGGTCGGCGGCGGCCTGCCACTCGCCGCGCAGCTTGAACGCCTTGGGGAGGTTCGCGTCCGCCGTCCGGAACTTGGCCTCCTCGTCCTTCAGCGCGGACAGCGCCTTGTCGTGCTCCTCCTGGGCGTGCTTGATGTCGTCGGCCATGTCCAGGCCGAGCGCCCGGTCGCCCTCCGCCCCAGCGGTCCACAGGCCGCGCAGGTAGTCGGCGACCACGATCTTGTCGCCCTTCTGCATCGGCTCGCTGGGGTCGATCTCGGCGTAGAGCTGGCCAATGTGCTTGGCGGCGAGGAGCCGGGCACGCTGGGCCTGGTGCATCAGCTCCGTGTAGAGGGTGGTGTAGTCGTTGTTGTCCTTTGTTGCCTGCACCTCCTTCTCGGAGGGCGGGTTGTTCGTCACGAGGGGGATGGGCTCCCCCTTCGGCCCCATGGACACGCCCTTCTTCTGGGCGACATGGGCGGCGTTCTGCAGTGCCGTGTTGGCCGAGGACAGGTTGGTGGCCAGGTCGGTGAGCTCCTTGCCCACCGCGTACACCAATTCGGCGAAGCCGCCGGCGGTGATCGCGTCCTTGGTCCAGGCGGCCTCGAACTTCTCGGCGGCCTCGCCCTTCCAGCCCGCGTCCTTGACGAGCTTGTCGACTCCCTCGCTGAGCGGTTTGACGATGTCGTCCAGGTGCTCCTTGGCACCGGTGAGGGCGGTGCCCATGGCAGCCAGACCGTCAATGTCGCCGCCCACCCAGGAATCCGTCACAGCTTGTGTCCCCCGTCTCGCTATCCCATCAGGTCTTCGAAAAGCCCGTGCACGTCTATGTCGCGGTTCGTCAAGTGCTTGACCGCGGCGTCAAGGAGATCCCCCTGCTCCTCGATCCGGCCGGCGAGTCTGGCATGCAGACCGGAGATCGCGTCCATCATCGACCGGATCGTGTGGTCAAGACCGTCGTCGCCCGACTTTGCGACGGCAGGGCTCACGGAGGTGTGGAGTTGCGCGTAGGACTTGGCCTCTGTGTGAAACGTGGACGCCATTTTTGTCACGTCTGACGTCACGATTTTCAGGTCGGTCACTGGACTGCCTCCGTGTAGGTTCTGATGTCCTCGGCGCTCCAGACCCGTACACCGGGCGGAAGTTGCGGGTCGACGCGAACCGGGCCGAGCCCGTGGTCGTGCATCGCCCGGGCGAACCATCCGACGGGCACCGCCACCCACGGCTGCGCGTCGCCGAGCGCGGCGACCAGCTTCGCGGGGCTGGTGAACGCCACCGCCACCGGGTTTCCGTCGGCCCCCTGCAGGAGTTCGAAACCTATCGCGGGGCGGCGCCCCGGATCCGCGGCGTACCGCGGGTGTGCAGGGACGAGTACCTTCGCGTCCGGTTCGATCGGTGCTTTCGGGCGCTCGGCGGGCGGCGTCAGATGCCGGTCGTAGCCATCGAACGGAGAGGAATATGAAGTATACATGCGCACCTGGGATCGACACCGGCCGTCGGCGTGATTACGGAATTCCGACGGCGCCATGCCACTTTACGCGTGTCGAACACAGGGCAATGCAAAACAAAGTAACAACTCGTCAAGATCCTATAAAAGAAGGCGAGTTGATAGCATCCTTTTAACGCAAACAAGTCTATCAGCGCCATCTTCCCTACCGGAAGGCAATTCGCCCAAAAGAGTCATAATCGCATTTTTTGCCCTGCTGAAGCAGTACTACAGCCGGAGATCTTGTGACGGAGCCTGCGTGGTGTCGTTGACCGGGCATGATGCTGTGTGTGACGGCTGAGCAGATAGCCCCGTGGGATGCCTCGCCGCCGAACTCGCCCCATACCCCCTCACCCGACGCCCAACGTTCGGCCCGCCCCGAGGAGATGAGCCGCAGCAGCTCCGTTCGGCATCACACGGGCCTGGCGGCCCGCCCGCCGCGTCCAAGATTCCCAAAACGGCACGTACACGGTCAAACCCGTGTCCAGGGTTCGGGGTCAAGGCCCGGGCTGGTCGGCCAGGATTTCCACCGTGTTTGCGGGGTTGCCGGGACGGGGGGCGGGGGCGCCAGATCAGGTAGTCGTCGTCCGGCCGGGTGCCGCGGCCGGTGCACCACGCGAACACTCCCGCGGCCCGGGATCAGTCTGGTCGGCGACAAGGGCCGTGTTATCCGCGGGGGCTGCTGATCCGGTCCGGTTCGATCACGAAGATGACGCGGACCTGGCCGCGGCCGCCGAACCACGGGTACGGGCCGCCGAGATACCTCTGGGAGAGCGACTCGATGTGGTCGACGGCGCCGTCCGTCCGCACCTCGACCACCCGGCCGCGGATCTGGACGTACGACGTCGGGTCCGCGGGATCCGCCACGGCCACCGCGACCCGGGGATCACGGGCGATGTTCCGAGTCTTCTGATGGGTCTCGACGCTGTTGATCAGTACATGGCGCCCGTCGGTGTCCACCCACGTCTGGGTGAGCTGGGGCGAACCGTCCGGCATGACGGTGGCGATGTAGCAGGTGGACGGGCGGCGCAACAGCGCCACCAGTTCCTCGCCGAGCAGGACGGGCACAGGTTCCTCCGTTGTGCGATCACCGAAACAGGCCGCCACGGTAACCGGCAGCCGGAGCCGCGTGCCACGCTACGACCGGCGTGCGGATCTTGGGGTTCACGACCGGAGATCCGGCACGCTCGACCGAGCTGGCGGTCGGGACGGGGCGCGGTGCGGGTTGTCTTGCTCGGCTGTACGCGGCCTCATGCCGCGTGCTTGACGCCCTCCCCCACAGAGAGCGTGATGGGCTCGACCCCGGATCGAGGGGCGAACCGTGAACGACTTCACCGTAGTCACCCAGCAGTACCCCGACCACACCCTGGTCACCGTGCAAGGGGAGATGGACCTGCAGACCTGACCCCAGCTGGCGCGCGCCGCGGCCGTCCTCCCACTGCGCGGCAAGCCGCTGCACCTGGACGTGTCGGGGGTGCCCTTCATGGACTCCAGCGGGCTGAACCTGCTCGCGTCGCTGCGCCGGCGCCCGCACGCCGAAGGCGGCCGCCTGGCCATAACCGGCCTGCAATCCCAGCCCGCACGCCTGCTGCAGCTCACCGGGGCCTACAGCCTGTTCGCCGCCGACACCACGGCCGCGGACGGCACCGACGAGGCCCTGACCGGTTGACCGCCGGCGCAGTGAGCACTGCCGCTCGGACCGGCGGAACCAACCGGGCTCCGGGAACCGGGTCGGGAAGCGTCCAGGTAGCGGCTACCGCAGACTCAACCCACGCTACGAACGACTCGTCCGCCTCACCACGTAGGTCACGGTCTTAATGATCACCGGAGCAGACTGGGCCAGATGAGTGCTCTGGGAGGTACTGCGCGCGCTCTTGCGGGGTCAGGTTGCGATGGACGGCCTCGCAGATGTGCTTGATCAGCACGGCTGGCCGGGGTACCGCTACATTCCACAGCGGTACGGTGTGGTCATCGCTGCCCGAGGCGAGGGTGCGGCCGTCGGGACTGAATGCCGCGGCATTGACTGAGTCGGTGTGGCCAGCAAGGACAGAGCGGATGGTGGCGGTGGCCACGTCCCACAGGCGCACGGTGTGATCTTTGCTGCTGGAGGCGAGGGCGCGGCCGTCCGGGCTGAACGCCACAGCATTCACCGAACCGGCATGGCCTGTGAGGGTGGAACGGAGGGTGCGCGCGGCCACGTTCCATAGCCGTACGGTGTGGTCATCGCTGCCCGAGGCGAGGGTGCGGCCATTGGGGCTGAATGCCACCGCGTTTACCGGGCCCGCATGGCCTCGCAACATGGCGAGGACTTTGCCTGTAGCTGCGTCCCACAACCATACGGTGTCACTAAGGTCGCCGACCGCGACAGTGTGTCCGTCCGGGCTGAAGGCTACTGCCCCGAGCCCGTTGTCTGAGATGGGGACGGTACTGGTGCTTCTCTTGGTTTCCGCATCCCACAGCCGCATAGTCCCGTCCCGGCCGACTGAAGCGAGGGTGCGACCATTCGGTGCGAACGCCAACGCATACACCGCATCGCTGGGGCCTGTCAGAGTTGCGCGTGCCTGACCTGTGGTCGTGTCCCATAGCCGCACGGTTTTGTCGTGACTGCCTGATGCGAGGGTGCGTCCATCCGAGCTGAAAGCCAGTGAACTCACCAGGCTGCTGTGGCCTGTCAAGGTGGTTTTCGTCCTGCGGGTAGCCACGTCCCACAATCGTACGGTGTTGTCGTCGCTTCCTGAGGCGAGAGTGCGGCCGTCGGGGCTGAACGTCACCGTGTCCACCGCGTCCATGTGGCCGGTCAATGTGGCGCGGTTCTCTCCCGGAGCAGTGTTCCAGAGCCGCACGGTTGTGTCGTCGCTGCCGGTGGCGAGGGTGCGGCCGTCCGGGCTGAACCTTGATGCCGACTGGCAAGCCGGGCGGCGTATCGACTGTCCGCTGCAGGTGCTGTGGGCCACCCGTGACGACATGGCCGATCTTTACGGCGACGTGCTGGGCATCTGGCGGGACTGGGCGGTTGACCGGCTGGACGGTGGCCCGATCGCCTCCGGGCATCACATTGCCGAAGAGGCACCCGAGGTGCTCGTCACCGCGCTGCGCGAGTTCTGGCGAAGCACCGAAGAACACGGTCCTCGTAAGGAGCACACAACTGGCAAAATCGAACACTGACTCGCCAACTGGAGCGCTCAGCCTCCCGGACCGATACTGGCCGTAGCTGTGGACAGCCCGGCTGTGCCCACCGGTTGGGCGGTGGAGCAGAAGCGGGACAGCTTATGCGCCCGGCTCGCCGTACGCGCTGACGGGCGCGTGCTCTGCGCTTCAGGCAGGGGATCGAGGGCGGCAGCGCGGCACGCCGCGCAGCTACCGCTACGTCCACGCGCGCGGCTGCGGCTGGCGGGCGTGGGCCGTCGGCGTACGGAGTCCCGGACGTCGATCGCCATCAGCATCGCAGTCAGGAGGCGGCTGGCTAGGGTTGGCCGGGATGATGCCGTACAGCTGCCTGCGGGGACAGTCCGCAGACCAACGCGGGCGTTGAGCTGGTGGTTGTCGTCGGTGGCCTGTTGGAGGCTGTCTTCGAGTCGTTGGTTGGCTCGGTGAGTTCGTCGACGCGGTCGGTCGGGTGCCTGGTGTCGAGGGCGTCGAGTTGCTGTCGGAGCTGGTGCTGGATGGCTTGCGGCATCCGTTCTCTGTCCTGCCGCAGGGCGCGGATCTCATCTCTGGCGAGCTCGAGTTCTTTGCGCAGCGCCGCGTTGGTGCTCCGGGGCACGTGAGGGTGGGGATGGTGGGCTGCCGACGTTGTTGTGCCGCTTCGACTTGCTCGCGGATACCTTCGGTGTAGGTGAGCCAGGTGGAGACGTCGGCGGTGCGGGCGACGGCGGCGTGGTGATCTTTTTGCCCTGTTGTTCCAGGGTGGTGAGTGCGGTCAGGGCTCGCTGGCGTTTGTCGAGGCTGGCGCGGTGGCGGGCCTGGGCGAGTGTGCGGGTTGCCGCGGGGGTTCATGCAGGGTCGGTCCTGGTGGCGGGTGTGGGCGGCAGGAGGGTGTGGGTGTTGCCGGCGCGGGCTTTGCGCAAGGATAGTGCCGGCATCTTCGGTCTCCTGGCGTTCTGCAGCGGGTGGGGCGGCGAGGCGGGGCTGCATGCGGTCGGTGACCTGCTCGAAGGCGGTGATCTGGGCGGTGAAGGCGGTGCGTGCTCCGTTCGGCCTTGCCCTGCGGCGGGGCCGGCTGTGCTCCTCGGGCGTGGCTCAGTGCTCTGGACAGATGACGAAGAGCGGGTGGACGAGCCGGCGGGGCTGGTCGCCGATCTCCTTGAGCGCGGCGCTGATCTCGTGCAGGTGGCCGGTGGTCATCTGCAGCGGGGGTTCGTGGGGCTGGTAGGTGGTGCGGACCGGGTAGTCCACGCCCGGCTCGGTGGTCATCTCGATGTGGCAGCCCAGGACATGGGTGACCGGTCTGTGCTCGCAGAACCCGATCAGGCGGTCGATGGTCCGGGCGAAGGCGGACCAGTCCTGGACGTAGAGCCGGCCGGGGTAGACGGTGTCGCCGGTGAGCAGGAACCCGGTCCACGGGTCGTAGAACGTGACCGCTGCCTCGTGGTGCCCGGGAGTGGCCAGGCACTCGAGCGTGCGGCCTCCCAGATCGACCCGCGCCACGGCGGTGGGGTCCTCGTCGAATCCGAAGTACTTCCAGGCGGTGGCGAGGTCCGCGGCGACCACGGTGGTGTGCAGGCGGTCGGCGAACTGGCCGTCACCCGCGATGTGGTCACCGTGGGCGTGAGTGTGCAGC
This sequence comes from Streptomyces sp. NPDC052109, assembly GCF_040680195.1. Lineage (NCBI taxonomy): Bacteria > Bacillati > Actinomycetota > Actinomycetes > Kitasatosporales > Streptomycetaceae > Streptomyces > Streptomyces sp. NPDC052109. The sequence goes on along the minus strand of NZ_JBFAWF010000043.1, from coordinate 7,990 downwards.
ACAAGCAGGTGGTAGTCCTGTCGGGGGTGGCGAGCGAGCCAGCCGTCGACGAGCTCGTCAACCACCCGGCGCAAGGGGAAGAACTCGGCGGACGCGGTGGCTCCAGTGTCGATCAGCACCGCCCGCGTGTTACCGAACAGCAGGTACAGGAACGGCGCTTCGTAGTCGATCGCCATGTTCTGCCGCAGGATGACCGTGTGCTCGTCGTAGGCGTGGACCTGGATGTCCGGATCGGTGTTGTGCTTGGACGATGGTGACCCGTGGATCCAGCGGACGTCCAACTCGCCAGGCCGGAAGACCGGGCCGTCGAAATCAATGAAGGATGTGCCTGCGGCCATGACGCCTCCCGAGTGCGTCGTCTTGGCAGTCCGGGTACGGCGCACATCTCGTCCGGGGCCGGCACCTATGTGCCTCCACCGCGAAGCTACCACGACGTCGCCCGACGCCTCCGCCGCCTGGCACCCGTACGGCGACACCACCCACGTCGCCCCTGCACCGTGGCCTTTGGCCAGGTCGTAGGCGGCGAAAAGGTGCCGGACCGCCCCGCCCCTCCCCCATACGGCCCCGCACATGGGCCCGAACACCAGCCGCCCTTCCGACGGCGGCCCGTCCCTGCGGTCCGGCACCTGCGCCAAGGGGTCACGCTCCCGCCCCTGGCGCCGGAACTGCGGCATGCTCGGCGTTTCGGCCATCGCCGCTTGCCCCCTGGCCCATACACCGCAAGGGTCGATGCAACGCACAAGCTCGGGCACGCGCTCAGACTTGGGGCTGCCAACACGACCGAAACACATGTGTTCGAAATCGCGGCCGGCTCGTTGAGCTCCAGTAGCCGCACAACCGTCGAGGGGGGGCACGTTGAGTTCGGCCAAGACCCAAGCACACACGACTCGCCATACCGTGGCACGGCGCACGCAGGGCTCGCAGCGTGACCACTCCGGCTGCGAGGCTCCTGTGCGGTTGAGCACGGCCACCGGGGCGGGGCGGCTGCCCGCACCGGCTATCCGGGCGCTGGACTGGTCCAGGTTGGGAGGGGCCTGGTGAGGAGGTTTTCGGGCGGGTGCGGATGGCCGAGCCGGAGGTCTCCGACGCCGAGAAGGAGCTCTTCGGGGGGCCCTTGCGCTACGACCTCGGCTGGTCGGAACACGAGCGTGCCCGGTTGGACCTGACGATGCTGTCGGCGCTGCGCTCTGTGCCGCGGCTGGTCGGGGGGACCTTGCGGATGGCGTGGATCGCGGATGTCGCAGGCCATCACCTTGGCGAAGCGGGCGGTCACCGACCTGCTCGACCTGACCGGCTGGCCCCCCCGCCTGCGGATCATCGTCCGCCGCGAGCCCGTGCACCTCGAGTACGGGCCAGTCCGCTTTCGTAGGCGGCGATGACGAGTTGGGCCCGGTCCCTGGCCCCCAGCTTTGTCAGCAGACGACTGACGTGGGTCTTGACAGTGCCAACGGTCAGATACAGCTCGGCTGCGATTTCGTTGTTGGACAGGCCACGTGCGATCAGACTTAGCACGTCACGCTCGCGGCTGGTCACCCCGTCCAGGGCATCGGCGACCGGGCCGGTGTAGCCGGGGCGGCGGACGTAGGTCTCGATGAGCCTGCGGGTGACGCCGGGTGACAGCAGCGACTCTCCGGTGGCGATCACCCGCACGGCGTCGATCAGGCGTGCGGGTGGAGTGTCCTTGAGGAGGAAGCCTGCGGCGCCTGCGCGGAGCGCCTCGAAGACGTACTCGTCCAGGTCGAAGGTGGTGAGCACCAGGACGTGGACGGGCACCGGAGCGGGGCCGCCGAGCAGTGTGCGGATGGCCTCGATGCCATTGAGCCCGGGCATCCGGATGTCCATCAGGGCTACATCGGGGCGCAGTTCGCGGATCACCCTGACCGCCTGGCTCCCGTCGGCAGCCTCGCCGACGACCTGGAGATCGTTTTCCGACTCGATCAGCACACGGAACCCGGCACGCACCAGCGTCTCGTCGTCCACTACGACGACCCGCACTGTCATGCGCCCTCCAGATCGGCGCCCACGGGGAACTGGGCTGTTCGCTCGTCCGTGGCGTACGGCAGCCGGGCGGTGACGCGAAAGCCGTGCGGCGAGAGCGGGCCCGCATGAGCCTCGCCGCCGTAGAGGGCGGCGCGTTCTTTCATGCCGGTCAGGCCGTGGCCCTCGGTGATCGGGGTGGACGTGCGGCCGGCTCCGGCATCGACGACCGTGAGGGCGACCTCGCCCGGCGCGTAGGCGACCGTCGCCCGGGCGTGGCTGGTGCGGGCATGCTTGACGACGTTGGTCAGGGCTTCCTGCATGATGCGGTAGGCGGCGCGGTCCAGACCTCGGGGCAGGGTGTGCGGGTGCCCGCTGATCGTCAAGTTGACCTGGACGCCGGCCCGTCGGGTCTGTTCGAGAAGCGTGTTGAGGTCGTCTAGGCCGCCGGGCAGCCATTCGGCACCGTCGTCATCGCGCAGGACACCCAGCAGTGAACGCAGCTCCGTCAGGGCTTCCCTGCTCGTCGTCTCGATCGCGGAGAGGGACTTCGCGGCCTCGTCAGGTCGGCTGCCCATGACGTGGTGGCCGACGCCCGCCTGGACCGCGACGATGCTCAGACTGTGCGCGACGACATCGTGCAACTCCCGGGCGATGCGCATACGTTCCTCGACGAGGAGGAGCTGTGCCCGCTCTTCGGCCTGCTCGACCAGGCCTCGGGTGTAGGCGCGGCCCTGTCTGGTGGACCATCCGATCGCCCAGGCGGCGGCCTCGACGAAGAGGCTTTGGACCATCCCCGGCCACCCCCAGTAGTCGTGCCCTGTTATGCCCTGCATGGGGACCATCAAGGCGAGTTGTGCGGCGCCTGCCACCGCGCACGCGTACGCCGCGATCAGCGCGGGTCGGGCGACCGCCACCCCGTACACCAGCAAAGCAGTCGCCAGCACCCCCATCAGGCTGAGCGCGCCGTCGGTGGCCATCACCACGGACCCCACCGCCAGTGCAGGCAGTGGCAGCAACCGCCGGACCGCGACGGCCACGCCCAACGAGCCCGTCAGCGCGGTCTGCCATGCCGGCCAGCCCGTGCGATGCGTGCCAAGCGTCCACCACAAGACGTTCGACGCCATCAAGACCATGGCCAAAAGCACATCCAGCTCAATCAGCTGATTTGGCGTCAGCCTTCTGACATGGGACGCCGCGTCGTGCCTCGCCATCATGCCTCGCATGCATCCGACCCTAGCCGGGAGGGCGATCGTACGCGTCTGTCCAGGGATAGAGATCAGCCGGTCATTCCGTGGTCAGATCCGCGGGGCGGCCACCCTTTGCCAGGGTCGGCTACATGGATCTCTCCCGGACGCCCACCCGCCGATGGCTTTCTCCTGTGCCCTGGGGCTTCGCCCTGCTCGCCGCCGCGTCGTCCCTGACGTACGGCGGTGATCACGCGGTGAACGCCTGGGCATCGACCAACCTGGCCAATATGGGTGATCATCCTGTGGAGGCGGTCATCGCCTCCGCTTTTCTGTTCGGCGCCGATCCCTGGGCCTGTCTGAGCGGCATTGCCCTCGTCGGGGTCATACTGGCGTTTCTCGTGATCCGGTTCGGCAACATGCGGGCGGTCGCGCTGATCGCGGCCGGCCAAGTCCTCGGCACACTGGTGAGCGAAGGGCTGCTGGCAGCGCGGATCGCGGCGGGCCAAGCAGACCCGGCGCTGCGTGCGACGCTGGACGTCGGCCCGTCCTACGTGATCATCTCGGCCCTGGCTGCCGTGGTGGCAGCCGGGGCCCGGCGGTGGCACCGATGGACCGCGCTCGCCGCGCTCGCGGTGCGTGCACCGCACATCACGAGCGGCCTGACCACGCTGGGGGTCACTCCCGTCGGTCACGTGACAGCACTGTCTACCGGCATGCTGCTGGCGTGGGGTCTGCGGTCGTCCGACGCCCGTCACCGCTACCTGCACCGGCTGACGTTACGCGCAGCGCCGCTTCAGACCGAGGGGCGTACCGATGGCCGGGCATTGTCAACTTGAACTGGTGGCCTTAGAAGCCGTGTCCCAACCGAACGTGATCCCTTGATACCTCCTGGTCAGGCATGGTTTCGCTCGGGTTTAGGGAGGCATCGCGACGTCTTGTGTCCGCTTCATGGTCGAGGGGTGCGCGGTGGCGTCGGTGCTGGGAATGCTGGAGGAGCGAGAGGCGGCTGCTCGTGTGCGGGTGGAGGGCTTGCGGGAGGAAGTCGCGCGGTTGGCTGAGGTGTTGGAGGCCGCGGAGATCGAGCTGGACCGGCGGCTGATCGCGCGGGAGGAACTGCTCGAGGCCCTGGCAGTTTCTGCGGCCGAGTCCACTGCCGTGACCACGACCGAGGCGGAGGAGGAAGCGGCGCCGTCGCTCGCGCCGGTGCTGGGCTCGACGGTGCCGCCCTGGCGGGAAGGACTGCCGGTGACGGTTCTGGCCCCCGACTATCAGCGGATTCTGGGCGTGCTGGAACAGCAGCGATCCACGGGTGACGGCCCGCTTCGAGCCAAGGAGATCGCTGTGAAGCTGGGGCCTTGACGCGACGCCGGCGAAAGTCGAGGGGCTGCGGTCGAAAGCCCGGCGCCGGGCGGAGCGCGGGTGGCTTCTCCTGGAGACCTCGAGGGCATTCAGTGCCTGCCGGCGGCCCGTGGCCGTGCCAGACGCCGGCTCATCCGCGTGACCATCGACCATCGGATCATCGCCTCGCTGGTGGCGGGCAGGGTCTCGTAGTCCCGGGCCAGACGGCGGGAGTGCATCAACCACCCGAACGTGCGCTCTGCCACCCACCGCGTCGGCAGCACCACGAACCCTGTCATGTCGTCGGTGCGCTTGACGATCTCCAAGGTCAGGGCGAGTTTGTCCCGGCACCAGTCGACGAGGCCGCCGGTGTAGCCGCCGTCGACCCAGACGAGGGTGATGTCGCGGTGCAGGCGGCGCAGCCGGGTCAGCAGGCCCGTCGCGGCGTCGCGGTCGCCGATGTTCGCGGCGGTGACCGCGACGACCAGGAGCAGACCGAGGGTGTCGGTCACGATGTGCCGTTTGCGGCCCGGCACCTTCTTCCCGCCGTCGTAGCCCCGTGAGGCAGCCTGCACCGTCGCGGCGGCCCGCACCGACTGCGCGTCGATGATCCCCGCCGTGGGCGCGGCCTCGCGGCCCTCGTACTCACGGACCTTCCCGCGCAGCCGGTCGTGGAACTCGGCGATCAGCCCGTGCTCGCGCCAGCGGCGGAAGAAGGCGTAAACCCGGCCCCAATCGGGGAAGTTCGCGGGCAGCGTCCGCCACGAGATCCCGCCCGCGACCAGATAGCGGACCGCATCCAGCAGCTGCCGGTGGCAGTAGCCCTCGGGCCGTCCGCCCCGCCCCAAAAGCCAGGCCGGCACCGGCAACAACGGCCGCACGGCCGCCCACTCCGCGTCCGTCATATCCGACGGATACCGGCGCACCCGATCGGGATGGTCGGCCGCGTTGCCGTACACGTGCGCGGGGCAATCGCACGACACAGCGGGCGAGTTCAAGTCAACGGGCTCGGGCACGTACAACAACGGCAACAGGGCCTCCGGGAACCGCTCGGAATGGGGTCGCACCCCGAGCTACCAGGAGGCCCTGCCTTCATACGCGTACCACCGGAAGATCACCCGACCAGGAACTCTGTTCGATCCACACGTTCCAAGATCCGTTGAGATACGGCTTCTCACCCCATCAATTCCAGAAGTAGGCGAGACATCAGCGCGTCGAGCATGTTCCGTCAGGCAGTCACGTCAGGATCGAATCCCGAAAGAGCCGATGCTGCGACACGATGAGCGGACTCGGGCACTGGTCTCGTATCGAACGTCGAAATCCGCGATTCGTAGGCCGCACCTGACTCAAGCCCACCTTCCGGCGTGCGCGTGCATACGATCACTACACCGCGTACAAAACGTCTGCCACCTCGGCGGTCCTACGGTTTAGCTGCTGGCGGACACGCGTCAGCGCACCTTCAGACGTAAAGGGCCGCGACAGGACATGATTTGCACCCGCGCTTTCTGGCTCGCCGGCCGTCCGGCCAGTGGTGAGACGACCTTGGCGGTTTCCTCTCCCTGGACCGGGCAGCTCATCGGAGAGGTCAGTGTTCCCACCGATGAGCAGGTCGAGGAGGCGGTGGCGGCGGCATACGCCGTTCGCGATGAGTTCGCGGCTACGCCGGCATTTGTGCGTGCTGCGGCGCTCGACCATGTGAGCAGGCGCCTCATGGAGCGTAGCGAGGAGATCGCGCAGCTCATCTCTGCAGAGAACGGGAAGCCGATCAAATGGGCTCGCGGTGAGGTCGGCCGTGCGGTGTCCGTGTTCAGGTTCGCCGCGGAGGAAGCGCGCCGTTTCAACAGCGGTGAGGCTCAGCGGCTGGACACCGACGCCGGCGGCCAGGGGCGGCTCGCGCTCACCCGTCGCTTCCCGAAGGGCGTTGTGCTGGGCATCACGCCGTTCAACTTCCCGCTGAACCAATGTGCCCACAAAGTCGCCCCGGCTATCGCGGCCGGCGCCCCGATCATCCTGAAGCCGGCGCCCAATACTCCGCTGTCGGGTCTGATCCTGGGTGACCTGCTTGCCGAGACCGAACTGCCGGCCGGTTCATGGAGCATCCTTCCCGTCGCCAATGACCGGATGCCGGGGCTGGTGCAGGACGAGCGCCTGCCCGTCATCTCGTTCACCGGCTCCGAAAGGGTCGGGTACGCCATCATGGACTCGGTTCCCAGGAAGCACTGCACACTGGAGCTCGGCGGGAACGGGGCGGCCGTGGTGTTGGCCGACTTTGCGAGCGACGAGGATCTTGACTGGGCCGCCAAGCGTATCGCTGTGTTCTCCAACTACCAGGGCGGGCAGTCCTGTATCTCCGTGCAGCGTGTCATAGCCGACGCCGCGGTGTACGACCGGCTGCTGCCGCGTATCGTGGCGGCCGTTGAGTCTCAGGTCACCGGGGACCCCTCGGATGACAGAACTGATGTGGGTCCGCTCGTCAGTGAGGACGCCGCATGCCGCGTCGAGTCGTGGGTCGACGAAGCCGTCGGCTCCGGGGCCACGCTGTACACGGGCGGCAAGCGGGAGGGCGCTTCGTACGCGCCTACGGTCCTCGCGGATGTTCCGGCAGACACGACCTTGGCCTGCGAGGAGGTCTTCGGGCCAGTTCTCTCGGTCCTCAAGGTGTCCGGTGAGGCCGAGGCTTTCGCCGCTGTGAACGACTCCAAGTATGGCCTGCAGACGGGTGTGTTCACCCGCGACCTGCAGGCTGCCTTCCGGGCACATCGGGCTCTGGAGGTCGGCGGAGTCGTGATCGGCGACGTGCCCTCCTATCGCGCCGACCAGATGCCCTACGGCGGGGTCAAGCAGTCTGGTGTCGGCCGCGAAGGAGTGAAGTTCGCCATGGCGGATTACACCTACGAGCGTGTGCTGGTCCTTACTGACCTGGCGATATAGCAGTTCGCTCACAGCCCCCTGCGAGGCGAATGCTCGCCGGGAACGACAGTGCGAGGGGGCGTACGAGAGCCGTGCAGTACGACAGGACTGTGGGTGACTCCGCTGTGCGGTTCGTTCAAGTCTGCGGACCGAGCAGCGCCAGTTCATCAGATCTCGTGCTGCATGCTCGGCGCCGGTGGTCGCGGAGGGCAGGCCGGCGTCCGGCTCGAACCCGCCGTCGCCGCCCCTTGTGCAGATCGGGCTGAACAGTTCGGCATCCCGTGGTCCTGTCAGCCGGGCCATGGACCGAAGGAGCCACAGTGGACCAAGTGATGGCACACGAGGTCGACAACCACGTCTCCCCTGCTGCTCGTTCAGCTTTCGCACGCGCCTCGTTCGGTGCGTTTCATCGTCAAGACCCCTTGACGGGTGGCGCCCGCCGTCCTGGTGCTGTGACTGCGCGGGTTCGTCACGCTCTACTCGCGCGCGGGTGGCGGCCGCGGATGAGGTCAGCGGTGGTGCCGGCCGGACCCTGTTCTCCTCCTGCGACTCCTGGTATCTCGGCGCGAACATCC
>NZ_JBFAWF010000042.1:0-40259 GCF_040680195.1 Streptomyces sp. NPDC052109 | reverse complement strand
GGGGGCGGCGGGGGCCGCGCCGCCCCCCCCCCCCCCCCACCACCGGTGGGTGCCGGGCGGTCAGTTCTTCTTCTTGCGGACGGTCTTGCTGGTCAGGGTCCAGCTGTGGGACGCCACCGGACGGCGGTGCTTGTCCCGGGCCATGACCGTGACCTTGAACCGTGTGCCGTCCGGCAGGGGAGCCGACAGGTGGACGGACATCCGGTGGGTGGCACGGTCGTAGGAGGTGACGGCCGTGACGTGGAGTTTCCTGGCGGCGGCCGCCTGGGGGCCGGACAGGACGGTGACGGTCGCCCGGACAGAGGACGGCGCGGCCGAGGCGGGCACCGTCGCGACGAGGGGGCTGCCCGCGTCGGCGGTGTGCGTCACCGAGGACGTGGTCACCTCCGAGGCGTTGGGCGTCGACAGCATCGTGCTCGGGTTGTCGGCGGTGAAGAGGGGCCCGACCCAGTAGTTCGCGGATCCGTAGGAGTTGTTGGGGAAGGCCGAGTCGGTGCCGTACCTGTAGAGCCCGTTGTGGTGCGCGGTGGTGTCGGCGGTCGCGGTCAGCGGGTAGGACTGGTGGGCTGCCGCGAAGTAGCCGCCGTCCACCGCGTAGTTGCCCCTCGGCGCGTGGTAGGAGACGACGTAGGGGGTGCCGGCGGTGATGGCCACCGGGGTGGCGAAGGTCAGCTGCTGCCAGCCGGACGCCGTCTCGTTGGTCAAGGTGCCGGTGGCGAGCAGCGTGCCGCTGTCCGACCACAGGCTGCTGGTGTGGGTGCCGGTGTTGCCGGTGCCCTTGTAGAAGGTGACGCCGGTGACCCAGCCGTCCACGGAGGAGGTGAACCGGGTGCCGAGCTCGACGGAGTTGGCGTCGCCGGTCGTGTCCGTGGTGGCCGGCACGGCGGAGGAGTTCCACAGGGAGCAGGGGCAGGTGACCGCGGGCGGGCTGGAACTGGTCGTGAAGGTCCATGTCACCGGGTCGGCCATGGCGTTGCCCCACAGGTCGGCGGCCTGGACGGAGGCGGTGTACGTGGTGTTCAGCGCGAGCTCCGTCGACGGGGTGAAGGTCGCCTTGTTCGACGCGGACAGCGTCGTCGTCCCCGGTACGGCGTCGCCGTCCGGGTCCTTCAGGGAGAACGTCACGCTGTCGGCGTCGACGGCCGAGCTGAAGACGGCCGACACCGGTGCCGTGATCGACGCGCCGGTCGCCCCGGACGTCGGGGAGGTGGAGGTGACGGTGGGCGGGGTCGTGCTGGCCGTCGAGGTGTCCAGCACGACGTCGACCCAGTAGTTGCTGCCCGAGGACTGCGAGGACGGGAAGGCGCTGGTCGAGCCGTAGTGGTAGACGCCGTTGCCGCCGTCGGTGCCGGACTTGAGGCCCGTGAGCGGGGCGAGGCCGGCGTCGCTGGCGGAGAAGTAACCGCCGTCGTAGGAGTATCCGCCGTTGGGCGCGAAGTACGACGCCACATAGGTCGTGTTGGCCTTGACGGTCACCGGGGTGGCGAAGTTCAGCTGCTGCCAGCCGGAGGCCGTCTCGTTGGTGAAGGTGCCGGTGGCCAGGCGGGTGCCGGAGGCGCTCCACAGGCTGCCGGTGTGGGTTCCGGTGTTCGCGGGTGACTTGTAGAAACGAACGGCGGTGATGGAACCGGCCACCGTGGTGCGGAACTTGACTCCGAGCTCCACCGAGCTTCCGTCGCCCGCGTTGACGGTGCCGGGCACGGCCGAGGCCGGCCAGATGGTGCAGGGGCAGGCCTGGGGGCCGACGGTCACCGGGAGGGTGGTGACGGCGCCGATGTTCACGCTGTCGTCGACCGCGCGGACCTTGACGGACGCCGAGCCCGGGGTCGTCGGTGTCCAGCTGTATTTCCAGGAGGCCAGGCCGGTGGCGGCGTTCCAGGTCTTCCCGCCGTCCGTGGACACCTCCACGCGGGCCACCACGCCGCCGCCGGAGTCGGTGGCGGTACCGGTGATGGTGACCGGCTTCAGCGCCGGGACCGTGACCCCGGAGGCCGGACTCGTGACGGTGACGGTCGGGCCGGCGGTGTCGGTGGAGGCCGTGGCGGCGACCAGGTTGCTCTGCAGGGTCTTCGGCTGGATGCCCATGTCGGCGAGGATGTTCACGGTCGCCTGCTGCATCCGGGAGTCCTCGGTGACCACCGTGTCAGCGGGGTTGTTCACCGGGATGTTGGTCAGGCCCCACGACCACTGCACGGTCCCCGACCCGAACACCAGGGCCCCCGAGTCCTGGTCGCGGAACTCGACGAGGCTGTGCGTCGCCGTGCCGTTGCCGTACACGTTGCCCCAGTCCATGCGGAGCTTGCCGTCGGCGATGTCCACCGTCGTGGACGACAGGTCGATCTCGCCGGCGGGCCTGGTGCCGTTGTCGATGTCGCTGTCCCACTCGTAGCCGAGGGTGCCCGTCGGGAAGGTGGCGGTCTGGCCGGCGGTGAGGTTGGCGATGGAGGTGTTGCGCCAGATCCGGTTCTTTCCGTACGGGCCGGGGACCGTGATCGCGTCGCTGCGGTAGCCGTTCACCGTGAACATGGAGCCGGTGAGGATGTTCGGCGGCTGGTAGTCCTGCCCGTACTGGGTGCTGGCCGGGTCCATCCAGGTGCCGGTCCAGACGCCGCTGGGGTCGGCGACGCCGTTGTTCTGCGCCATCTTGGTCATCTTGTAGCAGACCAGGGTCCGGTCCGCCGTGCTGGTGCCGTCGATGCTCGGGGCGAGCCGCGTCTTCCAGAAGACCTCGTTGCCGCTGAAGAAGGCCTCTCGCACACCGGCCTTCCGGGCCGCCAGGACGTTGGAGTACTGGCTCTGCGTCCAGTACTCGTCGTGGCCGGAGGACATGTACACCTTGTGCTTCTCCAGCAGGGTGGCGCCGGCCGCCGAGGACACGTCCACGCCGGACAGGTAGCTGACGTCGTAGCCGTTGCGCTCCAGCCAGGACAGCATCATGTACTCGGAGCCGTAGATGCCGTTGTCGCCGCCGATGTCCAGCGGCCGGTTGTAGCTGACCTCGTAGGCGCGGCCGTCCGGCGCGGGTCCCGCGCCTCCGTACAGGTCCTGGCCGCCGTAGTCGTTGTAGGCCTGCCAGGTCTGGTCGCTGGTCTGCACGACCAGATCGGAGGTGCTGGAGTTGTTGCGGACGACGAACGGGTACGGCATCAGGCCGTCACCGTCGTTCTGCGTGAGGTTGGCGATGTAGAGGCCCGACACGGCGTCGCTGGGCACCGTCCAGTTCGCGGTCACCGGCCAGTTGCCGCAGTCCACCAGGCCGGTGCTGCTCTTGGTGGTGCAACTGGCCGCTTTGGTGGCGTAGTTGGCCGGATAGGTCACCGCTGCCTGGGCCGCGGTCGACATCTCCCGCGCCCCGTCGCCGCCGTACCAGCCCAGCCGGTAGATCTCGATGTGGTACGGGACCTTCGACTGGACCTTGAACTGGACGGTGTCACCGGCCTGGACGCTCTCCTTGGTGGAGAACCCCTGGATGTCACCGTAGGCGTTGGGCGCGAACCAGTCGGACATCGGGCTGCCCGGCTTGGAGTTCTCGCAGACGATCGGGTTCGAGCCCGCTCCGCACGGATCGGACGCAGCCTGGGCGGGCACAGCCTGCGGGAGCACCGCCCATATCAATGCCGCTACGACGGCGAGGCGCAGGCCCCGGATCCGTCTGCTCCATCTGTTCATGTGTACCTCTCAGCGGTGCTGTGCAGGACCGACCCAGGGGAGTCGGGGTGGTACGCGAAGCCGGGCGCCGCTCAGGCGCGCAGCGCGCCGGTGAGCGTGTCGACGACGCGCTGCTGCTGGTCGGGCGTGATCTGCGGGTACAGCGGCAGCGACAGGATCCGTTCGGCCGCCTTCTCGGCGTTCGGGAAGTCGCCACGGGAGTGACCGAGATGGCGGTACGCCGGAGTGAGATGAACCGGGGCGGGATAGTGCACCCCAGCGCCGATGCCCTCCGCGTTGAGCTTGCCCACGAGGTCGTCGCGGTCCGCGCCGGCGACCTGGACGACGTACAGGTGCCACACGTGGACGTTGCCGGCCGCCGCCGTCGGCAGCACGAGCCGGCCGGCGGCCGCGAGGTCGGCGAGCAGCGTGTCGTAGCGGGCCGCGGCGGCCCGCCGGGCCGCGTTGCCGTCCGCGAGCCGCGCCAGCTTCGCTCGCAGGACGACGGCCTGCAGCCCGTCCAGCCGGCTGTTGAACCCGGGCATGTCATGGCGGTACTTGGCGACGCCGCCGTGGTTCGCGATCGCCCGCACCCGGTCGGCCAGTTCCCCGTCGTCGGTCAGCACCGCGCCCGCGTCGCCGTAGGCGCCCAGGTTCTTGCCCGGGTAGAAGCTGGTGGCCGCGACCCCGCCGCTGCCCGGCGACCGGCCGTCGCGGGTCGCGCCCTGGCACTGGGCGGCGTCCTCGACGACCCGCACCCGGTCGGGCAGCCGGCCGGTCAGTTCCCGCACGCCGGCCATCTGCCCGTAGAGGTGCACGGGCACCACCGCACGGGTGGCCGGGCCGACCGCGTCCAGCGCGGCCTGGGGGTCGAGGAGGTAGCTGTCGGGCAGACAGTCCGCGAGGACCGGGCGCGCGCCGATCCGGGCCACCGCGCCCGCGGTGGCGATGAAGGTGTTGGCGGGTACGACGACCTCGTCACCGGGTCCGATCCCGATGGCACGCAGGGCGAGTTCGACGGCGTCGGTGCCGTTGGCGACACCCACGCAGTGGGCGACACCGCCGAAGTCCGCGTACTCGCGCTCGAAGAGGCGGACCTCCTCGCCCCCGACGAACGCGGTGTCGGCCAGGACCCGTTCGAATCCGGCCCGTACCTCGTCGGCGACCTCCTCATGGGCCGCCTTGAGGTCCACAAGAGGAATCTGGTTCATGTCAGCGGTCCCCCCACTGTCGGTGACGCGAGTTCGTCGAGCGCGGGCGTGTCCGCCGCGCGCAGCCGTCGGGCCGGGCTCCCCACCCAGACCTCGCCCGGCGGAACGTCGCCGAGCACGGCGCTCCCCATTCCGACCAGCGACCAGGCGCCGACCGTCGTGCCTTCCCTGACCAGGGCTCCGGAGCCGACGTAGGCGCCCTGTTCCAGCCGCGCGCCCCCGCCCAGGCGGACGCCGGACGCGATGGTGGCGTAGTCCTCGACCACGTCGTCATGGGTGAGGACCACATGGGGCATCACGGCGACATGCGCGCCCACCCGCACGGCGGCGGTCAGCGCACAGTGCGCGAGCAGGACCGAGCCGGGGCCGACCTCGCAGGTCGAGGACACGGCCGCCGTCGGATGGATCACCGTGGCGTAGCGGTCGGCGGACAGGGCGAGCCGGCGGACCAGCCGGGCGCGGGCCGCGTGGTCCCGGGGGTTGCCCACACAGATCACCACCCGGGCGCCGGGCAGGTCGTGGACCAGGTCGCAGCCGCCGAGGACGGGCACGCCGTCCACCTCGGTGCCGTGCAGGGCGGGGTTGTCGTCCAGGTGCCCGAGCAGCTTGAACTCGGCCCCGTCCGCCACGGCCTGGGCGGTTTCCCGGGCGAAGCCGCCCGCGCCGATGATCACGAGTTCGGTCATCTTCGGGCCTGTTCGCGCAGTGCCGTCACGACGCGGTCCTGCTGCGCCTCGGTCATCGTGTGGAACAGGGGCAGGATCAGCGAGTCGCGGGTGAGGCGCTCGGTGACCGGGAGCGGTGCGCGGGGGTGGTCGGCGTAGGCGGGTTCGAGGTGCGCGGCCATGATTCCGCGCCGCGCGGAGACGCCGGCCCCGGCGAGCGCGGCGAGCAGGTCGTCCCGGCCGACGGGGAAGTCCTCGTCCAGGAGCACCCAGTAGGACTGGAAGTTGCTCTGCCCGTGCGCGGGGTCGCGCACGGGGGTGAGGCCGCGGACGCCGTGCAGCAGCGTGTCGTAGCGGGCCGCCAGCTCGCGGCGGCGGGCGATCATCGCGTCGAGCTTCCCGAGCTGGACCATGCCGACCGCGGCCTGGACGTCCGTCATCCGGTAGTTGAATCCGACCTCGAGGTAGCTCTCCAGGACGGGCTTGTCGCTCGCGTGGCGGTCCGCCGCGGAGGCGTTCATGCCGTGCTCGCGCAGCCGGCGCAGCCGCGCCGCCCACTCGGCGTCGTCGGTGGTGATCATTCCGCCCTCGCCCGTGGTGACGAGCTTGCGGGGGTGGAAGGACCAGGCGGCGAGCAGCGCGCCGTGCCCCACGGGCTTGCCGCCGACGGTCGAGCCGATGGCGCAGGCCGCGTCCTCGACGAGGGGCAGGTCCCAGTCGGCGCAGGCGGTGCGCAGGGCGTGCACATCGGCCGGCACGCCGCCCTGGTGCACGGCGAGGACGGCCTTGGTGCGGACGGTGCGCACCGCGTCCACGGTGGCCGGAGTCAGGTTGCCGGTGGCGAGGTCGACGTCGGCGAACACCGGCTCGGCCCCGACGTAACGCACGGCGTTGGCGGTGGCGATGAACGACAGTGAGGGCACCACGACCTCGTCGCCGGGGCCGAGCCCGAGCGCGACGAGCGAGAGGTGCAGGGCGGTGGTGCACGAGCTGACCGCGACGGCGTGCTCGGCGCCCACCCGCTCGGCGAAGGCCTTCTCGAAGGCGGCGACCCGGGGGCCCTGGGCGACCCACCCGGACAGCACCGCGTCGGAGGCGGCCCGGGCCTCCTCCTCGCCGAGCCAGGGGATCATCACGGGGATGCGGTCGGTGCTCACTTGGCCGCCTTCCGTTCCGCGCGCCACCACTCGACCAGGTCGCGCAGCCCCGTACGCAGGTCGATGCGGGCCGTGAAGCCGAGCCGCTCGGCGGCCTGCGAGGTGTCCGCGAGCCTGCGGGTCACCCCGTTCACCGCGCGAGCGGGCCCGTGCACCGGCTCCAGGCCCTGGGCCCCCATCGCCTCCAGCAGACCCTCGGCGAGGCCCTTCAGCGAGGTCTCCGTACCGCTGGCGATGTTGAACACCTCGTCGGTGAGGTCCGACTCGGCGGCCAGCACATTGGCCCTGGCGATGTCGCGGACGTCGACGAAGTCCATGGTCTGCGTTCCGTCGCCGAGGATCAGCGGCGGCTCGCCCGACTCGATGCGCTCCATCCAGCGGATGAGCACCTCGGTGTAGAGGCCGTGGATGTCCATCCGGGGGCCGTAGACGTTGAAGTAGCGCAGTGCCACGTAGTCCAGTCCGTACATGGCGTGGAAGCTGCGCAGCATGCCCTCGTTGAAGGCCTTCGCCGCGCCGTAGAAGGTGTCGTTGTTGTACGGGTGGTGGCGTTCGGTCGTCGGGAAGGTCTCGGCCATGCCGTAGACGGACGCCGAGGACGAGGCGATCACCTTGGCCACGCCGGCCTCGGCCGCCGCCTCCAGGACGTTGAAGGTGCCGTCGACCAGCACCTCGTTGGCGAGCCGGGGTTCCTCCGCGCACTGGGTGATGCGGATCGCGGCGAGGTGGAACACCAGGTCGGCGCCCTCGGTGACCTTCCGTACGGTGTCGGCGTCCCGGACGTCGCCCTCGACGAGCTCCACGACGCCGCTCGGCAGGGCCTGGGCGAGATTGGCCCGCCGTCCGCGCACGAAGTTGTCCAGCACCACGATCTCGCGGGCGCCGCCCTCGGCCAGGAGGTCGACGAGGTTGGAGCCGATGGTGCCCGCTCCCCCGGTGACCAGGATCTTCTTGCCTCGTACGCTGCTCAACTGCGCTTCCCTCTCACTGAATTAAGCCGTCAACGCCCGGCACGCAGGCCGACGACCGCGCCCCGGAACTCCAGGCTCCGGGACGCCGCCTCAAGAATGTCCAGCACCCGCAGGCCCGCCCGCCCGTCGGTCAGCGGCGCCCGGCGTCCCCTGATCGCGTCGGCGAACTCCTCGACCATGCTGCGCAGCGCTTCCTTCTCGCCGATGGCGGGCGCGACCATGTCCCCGGACCGGTACGAGACGAGCATCTCCCGGCGCTCGTCCGCGCCGATCTCCTGCGGCGCGGCCAGGTCCACTCCCCGGTCGTAGACCGCCACCCGCTGCAGGGGGTTGAGGTCGTCCCAGATCAGGGTGCGTTTGGCACCGCCCACCATGGTGGTGCGCACCTTGGTCGGTGACAGCCAGTTGACGTGCACGTGGGCGATGGCCCCCGTGTTCAGCTGCAGCGTCAGATAGGCCACGCAGGCCTGTCCCGCGCCGATCGGGTCGGCCCCGTGCGCGGCGACGGCCACCGGCTCGACGGTGTCGGGAAGGATGAAGTCCAGGATCGACAGATCGTGCGGGGCGAGGTCCCACAGCACGTCGACGTCCTTCTGCACGAGCCCGAGGTTGATACGGACGGAGTCGACGAAGTGGATCTCGCCGAGTTCGCCGGAGCGGACCAGCTCCCGGATACGGCCGGCGGCGGGCGTGTAGCAGTAGGTGTGATCGCACATCAGGGTGAGCCCGCGCTCTTCCGCCTCGGCCACCAGGCGCATCCCGTCGGCGTACGTCGCCGCGAGCGGCTTCTCCACCAGGACGTGCTTGCCGGCGCGCAGGGCGGCCAGGGCGATGTCGAGGTGGGTGCCGGCGGGGGTCGCCACGGCGACGGCGTCGACGGCGGGGTCGGCGAGGACGGCCGCGTAGTCCGCGGTGGCCTCGACGGTCGAGTAGCCGCCGAGGACCCGCCGAGCCCGGTCCACGTCGAGATCGCACAGCCGGCGCAACCGGAACCTGTCGCTGGCCTGGAAGTTGCGTACGAGGTTGGGTCCCCAGTAGCCGGCCCCGACGACCGCGACGCCCAACGGCTCGGTGGTCTGCGTCACTTGGTTCCTCTTCCGTTGGTCCATCAGTAGGCCCCCGTTCCCCGCACCACTGCGGACCCGGTGCGCAGCAGGATCGACAGGTCGAGAGTCATCGACCAGTTGTCCACGTATCCCAGATCGAGCCGGACCGCCTCGTCCCAGGGCAGGTCGGAGCGTCCGCTGACCTGCCACAGTCCGGTGAGGCCGGGCTTCACGAGCAGCCGGCGCTTGATGTCCGGCGTGTACTCCTCCACTTCCTCGGGCAACGGCGGGCGGGGGCCGACGAGCGACATGTGACCCTTGACGACGTTGAGCAGTTGCGGCAGCTCGTCGAGCGAGCTGCGGCGCAGCAGCGTGCCGACCCGCGTGACCCGGGGGTCCGCCTTCACCTTGAACAGCAGGCCGTCGCTGTTCTGGTTGAGGTGCGCCAGCTCCGCCCGGAGCGCCTCCGAATCCGGCCGCATCGTGCGGAACTTGAGCATGGTGAAGTGGTCTCCGTACCGGCCTACGCGCTGCTGTCTGAACAGCGAGGGCCCGGCGCTGTCCAGCCGGACGATCAGGGCGATCAGCAGCATGGGCAGGGCGAGGACCGCCAGCAGCACCGCCGCGAGCGTGCGGTCCAGCAGTTCCTTGGGCAGCCGGGAGAACCGGGAGAGGTTCGGCGCCTGTATCCGCATCAGCGGCACACCGTTGGTGGGCCGTACCGCCAGGCGGGCGGCGGACACGTCGGTCAGGAGGGGGGCCACGACGAAGTCGACGCCCTGTACGGCCGCCGTCCAGGACATCCGGCGCAGGACGGAGGCGTCCGCGTCGGGGATCGGCAGTGCCACCACCGTGTGGATGCCCAGGGCCCGGACGACGTCGTTCATGTCGCCGATCCCGCCGAGGAAGGGGATCCCCGACTTGCGCGTGACCCCGGCGTTTTCCGGATCGCTGAGGCACACCCCGGTGACCTGGAGTTCCTGTACGCCGCCGCGCCGCAGCACCGCGGCCAGCTCCACGATGCCGTGCGACGGCCCGACCAGGAGCGTGGCGCTGCGGTCCCGGCCCCGCGCCCATCGTCTGCGGAGTCGGCGGCGCAGGGTGTACCGGATCAGCAGCGCGATCGCCACGGCCGGCACTGCCGCCATGATCATGTCATGGAGGAGGGCCTCGTCATGCGTGAACAACCAGTACGTGACCGCGGCCGGCGCCGGCAGCGCGACGGCGCCGCGCAGCACGCGCCGGTACTCCTCGGTCCCCAGACCGAGAGTGCTGCGGTCGTAGGTGCGATGGGCGAACATGACGACGATCCACGTCGGGGGCAGCACCAGGGTCACCGCCCAGCGGCCGTAGGCCGTGTGGATCAGTAAGGCGGCGGCTGCTGCTGCGAAGCCGTCCGCGACCAGCAGGACGATCCGGTACTTCCGTTCCCACCGTCTTCGGCGGGACCTCGGACCTCTGTGTTCGACAACCAGGTGCTCATGCGTGACCTCAATGGTCATGCCTCCCCCCACATGCGCGGCTACCCCCCGGTCGAAGTGCCCTCGACACAGCGGCACTGAAAGCGAGAGAGCTTCGGCGGTTCCCCAACCGCCTCATGCCCCCAGCATGCTGATACGGCGTGTTCCGTTCACCGGGCCGCACCATGACGCGCCATCAAGAACAAGTTCCCACCCAAACCGATCCGGCGGTCCTCAATCTAGACCACCAGTCGCAGTCGCGGGAACAGTTGGACGAAACACGCATCGCATGAGCGATTTTGGCTGCATACTGCCCCGGTGACGAGCATCGTGATCCCGGCTCACAACGAGGCACGAGTCATCGGGCGGCTCCTCGATGCGCTGCTGGCCGACTCCGCCGAGGCCGAGAACGACATCGTGGTGGTGTGCAACGGCTGTACGGACGACACCGCGCGGATCGCGGCCGCCCGGGGGCCGCGGGTCCGGGTGGTCGAGATCCCCGTCCCCTCCAAGCACGTCGCCCTGCGCACAGGGGACGATCACGCGCGGGGCTTCCCCCGCCTCTACGTGGACGCGGACGTGGTGCTCACGGGCGCCGACGTACGGGCGCTGGCCGAGCCGCTGAACGCCGACGCCTCGGGCGTCCTCGCCACCGCCCCCGAACGGCGGATTCCGCTGAGCGGCTGTGCGTGGCGGGTGCGCGCCTACTACCGGGTGTGGCAGCGGCTGCCGGCCGTACGCGAGGGGTTGTTCGGCCGGGGCGTCATCGCGGTCTCCGAGGCGGGGCACGCCAGGATCGCCGCGCTCCCTCCGCTGATGGCGGACGACCTGGCCGCGTCCCTGGCGTTCGCCCCCGAGGAGCGGCTCGTGGTCGGCGCGGCCCGGGTCGAGGTCCACCCGCCGCGCACCTGGCCGGACCTGATCAAGCGACGCATCCGGGCCGCGGTGTCCACCGCACAGGTCGAACAGCACCGACATCCACAAGAGGCCACGGCGCGCACGAGCAAGGCGGATCTGCTCACCGTGCTCCGCGGGGAGCCGAAGCTGCTGGCGGGCGTGGTGGTCTTCGCCGCGGCAGCGGTCGTCGCCCGCCGGGGGGCCGAAAAGGCCATCCGCGCCCAGGACTTCGGTACCTGGCTCCGGGACGAGAGCAGCAGACAGGCCTGATCCGCACCGCACCTGGAGTTCTCTCGACCATGTATCTCACCGACCGCTCCACGCCACCCAGGGCGGACACCGAGCAGGGCCGCGGACGCGGCGCCGTGCCCAGGGTCGCCCCGGTCGTGCTCGTGCTGGGCACGGTCAGTCTGATCACCGACATCTCCTCGGAGATGGTCACCGCCGTCCTGCCGCTCTACCTCGTCACCACGCTCGGCTTCAGCCCGCTGGGATTCGGCACCCTGGACGGCGTCTACAACGGCGTCAGCGCCCTGGTCCAGCTCACCGGCGGTCACCTCGCCGACCGGGCGCGCCATCACAAGCTGGTGGCCGGGCTCGGCTACGGCCTGTCCGCGCTGTGCAAGCCCCTGCTCCTGCTCGCGAGCAGTCTGGGCACGCTCGGCACGGTCCTCGCCCTCGAACGGACCGGCAAGGGCCTGCGCACCGCTCCGCGCGACGCGATGATCTCCCTGTCGACGCCGGCCGCGAACCAGGGCCGGGCTTTCGGTGTGCACCGGGCGATGGACACGACCGGCGCGATGCTCGGCCCCTTGGCGGCCTTCCTCATCCTGCGCACCGCGGTGGACGGCTATGACGCGGTGTTCGGCGTGAGCGCGTGCGTCGCCGCGCTCGGCGTGCTCGTTCTGGTGCTGTTCGTGCCGGGCAGGCCGAGAGGGGCGCAGGCATCCGAGCAGAGAGGCGACCCGGGAGACGAGCGGACGGACGAGGGCACGGACCAGGTGGGCCCGGGCGTGGCGAACGGCAGGCCGCGGGTCCGCGTGCACGATGCGCTGGTGCTGCTGCGCCTGCCACGGCTGCGGGCGCTCGCCGGCTGTGCGGCACTGCTCGGCCTGACCACCGTCAGCGACGCCTTCGTCTACCTGCTGCTGCAACGGCGCGCCGGTGTCGGCGAGCAGTGGTTCACGCTGTTGCCGCTCGGCACCGCCGTCGTGTTCCTGCTGCTGGCCGTACCCGTGGGTGCGCTGGCCGACCGGGTCGGGCGGCGCACCGTCTTCCTCGCGGGGCACATGGGTCTGCTCACCGGCTACGCCCTGCTGTTGTGGGCCCCCGCCACACCGGCCCTGCCCTGTCTCGTACTCGCCCTGCACGGCGCGTTCTACGCGGCCACCGACGGGGTGCTCCCGGCCGCGCTCGCCGACATCGTGCCCGAGCGGCTGCGCGCCAGCGGCCTGGCCATCGTCGGCACCAGCCAGGCCCTGGCCCGGTTCTGCTGCTCACTGGCTTTCGGCGCCGCCTGGACGGTGTGGGGAGACGGCCCGGCCCTGGCCGGCTCGGCGGTCGGTCTGCTGTGTACCGCGGCCGTCGCGGGGTTCGTGCTGCGGCCGGCGGGAGGGACCCGATGACCACCACAGCCCCGAGGATCCGCATGACACCGCTGCGCCGCCGCCTGCTCATCCTCCTCACGGCCGTCCTGCTCCTCGGGGGTCTGGGCACGGGGGTGGTCCTGCACGCCGCCGCCCGCGCGGACCGGGCCGACCAGCCGCAGCCGGGCGGCCCCACCGTCGGCACGGGCACGCCGAAACTCGGCCAGAAGGGGCGCCTGGCCTTCGTCAACGCGGTCGCCGGCCCGCACCGCGGCGCGATCGCCTCGGTCCCGTCCACCGATCCCGAGGGCGGGCGGATCGCCTCGGAGCTGAAGTGCGCGCGCTTCTACGCGGCGGCGGGCACGGGAGTCTGCCTCCAGTCCGTCACCGGCGTCCTCAAACAGAGCGACCGCGCCCTGCTGCTCGACGCCGATCTGCGCACGAGGCGCACCTTCCCGCTCGCGGGCACTCCCAGCCGGGCCCGGGTCTCGCCCAGCGGCCGCTTCGTCGCCTGGACGGTCTTCGTCTCCGGCGAGTCCTATTCGTCCGCGTTCTTCTCCACCCGGACCTCGGTGCTGGACGCCCGCACCATGCGGCTGACTCCCAGCCTGGAGACGTTCTCCATCGTCCTGGACGGAAAGCCGTACCGCGCCTCGGACGTCAACTTCTGGGGCGTCACCTTCGCCTCCGACGACGACACGTTCTACGCCACCCTCAACACCGCCGACCGTACGTACCTGGTGCGCGGTTCCCTCTCCCGGCGCACGGTCACCACCCTGGTGCAGAACGTGGAGTGTCCCTCGCTCTCCCCCGACGGGACCCGCATCGCCTTCAAGAAGCGGGTCCTGTCCGGTACTTCGCTCTGGCACGAGTACGTGCTCGACCTGAAGACCCTCCACGAGACGGCGCTCTCCGAACGCCACAGCGTCGACGACCAGGCCACCTGGCTCGACAACCACACCGTCGCCTATGCACTGCCGAGCGAAGGCAAGGTCGGCGGCAGCGACCTGTGGAGCGTACCGGCGGACGGCACGGGGAATCCCCGTCTCCTGATCGCGGGCGCCTCGTCCCCGGCACCGCTGTAGCCCGCTCAGGAGCAGAGGTTCACATGCCGGACGGCCAGAACGTGCCCCGCCGCGTCGATGAGGCGGCTGCGGGCGAGGTGTCCGCCGGTCACGGCGTTGGTGATCGCCGTGGCGATCGAGGACGTCTGGGAGCTGACGTTGCTCCCCAGGTCGAACATGACCATGTCGGCGCCGGAGCGCAGGGCCTGGACGGCGGCGGAGGGGATGGTGAAGCCGGCGGCGGAGATGGCCTTCGCGCTGAGCGAGTCGGTGACCACCAGGCCCTTGAAGCCCAGCTTGCCGCGCAGTTCGGTGCTGATGACGGTGGGTGACAGGCCGGCCGGATTGGTGCCCAGGCCGGGCACGACGTTGTTGGAGACCATGATGGCCGGGGCACCGGCCTTGATGGCCGCGGTGAACGGCGGGAGGCCCACCTTCTGCAGGGTGGACCAGGGCAGGGTGCGGGCGGGACCGAAGTCGGAGTTGTAGCTGGAGCCGCCGAGGCCCGGGAAGTGCTTGACGACGGGTATCACGCCTCCGGCACGCATCCCGTTCATGTACGCGACACCGGCCTTGGAGACCACCGAGGTGCTGCCGCTGAAGGAACGCCAGCCGTCCGGGTTGGTCTTGCTGGGTGCCACGTTCCTGCCGTCGACGTCCACCACCGGCGCGAGGTTCATGTTCACCTGGGCCGCCGCCATCTTCTTGGCGACCTTCGTGACGTTCTGCTGGATCTGGGCCGGGGTCCAGTGGGTGCCCATGTAAGAGGCCCAGGGCAGGGACCCGACGAGGTTCGACATGCGCTGGATGCCGCCGCCCTCCTCGTCGGTCATGACCAACAGGCCCAGGTGGCCGGGTACATGTGACTTCAGGGCGGTCAGCCGGGAGCCGAGGTCGGACGGTGCCTTGCTCCCGAACAGCACTGCACCGCCGGCACCGGCGGTCACCTCGGAGGTGACGTCGGACACCGAGGTCTCCGACACCGGGACGGCGATGGTCAGCATGGCCAGCCGGCGGTTCGACCACCCGGCCAGCTTCGTGCTGTTGGTGCACGCGGTGGCCGCGGCGGTGAGGTCCGGAGCGAACGTCGAACGGGATCGGGAAGGCGCGGCGGGCGGGACGAGGGACAGGCCGGGTCCACCGGAGTGCGGGGCCGCCTGGGGGGTGCCCGTGCCACAGCCGGCCAGGAGCATCGCCGCGACGGCGGCGGCCGTGCTCAGTCTTCGTGCGTTACTGGCCCGGCCGGGTACCCGCGTCGGGGCTGTCACGCTTCTGCGGTCACGGTACGACGGAAGAGTCATCGCCCGGTCTCCTTCGTGAAGTCGCGACGGTGACCGTCGCGCTGAGGGCCGTGTGAGCATGAGGTGGGCTTCATGGCGTGAGACGCGCACCCGCCCGCCTTTGTTCGCCGGTTCACGGTCGGAGTACCAGGATCTCGCGCCTCCGAGGCGGACGGAAGTCGAGCCGACGTGGCGGGAGGCCGATCAGGAAATGACTTCGATCGCGCTTCGTCGGGGCAGACCCCGGTGCGGCCTGCGCGTCTTCCGACGCGCCGCCTCCGGGGCCGCCGGGGAACGATCCGCTTCCGCGTCATACCAATGGCCTAACCTGCGCCCCTGCCGGAGAGATCACGACCGGCTCCGGAGGTGGTCACGCACGGTATCGCTCGCCGCACCGGACCGGCGGTGGACGCAGGGGCGGGTGTGCCGCCGCTGCGTCCACCCGTCAGGGCCGCCGCGCCGCCCTGCAGCGGGCGTGGGCCCCCAGGAGGGCCGGCACCGGCAGCGCACCGTCCGGGTCCTTGGCCGCGTCGTTCCAGCGGCACAGCGCCACCGCGTCCGCGGCCAGCGGATGCGCCGCGAACCGAGCCGCCTCCCGCACGTCCGTCGGGCCGCCCTGGACCTTCAGGGAGGCGACCGAGACCGGGCTGAGCAGGGCGTGGCCCGGGGTCGGTCGCCACGAGGTAGCGCTTGGCCGGCACGTGCTGGGCGATGACCCAGGCCGCGCGTTCGCCCAGCCGGCGCCTGGCGAAGGCGGCGCCCGCCGGCTCGTGCGGCAGACCCGGGTGCTCGGCCCGGCCCGGCCGGGCGCGTCCGACGTCGTGCGGCGCCGCCGCGACGACCAGTTCGTCGTCCGCGCCCGCGTCCCTCGCCGGCCGAGCCGTCTGCAGCGCGTGCGTCCGCTGGTCGAACGGCCTCCCCGTCGTACGGCAGGCCCGCGAGGCCGTCGACGAGTGCGGTCGGTTCCTCGCCCGTGAGCGGATCACGAGAGCTGCGGGTGGTCATCGGTCCTCCGTTCCGCGATCGTCGCCGCCAGTTCCTCCGCGAGCCGCAGCGCCACCGCGACCACGCCCGACCAACGGCGGGTGAGGTCGGGGGCGATCTCCAGGGGGCGGCCGCACACATCGATCACCGCACCGCCCGCCGCCGGGACGGTCACCATCGCCGCCGCCAGGTCGACGATGCGGTGCGTGTCGGACCCGGCGCCGTGGAACGCCGTCGTGGCTCCGGCCGCGCGCAGCTTGCACGGTGAGCCGTTCCTCCTCGCCGATCTCCTTGATGAGCTGCATGATCTGCGCCGAGGACTCGGCGTCGGGGGAGGCGCCGCCACCCACGCCTGCCGCGGCCTGGGCGCCCTCGCCGACCGGCCCAGGCTGTAGGTCGCCTCCTGCTCCGACCGGCTCGGCGAGGCCCTCCCCCGTGCTCGCCAGGGCTCCGGTCAGGGGCATGCTCACCGGCCCGGTGCCCCTGCTCGCCTGGTCCTTCCTCCGTGATGACCAGCCCCTCGCCGAGGCCCGCACGGCAGGTCGCCCTCGCCCTGCGCGACGAGGTGAGCGGCCAGGCCCTTCCCGCGCTGCGTCCCCGCACCCGCGCCCCGTTGGGCCCACTGGGCCTCCAGCCTCCGTGACACCACGGGCGGGTGGCCTCAGTTCGCCGTCCGCTCCGCCCGTCAACGGCCCCTTCGGCTGCGCAGCAGACGTAGGCCGACGATGCTCTGGACTGTCATCGCGGCGGCTGCCGTGGCAGTGACCGCGAAACCACCACGTGCTCCGAGAGTGTCGATCGCCCAGCCGGAGACCGCCGCCGCGCCGGCCGAGCCCGCCGCACTGGCGGAGCCGAGCCAGGAGAACGCCCGGGTCAGAACGGCCTGGTGGACGGTCGACTCGGTGAGCACGGAGAAGAGCGCCAGCAGGGGCGGGATCGTGGCGCCGGTCAGGAGCACGACCAGTCCGAGCCCGAACGGGGAGCCGACCGTGAGCAACAGCAGCGTGCCGAGCATCAGCGCACCGGTGACCGCCGGCAGTTGCACCGGCGGCGGGACACGCCACCGGCGCAGCCCGTAGAGCCATCCGGCCAGCAGTCCGCCGCAGTTGGAGAGCGCGAAGATCGGGGCCGCGGCGCTCGGTGCGCCGTGCTCCACCCCGAAGGCGGTCACCGACACCTGCATGGCACCGAAGAAGACACCGATGGCCAGGTTGAGGCCCATCAGCAGGAAGACTTCGCTGCGCAGCAACGACCGGTCCTGCGGGGCGTGAGCGGCGCTGTCGCCCGCCGGCGCGGGCGCGCTGCCGCGCTGCGCCGCGAGGACCAGACCACCGACCACCGACAAGGAGGCGGCCAGCACCGTGCCGAGCACGGGATGCCCGGCTGCGGCGACCGCGCTGACCAGTGTCGGGCCCACGAGGTAGCCCACCGCGTTGCTGAGGGACTCCAGCGCGAATGCGGTGGGCAGTTCCGCCGCTCGGTCGGTGCGCAGCAGTGCCGCCCACCGTGCCGCGGACATCGCGCCGAGCTGTGGAACGCTGGCCCCGACCAGCCCGCCCCCCAGGATCAGAAGGGCGTCGGGGGCATCGGCGGCGACCAGGGACACCAGGACGGTCACCGCCGCGGCGTGGGCGAACAGTGCGGGCGGCAGGACCCGGGTCTGCCCCAACCGGTCCACAAGCCGGGCCAGTTGCGGCGCCCCGAGCGCTTCGGCCACCGCGAACGCGCCACTGACCAGGCCGGCCGCGGCGAAGGTTCCGGTGTGGCTGTGCACGAGCCAGACGACGCTGAGGTTGGTCATCGCGACGCCGACGCGTCCCAGCGACGCCGGCAGGAAGAAGGCTGCGGCGCCCGGGGTGCGCAGCAGGGCACGGTAGTTCGCCGACGACACGGCGAGTCCATTTCGCTGCCCGGCGGGACGGCCCACCTGGGTCGTCGGTGCCCGAATGTACCGACCCGTGGTCGCCGCCTGGAACCGTCCAGTGCTGGCGCGGAGAGGGGGCACGCGCCCCGCACCGGCTCCGTCACCGGGCAGAAGACTTGATGGGATGTGGGTTCCTGTGAGTCGCGGACATTCTCGTCGCCAGGGCCGGCGATGTCCATCACGATGCGGATCGGGACGTGCCCACTCCATCGAGGAATCGACTTGTCGACCGCGACAGCGGAAACGTCGGCCCGGCGGATGGAGGCCCAGTCCCGCGCCGAGGCCCGAACCGGCGCCGAGAGCCGCCCCGGCGCCGAGGGCCTGGGCGGACGACCTCCACGACCGCGGCCCTCACCGCTCGGACACTTCCGCCGGCACCGGTCTTGCCCACGGGGACGGACTCGACCACATGCGTCGCCGAGCGTCAGGGCAGCGTCCAGAACCGGACTGTGACGAGGTAGAAGACGACGGCCCAGAAGGCCAGCGCCATCGCGACGACACCGAGGCCACGGAGGCGGGTCCTTGTCGGTTCGTCCGGCGGTGGCCGCAACCACCGCCCGAGCAGCGGGTTCACGTAGTAGGGCATGGTCAGGAAGCTCATGAGGAAGCTCGACAGCAGGTTGCCCACGAGCAGGCCGGCCCAGAGCCGCATGTGCAGCGGCGACAGAGCAAGGGTCAGCAGCACCACGGTCGGGTACAGGCCGACCCAGACGGCGAGGGAGGTCCGGGTCACGGAGGGCGGGGGCGGTGCCTCCTTGCCGTTGCCCTCGAAGGCGAACCAGCTGCCGAACGAGTTGTCGATCGTATGCAGTCTGAAGTCGCTGAACTTCGCGCCCTCGACGAGCATCTCCTGCCGCTGGGGCGACGTGAGCCAGGCGTCGAGGTGCTCTGCGCTGTCGTAGCGGTACAGCGTGGTCCATTCCTCCTGAAGCCCCTCGATGGGGCGGAAGAGCTCGGTCCCGCGGAACCCCTCGAACTTGCTCTCCTCCTGGACCATGTGGTGCTGCCAGATGAGGAAGTCATCGACCTGGTTCTGGGGGACGCGGTGCGTGACCACCACGGTGACCAGCGGATCCAGTGACTGGGTGCCGCTGCTGACCACCTGCTGGGTCGCCGGACCGTCGAAGTACTTGGCACCGACGTCGAGATACGTCTGTCTGGTCGCGCTGTTGATCCACGCCTGCAGATGCGCCACCGAGTCGAACCGGTACACGACGACCCAATCGGGTTGCAGCGGTGTCGGCGGGGAGATCTCGGCACCGAGGAAACCGGGGTAGTAGGCGGCCGCGGCGTTGAGGTCCTCCTGCCACGACTCGTACTCCCTTTCCCTACCGGGCAGGACCTTCTGGCCGATGATCGCCGTCGCCGCGGCGGCTACGTTCTTTTCGGTGTTCATGGTGGCTCAACCTGTCGACGTCAACTGCTCCGCCGGGAGCCGGCCGTAAACGCGTTCCGGAGTCAGCGGCAGCGCACGGTAGCGGACCCCCGTGGCGTCATGCACCGCGTTCGCGAGGGCGGGCGCCACCGGGTTGATACAGCACTCGGCCATCCCCTTCGCCCGCAGGGGCCCCACCGAATCCGTCGAGTCCACGAGGAGGACGTCGGTACGGGGGACGTCGGCGAAGGTGGGGATGCGGTAGTTCCGGAGGTTCGGGTTGACCATGACGCCGCTGTCGTCGAGGTGATGGTTCTCGGTCAACGCGAAGCCGATTCCCTGGGCGACACCGCCCTCCACCTGTCCCCGGACCTGCGCCGGGTTGATGACCACTCCGGCGTCCGCCGCATGCACGCTGTACAGGATCCGTATCTCACCCGTCACGCGGTGCACGGCGACCCGGAACCCCTGCGTGTTGGAGGTGACGCTCCGGGGTGAGCCGTAGGCCTTGCGCGCGGCGGTGAAACGGATCCCGCGCGTCCGGGCCAGCGCGACAAGTTCGGCCAGCGTCACCCGCCTGTCCCCGCAGAGGACACCGTCGTCGTCCATCGTGCACATCACGACATGGACGCCCGTGTGCGCCGCGGCGAATTCCAGGATGCGGTCGCGCACGGCGTTGGCCGCCCGCAGGACCGCGTTGCCCGCCACGAACAGGCCCGCGCTCGCGAAGGCCCCGGTGTCGAATCCCGTGCGGTCGGTGTCCGACTGCACCAGACGGATGCGTGAGGGTGTCGTGCCCAGCTGGTTGGCTGCGATCTGGACATGGGCCGTGGAGGTTCCCTCCCCGAACTCGGGTGTACCGACGGCCAGTTCGTAGATGAGATCGTCACCCAGGGTGACCCAGGCCTCGGAGAGGTGTTCCGTCGGGGGCGCGGTCTCGTGCAGGGAACTCGCCACACCGGCTCCGACGAGCCATTCGGGGCCGGGAGGTGGCCGGTCGGCCGTACGGGCCAAGGCCTCGCCCACCAGGTCGATGCATGTGGCGAGTCCGTCCTCGGTGAAGTTCACGTCGTCGGGGCCGGCGTGCAGGGCGAGCAGGGGCTCGCCCGGCCGCACGATGTTGCGTCGGCGCAGCTCCAGCGGGTCGACGTGCAGGGCGCGGGCCAGTTCGTCCATCGCCGACTCCACGGCGAACGCCGGCTGCGTCATCCCGTAACCCCGCAGCGCCCCGCTCGGTACGGTGTTCGTGTAGACGGAGTACGCGTCGTACCTCTTGTTGGGGCAGCGGTAGATCATGACGGCGGCCCCGCCCGCGTACACCGTTTCGCCGCCGTGGTTGCCGTACGCGCCCGTGTTCGACACGTTGCGTACCTGGAAGGCGGTGAGCGTTCCGTCGGCCTTCGCGCCGAGCTTGACCGTCAGCGTCATCGGATGCCGCGGCGAGGCGGTGGTGAACTCCTCCTCGCGGGTGTACTCGAGACAGGTGGGCCGCCCGGTGTCCAGGGTGGCGAGCGCGACCAGGTCCTCCGCGATCACCTCCTGCTTGCCGCCGAATCCGCCGCCGACGCGCTTGCAGAACACCCTCACCTGGTCCGGGCGGAGCGCGAACAGGTACTCCAGTTTGGCCTTCGCGATCGACGGTGACTGCGAACTGGTGCGGACGTTCAGCCGGCCGTTCTCCAGCCAGGCGATAGACCCGTGGGTCTCCAGATGCGCGTGCTGCACCCGCGGAGAGAAGTACGTTCCCTCGTGGATCACGTCGGCCGCGGCGAATCCCGCGTCGACGTCGCCGATGTGCGAGTGGAGTTCGAGCAGGATGTTGTGGGCGGGGTCGCGGACGAACGGATCGTCGGCGCTGTGCAGCTGGGGTGCGCCGTCGGCCATCGCCGCCTCCGGGTCGAACACCGCCGGCAGCACCTCGTACTCGACCGCGAGACGCCGGCAGCCCTCCTCGGCCGCGCCGACCGTGTCGGCCAGTACTGCGGCGACGCGCTGGCCGGCGAAGCGGACCGTGTCGTCGAGGACGTAGGTGTCGTCCGGGTCGACCAGGTGGTCGGTGTGGATCGCCGTGGTGAAGCGTCTGCGGGGTACGTCCTGCCAGGTGTAGACCCGGTGCACGCCGGGCACCGCGAGGGCGGCGCTCTTGTCGATCGAGCGGATCCGGGCGTGCGCGTGGGGTGAGTGCAGCACCTTGAGGTGCAGCATGCCGCCGATCCGCGTGTCCATGGTGAACTCGGCGTGACCCGTCACCACGTCGTGGCCGGCGGGCGCACCGACGCTCATCCCGACGGCCTTGCCCGGCGCTGCCGTCTCCACCGCGCTGACGCCCTTCACGGCGTCCTCGATCGCCCGGTACCCGGTGCAGCGGCAGAGGTTGCCCTTCAACGCCCTTGGCAGATCGGCCTTCTGGTCCTCGGTGAAGGTCGCCGACGTCATGATCATCCCTGCGGTGCAGAAACCGCACTGGAACCCCGGGGCGTCCTCGAACTGCCGCTGCACGGGGTGCAGGGCGCCGGGCCGCCCGAGCCCCTCGATCGTGGTCACCTCACGGCCGTCCGCGCGGAAGGCGGGGGTGATGCAGCTGTGTACGGGATCGCCGTCCAGCCACACCGTGCAGGCGCCGCAGTCGCCCGCGTCACATCCCTTCTTGACACCGAAGTGGCCGAGTTCGCGCAGGAAGGTGCGCAGGCACTGGCCCGGGGCCGGTTCCCGGGCGAACGTCCGGCCGTTCACAACGTAGGTCATGGCAGGTCCCCAGCGGTGAGTTCGCGGCGAATCTCTTCGGCGAAGTGCCGGGTCAGATGCCGGCGGTGGTCAGGGGTCCCGTTGGGATCGGCGTACCAGACGTCGGCGGGCAGGGCGTCGATGCTCTGCCGCAGGGTTCGGGCATCGGGCAGGGAGTCGAAGGCCAGGCGTACCGGCCGTGTGGTGCCGGCGGTGACGGTGAGCAGCAGGTCATTCGCTCCCAGCCGTTGGGTGCCGACGAGGAACACCGTCGACCGGCCGAGTCGGGTCAGCGTGAAGCGGCGGTGCGCGGTGCGTTTGCGCAGCGCGTGCACCGGAATGATGACGCGCCGAAGGATCTCCCCTGGGGCGAGAACGTTGCGGTGGTCGCCGGTGACGAAATCGAGGGCGTCGACGAAACGCGCGGACCCATCGGGCGCCCACAGCTCGTACCGCGCCTCGAGCGCGACCGTCAACGTGATCATCGGGCCGGCGGGCAGCGACATGCAGATGTTTCCGCCGACGGTCGCCGCGCTCCAGACCTTGAACGAGGAAAGGAATGCCTCACAGCTTTTCCGGAAGAGAATCCCGGCCGTCCAGGCCGCCGGGCACCGGAAGGCATACAGGTCGCGAATGGTGCATGTGGCGCCGATCTCCAGACCCTCGTCCGCGGGAACGAGAGACTCCCATCTCAGCGCCGTCAGATCGATCAGCCGGCGCAGGTCCGGCTGCTCCGTGGAATAGAGCCATGTTCCGCCTGCGAGCCAGGCATCGCCCTCGCGCCAGTCCCTGCCTGGCCGCTCGGACGGCCGCCGTACTACTTCGGTGATGGTGTTGAGGTCCATGAAAACCGACCTACGGGAGAACGGACCTGGGGAAGACAACTGTCCCGTGGAACTGTTGGGATTGATTTCCGCAGACCGAGCAGGCGCTGGGCCACCATGCCGCAGCGTTCTGGGCGGCCGAGCCGCGACAGACCGGCGGGCACGCATACCTTTTGTCACAGCTTATCGCAGCATGCGGACGGGGGCCCGGCTGAGAGCCTGTCGGGTGGCCGGTTGATCACGCCCTGATGAGGTCTTCGGTGGTCTTGGTTCGCGCGGCCTTGCGGTGGGATTCATGGTTCCATCGCGATGACTGCCCGGCGAGCCGGACGAGCGTCAGGCGGACCATCGCGACCTTGATCATGGCCTCGGAGGTCACGGTCAGCCGTTCGTGGTCGCGGGCCGGCCGACGGTTTCGGACCTGCCAGCGCCTCCGGCCCCGATCCGGAGCCGGCGGCGTGGCTCATCGTGGATGCGGTCCCAGCTGCCGTCCCGGCGCCACTTGGTGAACCAGCGGTGCGCCGCGTCCCAAGGCAGCAGGTCGCGCGGGAGCATCCGCCACCGGCAGCCCGAGCGCAGTACGTAGAAGATCGAGTCGAGCACCGATCGGTCTCCGTACTTCCGCACCCCGCCGCCTTTCCGCAGGTTACGCACGGGAACGGGCGGCCGGATGACCTCCCACGTCTCATCGGTCAGGCTGGACGGACAGCACGTGGCGTCGCTGGGGGTGTTGGGACGGGCGCTGTCCT
Source organism: Streptomyces sp. NPDC052109 (assembly GCF_040680195.1). Lineage (NCBI taxonomy): Bacteria > Bacillati > Actinomycetota > Actinomycetes > Kitasatosporales > Streptomycetaceae > Streptomyces > Streptomyces sp. NPDC052109. The sequence goes on along the minus strand of NZ_JBFAWF010000042.1, from coordinate 16,694 downwards.
TCGCCGCCGTCGGACTGCCTGAGCCGGCGGACCCCTTCCGGGTCGAGCTGACAGCACCTGACGGACGGACCCGGGTGTGGGGCCCCGCGGCTGCCGCGCAACGGGTACAGGGCGGCGCCGTCGGCTTCTGCCTGTGTGTCACCCGGCGTCGCCCCTGGTCCGAGACCAACATGACGGCGACCGGTGAGGACGCCCGGAAGTGGCTGGAGGTGGCGCGCGTCTTCCTCAGAAAGCGTGCCGGGGTGGGGTGCCTGGTCATGCGAGACGCGTGACGGTTGCGATCTGCCCTGCAGGCATGGCGACGGCCCTGGAACGATCATGTGGTGTGTGCCGGTACGAGCACTCCGAGGTCGTCAGCGGCCCATGCTCGGCGTAGTCAACTGGCCACCCGACAGGCTCTGGGGGGGCCGGAAGTAGCCGTACCGCCTCGGAAGGTCACCGCGGAACGGGCCGCGTCCACGCTGTGGCCCGAGGCCATCGCACGATCTTCAGGAGCCCACACAACCCCTGATGATCACGCCTTGGCCGTTCTCCTGCTCACCCGGGCCCCACTGCCAATCCCTCGGCGCGACCGCACAGGTCGCCCCTGGCGTGCCGGCGCACAGGAACCGTGCGCCAGGGCAGCGCGACACACGAACGAGGAGCAACCGCCGTGGGAACCATGGTCTCGGTCAGGGGCTGGCTGCAGTGTGACGACGGACAGCTGGCCCGGATCAGGAGATCGTGGAAGCAGACTATCCGGAGCGCACCTACAGCGGGGGCTGGGCCTTCCCCGCTCGGCAGTACAACGACGTCAGGTGGGCCTTCTACGGGGGCGACATCCGCGCGGCGTCCCTCGGCTGGTTCGAGGAGAGGTTGCGTCGGATCGCGCGGATCCCGGCGTCCTACCATGATGACGAGTACGACGAGAGGCTCCGGGGGCTGTTCCTGGTCAGCCACGACGTCGACGGCATGAGCGAATGGAGGGTCCACAACGGCGGCCTGGCGATCGGCCTCCCGGTGGCGGATTACCACTACCTCGACGCCTAGCTGGATCACGAAGTCGCACCGGAGTACAAGTCCACGTCGGCCCCCTTCATGCCCAGGAGTTCCGAGGCCGGGGGGCGCCGTTCCAACTCCGTTGCGCTCCGCGCTCGTTTGGATGCGCAACGTCTGTCGACCGGGCCAGTTGGGGACGTCACGGCGGTGCTCGGGCCACGAGGACGAACTGGTGCCTCGCCCGGCATCCACCGCCCGTCGCCGCGGCCGAGCCACGAGCCGAACCTGTTGCCGCTCTTGTCACAACGCGCCCACCTCCGCGACGAGTTCGCCGATCACATCCGGCGACAGCCGTGTCGCCCGGCACTCCGCCACGCTCGACCACACGCGCCCCCCACCCTGCACGGTTCAACGAGCCACCTGGGCGCCGAGCCGCGACTTACCGTGCGCGAGCTCGTCGGGTGACACAGGCGGAAGTCGCGTCGCCGACCGAATCTGAGGGCCCGGGGGTCCCCGGCGCCGCCTATGCCGATGCACGCAGGCGCAGGTCTGCCCTTGCCACCAGTTGATCGGGATCGAGCGGACTGTTCCTGGTCAGCAGCCGGGCGGTCTGTTCGACGGCTAGTGCGCCGAGCTTGCGGATGTCGAGGGCCACACTGGACAGCTGGGGTTCGACAAGCGTGCCGAGCCGTACCCCGTCGAAGCCGATCACGGCGAGGTCTCGGGGAACCTCGCGTCCGAGGCGGCGGGCGGCGCGCAGCGCGCCGATGGCGATGATGTCGTTGAAGGTGAAGACGGCGGTGACATCGGGGTGTTGGGCAAGCAGGCTCTCCAGTGCGCTTTCGCCGCCCTCCACACTCTGCTCCGCGCGGCACACCCGTCCACCACCGAGACCGCAGGCGGTCATCGCGTCGGCGAACCATGCGTGGCGAACGCTCGGCTCGGCTCGAGCAGCGTGGTCGAGCATGCCGATACGGCGGTGCCCTGACTCGACGAGGTGTGAGATGGCCGCCCTGACGCCGTCCCTCCCGTCGATCCGGATGGAACTGAACCGTTCGGTGTCGTCTCCGCGGTCGATGAGCACCACCGGGAGACCCCGGGTCAGCTGCTCGATCTCGGCTTCGGGCCGGCTGAAGTAGCCGACCACGGCGTCCACCTGCGAGGTGAGTACCTGGAGTGTGCCGAGCTCCTCCTCTCCGCTGTCGGCGGTGTCGTAGACGACAACGTGCCAGCCATGGGCCCGCGCCGCTTCCAGTGCCGCGGCGGCGACCTCGGTGAAGAACGGGTTGAGCAGGTCAGGGATGACGAGACCGACGCTGATGGTGTCCTGTCGCACCAGCCCTCTGGCGAACCGGCTCGGACGGTAACCCAGCGCCAGAGCCGCGTCGAGCACACGCTGCTTGGTGGAGTGATCGATCTCCCCTTTGTCGTTCAGCGCGCGTGACACGGTCTGCCGGGACACCCCGGCAGCGCGGGCGACATCATGGATCGTCACCCTGCGGGATTCGCTCCCCGACGGCACTCTCACTCACCTCCACGGATCGGATGACACGGGGCCTGGCAGGGGGCCGAGTATGCCCGGCCCCCACAGCGAGGCGTGTGCCGCACGCGATGGGGAGTTCCGGCCCCGTCGCCCGGGCCGGCGCGCGGCTGGGCGGCCCTTGACCTGTCGGGTTCGCATGCGCCCCGAAAGCCTTGACACCTGACCGCACGGGAGCGCACACTTCCGAACATTCCAACACCCCGTGAACGTTCACGGGAGCGCTCACGGTCGCAACATACATGGCTTTTCTCATCCCCGCCACGGCGATCGGCGACCGACCCGACACCGTTGCGTCCCGCCCATTCCCCCCTTCAGAAGGCACAGCGCCCGAAGCGTCAACGTCCGCCCGTCTAGCGCCACCGCTAGCCGCTGTCTGGAACGGAAGATATGAGCAGCACAGTCACGCGCACCCGCCTCGCCGCCGTCGCCGCTACAGCCGGTATCGCCGTACTCGCCGGATGCTCGTCCCCCGCGCCGTCGGGCAAGGCCACCGCAGCATCCTGCGCGCCTTCGAAGGGCAAGGTCACCCTCCAGTACTGGAACACCGTTCCGGGGATGGACAAGGTCGTCGCCCTGTGGAACAAGAAGAACCCGAACATCCAGGTGCAGACGAAGAACATCTCCAACGACCAGTACGGCATCCTGGGCAACGCCCTCAAGGCGGGCAAGGCACCCGACCTGGCCCAGGTCGGCTACGACGAGCTGCCCAACCTGCGTTCCCAGAACGCCTTCGTGGACGCCTCGGCCTGCTCGGACGCCACCGCGGCGAAGTCGAAATTCGTACCCTGGACGTGGTCGCAGACCAGCTTCGGCGGCTCCGGCGTGTTCGCCCTTCCGCAGGACACCGGGCCGATGGCTCTCTACGTGCGCACCGACCTCTTCAAGAAGTACGGCGTCGCGATCCCCAAGACCTGGGACCAGTACGCGCAGGACGCGCGGAAACTGCACCAGGCCGATCCCCACCTCACCATCACGTTCTTCGACCCGAACAACGCCGAGTGGTTCAACGGGCTCCTGTGGCAGAACAACGCCCAGATGTACGGCTACTCCGGTGACAAGTGGCACGTCACCGTGGAGTCGGCCCAGAGCAAACAGGTCGCCGAGTACTGGCAGAAGCTGATCTCCGAGAAGCTCGTGCGCACCGACCTGGCCAACGGTTCGACGCAGATGTACGCGGCGTACGAGAAGGACCAGGTCGCCAGCTACGTCGGCGCGGCCTGGGGCTACAGCATGTTCCGGGACAACCTGCCCGAGCAGGCGGGCAAGTGGTCGGTGGTCCCGATGCCGACGTGGGGTACGAACGGCACGTCCGGTGACTGGGGCGGATCCACCGTCGCGTTCATGAAGGGCGGCAAGCACCTCTACGAGTCGGTGAAATTCAACACCTGGCTGAACACCGACCCCGAGGCCCTCGCTCTGGAGAACCAGCTGGGCGGCCTCTATCCGGCAGCCGACGCCGGTCTGGGACTTCCCGCGCTCTCGAAGGGCGTTCCATACTACAACAACGAGAGGATCTTCGACGTCTTCGCCGACTCGTCCAAGAAGATCGACACCAGTTTCACCTGGGGTCCCACCCAGAAGACGGTGAACCTCGCACTGCAGGACGCGATGGCCAAGGCCGCGGCCGGCGACGGAACCCTCACCGACGCGCTCGCGGCCGCCCAGAGCGCCGCGCTGAAGTCCATGAAGGACCAGGCCATCCCGGCCACGGCAGGCAAGTGACCGCAGCATGACCGATCTCGCAACCCGCGCGCCGCGCGTCGTGGCACCGCCCCGTGGCCGCACCCGTCTGAGCGGCGGCCCCAGGGCGCGCGTCATCGTCGCCTTCCTGACCCCGTTCTTCCTGCCGTTCGTGCTGTTCTACCTGGTACCGGTCGGCTACGCGCTGTGGCAGAGCCTCCGCGTCGTGCGTCGCACCGGGGGGCAGTACGGCACCTCGTACACGGCGTTCGGCGGTTTCGAGCAGTACGCTCAAGTGATCCAGAACAGCGAATTCTGGGCCGGCATCGGTCGCATCGGCCTGTTCGGCATCGTTCAGGTGCCGGTCATGCTGTTCACGGCGCTGATCATCGCCTTGCTGCTCGACACACCACTGCTGAAGCTCAAGTCGCTTTTCCGCATCACCGCGTTCATGCCCTATGCCGTGCCCGGCGTCATCGCCGCGATCATGTGGTCCTACCTGTACTCGCCTCAGCTCAGCCCCGTCCTCGACCTTCTGCAGAGCATCGGCCTGCACCCCGACTTCCTCGGCCCGGGGGCCGTGCTGTGGTCGACGGCGAATGTCTCGACATGGCTGTGGACCGGCTACAACATGCTGATCATGTTCTCGGCGCTGCAGGCGATCCCGCAGGAACTCTACGAGGCCGCGAAGATCGACGGCGCGAGCAACTGGTCGATCGCCTGGCGGATCAAGGTTCCGATCATCGCCCCGTCCATCGTCCTGACCACGGTCTTCTCGATCATCGGCACACTGCAGCTCTACGCCGAACCCGCCGTGTTGCGTCAGATCTCCTCCAACATCTCGAGCACGTTCACCCCGAACATGCTCGCGTACGCGGTGGCGTCGGGGAACAACTACCAGCAGGCCGCGGCGATCTCCGTGGTCATCGCCGTCATCACGTTCGTGCTGAGCTTCGGCTTCATGCGACTGACCTCCAAGAGGGCGGGCCTGTGAGCGACCGACCCGCGATCCGTGAAAGCCGCGTCAGCCGTACGGCCGCGATGGCCTTGATGTTCCTCCTGGCCATCTACTTCCTCCTGCCCGTGTACTTCCTCGTCGTCGCCGCCACGAAGCCGCAGGGCGACCTCGCCTCCACCAACGGCCTGGCGTTCTCGCACTTCAACCTGTTCGAGAACCTCCGCATCCTGTTCACTCGCAGCGACGGCATCTTCGGGCGGTGGGCCGTCAACACCGTCATCTACGCGGTGCTGGGCGCGGCCGTGGGAACCCTGATCTCCGCGCTGTGCGGCTACGCTTTCGCCAAGTTCCAGTTCCGGGGCCGCGAGTTCCTCTTCTCCGTCGTCCTCGGCGGTGTCCTGGTTCCGACCACCGCGCTCGCCCTGCCGCTCTTCCTGCTCTTCTCCGCCGCGGGAATCGTCAACACCTATCTCGCGGTCTTCCTGCCCAGCATCGTCAGCCCGTTCGGCGTCTATCTCGCGCGTGTCTTCGCCAGCGCCGCCGTCCCCCAGGAACTGATCGAGTCGGCACGCCTGGACGGCGCCGGCGAGTTCCGCACGTTCTTCTCGGTGGCGTCCAGGCTGATGGCACCGGCCCTGGTCACCATCTTCCTGTTCCAGTTCGTAGCCATCTGGAACAACTTCTTCCTGCCGATGGTGATGCTGCAGAAGGAGTCACTGTTCCCGGTCACGCTCGGGCTGTACGAGTGGAACGGCCAGACCGCACGGGCCCCGCTGCTGCAAGAGTCCGTGATCACCGGTTCCCTGGTGTCGATCGTGCCCGTGATCATCGTGTTCGTCCTCCTGCAGCGGTTCTGGCGCACCGGACTCGCCGCCGGCTCCATCAAGTGACCACCCCGCCCGCGTTCTCCGCTGCCACCCCCGCACAGAAGGTCCCTCCCGTCATGCAGAACTCCGCCGTCTTCGTGCCCCATTTCCACTGGGACCGGGAGTGGTACGAGCCGTTCCAGGTGTTCCGGCACCGGCTGGTCGCCGCCCTCGACACCGTGCTGGAGACGGCCGAGGCGCAACCGGACTTCCGGTTCACCGTCGACGGGCAGATGGCCGCGATCGAGGACTACCTGGAGATGCGTCCGGAAAACCGCGACCGCGTCACCGCACTGGTCCGAGCGGGCCGGCTCGCCATCGGGCCCTGGCTGATCCTGCTCGACGAGTTCCTCTGCTCCGGCGAGACCATCGTGCGCAACCTGCAGATGGGCTGGGCGGCCGCGGCGGAGCTCGGCGGCGCCATGCCCCTCGGGTATCTGCCCGACATGTTCGGCCACATCGCCCAGATGCCGCAGATTCTGCGGCGCGCCGGGATCGAGCACGCGGCACTGTGGCGCGGGGTGCCCAGCTCCGTCGACGGTCACGCCTTCCGCTGGCGCGCGCCGGACGGGTCCGAAGTGCGCACCGAGTACCTCTTCGACGGCTACGACAACGGTCTCGACGTCCTGCTGGTGCCCGACCAGATCCGCCGCGCGCTCGGTGACTACGCCCGGATGACGGCCGAGCGGTGGGGCACCGACCCGGTGCTGGCCATGGCCGGCACCGACCACAACGCCCCCGACCCGCAGCTGCCGGACTGGCTGCGGCAGGCATCCGGCGACGAACACACCATCACCCTCGCGACGCTCGACGCGTACGTCCGCGAACACGTCCGCGACGAGGTGTCCGCCGTGGTCACCGGCGAACTGCGCAGCCATGTGCGCGGCAACATCCTGCCGGGCGTGCTGTCCGTGCGGCTCGGGCTGAAGCAGCGCATGGCCCTCGCCGAACGCGCCATCGACCATGCCGAGCGGATGAACGCCCTGTGGTCCCAGCGCGACGACTCGCCGTTCCTCTCCCTCGCCTGGCACAAGATCATCGAGTCGACCGCACACGACTCGGTGGTCGGCTCCGGCACCGACGAAACCTGTGAGCAGGTCGCGTCACGGCTCGCCGAGGCCGCACAGACGGCCCGCGCCGTGCGGGACGCGGCCCTCGCCGAACCCGCCGCGCTGGTGCCGGGCGACGGCTACCTGGTCGCCAACCCGCTGCCGTTCGAACGCACGGCGCTCGTCGAGGTCGATGTCGTGGTCCCGCCGGCGCACACCGCGCTGATCGCGAACACCGCCGACGGATCGGCGTACCCCGTGCAACTGGTCTCCCACTCCCCCACCGTGCTCAGCGACGAGCACGTGGACGCCTCGCAGCTGGAACGGGTGCTGCGCCGCATCCACCGGCGCGAGTTGTTCGGCCGCCTGATCGACCGCTACGAACTCACCGCGAACTCGCTGGTCTTCCACCTCGCCGAGGTACCGACCAGCGGTCCGTTCGACCTGCTGGTCCTGCGCCGCGAGGTCGCCGCCGCGGCCACCGCGCATCCCGGTCAGTGGCGGGTGCGGACCCTGGCACAGGCGCGGGCCACCGCGCTGGTGCCGGTGCACGTCCCCGCGTCCGGGCTGGCCGGTTTCCGAGTCGGGGCCGGCGACGGGCCCACCGGCCCGGAGACGCCCCTCACACCCGCGACGGCGACGGCCGACACGCTCACCAACGGGCTCGTCAAGGTCGTCGTCGCCGACGACGGAACGCTGGATGTCACCGGGAGCGACGGCACAGTCCTGTCCGGAGTCGGCCGCCTCGTCGACGGCGGCGACCGCGGCGACAGCTACAACTACGCTCCACCGGCCCGCGACGTCCTCGTGTCAGAGCCGACGCGGATCACCGTCGACGTCCTGGAGACCGGTCCGCTCCGGTCCAGGCTTCGGGTCACCCGCGTCTACGACTGGCCCGCCGCCCTCTCCCCGGACCGCGATCTGCGCAGCGACCGCACCGTGCCCACACCCGTGGAGATGCTCGTGGAAGTACGCGTGGGCGAGCCCTTCGTGCGTGTCTCCACCGCGTTCCTCAACCAGAGCGCCGACCACCGGCTTCGCTTCCACCTGCCACTGCCCCGGCCCGTGACCACATCCGCGTCCGCCGGGCAGTTCGCCGTCACCGAGCGCGGGCTCACCGCCGAGGGTGGCTGGGGCGAGTACCCGATCCCGACGTTCCCCGCCGACTCCTTCGTGTCCGCCGGCCCCGCCACCGTCCTGCTCGACCACTCCAGCGAGTACGAACTCGTCGGCGACGGCACCTCACTCGCCATCACCCTGCTGCGCGCCATCGGCTCGATCAGCGTCAACATCCATCCCTTCCGCGACGAGCCCGCGGCCGGCGAGATCCCCGCACCGGGGGCACAGGAACTCGGCATGCGGATCGAGAACCGCTTCGCCGTCGTCCCCTCCGCGTCCGGCTGGCAGGGCGCCCGCGCGGTCGCCCTTGCCGAGGAGTTCCGCAACGACGTCCTCGTCACCCGCGGAACCGCGCCCACCACACACCGGCTGACCCGCGACGCCGGAGGCGTACGAGTGGACGGCCAGGACATCCACGTCTCAAGCATCCGGCGCGTCACCGACGACGAGCAGGGGGCCGGAACCGAGGTGCGGCTGACCTCGATGAGCGACAGCGGCTCGCGCGTGCGCATCACCGGCCCGTTCACCCGGGCCACGACGGTCGACCTGCTCGGCCGGCCGATCTCCCCGATCGCCGTGCAGGAGTGCCTCGAACTCCGCCTCGGCCCCTGGGAGATCCGCACCGTCGTACTCCGGTAGACGAAGCACGACCGCCCACGCCGGAATGCCGGCCAGCCCAGTCCGCGCCCGGATCCCCCGGTTCCTACCAAGAAAGTTGTGACCTCGTGCCCTCCGAGCCTTCCGCACATGTCTCCGACACCGCGCCAAGTCGTGGCGCACTGCGCGCGGCGCGCTCCTGGCTGCACTCCGACGCCCCCTCCCTTTCGCTGAACGGGCCTTGGCGGTTTCGTCTGTCGCCCACGGCATCGGTGCCGCTGGACTTCACGGCCGAGGGCTTCGACGACCACGGCTGGGACAGCATCCCGGTGCCCTCGCACTGGGTGCTCCAGGGCGAGGGTGCCTACGGCCGGCCGATCTACACGAACATCCAGTACCCGTTCCCCATCGACCCGCCCCACGTGCCGGACGAGAACCCCACCGGCGACTACCGCCGCCATTTCGACCTCCCCGGCGACTGGCCGGACAACGGCCGGACCGTGCTGCGGTTCGACGGGGTCGAATCGCTCTTCACGGTATGGGTGAACGGCGTGGAGACGGGGAGTGCGAGCGGCAGCCGACTCGCCCACGAGTTCGACGTGACGTCCCTCGTGCGTCCGGGCGACAACGTCGTCGCCGTGCGGGTGCACCAGTGGTCGGCCGCCAGCTACCTCGAGGACCAGGACCAGTGGTGGCTGCCGGGCATCTTCCGCGACGTCACCCTGCTCGCCCGGCCGGCAGGGGGCATCGAGGACGTCTGGCTGCGGACCGGTTTCGACGACGGCCGCGGCCGCATCGACCCGGAGGTCACCGCCGACGCGACGGCGTTCCCCCTCACCCTGCGCATCCCCGAACTCGACGTCGAGCGGGTCTGGGCCACGGCGGCCGACGTGGCGCCCCTCGACCTCACCGGTGTGGAGCCCTGGTCGGCCGAGCGACCCCGCCTGTACGACGCCACGGTGTCCGCCTCAGCGGAAAGCGTCACCTTGAGGCTCGGATTCCGAACGGTCGAGATCCGCGGCGACCGGTTCCTGGTCAACGGCCGCCGCGTCGTGTTCCACGGGGTCAACCGCCATGAGACCCATCCCGAGCGCGGCCGTGTATTCGACGAGGAACACGCCCGCGAGGACCTGGTCCGCATGAAGCGGTTCAACGTGAATGCCATCCGTACCAGCCACTACCCGCCGCATCCGCGGCTCCTCGACCTCGCCGACGAACTGGGTTTCTGGGTCGTCCTCGAATGCGATCTGGAGACGCACGGCTTCGACAAGGTCGGCTGGACGGGCAATCCCAGCGACGGTCCCGCGTGGCGCGCGGCGTACCTGGACCGCGTCCAACGCACCGTCGAACGCGACAAGAACCACCCCAGCATCGTGCTCTGGTCGCTCGGCAACGAAGCCGGTACCGGCAGCAACCTCGCCGCCATGTCGGCGTGGGTCCACGCCCGCGACGCCGGACGCCCCGTGCACTACGAAGGTGACCACACCGGCGAGTACACCGACGTCTACTCACGCATGTACGCATCCGTGCCGCAGACCCGCGGCATCGGCTCCGACGGCGCCGACGCCACACTGCTGAACTGCACCCCCGCGCAGAGCGCCCGGCAGCGCGCCAAGCCCTTCCTGCTGTGCGAGTACGCGCACGCGATGGGCAACGGGCCGGGGTCGCTCGACCAGTACGAGGAGCTGGTGCACGCGTACCCGCGGTTGCACGGCGGTTTCGTCTGGGAGTGGCGCGATCACGGCCTCCTCGCGACGGCCCCGGACGGAACGCCGTACTACGCCTACGGTGGCGACTTCGGAGAGGTCGTGCACGACGGGAACTTCGTGATGGACGGCATGCTGCTGAGCAACGACGTCCCGACGCCCAGCCTCCACGAGTACAAGGCCGTCGTCCAGCCGCTCCGCTTCGCCTTCGACGCGGCCGGCGTCGCGATCACCAATCTGCGGCACTGCGCCGACACCTCCGACCTGCGCTTCCGCTGGCGCGTCGAGCACGACGGAACACGCGTCGACGGCGGTGACCTGGAGGTCCCCGTGATCCCGGCAGGCGCGTCCGCACAGGTTCCGCTCCCGCGGATCACGCTGTCCCCGGACGCCGAGACGTGGCTCACGATCGACGCGGAGCTGGCAGCCGCGACCGCCTGGGCACCCCAAGGCCATGTCGTCGCGACCGCTCAACTGGATCGCTCGGTACGTCGGTCCGTTCCCGCTGTCCGGCTCCGGAACAGCTGGCGGCACGGCGACGGCACAGGGACGCTCGGGATCGCCGAGTTCGTCGACGGATCCCTGACCCGCCTCGCCGGCCGCCCCGTCGCCGGCCCGCGGCTGGAGCTGTTCCGCGCGCCGACCGACAACGACGAAAGCGCGTCCGAGGAGGTCGAGGAGAGCGACGCCGGGATCCCCGGCGTGTCCAACGCCGACCTGTGGCGTCGCGACGGCCTGCACCGGCTGACCACGCGACGCGTGTCCGTGGAACACGCCCCCGACGCGCTGCGTACCGTCGACAAGGTCTCCGCCGCCAACTCGGCCTTGTCGGTGACCGTGGAGTCCGTCTGGTCACTCGAAGACGACGAGCTGGAGCTGCGCGTGGAGATCGAGCCCTCCAGCGGCTGGCGCACCGTGTGGCCACGGATCGGGGTCCGCTTCTGCCTCCCCGACGGCGCGGCTCCCGTCGACGGCGCCGAGTGGTTCGGCCTGGGCCCGTACGAGTCGTACCCCGACAGCCTCCGCGCGGCCCGCACGGGCCGTTTCGCCTCCACCGTCGCCGCGCTCTCGGTCGACTACGCGCGCCCCCAGGAGACCGGGCACCGCTCCCGCCTGCGAAGGCTCACGCTGACGAGCGGCACCACCGAGGTGCTGCGCATCGTTGCCCTTCCGGACGCACAGGGCCGGCGTCCCGGTTTCACCCTCAGCCGCCACACCCCTCAGCAGATCGCGCAGGCCGGACACCCCTACGAGCTTCCCGGGTCGACGGCGAGTCACCTGATCATCGACGCGGCCCAGCACGGGCTCGGCTCACGCGCCTGCGGACCGGATGTGCGACCCGAGTTCGCGCTCCGCCCCGAGTCCCGCACGATCAGGCTCCGCCTCGCAGCAGGTCAGCAGCCTTTCCTCAGGGAAATACAGACAGCCGCGTCTCCTGATACCGGCGAGGGCTCCGCCGGGGTCCGCAGGCCCTAGGTGGGCGGTCCTCCCCGTTGCCCGCCCCCGGCCGTGTCCGGCGCGGACCTCGGTGTCTCCTCGTACGCCTCCCATTCCTCGTCCGTGAGGGCGAGGAGTCGGCCGACGGAGCGGTGCGGCGGGAGTGGGCCGTGGTCTCCGGTCACCTTCAGGGCGGAGACCGCCGTGATGTGGCCGAGGCGCAGGGCGCGGTCCACGGGTTCGCCGCGCAGCAGACCGGTGAGGAAGCCGGCCGCGAACGCGTCGCCCGCGCCCACGGGTTCGACCACGACGGTCCGCAGCGCCGGCACGGTGACGGCGCCGGACCCCGTGAAGGCCGTGGCCTCGCGGGAGCCGTCCTTGACGACGAGGACGCGCGGCCCGGGCAGCAGTTCGCGTACGGCCGCCGGGGTCAGTTCCGCGCCCCACAGGTCCTGGGCCTCGTCCAGGCCGACGAGGACGATGTCGGCGCGTCCGGCGAGGTCGCGCAGCGCGCCCGGGGCGGCGCCCCGTGGCCAGAGCGGGGCGCGGTGGTTGACGTCGAAGCTGATCGCGTACGGGCGTTCGGCGGCCGGGACGGCGAGCGCGCCGGTGACCAGTTCGCGGCAGGACGCGGACAGGGCCGGGGTGATGCCGGTGAAGTGCACGAGAGCGGCCGTGCGCAGCGCCTCGTGGTCGAGCAGGTCGGGGCCGAGGGCGGAGGCGGCCGAGCCCCGGCGGTAGTAGTGCACGCGGGTGCCGGTGGGCGTCGGGTTCTTCAGCATCAGGCCCGTCGGCCGGTCGGGATCGGTGCGAACGGGGGCGACGTCCACCCCGGCGGCGGCGACGGCCGACCGCACCCGCGCGCCGAGCGGGTCGTCACCGAGCGCCGAGAGCCAGGTCACCGGGATGCCGTGGTCCGCGAGGTACATCGCCACGTTGGACTCGGCTCCCGCGACCGACAGGCGCAGGTGGCCGGCCTCGGACAGCGGCCGGGGCGGGTCGGGGGCGAGGGCGGCCATGGTCTCGCCGACGCAGACCACGCGTCCCGGTGCCGGGCGCCAGGTGCCGGTCACGCGAGGTCTCCGGCAACCGGTGCGGAGGGGTCGAGCCGGAAGGCGGGGGTGGGTGTGCCGGGCACGTCGACGGGCACCGTGAAGACCGCGCCGTCGTACGGGCCGGGCGCGTCGAGGCCCACCGTGGCGGTGGTGACGTGCAGCAGCGTGCCTTCGAGGCAGACGCCGGCGGGTTGTCCGGCCGGGAGGCGGACGACCCGGTCGGGGGTGCCGTCCGGGAGGTACCGGCGGACCGTGCCGGTGCCCCAGACGGCGCACCACAAGGCACCCTCGGCGTCCACGGTCATGCCGTCCGGGCCGCCCTCGTCCACGGTGAGGAAGTCCTCGGGGGTGCCGACGCGGCCGGTGTCGGGGTCGACCGGGTAGCGGCGGACGATCGCGCGGGCGCTGTCGGCCAGGTACAGGGTGCGGCCGTCGGCGGTGAAGGCGGGGCCGTTGGGGATGGTGACGCCCTCGACGGCGGGAGTGACGGTGCCGTCGTGGTCGACGCGGTAGAGGGTGCCGGCACCCTCGGTGTTGTCGTAGGCCATGCTGCCCGCCCAGAAGCGGCCCGAGGGGTCCGCGACCCCGTCGTTCATGCGCATCTGCGGTCCGGGGCGGTCCTCGGGTGTGGCGAGCCAGACGGGTGCGCCGGCGGAGCCGAGGAGGCAGACGCCGGTGCCGGCGGCGGCGATCCAGGTGCCGGGGCGGCCGGCGACGGGCGCCACCGCGCCCAGCGGAAGCGGCAGCCGCAGTATCCCGCGCAGCGCGAGGCCGGGGTCCTCGGGGACGGCGAACAGGCGTCCTTGCAGGATGTCCACCAGGACGACGCCGTCGCCGGTCCAGCGGATTCCCTCGCCGAGTTCGAGGCGGTCGGGGCGGGTGGGCAGGAGCCGCTCGGTCACGCCGTGGCCTCCTCGGCGGCGGCGCGGAAGGCGCGGGCGCGCTCGCGCAGAGCGTTCGTGCTGCCGCCGTCGGCGGCGTCCGCGACGAGCGGGGAACCGACGCCGACGGCGGTGGCGCCCGCGGCGAGGTAGGCGCGGGCGGCGTCCAGGTCCACGCCGCCGACGGGCACGAACGCGGTGTCGGGGAAGGGGGCGCGCAGGGCCTTGAGGTAGGCCGGTCCCCCGGCGTCGGCGGCCGGGAACAGTTTGAGCGCGTCGGCGCCCTGGGCGCGGGCGGCGATGACCTCGGTGGGGGTCATGACGCCGGCGAGGACCGGCAGGCCGAGGGCGCGGGCGGTGTCGGCTCCGGCGCCGAGGCCGGGGGTGACGGCGAAGGCGGCGCCGGCGTCCCGCGCGGCGCGCGCGTCGTCGGCGGTCAGGACGGTGCCAGCGCCGATCGGCCGGTCCGGCCCGAACTCCGCGGCGGCCCGGGCGATGACGCCGAGCGCGTCGACGCCGCTGAGGGACACCTCGATCAGGTCGACGCCCTCCTCGGCGAGCGCCAGTACGGTGCGCAGGGCGGCGTCCGGGTCGCCTCCGCGCACGATGGCGACGAGGCGGCGGTCGGCCAGGGCTGCTCGTAGGTCCACGGAGTGGGGCTCCTTCGGTGTCGGTTCGGTGCTGCGGCGCGCCCGTCCCCCCGGCGGCCACGCCGCTCGGGCGGCGGTCGAGGGGTCAGGGGCAGCGGCAGTCGGCGGTCAGGGTGAGCCGCCAGCGGACCTCGCCGGAGGCGGGGACGCGGGCCGCGTCGCCGGGGCCGGCCTCGGCGAGGTCGAAGGTGCGGCCCAGCATCGGTTCCACCCCGGTGCTGCGGTAGGGGCCCTGCTCGGGGAAGCCGCCCAGGTTGCGCCACAGGGCGACGGACACCGGCTGCCCCGCGGCCTCGACGGCGAGGGCGAGCCGGTCGGGGCCGTCGTGGACGCAGACCCGGCCGTCCGCGAGGACGGCGCCGGCCGCGGTGCCGTCGTCGGGGCCGAACCGGTCAAGGCGCAGTCCGCGCGGTGCGGGCCAGTGGCCCTCCACCCAGGGGGCGCCGTCGGGCCAGGGTCCGTCGAGCAGGGGTGCCGCTTCCGGGAACACGCGGGTGGGTGTGCCCGTACGGGCCCGGAGTTCGGCCCGTACGGAGAGGTCCAACAGGGCGTGGGCCGCCCATACGAAGCGGTAGCCGGGGTCGGCGGTGAGCGTGTAGTCGGCCTCGACGCCGTCGGCGGTGGGCCGGACGGTACGAGCGAGGGTGAACGCGTCGCAGTCGACGCGTTCGGTGCCGCCGTCGCGGGTCCAGGGCCGGGACCAGGCGTCGCCGTGGTCGGGGGTGCCGCGCACGGTGGGGACGCACTCCTCCAGGCCGCCCGCGTCCACGAAGGCGTCGCCGGGTGCGACGCCTTCGCGTGCGGGGTCCGGGCGGTGCCACAGCCATTCGCGCTCGCCGGCGCGCAGCGAGGTCCAGCGTCCGCCGTGCGCGGGGTCGGTGGTGCACGCGAGGGGCACGCTCACCACTCCGTGAACGAGCCGTCGGCGTGCCGCCACACCGGGTTGCGCCAGACGTGCCCGGTGCGGTCGGCGGCGCGTACGGCGTTCTCGTCCACGGTGATGCCGAGGCCGGGCGCGTCGCCCCGGTGGGCCCGTCCGGCGGTGAAGCGGAACGGCTCGGGGTCGACGACGTAGGAGAGCAGGTCGGCGTCCTTGTTGTAGTGGATGCCGCGGCTCTGTTCCTGTATGAGGAAGTTGGGCGTGGCGAAGGCCACTTGGAGGCTGGCGGCGAGCGCGATGGGGCCGAGCGGGCAGTGCGGGGCGAGCAGGGCGCCGAACGTCTCGGCGAGGGAGGCGATGCGGGTGACCTCGGAGATGCCGCCCGCATGCGAGAGGTCGGGCTGCGCGACGGCGATGCCCGCGGTGAGGGCGGGCAGGAACTCGCCGCGGCCGTAGAGACGTTCGCCAGTGGCGAGCGGGACGGGACTGGCGGCGACCAGTCCGGGCAGCAGGTGGCCCTGCTCGGGCAGGACGGGTTCCTCCACGAACAGCGGTTGCAGAGGGGTGAGTTCGGCGAGGACGCGGCGGGCCGAGGCGGCGCCGAAGCGCCCGTGGAAGTCGACGGCGACGTCCCGGTCCGGGCCGAGCACGTCACGGGCGGCGGCCACGCGGGCGACGACGGCGGCGGTCTCGGCGGCGGTGACGACGGGAGAGGTCGGTCCGGCCGCGTTCATCTTGACGGCGGTGAATCCCGCCTCGACCTGTTCGGTGATCTGCTCGGTGAGCTGGGCGGGTTCGTCGCCGCCGACCCAGGCGTAGACGCGGACGTCGTCGCGGACGGGGCCGCCGAGCAAGGCGTGCACGGGGGCGCCGTAGGTCTTGCCCGCGATGTCCCACAGGGCCTGGTCGAGTCCCGCGACGGCGCTGGACAGGACGGGGCCGCCCCGGTAGAAGCCGCCCTTGGTGAGGACCTGCCAGTGGTCCTGGATGCGCAGGGGGTCCTGGCCGAGGAGGTACTCGGAGAGGACCTCGACGGCGCTTCTGACGACCTCGGCGCGGCCCTCGACCACGGGTTCGCCCCAGCCGACCACGCCGTCGTCGGTCTCGACTCGGCAGAACAGCCAGCGCGGCGGGACCAGGAAGGTTTCGATGCGAGCGATCTTCACTTGCCGCCGCTGCCTTTCGTGTCGTCAGGGGTGTCGAGCCGGTCCAGGTCGCGGCCGGCCTGGTCGAGCAGGGCCCGCATGGCGGCCTCGGCGGTCTGCGGGTCGCGGTCCCGTACGGCGTCCAGGACG
>NZ_JBFAWF010000041.1:0-41202 GCF_040680195.1 Streptomyces sp. NPDC052109 | reverse complement strand
TTGGACGCACCGTCCTGATTGACCGCGGAACCACGCACAACCGCCAGCACCGGATGACCGTTCGCCCGCGCGTCCGACAACCGCTCCAGCACGAGCATCCCGGCGCCCTCGGACAGGGCCGTGCCGTCCGCTGCGTCGGCGAAGGACTTGGCGCGGCCGTCGGCGGCGAGGTTGCGCTGCCTGCTGAAGTCCACGAACGTGTCGACGGTCGACATCACGGAGACGCCACCGGCCAGGGCCAGGGTGCACTCGCCCTGGCGCAGTGCCTGGGCGGCCAGGTGCAGCGCCACCAGGGACGAGGAGCACGCCGTGTCCACGGTGAGGGTCGGGCCCTCCAGACCGAGGGCGTAGGCGACCCGGCCGGAGGCCACGCTGGCGAGGCTGCCGTTGCCGAGGTAGTCGCGCACGGCCTCGGGCACGTGGTGCAGGCGGCTGCCGTAGTCGTGGTACATGACGCCCGCGAAGACGCCGGTACGGCTGCCGCGCACGGACTGGGGGTCGATACCGGCCCGCTCCAGCGCTTCCCAGGACGTCTCCAGCAGCAGCCGCTGCTGCGGGTCCATGGCCAGGGCCTCGCGAGGGCCGATGCCGAAGAAGTCGGGGTCGAAGTCGGCGGCGTCGTACAGGAAACCGCCCGCTCGGGTGGAGCAGTGGCCGGCCTTGCCCGGCTCGGGGTCGTACAGGCCGTCCAGGTCCCAGCCGCGGTCGGCGGGGAAGGTGCCGATGCCGTCGCCACCGTCGGCCAGCAGCCGCCACAGCTCCTCGGGGGTGCCGACACCACCGGGGTAGCGGCAGGCCATGGCGACGATCGCGATCGGTTCGTCCGCTTCCCGCTCGGCCATTTCGGTGGTCGACTCGGCCTGCGCGCCGAAGAGTTCCGTCCTGAGGTGGCCCACGAGCGCGCTCGCGTCGGGGTAGTCGAAGACGAGCGTGGCGGGCAGGCGCAGGCCCACGGCGTTGCCGAGGCGGTTGCGCAGTTCCACCGCGGTCAGCGAGTCGAAGCCCACCTCGCGGAAGGAGCGGCGGGGATCGAGCGTCATGTCGCTGGCGTGCCCGAGCACGGCGGCGACATGGGTGCGGACCAGTTCCATGAGGGCGGCGTCGCGTTCGGCGGGGCCGAGGACGGCCAGCCGGTCGGCGAGCGAATCGGAGTCCGTGCGGGAGGCCGCGGTACGGCGGGCGCGTGCCGGCACCAGGCCCCGCAGGACGGCCGGGACGTCGGTGGCGCGGCGCAGGGTCGCCAGGTCCAGGCCGACCGGGACCAGCAGTGGCTCGTCGGTCTCGAGGGCCGCGTCGAGCAGGCGCAGGCCCTCCTCGGTGGGGAGGGGACGGATGCCGGCGCGCGCCATGCGTGCCACGTCGGCGTCCGTGAGGTGGGCGGTCAGTCCGGTGCGCTGCTCCCAGAAGCCCCAGGCCATTGAGTGCGCCGGCAGGCCGTGGTGCCTGCGGTGGGCGGCCAGCGCGTCGAGGAAGGCGTTGGCGCAGGCGTAGCCGGACTGTCCGGCGCCGTCGACCGTGCCGGCGGCGGAGGAGAACAACACGAACGCCGCCAGGTCCAGGTCCGCGGTGAGTTCGTGCAGGTGCCAGGCGGCGTCGGCCTTGGGGCGCAGTACGGCGTCCAGGCGTTCGGGGGTCTGGTCGGTCACCAGTCCGTCGTCGAGGACTCCGGCGAGGTGGACGACGGCGGTGAGCGGGCGGTCGGGCGGTATCTCGGCGATGAGCCCGGCCAGTTGCTCGCGGTCGGCGGCGTCGCAGCGGGCCACGACGAGGTCCGCGTCCACGTCGGCGAAGTCGTCGGCGGCGGTGCCGCTGCGCCCGGCCAGCACCAGGCGGCGCACCCCGTGCTCGGCGACCAGGTGCCGGGCGACGAGGGCGCCGAGGACGCCGGTGCCGCCGGTGATCAGTACGGTGCCGTCCGGGTCGAGGGACGGTGCCTGTCCCCGCGCATCGGAGCGGGCCAGCCGGGGCACGTGCACGGTACCGTCGCGCAGGGCGAGCTGGGGCTCGCCGCTCGCCGCGGCGGCGGCCACCGCGGCAGCCGCGTCGCCGTTGTCGCAGTCCACGAGCACGAACCGGCCGGGATGCTCGCCCTGAGCGGCCCGGACCAGGCCCCACACGGCGGCTGCCGGCAGGTCGGTGACGTCCTCCTCCCCCACCGCCACGGCGCCCCGGGTGAGCACCAGCAACCGTGCGGGGGCGGTGCGTTCGTCCGCGAGCCAGGCCTGTACGGCGGCCAGGACCCGCTCGGTCGCGCGGCGGGAGCCGGTGACCGGGTCGTCGTCCCCGCCGGCCCGCAGCACCACCCACCCCGGCACGGTGGCCGGCGCGACGGCGCCCGGTTCGTCGAGGACCGCGTGCTCCGGTGCGGGCGCCGCGGATACGGCCAGTGCCGGCCACTGCAGGCGGTACAGGTCGTCCACCGGCGCGGTCGACGTGAGTGCGGCAGGGTCGACGGGCCGCGAGACCAGCGCCTCGACCTCTGCGACCGGGGCGCCCGTGGGGTCGGCGAGCTGCAGGGACAGCGGGTCGCCGCCGTGCAGCCGGACCCGCAGGGCGGTGGCCCCGGCCGCGTACAGCGAGACCCCGGTCCAGGCGAACGGCAACCGGGCGGTGTCCTGGCCGTGGGTGCCGAGGCCGTCGGCGTGCAGGGCGGCGTCGAACAGGGCCGGGTGCAGGGCGAAGGTGTCGGCGTCGACGGGCAGTTCGACCTCGGCGAAGGTCTCGTCGCCGCGCCGCCAGGCCGCGCGCAGACCCTGGAAGGCGGGCCCGTAGTCGTAGCCGAGGGCGGCCAGGTGGGCGTAGGCGTCCTCGACCGGTACGGGCTCCGCGCCCCGCGGCGGCCAGGCGCTCAGGTCGAAGGCGGGCGCGGTGGTCTGCGGGGCGAGCAGGCCGGTGGCGTGCAGGGTCCAGGCGGCGTCGGCGGCGCCCTCGGGGCGGGAGTGGACGGTGAGCGCACGGTGGCCGGTGTCGTCGGCGGGGGCCGCGCGCAGCTGCAGCTGGACCGCGCCCCGGTCGGGCAGCAGCAGGGGCGCCTGGAGGGTGAGTTCGGTGAGGTGTCCGCAGCCGAGGTCGTGGCCGGCGCCGAGCGCCAGCTCGACCAGGGCGGTGCCGGGCAGGAGGGCGGTGCCGGACACGGCGTGGTCGGCCAGCCAGGGTGCGGCGGCAGCGGTGAGGCGGCCGGTGAACAGGGTGCCGCCCTCGGCGACCGGCACGGCGGCGCCGAGGAGCGGGTGGCCGGTGGTCTCCAGTCCTGCGGCGCCGACGTCGCCGGCGGAGGCGGACCGCCCGAGCCAGTACCGCTCGCGCTGGAAAGCGTAGGTGGGAAGGTCGGCGGAGCGTACCGGCATGCCGTCGAACACGGCCGACCAGTCGACCGGGACGCCGGCGACGAAGGCCCCTCCCAGGGCGGCCAGGACGCGCTCGGGGCCACCGTTGTCGCGCTGCAGCGAGCCGAGACCGGTGATGTCGGCGCCCGCGGCGTCGGCGGTCTCCTCGATGCCGTGCAGCAGCACGGGGTGCGGGCTGCACTCGACGAACACGCCGTACCCGGCGTCGAGCAGGGTGCGCGTGGTGGCCTCGAACAGCACGCTCTGCCGCAGGTTGGTGTACCAGTAGTCGGCGTCCAGGCTGGCGGTGTCGAGCCGGGCGCCGGTGACGGTGGAGTAGAACGGCACCTCGGCGGGCCGGGCCTCCACGCCCGCCAGTTCGGCGAGCAGCCGTTCCCGGATCGACTCGACATGGGCGGAGTGCGAGGCGTAGTCGACCGGGAGCCGCTTGGCGCGGTCGCCGCCGGCCACGATCGTCTCGCGGAGCTCGTCGAGGGCGTCGGCGTCACCGGACAGCACCACGGAGGAGGCGCCGTTGACGGCGGCCACCGCGACACGGCCGTCGTAGCAGGTGACGAGCTCGCGCACCCGGGCCTCGGGCAGGGCCACGGACATCATGCCGCCACGGCCGGACAGTTCACGCGCGATGGCCCGGCTGCGCAGGGCCACGATGCGGGCGCCGTCGGCGAGGGAGAGCGCGCCGGCCACGCAGGCGGCGGCGATCTCGCCCTGGGAGTGGCCGATGACGGCGGCGGGCCGGACCCCGTGCGCGCGCCACACCTCGGCGAGCGACACCATGATCGCCCAGAGCACGGGCTGGACGACGTCCACGCGGTCCAGCGGCTGCCGCGCGCGGACCGTCTCGACGAGGTCCCACTCGGTGACCGGCGCGAGGGCGGCCGCGCAGTCGGCCATGGTGGCGGCGAACACGGGTGAGGTGTCGAGCAGGTCGGCCGCCATGCCGGCCCACTGGGAGCCCTGGCCGGGGAAGACGAAGACTATCCGGGGCTCCCCGGCCGGCCTGCCACGGACCACGTTCGGTGCGGCGCCGCCCTCGGCGAGCGCGGTCAGGCCCGCGGTGAGGGAGGGCAGGTCGGCGCCGGTGACGACCGCGCGCTCGTCCAGTGCGGCGCGCCCGGTGGCCAGCGTGTGGGCGATGTCGGGGACCGGGTCGGTGCCGGCGCTGAGGTGGTCCAGGAGGCGGCGGGCCTGCGCGGCCAGGCCCTGCTCGCCCTTGCCGGACAGCACCAGCGGGAGCGGTCCGGTCCAGGCGGGCTCCTCCGTGCGCGGCTCGGGCTCGGCGGCGGCCTCCACGATGACATGGGCATTGGTGCCGCTGATGCCGAAGGAGGACACGGCGGCGCGGCGGGGCTCGCCGTCCTCGGTGGGCCAGTCGCGGGCCTGCCTGAGCAGTTCCACGGCACCGGCCTCCCAGTCGACCTGGGAGGTGGGGTGTTCGGCGTGCAGGGTCCTGGGCAGCCGGCCGTGTCGCATGGCCATCACCATCTTGATGACGCCGGCGACACCGGCGGCGGCCTGGGTGTGCCCGATGTTGGACTTGACCGACCCGAGCCACAAGGGCTCGTCGCGGTCCTGGCCGTAGGTGGCCAGCAGGGCCTGCGCCTCGATGGGGTCGCCCAGCGGGGTGCCGGTGCCGTGGGCCTCGACGGCGTGCACCTGACGAGGTTCCAGCCGGGCGTTGGCGAGGGCCGCGCGGATGACACGCTGCTGGGAGGGTCCGTTGGGGGCGGTGAGGCCGTTGGAGGCGCCGTCCTGGTTGACGGCGGTGCCGCGCACGACGGCCAGCACGGGGTGGCCGTTGCGCCGGGCGTCGCCGAGCCGCTCCAGCAGGAGCAGGCCGACGCCCTCGCCCCAGCCGGTCCCGTCCGCGCCCTCGGCGAAGGACTTGCAGCGGCCGTCCTCGGCGAGACCTCGCTGGCGGGAGAAGTCGACGAAGGTGTCGGGCGTGGACATCACCGTGACGCCGCCCGCGAGGGCGAGGCCGCACTCGCCGGTGCGCAGCGCCTGCACCGCGAGGTGGAGGGCGACGAGCGAGGACGAGCAGGCGGTGTCGACGGTGACGGCGGGGCCTTCCAGACCGAGGAGGTAGGAGACGCGCCCGGAGGCGACGCTGCCCAGGTTGCCGTTGCCGAGGTAGCCCTCCACGCCTTCGGGCACCTCGGTGAGCCAGCTGCCGTAGTCGTGGTACATGACGCCCGCGTAGATGCCCGTGCGGCTGCCGCGCAGGGTGTGCGGGTCGATGCCGCCGCGTTCGAAGGCCTCCCAGGCGGTCTCCAGCAGCAGCCGCTGCTGTGGGTCCATGGCGAGGGCCTCGCGCGGGCTGATGCCGAAGAAGCCGGGGTCGAACTGCGCGGCGTCGTACAGGAACCCGCCCTCGCGTACGTGGGTCTTGCCGGGGGCGTCGGGGTCGGGGTCGTAGATGCCCTCGACATCCCAGCCGCGGTCCGGGGGGAAGTCGCCCACGGCGTCGGTGCCTGCGTCGACCAGCTGCCACAGTTGCTCGGGCGAACTGACGCCGCCGGGATAGCGGCAGCTCATCGCGACGATCGCGACGGGTTCCTGCGCCGCCTCGGTGATCCGGTCGTTCTGCTGGCGCAGCCGCTCGTTCTCGAGCAATGACTCGCGCAGCGCCTCGACGATCTGCTCGACGGATGTGTCCACGGTCGGTGTCGCTCCCTGCTGGTTCGGCGGCGCTGGTGACGCGGTGGAGGGTGCGCCGGAGACGGGGTGGGCCCGGTGCCCGACGCGGCGCGCCGACGGGCACCGGGCGCGGTCAGTGGGTGCTGCTGCGGTCGAGCGCGGCGCGCACGAGGTCGGCCACGGCCATGGACTTGATGTCCATGGCCCGGTCGGCGGGGGCGGGGGAGGTGCCCTGCTCGGACAGTTTCAGCAGGCTGTCGAGCAGGCCGGCTTCCCGGATGCGGGCGACGGGGATGCGGGAGATCAGGTCGCGCACCTCGTCGTCGCCGTGCGAGGTGGCGCTGGGCCCGGGGTCCTCGGTGTCCGGCAGGAGCCGTTCGAGGAGGTGGCCGGCGAGCGCCGCCGGGGTGGCGTAGTCGAAGATCAGCGTGGACGGCAGGCGCAGCCCGCTGACCCCGTTCAGCCGGTTGCGCAGTTCGACGGCGGCGAGCGAGTCGAAGCCCAGCTCGGTGAAGGCGCGGCGCGGCTCGACGGCGGCCGGTCCGGCGTGCCCGAGGACGGCGGCGACCTCCGTGCGGACCGCTTCCAGCACAGTGTGCTCGTGGTCGGCGGCGGGGAGTTCGGCCAGGTGCTCGCCCAGCGTGCGGATCCGGTCGTCGCGGTCCGGGTGAGGGGCGGCTCCGGCCAGGGTGCGCAGGACGGCCGGCAGGTCGTCGCCGCGCCGGCGCAGGGCCGCCGTGTCCAGCCGTACGGGCACCAGGGCGGGACTGCCCGAGGCGACGGCTGCGTCGAACAGCTCCAGCCCCTCGTCCGGGTCGAGCGCGCCGATGCCGGAGCGCTCGATGCGCTGGACCTCGGCCGCGTCCAGCCCCGCGCCCATGCCGGCGCCGGACCACAGGCCCCAGGCGAGGGAGGTGGCGGGCAGGCCGAGAGCGGCACGGTGGGCGGCCAGCGCGTCGAGGAAAGCGTTGGCGGCGGCGTAGTTGCCCTGGCCGGAGGCGTCGATGGTGCCGGCCGCGGAGGAGAACAGCACGAAGTGGGACAGCTCCCGCTCCAGGGTCAGTTCGTGCAGGTGCCAGGCGGCGTCCGCCTTGGGCCGCAGCACGGTGTCCAGCCGCGCCGGGGTGAGCGAGGCGACCAGGCCGTCGTCGAGGACGCCGGCGGTGTGGACGACGCTGTCGACGGGGTGCGCGCCGAGGAGGGCGGCGAGCGCGGCGCGGTCGGAGACGTCGCACGCGACGATATCGGCCGCGGCACCCGACGCCCGTAGCTCCGCACGGAGTTGTGCGGCGCCAGGTGCCTCGGTCCCACGGCGGCTCGTGAGGACCAGGCGGGTCACGCCGTGCCGCTCGGCCAGGTGCCGGGCGACCAGGGCGCCGAGTCCGCCGGTGCCTCCGGTGACGAGGACGGTGCCCCAGGGGCGGTCCGGCCCCGGCGAGTCGTCGGCGCGGGCCAGTCGGGGGACGTGCCCCCGGCCGTCCCGCCACCGCGCCTCGGGCTCCCCGGAGTCGAGGAGGGCGGCCAGCGCGGCCCGGTCGGGTACGGGGCCGTCGGGCCCGGTCCGTCGGACGAGGAGGATCCGGCCGGGGTCCTCGGCCTGCGCGGCCCGTACCAGCCCGTGGACGGCGGCGTCGGCGATTCCGTCCCCGGTGAGGACGACGAGCACGGAATCGGCGTGGCGGCCGTCGGCCGACCAGTTCCGCAGCGTCTCCAGGGTGCGGCCGAGGACGGACCGCACGGCGCCGGGCAGCTGCTCTCCCTGGGCGCGCGGGGCGGTGACCGGCAGGATCACCACGTCCGGCACGGTGCTGCCGAGCGCGTCCAGGCCGGCGTGCACCGGGGCGCCGAGGCCGAGGTCGTCGTCGCCGAGGACCGCCCACGTACGGCGGTCGGGGCGCCCGGCGGCCTCGGGCAGCGGTTCGTCGGTGACGGTGTAGAGGTGGCGCTGCTGCCGGGTGAGCCGGTCGGCGGTGACGGGACGGGTGACATACGACTCGACGGCGGCGAGGGGCCGGCCCTCGGTGTCGGCCAGTTCGATGCGGGTGCCGTCGCCGCCCGGTGTGACGCGGACGCGAGCGGTGAGGGCTCCCTGGGCGTGCAGAGCGACTCCGGACCAGGCGAAGGGCAGGGCGATCCCCTCGCCGGGCTCCGCGGCGCCGTCCAGCAGGGACGTGACATGCAGGGCGGAATCCAGCAGGGCCGGGTGCAGGGCGTGCCTGGCGGCGTCCTGCCCCGCGCCGGCGGGCAGTTCGACGTCGGCCAGGAGGCTGTCGCCGTCCCGCCAGGCGGCCCGTACGCCGCGGAAGACGGGGCCGTAGTCGTAGCCCTCGGCGTGCAGGCGCGGATAGAGGCCGGTGACGTCGAGCGGGGTGGCGCCGGGCGGCGGCCAGGCGCCGGGCGCGGCCGGGAGTGCGACGGCGGGGCCGGTGAGGGTGCCGGTGGCGTGGCGCGTCCAGCCCTCGTCCTCGGGGGCGTTCTCGGCACGGGAGTGGATCTCGACGGTGCCGTCCGGGCCCGCGGCGACCTGGAGGCGTACGGCGGTGTCCGCGGGGAGCACCAGCGGGGCCTGGAGGGTGAGTTCCTCCACGACGGGGCGTCCGGTGAGCCGTCCGGCGTACAGCGCCAGGTCGACCAGTGCGGCGCCGGGCACCAGGGCCGTGCCCAGCACGGCGTGCTCGGCGAGGACCGGGTGCGTGGCGGTGGAGATCCGGCCGGTCAGCAGCAGCCCCGCGTCGCCGGGCAGATCCAGGCGGGCGCTGACCAGCGGGTGGTCGACGGCGGCGAGCCCGTGCCCGGCGGCGTCGCCGGCGGTGACGGCGGGCGTGGGGAGCCAGTACCGGCGGTGGTCGAAGGCGTAGGTGGGCAGCTCGACGCGCCGCCCCGCGTACGTCTCGTACAGCACCGCCCAGTCGACGTCCGAGCCCCGCGTGTGCACGGCGGCCAGCGCGGCCAGCAGTCCGGGCAGTTGGGCGGTGTCCTTGCGGGCGGTGGCGACGAACGCGGTGTTCTCGGCGTCGGGCAGGCAGTCCGGGCCCATGGCGGTGAGCACGGGCGCGGCGCCGAGTTCGAGGAAGGTGTCGGCGCCCTTCGCGGCCAGCGTGGTGCAGGCGTCGGCGAAGCGCACGGTCTCCCGCACGTGCCGCACCCAGTAGTCGGCGGAGCCGAGTTCGGCGGCGGTGGCCGGGGCGCCGGTGAGGGTGGAGACGATCGGCACGGCCGGCTCCGCGGCCTCGATGCCGGCCATGACCTCCTGGAACGCGGCGAGCATGGGCTCCATGCGGGGCGAGTGGAAGGCGTGCGACACGCGCAGCCTGCGGGTGGTCGTGAAGCGCGCGGCGATCTCGCCGACGGCGTCCCCGTCACCCGAGACCACCACGGCCCGGGGGCCGTTGACGGCGGCGATCGCGCACCGCTGACCGTCCAGCAGCGGCGTGACCTCCTCCTCCGACGCCTGTACGGCGATCATCGCGCCGCCCTCGGGCAGCGCCTGCATGAGCCGGCCGCGGGCGGCGACGGCGGTGACGGCGTCCTGAAGCGACCACACGCCGGCGACGTGCGCGGCGGCGAACTCGCCGACGGAGTGGCCGGCCAGCCAGTCGGGGCGCAGCCCGAAGGACTCCAGCAGCCGGTAGAGGGCGACCTGTGTGGTGAACAGGGCGGCCTGGGTGTAGGCGGTCCGCTCCAGGGTCTCGGCGTCGTCGCCGAGGACGACCTCGGTGAGGGGTCGTTCCAGGTGCTTGTCGAACAGTGCGGCGATGCGGTCGAAATGCTCGGCGTAGACAGGGAAGGCGTCGTACCAGTCGCGGCCCATGCCCCGGCGCTGAGCGCCCTGGCCGGCGAAGAGGTAGGCGAGGGTGCCGTCGGTGGCGGAGCCGGTGACGAGCAGTCCCGGTGCCTCGGCGCCGCGGGCCAGAGCGTCCAGCGCGGTCGCCGCCTGGTCGTCGCCGGTCGCGAGGAGCACGGCGCGGTGGGGGTGGGTGCCGCGGGTGGTGGCGAGGGCCAGGCCGAGGTCGGCGGGGGTGGTGCCGGTCAGCTCCAGCAGGCGGCGGGCCTGGGCGCGCAGGGCCTCGGGCGAGCGGGCGGAGACCGGGAGGGCGAGCACCGGGGGGGCGGTGGCGGGGTCCGCCTCCAGGGGCTCGGGTTCGGGGAACTCCTCGAGGATCACATGGGCGTTGGTGCCGCTGATCCCGAACGAGGAGACACCGGCGCGGCGCGGCCGGCCGGGGGCCCGCCACGGGCGCTGCTCGGTGAGCAGCTCCACGGCACCGGCGTCCCAGTCGACCTGGGGGGACGGCGCGTCGACGTGCAGGGTCTTGGGCAGGACACCGGTGCGCATCGCCATGACCATCTTGATGACGCCGGCGACGCCGGCGGCGGCCTGGGTGTGCCCCATGTTGGACTTGATCGAACCCAGCCACAGCGGGCTGTCCCCGGTGTGCGCGGCGCCGTAGGTGGCCAGCAGCGCCTGGGCCTCGATCGGGTCGCCGAGGGTGGTGCCGGTGCCGTGTGCCTCGACGGCGTCGACGTCGGCCGGGGTGAGGCCGGCGGCGGCCAGGGCGGCCCGGATGACGCGTTGCTGGGAGGGGCCGTTGGGGGCGGTCAGGCCGTTGGAGGCGCCGTCGGAGTTGACGGCGGAGCCGCGGACCAGCGCGAGCACCCGGTGACCGTTGCGGCGCGCGTCGGAGAGGCGTTCGACGACGAGCACTCCGGCGCCCTCGCCCCAGCCGGTGCCGTCGGCCGCGGCGGCGAACGACTTGCAGCGGCCGTCGGCGGCGAGGCCGCGCTGCCGGGCGAAGTCGACGAAGGTGTCCGGCGTCGACATGACGGTGACGCCGCCGACCAGGGCGAGGTCGCACTCGCCCTGTCGCAGGGCCTGGGCCGCCAGGTGCAGGGTGACCAGCGAGGAGGAGCAGGCGGTGTCGACGGTGACGGCCGGGCCCTCCAGACCGAGGGCGTAGGCGACGCGGCCGGAGACGACGCTGCCGAGGCTGCCGTTGCCGAGGTAGGCGGCGAGGTCCTCGGGCACCTCGGTCAGCCAGGTGCCGTAGTCGTGGTACATGACGCCGGCGAACACCCCGGTGCGGGAGCCGCGCAGGCGGTGCGGGTCGATGGCGGAGCGCTCCAGCGCCTCCCAGGACACCTCCAGCAGGAGCCGCTGCTGGGGGTCCATGGCGGTGGCCTCGCGTGGGCTGATGCCGAAGAAGTCCGCGTCGAACTCGGCCGCGTCGTAAAGGAAGGCGCCCTCGCGGGTGTAGGTGCGGCCCGGGGCGCCCGGCTCCGGGTCGTACAGCGCCTCGGTGTCCCAGCCGCGGTCCGTGGGGAAGCCGCCGACCGCGTCGACGCCGTCGGCGACGAGCCGCCACAGGTCCTCCGGGGAGCGGACCCCGCCGGGGTAGCGGCAGCTCATGCCGACGATGACGATCGGGTCGCCGTCGCCGGCGGTGCGCGCGGCGAGGGCGGCGGCGGTCTCCTGAGGGCCGGTACCGAAGAGGGTGTCGCGGATGTGGTCGGCGAGGGCGCGGGAGGTGGGGTGGTCGAAGACGAGGGTGGCGGGCAGCCGCAGCCCGGTGGCGGTGTTGAGCCGGTTGCGCAGCTCGACGGCGGCCAGCGAGTCGAAGCCGAGGTCGGTGAACGCCCGGCCGGGGTCGACGGCGGACGGCCCGTCGTGCCGCAGTACGGCCGCCACTTCGGTGCGCACCAGGTCGAGCAGGGCGCGGTCGCGGTCGGCGGCGGGCAGCGCGGCCAGCTGCCCGTCCGTGGCCGCCGCGGGGGCGGTGCTCGCGGCCGCCCGGCGGGTGACCGGACGGACGAGGGTGGTCAGCAGCGGCGGTACGCCGTCGGGGCGGCGGCGTACGGCGGCGGCGTCGATCTCCACGGGTACCAGGTGGGGTGCGCGGGAGCGGAGGGCCGCGTCGAACAGCTCCAGGGAGCGTCCGGCGGACAGGCCGGGGATGCCGTAGCCCGCGATGCGCTCGCGGGCGGTGTCGTCCAGGGCGGCGCCCATGCCGCTGTCGGTGGCCCACAGGCCCCAGGCGAGCGCGGTGGCCGGCAGGCCGAGGGCGGCGCGGTGCTCGGCGAGGGCGTCGAGGTAGGCGTTGGCGGCTGCGTAGTTGCCCTGGCCGGGGCCGTCGAGGACGGCGGCGATGGAGGAGAAGAGCACGAAGCGGGCGAGGTCGCGGCCTCGGGTCAGCTCGTGCAGGTGCCAGGCGCCCAGCGCCTTGGCGTGGAAGACCTCGTCGACCATCTCGTCGGTCAGCGTTTCCACGACGCCGTCGCGGACGGCGCCCGCGGCGTGGACGACGGAGTCCACGGGGTGTTCGTCGAGGAGCCGACGCAGGGCCTCGCGGTCGCCGACGTCGCAGGCGGCGACGGTCACCTCGGCGCCGTGCGCGGTGAGTTCGGCGTGCAGGTCGGGGGCCGTACCGCGACGGCCGACGAGCACCAGGCGACGTACGCCGTGGGCGCGGACCAGATGGCGGGCGAGCAGTGCGCCGAGGCCGCCGGTGCCACCGGTGACGAGGACGGTCCCCCAGTCCGTGGCGGGAGCCGGTTCGGCGGCGGGCTGCGCGATGAGCCGCGGAACGCTGAACCGGCCGTCCGCCAGGGAGACTTCGGGTTCACCGGTGGCGATGATCTGGCACAGGTCGGCCTCGGAGGGCAGGGCCTCGTGCTCGACGAGGACGTACCGGCCGGGGTTCTCGGCCTGGGCGGAGCGGACCAGACCGCGGACGGCCGCGTGGGCGGGGCCGTAAGGCGCGGTGACGAGGACGAGCCGGGTGTCGCTGAGGCGCTCGTCCGTCTGCCAGGTGCGCAGCAGCCGCAGGACGTGGTGGACGTGGGTGCGTGCCTCGGCGGCGTCGGCGCTCGCCCGCCCGGGCACGCGGTGCACGACGGCGTCCGGGGCGGGGCCGTCGAGCAGGGCGTCGACGGAGCCCGTGAGGACGGCGGTGCGCAGGGGTGCGGTGGTCACCGGTCGGGGATACGGCGACCGGCGCACGGCGTAGAGGACATCGCCCGTCGGTACGGGACGGGAGGTCAGACCCTCGATGTCGGCGACCGGGGCGCCCGTTGCGTCGGCGAGGTGCAGGGCGATGGTGTCGCCGCCGCCACGCGTGATCTTGACGCGGAGGGTCGAGGCACCGGAAGCGTGCAGGGTGACGCCGGTCCAGGCGAACGGCACCAGTACCTCGGCACGCGCCGGTGCGTCGAGGTCGGCGGCGTGCAGGGCGGCGTCGAGCAGCGCCGGATGCAGCCCGAACCCGCTCGCGTCGGCGGCGGCGTCCTCGGGCAGGGCGACCTCGGCGTAGACGTCGTCGCCGTGCCGCCAGGCGGCGCGCAGCCCCTGGAACGCCGGCCCGTAGCCGTAGCCCTGCTCGGCGAGGTCCGCGTAGACGCTCGCGGTGTCGAGCGGCTGGGCGTCGCGCGGGGGCCACACGGTCAGGTCGGCCCCGGCGGCGGGGACGGCCGCGGTGAGGACACCTGCGGCGTGCTGGATCCAGGGGGCCGCCTCGTCGGCGCGGGTGTGGACCGTGACGGTGCGGCGCCCGGAGTCGTCGGGTTCGCCGACGGCTACCTGGACGGCGACGTCCTCGTCGGCGCGCAGCACGAGCGGGGCGCCGAGGGTCAGTTCTTCCAGCGTGTCCGCGCCGACGTGGTCGCCGGCGCGCAGGGCGAGTTCGACGAAGGCGGTGCCGGGGAACAGCACCTGCCCGGCGATGACGTGGTCGGTGAGCCAGGGCTGGGTCCGGGTCGACAGGCGCCCGGTCAGGACGACGCCCTCGGCGCCGACGGCGACGACGGCCGCCAGCAGCGGGTGGCCCGCGCGGAGCTGGCCGAGGCCCGCTGCGCCGGTGGCGGTGCTCTGCTCCAGCCAGAAGCGGCGCCGCTGGAAGGGATAGAGGGGCAGGTCGATGCGGCGCCCGCCGAGGGAGGCGAAGTGCCGCTGCCAGTCGACGGGGACGCCACGGGCGTGGGCGGCGGCGAGCGCGGTGACGGCCTCACGTGCCTCGGGCCGCTCGCGGCGGAGCACCGGCAGGAAGGCGGTGCCGGCTGCGTCGGTGCAGTCCGGGCCCATCGCGGACAGCACGGCGTCGGGGCCGACCTCCAGGAACGTCCGTACCCCGGCGTCGGCGAGCGCGCGGACGGCGTCGTGGAAGCGGACCCGGGCCCGGACGTGCTCCACCCAGTACTCGGGGTCGCACAGCTCGGTGGTGACGGGACCGCCGGTGACGGTCGAGACGACCGGCAGCTTCGGCTCGGCGTAGTCCAGCACCTGCGCGACGCGGCGGAACTCGGCCAGCATCGGTTCCATCAGCGGCGAGTGGAAGGCGTGACTGACCCGCAGGCGCTTGGTGTCGTGGCCGCGCGCGGAGAGTTCGGCGGCGATGCGCTCCACCTCGGCCGCGTCGCCCGAGACCACCACGGCCGCGGGGCCGTTGACGGCGGCGATGCCGGTGCGCGGCGTGAGCAGCGGTGCCACCTCCTCCTCGGCGGCGCGTACGGCGACCATGGCGCCGCCCTCGGGCAGCCGCTGCATGAGCCGGCCCCGGGCGGCGACGAGGATCGTCGCGTCCTGGAGGGTGAGCACGCCGGCGACGTGCGCGGCGGCGATCTCGCCGACGGAGTGCCCCGCGAGCTGGTCCGGGGTGAGGCCCCAGCTCTCCAGGAGCCGGTGGAGGGCGACCTCCACGGCGAACAGGGCGGGCTGCGCGTACTCGGTACGGTGCAGCAGTCCGTCCTCCTCGGTGCCGGGCTCGGCGAACAGGACGGACTTCAGCGGCCGGGCGAGCTGGAGGTCGAAGTGGGCGCAGGCGTCGTCCAGGGCGTCGGCGAACGCCGGGTAGGTGGCGGCGAGTTCGCGGCCCATGCCGATGCGCTGGCTGCCCTGGCCGGTGAAGAGGAAGCCGAGTTCGCCGTCGGCGCGCGCTGTGAACGGCGCATCCGTCGAGGCCAACTCCTCGAGTGCGGCGCGCAGTTCGGCTTGGTCGGCGGCGACGAGGACGGCACGGTCGGGCAGGGCGGCCCGGGTGGTGGCCAGCGAGTGGGCGAGGTCGAGCGGGTCCGTCTCGTCCAACAGGGGCAGCAGGTCGGCGGCACGGGCCCGCAGGGCGGCTTCGCCCCGGGCGGACAGGGTGAAGGGCAGCGGGGTCCCGGCCGGCAGGGCCGGGCGGGTGTCGGCAACGGCCGCCCGGGGCTGCCGCCCCTCCGCCTGGCCGCCGGCCGCGGGCTCCGGCCGCTCGGCGACGTCGTCGTCCGCCGGCTCCGGCTGCTCCAGGATGACGTGTGCGTTGGTCCCGCTGACCCCGAACGACGACACGCCGGACCGCCGGGGCCGGCCGGTCTCGGGCCACGCCCGCTGCTCGGTGACGAGTTCCACGGCCCCGGACGACCAGTTGACGTGCGGGGTGGGCGCGTCGACGTGCAGGGTCGCCGGTATCCGCCCGTGCCGCATGGCGAGGATCGTCTTGATCACGCCGGCCACACCGGCGGCGGCCTGGGTGTGTCCGAGGTTGGACTTGACCGAGCCGAGCAGCAGGGGCGCGTCGGCGGGTCGGCCCTGGCCGTAGGTGGCGAGGAGCGCGGTGGCCTCGATGGGGTCGCCGAGCCGGGTGCCGGTGCCGTGCGCCTCGACCACGTCGACGTCGGCGGCGGTGAGCCCGGCGTCCGCGAGGGCCCGGCGGATCAGCCGCTGCTGGGAGGTGCCGTTGGGTGCGGTCAGGCCGTTGGAGGCGCCGTCCTGGTTGACGGCGGAGCCGCGCACGACGGCGAGCACGCGGTGTCCCTGGCGGCGGGCGTCGCCGAGCCGCTCCAGGACGAGCACGCCGACGCCCTCGGCGAAGCCGGTGCCGTCGGCCGCGGCGGCGAACGCCTTGCAGCGGCCGTCGGGCGCGAGGCCGCGCTGCCGGCTGAAGGCGGTGAACACGCCGGGGCCGCCCATCACGGCCACACCGCCGGCGAGCGCGAGCGAGGACTCGCCCTGGCGCAGCGAGCGGCACGCCAGGTGGAGGGCGACCAGGGAGGCGGAGCAGGCGGTGTCGACGGTGACCGCCGGCCCCTCGGCGCCCAGCACATAGGCGACCCGGCCGGAGATGACGCTGGAGGCGTTCCCGGCGAGCAGGTAGGCGTCGAGCCCGTCCGGGGCGTCGTGCAGGCGCGGCCCGTACTCCTGCACCTCGGCGCCGAAGAACATGCCGGCCGGGGTGCCGCGCAGCCGCGTGGGGTCGATGCCGGCGTCCTCCAGTGCCTGCCAGGAGGTCTCCAGGACGAGCCGCTGCTGCGGGTCCATGCCGAGCGATTCGCGTGGGCTGATGCCGAAGAACCCGGCGTCGAACTCGGTGGCGGTGTCGAGGAACCCGCCGCTGCGGACGTAGGCGCTGCCGGGCACCTCGGGGTCCTCGTCGAAGAGGGCGTCCAGGTCCCAGCCGCGGTCCTGCGGGAACCCCGAGAGCACCTCGCCCCCCTCGGTCAGCAGCCGCCACAGGTCGGCGGGCGAGGAGATGCCGCCGGGGAAGCGGCAGCCGATGCCGACGACGGCGATCGGTTCGTCGGCAGCGCCGTCACCGGACGGCTCGGGGTGGTCCTCCGCCGTGCCGTTGACCTCGGCGAGCAGCCGGGCGGCCAGGTCGTGGACCGTGGGGCAGTCGTAGGCGAGGCCGACCGGCAGCTCCAGCCCGGTCCGCTCGGTCAGCCGCCGGTGCAGATCGACCGCGGCGAGGGAGTCGAGTCCCTGCGCGGAGAACGGAACGGCCGGGTCGAGGGCGTCCAGCGTGCCCGGCCGGGCCGCTTCGATCGCCTCTGCCACGACCGTGCGCACCAGTTCGGTCACCAGCCTTCGGTGCTGGGAGGGTACGGCCGTGGCGAGCCGTCGTCCCAGAGTCGAGTCGGATCCGGGCCCGTTCATCCACGCATCTCCACTTTCGGCCGACACCGTTTTCCTCACCTTTTTCCACACGCTAGTGACGGCCCCCGAAAGGCCACACCCTTAAGCACCCCTAGGGGCGGGCACGTTCGAGGACCGTTGTGTCCTCGGGATCGTGCCGGTCGAACGAACGGCGCACATAGGACAGGGAATCGAGCAGATCCCCGGAGGTGATGGCCTGTGCCGGGTGTACGTCGGCGATGCCGTTCAGCGG
Source organism: Streptomyces sp. NPDC052109 (assembly GCF_040680195.1). Classification (NCBI taxonomy): domain Bacteria; kingdom Bacillati; phylum Actinomycetota; class Actinomycetes; order Kitasatosporales; family Streptomycetaceae; genus Streptomyces; species Streptomyces sp. NPDC052109. Next base: position 24,083 of record NZ_JBFAWF010000041.1, on the reverse strand, counting down.
CATCTTCCCGATGTCGGCCCAGCAGAGCCGGCCGTCCGCGTCGATGTAACTCCGGCTGAATCCGGCGTTGTCCGGATGCAGACAGTAGGGAACGTCGAGAAGCCCCTTGGCGAAGGCCGTCAGCAGCGCCGCGCCGAGGTCGTCGTCCAGCGCCAGCACCGCGCCGACCAGCGCCGAGGCCTCGGCGTACGTCTGCGTGCCGGGGCCGTCGAGCGGGGCGCGTGGCGTGCGGGCGGCGACCTGTGCCGCGTATTCGAGGGCGGCGACGTTCTCGGCGACGGACGGAATGCGGCGGGATTCCGCGACGGTTTTCACAATGAGCCGTTCGGAGCCGCTGGCGACGGCGAGTTCGGCCGCTTTCCCGAGCAGCCGGTAGGCGCCGTCCTCGGTTTCCGGGAAGAGCCCCATGTAGGCGTAGACGACGACGTGCCATTCGGCCCCCGGCAGGAACCGCGCGCACAGGCTGCGCAGTGCGGCCACCGCTTCGGCGTCCTGGCGCGGGTGGGTCTGCTGGGCGTAACTCACGGAAATGCTGCGGATGCCGTGCCGGTGGAAGAAGATCGCCTCCAGGACACTGACGGCGACGAGCAGACCGGGCGGGCAGAGCTGGCCGAGGACACAGCCGCCGAAGGTCTCCAGGTGCGGTTCGGCGCCCGACTCGCGCAGAGCGGCGAGCAGTTCGCAGGAGGCCGCCCAGTGGGCGACGGACTCGCGCAGCGGGACGCGGCCGTAGGGCAGGCAGTAGGAGACCGGCCCGCCCTCGGAGGCGTCCAGCCCGACGGCCGTCAGGGCACGGAAGATGTCCTGCGGCGCGGCCGAGCCGTGCCGGACCTGGACCGGGAAGTCGGGGCCGTGGATGCCGTCGAGCACCTTCAGGGTGGTGGCCTTCTCGTGGCTCACGATCGGGTAGCCGTTGAGGGCGACGCCCTCCAGCACGGCCAGCTTGGCCGACTCCAGGTCACCGACCCGGGTGTAGCTGTCCAGGGTGATCGTGCCGACGGTGGTCGCCGTGGCGTCGCGGGTGGCGAGCAGCCCGGCCCGCATCCGGTCCGGGCCGCTCATCCCCATCCGGGGCTGGACCACCAGCCGGCCTGCGGCGTGAGCCCGGCGCACGAACGCGCCGAACCCGGCGCCGGTCACACCAGGGCCCGCTGCGGCAGCGCGTCGAGCATCCGCCGGAAGGCGGCGACACCCTCGGCGCTGTCGTCGAACACCGCGTCGTACCCGGCGGTGCCGAGCGCGGCCACCTCCTCGCTGCCGCAGGGTCCGGCGATGCCGAGCTTGCCGCCGATGACGGCGGGCACACCCGTGAGTTCGGGGTGCTCGCGCAGCCGGGTGATGGTGCGCATGCCGTCGTGGTAGCCGTGACCGTTGACGCTGCTGACGACGATGAGGGCGGGCCGGTGGGCCAGGGCCTCGGTGATGAGCAGGTCCTCGGGGACGCAGGGGCCGAGGTTGACCACGCGGTGCCCGTGTTCCTCGAGGAGGAGCTGGAGGTAGACCAGGTTCCAGGTGTGGGAGTCGGAGATGCCACCGGCCACGAGGACGGGCTGGTCGCCAGGGGTGGGGGTGCTCGGGAAGGGGCTCATCACAGGGCCTGTCCGTGTTCGTAGGTGCGTATGTGCTGGATTCGGGAGACGGAGACGACGTCGTCACCGCGGACGACGATCTCGCCGGGGGCGGGCCTGCCGAGGAACATCAGGAGGCTGGCCGTGGGGCCGTACGCACCGGCGTTGGGCACGGTGAGCAGGTCGCCCGGTGCCGGCTCGGCCAGCGGGACGTTGCGGCCGAGCAGGTCCCCGGGCGTGCACAGCGGCCCGGCGAGGCTCGCGGGCGTGCCGTCGGCGCCCGCGGATTCGTACGGCTCGACGGACACGGGCATGATGCGGCCGAGGCCGGACATGCCGCCGAACGTGTTGATTCCGGCGTCGACGACGACATAGCGCTGGCCGCGGCTGTCCTTGACGTTGACGACCGAGGTGAGCAGAGTGCCGCTGTCGGCGACCAGGTAGCGGCCCGATTCGCAGCCGATCCGCGGGGCGCCCTCGCGCCAGCCGGGGAAGTGCTCGTCCAGCGCCTCGGCGAGCGCGTCGCGCAGGTCGCCGTAGACCGGCCGCTCACCCTGCACCGCGTAGGGTGCGGCGAACCCGCCGCCGACGTCGACGAAGCGGAACGGGACACCGAGCGCGTCCTGAAGGGCGGCGGCCGTGGCGATGGTGTGGCGGAACTCGACGATGAGGCTCGCCTCGTCCTTGGCGTTGCTCAGCGGGAAGAAGTGCAGTCCGGCGATGCTGGTGCCGGGCACCTCCCGCAGGTCGGCGGCGAGGCCGGGCAGGGTCTCGCTGTCGAAGCCGAACTGCGAGGGCACGCCGGTCATGCGGATGCTGGTGGCCGCCGCCCCGGTGGCGTTGTTGACCCGGATCAGGCACTCGGCGGTGAGGCCGAGCTTGAGCGCGACCTCGCCGACGCGCCGGAGGTCGCCGTAGGACTCGGTGGAGAATAGGCGGACTCCGCGGGTCATCGCCTCGGTCAGTTCCTCGGTGGTCTTGCCGGGTCCGGTGTAGAGGATCCGGTCGCCGGGGAAGCCGGCCTGCAGGGCGGCGTCGAGTTCGCCGACGGAGCTGATCTCGGCGCGGCAGCCGCGGGCGCCGCCGGAGCGCAGCTCGCGCAGCAGCTCGGGGTGCGGGTTGGCCTTGGCGGCGTAGAACACCTCGACCTCGTCGGGCAGCGCGGCGAACAGGTCGTCGCGGGCCGCCGCCACCCGGTCCAGGTCGTAGACGTAGGACGGGGTACCGAAGCGCTCGGCGAGCTCGGTGGGGGCGGTCACGGGGTGGTTCCTTCCAGGAGGCGGGCGAGCTGCTTGCGGTCGTGCTTGCCGTGCGGGGTCAGCGGCAGCTCGTCGACGACGCGGCTCACACCGGGCACCTTGGCGGGTTCCAGCCGCAGCGAGAGTTCCTTCAGCAGGGCGTGCGGGTCGATGTCGCCCTCGGCGAACACCGCGAGGTCGCGGCCGGGGGCGGGCGGCAGGACGGCGGCGGCGCGCACGCCGGGGACGTCGGTGGCGGCGGCCTCGATCTCGGTGGTGCTCATGCGCACGCCCTTGTGCTTGAACATGTCGTCGCGGCGGCCCTCGTAGTACAGGAAGCCGTCCTCGTCGACGTGGCCGAAGTCGCCGGTGTGCAGCCTGAGTCCGCCGCCGGGGGCGGGGCGGAAGGCGCGTGCGGTCTGTTCGGGTGCACGCCAGTAGCCGGGCATGACGTGCGGTCCCTCGACGACGATCTCGCCGGTCTGCCAGGGCGGCAGCGGATTGCCGTCGTCGTCGACGGCGAAGGCGCGGGTGCCGGGCAGCGGGCGGCCGACCGAGTCGGGCTTGGCGTCCTGGTACGCGGGCGGCAGCACGGACACGCGCTTGCACTCGGTCTGGCCGAACTGGATGATCACCTCCGCGCCGGGGAACGCCGTGCGCAGCCCGTCGGCCGTGGACTTGGCCAGCGCGGCACCGGTGTTGGTGAACAGCCGCACCCGGGACTCGCGGCTCGGTTCGCGCTCGGCGAGGGCGCAGATCATGGTGGCCAGCGAGGGCACGATCGGGACGACGGTGGCGCCGGTCTCCCGGATGCGGCGCAGCAGCACCAGGTCGGACTCGCCGTCGGCGAGCACGAGTTCGCTGCGGCCGGCGGCGGTGAGCAGCACCTTGTACAGGCCGTAGTCCCAGGAGATGGGGAAGCGGCAGAACACCACGTCGTCGGGGCGGTAGCCGAGTTCCAGGTTGATGGCCTCGGTGGCGAAGACCATCCGGCCGTGCGGGCAGATCACGGCCTTCGGGGCGGCGGTCGAGCCGGAGGTGTAGACGAGGACGGCGATGTCCTCGGAGCCCACGGCGGCACCTCCGGAACGGGCCTCGCGCCCTCGTAGGGCGGTGATCTCCCGCCACACCTCGCCCAGGCCGCGGACCGCGACGCCCTCTGCGACGGCGGCGATCCGGTCCACGGCGGGGTCGGCGACGACGACCAGCGAGGGCTCGGCGTTTTCGACGACCGCCCGCAGGTGGTAGTCCTTCATGCCGGTGTTCACCGGGACCAGTACGGCGCCGCGGCGCGCGGTGCCGTACATCAGCGCGACGAGTTCCCGGGTGCTGGGCAGCTGGACGAGCACCCGGTGGCCGTGCCCGATGCCGCGCTCCTCCAACCAGGCGTCGACGGCGTGGCTGTGGGCGAGGAGTTCGCGGTACGTCCAGCGGCCCGCGCCGTCGGTGACCGCCGGGGCGTCGGGGCGCTCGGCGGTGGCCTCGTCGAGGAGGTCGTGCACCCGGGCGCCGGTTCGCGCCCGCACTGTCGGTTGACCGTTCACTGCGACTCCTGCCGCCTTTCGTGTGTGCGTCCCGCCCCGGCGGACTGCCGCATGGCCGTGGCCCGGGAGGCGAGCTTCCTGCGGTCGGTCTTGCGGTTGGAGTTGAGCGGGAGCGCGTCCAGGTGGTGGTAGGCGCGGGGGACGATCGCGGCCGGCAGCAGCTCCCGCAGGTGGCGGGCGAGCCCGGCGGGCGGCACGGGCTCGCCGGTGTGGAAGACCGCCAGTTCCACCGTGCCGTCCACGGCCACCGCCACGGTCACGGCGTCCTCGACGCCCGGGCAGGTGCGGGCGGCGGCGTCCACCTCGGCCAGTTCCACCCGCACCCCGTGCACCTGGACCTGCGCGTCCTGCCTGCCCAGGTAGAGCCAGCCGCCGTCGGCGGCTCGCCGGACCCGGTCACCGGTGCGGTAGAACCGGCGGCCGTCCTGGTCCAGGAACCGTCCGGAGTCGTCGGCCGGGTCCAGATATCCGGGGGTCAACTGCGGCCCGGCGATGCACAGTTCGCCCTCGTCGTCGGCCGTGGGCGTACCCTCGGCGTCCAGGAGCAGGGTCGCGTGTCCCGGGTGTACGGCGCCGATGGGCACCATGTCGTTGAGGTACCGCCCCGGCGTCCAGCGCTGGGCGGTGATGGTGATGGTGAGTTCCGTCGGACCGTACAGGTTCTCCAGCGTCGCGCCCGGCGCGGCGGCTTCCCAGTCCTCGGCGTCCTTGCAGCTGAGCGCCTCCCCCGCGAAGAAGCTCCACCGAAGCGACGGCAGCGCGCCCGGCTCGAGCCCGCCGGTGCGGCGCACCAGGGTGATCGCGCTGGGCGTGGAGAACCACACGGTCATGCCCTGCTCGGCCACGAACTCCGGCAGGTGCGCGTACGCCCGTGGCGGGACCGGTACGACCGCGGCGCCGGCGCCCCAGGCGCAGAACAGGTCGAACATCGCGCAGTCGAAGTTGAGGTCGAAGGTCTGCGAGAAGACGTCGTGCGGACCGAAGTCGTAGCGCTCGTCGAGCAGGTGGAAGTAGTGCGCGGTGTTCGCGTGGGTGACCGGCACGCCCTTGGGCCGGCCGGTGGAGCCGGAGGTGAACAGCACGTAGGCGATGTCGGAGGGCCGGGCCGGCAGGGGCGCCTTCAGGGCGCTGTCCGCGTCGACGGCGAGCGACGGCATGGGCTGCCCGCCGGGCGCGAACAGCGTCGGCAGGGTGGGGCCGGAGGCGTGCAGCGCGGTCAGGGCGGGCAGGGCGTCGTCGTCGGCGAGCAGCGCCCCGACCCCGGCGGCCTCGATCATCTGCCGGGTGCGGGACGCCGGGAAGGCCGGCTGCAGCGGTACGACCGTGACGCCGCTGTACAGGCCGGCGAGCAGGGCGGTGTACGCCGTGGGTCCCTTGCCGGCCAGCACGCCGACGGCGGGCGGCTCGTCGGGGAGCCCGGCCAGCAGGGAGCCGGCCAGGACCAGAGCGCGTTCGTGCAGTTCGCGGTAGGTGGTGTCGACGCCGTCGGCGCGCAGCGCGGGCCGGTCCGGGGCGAGGGCCAGGCCGCGCGCGAACCGGCCGGACAGCGTGCCGTCCATGGTGGGATCCACGAAGGGCCGTCCTGTCAGCTCGCGGCGCTGGGCAGCATGCTCTGCATGGTGTCCCACAGCACGCCGGGGGTGCGGAAGGTGTCCATGGTCAGCGCGCTGTCACGGAAGCGGAGCTGGTAGGCCTCCTCCAGCGTGCCCAGCAGCTGGACGGTGCCGAGCGAGTCCAGGCCGAGGTCCTTCAGCTCGGCATCCGGGGTCAGCTCCTCCTGCGGCGGAAGGAAGGGCAGGAAGGGGCGGAGTATCTGTTCGAACTGGTCGTCCCACATGGGGGCCTCCAACGAGTCGGTCGGGTCAGGTGGCGCGCGAGCGCCGGGGGGTCATCGCCAGCCGCGGCTGTGCGGCGACGACGTCGAAGTGGCGGGTCGTGCAGGGGACCCGGCCGAAGAGGCTGTCCGGGCCGGCCACGCACATGCGGCGGGCGCCGGCGTCCTTGAGGGCCGTGGTGACGCTCGGCCAGTTCATCGGGTGGTCGAAGCCGTCGAGCAGCATGGTGCGCAGTTCCTCGCCGGTGTGCAGCAGCCTGCCGTCCTGGTCGGCGACGACGGGCAGCTTGGGGTCGGCGAAGGAGTAGCGGGACACCACCTCGCGCGCGGCCTTCTCGCGCAGCGACCGGAACGCCGAGGCGTGCATGGGCGGCCGCATGGTGTACAGCGGCAGGCTCCCGACGGCGCGCAGCCGCTCCTCCATCCACGGCACGCGGCGTTCGGACAGGGAGATCATGTAGAAACCGTCGTCGATGTGGCAGGAGATCTCGTGCCACTCCCCCGCCTCGTCCAGCTCGGCGAGGATCGTGTCGAGGCCGTCGCGCGGGGCGCGGACGAAGGACAGGGTGACGATGTCCCGGTGCTCCTCGGCGAAGTACTCCTCCAGACAGCGGGCGATCTCGGCGGTGAGGCGGATCGCGTCGGACAGCCGGAGGGCGCCCGTGTAGGCCAAGGCCGCCTTCTCGCCGAAGCTGGGTCCGGCGACGATGTCGGGCTCCACGCCGAGGTGGTCCCGGGCCCAGTGGGCGCAGGCCAGACAGTTGACGAAGAAGGCGACCTGGGCGGCCTCGGTGTAGTCGCCGGCGGAGGTCCGGAAGGCGTCGACGAGCGAGTAGCCGAGGGCCTCGTCGGCGACGGCCACCAGGTCCCGGGCGTGGGGGTTGGCCACCATGAACCTGCCCACCTCGGCGAACGGGACGGGTCCCATGCCGGGGAAGACGAGAGCGGTGTCGTGTGCCATGGCGGGATCCCCGCCCCCTTTCACGGGTTCGTGAGCGTCACGGGCTTCTGGGCCGTCACAGGCCTTTGAGGAAGTCGGTCATCACCGCGAGGAACCGCTCCGGTTCCTCCAGGTGCGGTAGGTGGCTCGACTCCTCGAAGATCTCCCACCGGGCCCCGGGGATGTGGTCCTGGTACGGCTGGACGACCTTCGGGGTGGCCTCGTCGTGGCGGCCGCTGATCAGCAGGGTCGGGGTGCTGATCCGGTGCAGTTCGTCGACGATCGACCAGTCCTTGAGGGAGCCGATGACATGGAACTCATTGGGTCCGTTCATGGCGTAGTAGACGGTCGGGTCGTTGTAGATCTCCATGAAGGACGAAAGGAAGTCGCGGGGCCAGGGCGTCACCCGGCACACATGTCGGTCGTAGAAGACCCGCATCGCGGCCTGGTACGCCTCGCTGTCGTAGGTGCCGTCCGCCTCGTGCCGCCGCAGGGTCTCCTCCACCCCAGGTGGCAGTTCGGCGCGCAGTCGCGCCATCTCCTGCAGCCAGATCGGGTACGAGGCCGGGGCGTTGGCGACGACCAGTCCGCGCAGTCCGGGCGGGGCGGTCATGGCGTGCCGGGCACACAGTGGGCCGCCCCAGGACTGGCCGAACAGCACGTAGTCGTCGGCGATTCCCAACTGCTGGATGAGGTTGGTCAGTTCCTGTTCGAACAGCTCGACGGTCCAGAACTCGGCGCCCTTGTCAGGCAGATGGGTCGAGCCGCCGTTGCCCAGCTGGTCGTAGTGGACGACGGGCCAGCCGTCCTCGGCGAGGCGGGCCAGCGGCAGCAGGTAGTCGTGGGTGCTGCCGGGTCCGCCGTGCACCGCGACGACCGCCGGCCGTCCCGCGCCGAGTTCACCGGTCACCCGGTACCAGGTCCGGTACTCCCCGAAGGGGACTGTGCCCTTCGCGCTGGGATCCGGAGACACGCTGATCACCTCTGCTCGGCTGCGGGACGCGGCGGCGGCCGGGGCAGTGCCGCCGGCCGGGACCGGGAGAGCCGGGGCGATGGGCGAACCGTGCCTTGCGCCGTCCGTGCCTCTGCCGTGGTCCGCAGCCGACGCTAACCGCCGCCACCCCGCCACCAGACCCCTAGCCGCCCCTAGGCGGTGCCAGGGGTGCCGAACAGGGGTGCCCGCACGACGACCACGTCCCGGCGCGGACCGGCCTCTTCGATCCGGGTGTGGCGCTCTTCACGGAAGAACTGCGGCCGTCCAGCGGGGGGCTGGGACGAGTGCGCCCCGAGCCGGCTCGTGGCCCTCCTCTCACCGCCGCGCAACACACGTCCGGGTGCGCTCGGCAACTGACGCGCCCGCACCGCGGACCGCCGGGCCCGGACGAGCCAGTGGGCCGGCGGCCCCCAACGGCAGCGCGCTCGGGAACGATGTGCTCGCGCCCGGCCGGACGGGCAGGAGCCCACTCGGTGTCGGAGCCCCTCGCGTCGGCCGGCCGGTCGGGGCGTACGCCGGTCGGCCGACCCCGCCCCCCGTGGCACCGCGAGTCCCGCCCTCCGGGCGGACGACGGGAGTTCGACGACAGGCCCTAGGGGCGCCTAGGGGTTGGGGCCCCGGACCGTGGCTGCCTAGCGTGCGGGAGACGGCCGACAGCGCCGCACCGGCGCCGAGCCCGGACCCGCTCCGATGCCGGCACTTCCGTTCACCCCGTGCGAAGAGGACATGATGACTGCACCTGCCGAACCGGCCGACGAGGCCGCGCTGCCGGAGTTCCCGATGCGGCGGGCCTGTCCCTTCAGCCCGCCGGCCGCCTACGCCGAGCTGCGCGAGACCGAGCCGGTCTCCCGGGCGCGGTTGAAGGTCGACGGCAAGCGGACCTGGCTGATCACCCGGCACGACCTGTACAAGAAGCTGCTGGGCGACGCGCGGGTCAGCGCGAACCTGAAGCTGCCCGGGTACCCGCTGCAGGTTCCGGTGCCGGAGGAGACGCTCCAGTCGGTGCCGCTGACCTTCCTGTCCATGGACCCGCCCGACCACACGGTCCAACGCCGCATGCTCGCACCGGAGTTCAGCGTCCGCCGGATGCGTGAGCTGCGCATGCGGGTGCAGCAGATCGTGGACCAGCAGATCGACCAGATGCTCGCCAAGGGCACGGGTGCCCCGGTCGACCTGGTCACCGCGCTCGCGCTGCCGGTGCCGTCCTTCGTCATCTGCGAACTGCTCGGCGTCCCGTACGAGGACCACGGCCGGTTCGAGGAGTGGGCGTGGGCCATCATGAACCACGACATCAGCGACGAGGACCGGGGCCGTGCGCACTACGAGCTCGACGCGTACGTGGACGGCCTGGTCACCGCCAAGGAGAGCGAGCCGGGCGACGACATGATCAGCCGGCTCATCGAGTTCAACCGGTCGGCGCCGGCGGTGGAGCACTCCGACATCGTCAGCATGTCCAAACTGATGCTGGTCACGGGGCACGAGACCACCGCCAACATGATCGCGTTGGGTGTGCTGGCCCTGCTGGAGCACCCCGACCAGCTCGCCGCCGTCCGCGAGGAGCCGGAGCTCATGCCGAAGGCGGTGGAGGAGCTGCTGCGCTTCTTCTCCATCTCCGACGCTGGCACCGCGCGGGTCGCCATGGAGGACATCGAGCTGGGCGGAGTCACCATCCGGGCCGGCGAGGGCATCCTCCCCCTGAACAACGCGGCCAACCACGACGAGCGGGTCTTCCCCGACCCCGACCGCCTCGACGTCCGGCGCGAGGCCCGCAGCCACCTCGCGTTCGGCTACGGCGTCCACCAGTGCATCGGCCAGAACCTGGCGCGCATGGAGCTGGACGTCGTCTACACGACCCTGTTCCGGCGCATTCCGACGTTGCGTCTGGCCACGCCGGTCGACGAGCTCCGGTTCAAGGACGACGCCATGGTCTACGGCCTGTACGAGCTGCCCGTCACCTGGTGACAGACCTCCGCACACCCACCCCACCCCGTCACCGAAAGGCAGCCATGACCCAGTCCGCCGACGCCGCGCCCGAAACGGGGTCGCCGCTCCCGCAGTTCCCGATGCGGCGCACCTGCCCGTTCAGCGAGCCGCGCGAGTACGCCGAGCTGCGCGCCGACGCCCCGGTCTCGCGCGCCGCTCTGAAGGTGAACGGCAAGCCGACCTGGCTGGTCACCCGGCACGAACACGTCCGGCAGGTGCTGGGCGACGGCCGGGTGAGCTCCAACCTGAAACTGCCGGGCTACCCCCACCAGTTCCACATCCCCGAGGAGATGCTGGCACAGGTCCGGCTGATGCTGCTGAACATGGACCCGCCGGAGCACACCGCACAGCGGCGCATGCTCATACCGGAGTTCACCGCACGCCGGGTGAAGGAGCTGCGCCCGCGCATCCAGGAGATCGTCGACGAGCGCGTCGACGCGATGCTGGCCGCGGGCGGCCCCGTGGACCTGGTCACCGCGGTCGCGCTGCCGGTGCCATCGCTGGTGATCTGCGAGTTGCTCGGGGTGCCGTACGAGGACCACGCCCAGTTCGAGGAGTGGTCGGCGGCGATGATGAACCACGATCTGAGCCCGGCCGAGTACGGGGCGGCGGTGCAGGCCCTGGACATGTACCTCGACAAGCTCGTCACCCTCAAGGAGAGCGAGCCGGGCGACGACCTGATCAGCCGCTTCCTGGAGAAGAACCGCACCGAGCAGGTCGCCGACCACGTCGACGTGGTGACCATGGCGCGACTGATGCTGGTGGGTGGCCATGAGACGACCGCCAACATGATCGCCCTCGGTGTGCTGGCCCTGCTGCGGCACCCGGACCAGATGGCCGAACTGCGGGCCGATCCCGCTCTCCTCCCCAACGCCATCGAGGAGTTGCTCCGCGTCTTCTCCATCTCCGATTCCGGCACGGCGCGGGTCGCGCTCGAGGACATCGAGGTCGGCGATGTCACCATCCGGGCCGGCGAGGGCATCCTCGCCCTGAACAACGCCGCCGACCACGACGCGTCCGTCTTCCCCGACCCGGACACCCTCGACATCCACCGCAAGGAGGCCCGCAGCCACCTGGCCTTCGGCTACGGCATCCACCAGTGCATCGGCGCCAACCTCGCCCGGGTGGAGCTGGAGACCGTCTACGGCACGCTGCTGCGCCGCATCCCCGGCCTGCGGCTCGCGGTCGAACCGGACGCCCTGCGGTTCAAGGACGACGCCATGGTCTACGGCGTCTACGCACTCCCCGTCACCTGGTGACGGCCGACCCGATCGGAGACCTCTCATGCGTGTCACCACCGACCGCGACCGGTGCGTGGGTTCCGGCCAGTGCGCCATGCTCAGCCCGGAGGTGTTCGACCAGGACGACGACGGCCTGGTGATCGTCCTCCGCGACGAGCCCGGCGAGGAGCTGCGCGAAGGCGTCCTCCAGGCGGCCGACCTGTGCCCGTCGCGCTCCCTCCGCGTCGACGGCTGAAGAGCGGTGCCGGACAGGCGGCGCTCCCCCGCGCCGTACGCCGTCCGCTGTGCCGGGCCCCGGCCCCTGAGCCGGCACGACACCGGGTCCGGCACGGCACACGACACCGGGTCCGGCACGGCGAAGGAGGCCAACGCCCGCTTGCGCCGGCTGATCGCCCGGGGTGCCGTCGCCCTGTCTCTCGCCTTCGATCTGCCCACCCGGCTGGGCCACGACTCGGACGCGCCGCCCGCGCGCGGTGAGGTCGGCAGGACCGGCGTGGCCGTCGACTCCCTCGACGACATGCGGGTCCTGTTGGCCGGCATCCCGCTCGACCGGGTGTCCGTGTCGATGACGGCCGACGCCGCGGCCGCGCCCCTGCTGCTGCTGTGCCGGCTGGTGGCCGAGGAGCGCGGCATCCCGGCCGACAGGCTCACCGGGACGATCCGGAACGACATGCCCGGCAGCCGCGTCACAGGAGACACGGACAGGTTCCCGCCCGGCCCGTCGCTACGGCTGACCAGCGACGTGTCCACCTACTGCAGGGTCGAGCCGGGCAGTTGGAACACGAGTGCCCCCGCCGGCCGTCCCATGGCCGGGGCGGGCGTCTGCCGGGGCTCCCGGCAGCGGCAGATCGAGGCCGGGCAGATCGAGCGCCTCGCCAAACTCCGCGCCTGGCGTGACCAGGAGCGGGTGGACCGTCGCATCGCCGCCGTGCGGAGCGCAGCGGCAGGACAGGACAACGTGCTGTATCCCATGAAAGAGGCTCTCGCGGCCGGCGCGACGATCGGAGAGATCTGCGCGGCCCTGCGGGACACATGGGGCACCTACCCGGAGGAACCCTGATGGAGACCGAGTCGTGAACCGGGTCGTCGTCGTCGGAGCGTCGGCAGGCGGCCTGACCACCGTCGAGGCGCTTCGCCGGGCCGGATACGAGGGCGCGATCACACTCGTCGGCGACGAGGCCGAGCCACCCTACGACCGCCCACCGTTGTCCAAGCACCTGCTGAGCGGGGCCTGGGAACCGCACCGGCTCGCCCTGCGCTCGCGGTCCGAACTCACAGCGCTGGCGGTGGAGTTGCGCCTCGGCGTTGCGGCGACCGCGCTCGATCCGGTCGCCCGATCGGTCCTGCTGGCCGACGGCGCCGAGATCGAGTACGACAACCTGGTCGTCGCCACCGGCGTCCGGCCCCGGCGCCTGCCCGGCACCGGCGGTGTCACCGGGGTGCACACGCTGCGGACGCTCCAGGACGCGCTGACCCTGCGGGCCCGCCTGCTCCCCGGCCGCCGCCTGGTGGTCGTCGGCGCCGGGTTCCTCGGCACGGAGGTCGCCGCCGTGGCCCGCGGTCTGGGCGTCGGGGTGACGCTGGTGGAGTCGGCTCCGGTGCCGCTGGCCGCGGCCGTCGGGGAGCAGGCCGGACGGTTCCTGACGGGGCTCCACCGGGACCACGGGGTCGGCGTGCGCACGGGAGCCGAGGTCACCGGGGTCCTGAGCACCGGCGGCAGCGTGACCGGCGTCCGGCTGGCCGACGCCGCCGGGACGACCGTCGTACCGGCCGACGACGTGCTCGTGGCCATCGGCTGCGTCCCCAACTCCGAATGGCTCGCCGGCAGCGGCCTCACCGTCGCGGACGGGCTGGTGTGCGACGAGTATTGTGTCGCCGCGCCCGGTGTGTACGGGGTCGGTGACGTGGCCCGCTGGTACAACCCGCTGTTCGGCACGGCGATGCGGATCGAGCACCGCACCAACGCCGCCGAGCAGGGCATGGCCGTCGCCCGCGATCTCGTACGCGGCGGTGAGCGGCGGCCGTTCGCACCGGTGCCGTACTTCTGGTCCGACCAGTACGACACCAAGGTCCAGGCCCACGGGTACCTGCGCGGCCACGACGAAGCGCTCGTCCTCGACAGCGACGCCACCGTCCGGCGCCTGCTCGTCGCATACCGCACCGGCGACCGGATCACCGGCGTGCTCGCCGCGGGAGTACCACCCCGGACCGTGCGCGCATGGCGCTCCCTGGTCGCCACCCGCACGTCGTGGGAGGCCGCCCTGGCAGGGCAATACACCTAGACCTGGCGGGTCCGGCCGTGTACTGGGACGGCCGGATCCGCAGGGTGGGACGGGGATGCGGGCTGTGCCCCGCTCCGCTCGCGTGGGGCGGCAGATTCGGTGACGTCGCCGGCCCTGATCGTGAAGGCCGGGCGCCGGCCCCGCCCGTCGCAGGACGGACGGATCGTCGGGGTCGGACCGCCGCTCAGCCGCCCGTGGCGGGCGGAGCGGGGCGGGGGCCCGCGAGGGACTGGGCCTGGTCGAGGAAGCGTGGCAGCCACTGCTCGTAGGTGACGCCCGCCAGGAACCGCAGTGCCGCTTCCGCGTCCTTGCCGACCGGTGTGTGCAACGGGGTACCCGGGTCGTCTGCGGCTGCGACGATCGCCTCGGCCGCCTCGGCGCAGTCGGCGGCGCCCTCCGCCACACGCGCGAGGAATCCGGTCAGCCAGGCGTGGTCGGCGGTGTACGGGCCCGTCCCGGACGGACGGCCGGCCGGGGCCGCCGCGGACGCGCGCCGGACGGCGGAGGCGTAGCTGCCCGGTTCCAGGCACACCACGCGGATGCCGAAGGGCCGGACCTCCGCGTGGAGGGCCTCGCTGAGCGAGCCCAGGGCGGCCTTGCTCGCCGCGTACACGCCGCCGTGCGGAACGGCGAACGTACGGCCCGCGAGGGAGGAGACGTTGACGATGACGCCGCCGCCCCGGGCGCGCATCCCCGGCAGCACGGCGCGGGACATGCGCAGCGGTCCCCAGAAGTTGGTCTCCATCAGCAGGCGCGCCTGGTCGAGCGGCATGGTCTCGACGGGGCCGGTCCGGTCGATGCCGGCGTTGTTGACGAGGACGTCGACCGGTCCGTGCCGGTCCTGCACGGCGGTGACGGCAGCGGTGACCGAGGCTTCGTCGGTGACGTCCAGCTCGGGGACGTCGAGGGTGAGGTCCTCGGCGCGGGCTCGGCGGAGCAGTTCCTGCGCGGTGGCGGGGGTGCGCACACAGGCGTGCACCCGGTCGCCGCGCCGCGCGAAGGCCAGCGCCGTCTCCAGGCCGATGCCGCTGCTGCAACCGGTGACGAGAACGGCCGTCATGACCGCGCCGCCTGTTGTACCAGCAGGTCCATTACGCTCTTCTGATGGTAGGTCAGGTAGAAGTGCCCGCCCCGGAACACGTGGAAGTCGAACGACGCGTCGGTGTGGCGTGCCCAGGCGCGTGCCTCGTCCACCGTGACCTTGGGGTCGTCGTCGCCGACCAGGCCGACGACGGGGCAGTTCAGGTTCGGGCCGGCCTCGTGGACGTAGGTCTCGGCGGCACGGTAGTCGGCACGGATCGCGGGCAGGGCCATGCGGATCAGTTCGACGTCGTCGAGGATCGCCGAGTCGGTTCCGCTCAACTGCCGCATCTCCTCGATGAGTCCGTCGTCGTCACGCAGGTGGACGGCTTCGTCACGCGGGCAGGAGGGGGCCCTGCGGGCCGAGGCGAACAGCGCGTGCAGGACGACGCCGTGGTCGCGTTCCAGCCGGCGGGCGACCTCGAAGCCGAGGGTCGCGCCCATGCTGTGGCCGAAGAAGAGCAGCGGGCGATCCGTCCAGGGCAGCAGGACGGGAGTGACACGGTCGGCCAGTTCCTGGATGCTCGTGGCGCACGGCTCGTGACGCCGGTCCTGTCGCCCCGGGTACTGCACGGCGAGCACGTCCACCGAATCCGGCATGCCCGCCGACACCGGGCGGTAGAAGGACGCCGAGCCCCCCGCGTGCGGCAGGCACACCAACCTGGCCGCCGCGTCCGGACGGGGGTGGTAGCGGCGTATCCAGAGGCGGTCCTGCTCGGCGAGCGTGGTCATGGGGCGGGCGTTTCCTTCCTGGCGGTGACCGCGGCGCACTTCGCGCAGCAGGCCCCGGCAGTCTCACACGCGGGCTGCCCGCCGGCCCACCCCTATCGGCCCCAACGACGGTGTACGGCTCAGGCGTTGAGGTAGGCGAGCACCGCGAGCACGCGGCGGTTGCTGTCGCTCGACGGGGGCAGCACCAGTTTGGTGAAGATGTTGGAGATGTGCTTGGCGGCCGCGCCCTCGGTGATGGTGAGGCGCTGGGCGATCGCCGTGTTCGAGCAGCCCTCGGCCATCAGCTCCAGCACCTCGCGTTCCCGCCCGGTGAGCGCTGCCAGCGGCTCGTCACGGGAGTGACTGGTCATCAACTGGGCGACCACGGCCGGGTCCATGGCCGTACCGCCGGCCGCGACCCGTCGTACGGCGTCGATGAACTGCTCGTCGTCCAGCACGCTGTCCTTGAGCAGATAGCCGATGCCGCCGGTGCCGTCGGCCAGCAGTTCCCGGGCGTACATCTGCTCGACGTGCTGGGACAGGACGAGGATCGGCAGGCCGGGCTGCTCACGGCGGGCGCGCAGGGCGGCCTGCAGGCCCTCGGTGGTGAAGGTGGGCGGCAGCCGTACGTCGACGATGGCGACGTCGGGGCGGTGCTCGGCGATCGCGGCGGCGAGGTCCGTGCCGTTGTCGACGGCCGCGACCACCTCGAACCCGTACGCCTCCAGCAGTTGGATGATCCCCTGCCTCAGGAGGAAGAGGTCTTCGGCGAGGACAACACGCACGGTAGCTCCAGCTTCATCACGGTCGGACCGCCCGGGGGGCTGTTGATCTCCAGGATCCCGTCAAAGGATGCCAGCCGCCGTCGGATGCCCTCCAGACCACTCCCGGCCGAAGCCTCGGCGCCGCCCCGGCCGTCGTCGGCGACGCGGGCGTGCAGGGTGCCGTCCGCGCACCAGGCGAGCACCTCCATGCGCTGGGCGTCGGCGTGTTTGAGGGCGTTGGTGAGCAGCTCCGATACAGCGAAGTAGACGGCGGACTCGACCGGGTCGGGCAGTGTGTCGGGCAGGTCCGCCACCACCGTGACGTGCAAGGGGCTGGCCAGGCCCAGGGCGCGCAGCGCGTCGGCGAGGCCCCGTTCGGCGAGGACCGGCGGGTGGATGCCGCGGACCAGGTCGCGCAGTTCGCTCAGGGCCTGCACCGATGAGCTGCGCGCCTCGCGCAGCATCCGCCGGGCCTCCTCGGGGTCCTGGGCCATCTTCCGGTCGACGGCGCCGAGTTGGAGGCCCAGGCTGACCAGCCGGGCCTGTGCCCCGTCGTGCAGATCGCGTTCGATGCGGCGCAGTTCGGCGGCTTGGATGTCGAGGGCGCCGGAGCGGGTCTCCGACAGGTGCTGGACGCGGGAGGCCAGTTGGGACTGCCGGGTCGGGCCCAGCAGGAGCCGGACGAAGTAGGCGTATCCCTTGAGGACCAGCGGGCCGAGGAACACCCAGCCGGTGAGCACCACGAGCGCCAGCAGCCCCGCGGTCAGCGCGGCCCCCCAGCTGTCGACGGTGACGAAGGCGTACCAGCGGCCCTTTCCGCCGTCCGCGATGGGCTGCCACAGGCCGCAGGCCAGGAACAGCCCCTCCCCCGCGTAATAGAGCAGGCCGGCCGGGACGAAACCGATCAGGCCGACCACGCAGTTGAGCAGCAGCCACAGCAGGTCCCGCCAGGTCGCGGGGTCGGTGAGGATCCACTTGCAGCGGCGCATCCAGCCGACGATGTCCTTCTCGATCTCCTCCGGCTCGGGCCGGTAGGGCCGCTCCACCGGGACGCCGGAGTGGGCGGCCGCGCGCCGGTTGAGGTCGGCCAGCCAGCGCACGGCCCGGGTGCAGTAGGGCAGCGCGAGAAAGCCGATGCCGATCACGGCGATGCCGATGAAGTAGGTGGTGGTGACGAAGAGGACGATCGACAGCAGGGCTCCGGCGGCGATCGCCACGCCGACCAGGGTGTCCAGGGTGGCGCGGCCGAGTCGAGCGCGCCACATGACCGGCACAGTCTTCATGCCCTCATGTTCCCATCCCTCGGTGCCGGTCATGGAGGGGCCGCCCCCGCCCGGGGATGGCGGGGACGGCCCGGTCAGGGGGTGGCTCACGCGGCCTTCACCGTGTCCACGGCGGGGGTGCGCATACCGCGCCAGGAGGGCAGCAGGGTGGCGCCGAACACGAGCAGCAGGGACCCGCCGACGATGGCGAGGTAGATGCCGATGGATCCGGAGGGCAGGTAGGAGCCGCTCTTGACGAGGCTGTAGGGGACGATGGTCGTCGCCGAGGCGATGGTGCCGAGGACGGTGGCGATGACGCCGATCAGCACGCCCTCGACGGTCAGCATGGCGAGCACCTGGCGGCGGGTGGCCCCCGTGAGCCGCTGGAGCCCGAACTCCGCGCGTCGTTTCCGGGTGACCGACACCAGGGTGTTGACGACGGTGATGGCGGCGTAGCCCACGATCATGGCGACGATGGTGTAGTTGGCGGACACCAGGATCTGCTGGATCTGGTTGTTCCGGCCGGCCAGCGAGGAGCTGACGTCCAGTTCGGTGCCGGGCACCCGGGCGGCCAGTGCGGCGAGCCGGTCGTGGGCCCCGGTGCCGCTGCCGGGCGCGGTGCGGACCAGGATCTGGTGCGGCAGGCCGTCACCGGTGTGCGGGGCGAGGGTGGCCGCGGGCAGCGTGAGGTACTCCTGTTTGGGGTTGTCGGTGTAGAGGGCCACGACGGTGGGGCGTACGGCGGTGCCGTCGCCGAGGTGCATCGGCAGCCGGTCGCCGACCTTCACGCCGTACTCACGGGCCTTCTTGTCGGACAGGGCCACCGTGTTGCCGCGCAGGTCGCCGAGCGAGCCGGCGACGACGGGCAGGTCCAGGCTCTGGCGCACGCCCTCGGCGGAGACCCCGCGCAGGTCGGCGTCGGCCGGGCCGTCCGGTCGGTCCACGAAGCCGCGGGTGATGACGAGTTCGGAGGCCGCGGCCACGCCGGGCGTGGTGCGCACCCGGTCGACGACGCCGGGGGCGAACCCGCCCGTCGTGGAGTCCAGTACGTAGTCGGCGAGGATGTTCCGGTCGTAGGAGGTCCGCGAGACGTGGTCCTCGGTGGACTGCATGTACAGGGTGCCGGTGGCGATGCCGATGAGCAGGACGATCGGCGCGACGGCGCCCGCCATGCGGACGCCGGCTGTGGCGGCGTTGCGCAGCGCGAGCTGCCCGGACAGGCCGGAGAAGGCGCGCACCGGCAGCCGCAGCAGTGCCACCATGACCTTGGTGATGCCGGGGGCGAGCAGGGCGAGGCCGACGCAGAACAGCACGGAGGCGGGCCCGGCGGTGCTGGCGAGGGTGGGGCCGTCGTCCATCACGGTGGCGGTGGCGATCGCCAGGCCGATGCCGTTGGCGAGGAAGAACAGCGCGAGCAGCAACCGGGGCACGCTGAACCAGCGGGTGCCGGCGGTGGCTTCGGCCAGTGCGGCGACCGGTTCGGTGCGGGCGGCCTTGCGTCCGGCGAAGCGGGTGGCGCCGGCCGCTGCCAGGACGGTGACGATCGCTCCGACGGCCATCGGGATCCAGCCGGCGTGGTAGACGATCTCCGAGGACACCACGCCGCTGGAGGTCAGTACCCCGAACAGCATCCGCCCGATGGCCCATCCGGGCAGCAGGGCGAGGAGCACGGATCCCACCGACAGCACGGCGGTCTCGCTGAGGATCATCCGGCGCAACTGCTGCGGAGTGGATCCGACCGCCCGCAGCAGGGCCATCTCGCGCGCCCGTTGCTGGAGGGAGAGGCCGAGCGTGGAGGCGACGCCGAACATGACGATCAGCACGACCGACGAGCCGAAGACCGCCGCGAGGATGACGACGGTGCGCTTGCTGGGGAGGGTGCCGGGCAGCTCGGCGAGCCCACGCTGTTCGCCGGTGAGCACCTCGGCGCGGTCACCCACCGCCGAGCGCACCGCGTCCGCGACGGCGCCGACGCTGCTGCCGGGCGCGGGCAGGACGCCGATGGAGTCGATGCGGCCGCCGGCCAGGGTGCGCGCCTCGTCGTCCGTAAAAAAGACGGCGGCGTGCGGGTTGTGGTCGCCGCGCTGCTCGGCGACGCCGCTCACCCGGAACTGCCGGGTGGTGCCCTGGACGACGATGTCGACCGTGGACCCGGGACGGGCGCCGGCGCGGCGCGCCAGCCCCGAGTCGAGGACGACCTCGCCGCCGGCGGCGGGGGATCCACCGGCGGCGAGGGTATAGGGGGTCAGCCGGGCGCTCGCCCAGCCGTGGCCGAAGGAGTCGGACTTGCCGGTCAACGGCTTGCCGTCCTTGAGGACGGTGGCCGGCACCGACACGTCTCCGACGGCCGTGCGCACACCGTCGGCCTTGGCCACCGTGCCGACCAGACCGGGGTCGATGCGGTGCCGTTCGGTCAGGGCGGTGGAGTCGTAGGTCTGGTCACCGGTGACGACGACCGGGGCGCCGCCGAGGCGCTGCGGGTCGGCCGCCATCCGGACGCCGGTCTCCATCAGGCCGCCGCAGCCGATGACGATGGCGGCGCCGAGGAACATGGCGAGGAAGGTCGCGACGAAGCTCGTCCTGCGGAACTTCAGGGTGCGCAGTGCCAGGCGCCACATCAGTAACGCCCCCCGGGGGAGAGCGGCGACGTCTGCCGCTGCGTGTCGTCCTCCCAGGCGCCGAGCCTGGTCATCCGGGCGGCCACGGCGTCGGCGGTCGGCCGGTGCAGTTCGCCGGCCAGGCGGCCGTCGGCGAGGAAGACCACACGGTCGGCGTAGGAGGCGGCGACCGGGTCGTGGGTGACCATGACCAGCGTCTGGCGGGCGGTGTCGACGGACTCGCGCAGCAGGGCGAGCACGGACGCCGCGGTACGGGTGTCGAGGGCACCGGTGGGTTCGTCGGCGAAGACCACGGCGGGCCGGGTCACCAGTGCCCGGGCGATGGCGACGCGCTGCTGCTGACCGCCGGACAGCTGCGACGGCAGGTGGCCGAGCCGCTCGGCCAGGCCCACGCGCTGGACGACATTGCGGATCAGGCCCTTGTCGGGGCGCTGTCCGGCCAGTTGCAGCGGCAGCGTGATGTTCTGCATGACCGTCAGCGCGGGCAGCAGGTTGAAGGACTGGAAGATGAAGCCGATCCGGTCCCGGCGCAGCTTGGTCAGCTGGGTGTCGTCCAGGCCGGCGAGGTCGGTGCCACCGACGGTGACCTTGCCGGAGGTGGGCTGGACCAGTCCCGCGGCGCAGTGCAGGAAGGTGCTCTTGCCCGATCCGGACGGGCCCATCACGGCGGTGAAGGTGCCGTCGGCGAAGCTCATGGTGAGCCCGCGGAGCGCGGCCACCTGGCTGTCTCCCCGGCCATAGGTCTTCGACACGGCGTCCAGCCGTACCGCCTCCGCCCGGCGGAGGTCCTGTGAAGTGTGCACTGCGGGCTCCCCTACGAGATATCGCGCTTCTCACGCGGTGTCTGTGGACCAGATTAGGAACGCTGCGGCCGCCGCACATTGGCATTCTCCGGCCGGTTCGAGGTAGAGGTTTCTCTACCTCGGTACGCCAGGTATCGGCGGGCGTTCGTCAGCTTTGTGCAGCGGTGTCACCACCCTGTCCGAATACGTGACTGCTCTTTGAAAGAGCCGGTTGCCACCCGTGTCCCGGCGCGCGTCTGCGGGTACCTTCGATTCCGTCCCAAGAATCCACGAACGATGGGAAGTGCCATGGCCACGAGGCCTGACCAGGAGCTGACCGCGCAGGTCCGGCCCGACGGTTATCTGGAGCTGTTCTGCCTGCGTACGGGGAGGCGACACCGTTGCGGCCCACGTGGCACGACGATGTGGCTGGCGCTCCAGCGCAGCCACTGGCAGCCGGAATTGGCGGCGGACGAAATCGCGCTGCAATTAGGTGTCGATCCGGACAGTATCCGTTGCGATATCCACGCGTGGTTGGCGCATTTCCGCGAGGCCGGCGAGTGAGGAAATGCGGGGCGAGGGAAGCCTTTCGGCCGCCCTCGCCCGATCGCCTTCGGCCCCGCCCGGGTTCAGCGAGTCCCTGTGGCGCCCGTGGCCTCCAGCCACGCCTCGACCGCCCCGGCCGTGGCCTCCGCGCAATCCTCGAGGATCGTGAAGTGGGTGCCGGGCACGTCGACCGGTTCGTGCTCGGCGGGCCACATGGCCCGCCAGTCGTCGGTGGCCGTGCCGGTCGCGAAGGACTCCTCGGGCCGCACGAACAGCACCGGCGCCGTCAGGGCGCCCGGCAGGCAGTGCTGGATCAGGTCGCTGTAGCGGCTCATGGCGGCGAGGCGGGCGGTCCCGAAGCCGCCCAGGGCGGATTCGCGGTCCAGCATGCCGTCGAACATCTGCCGCCACAGGTCGTCCTTGCCGTCGTCGCCGGGCAGATAGGTGTCCAGCAGCACCACGCCCGAGGCCGGCTGTCCCGCCTTCTCCATGATCTCGGCCGCCGCGTGGGCGAACTGGCCGCCGGAGGAGTAGCCGACGAGGACGTACGGCCGCCCGTCCGGGCAGGCCCGGCGGATGCCCTCGACGACCACCTCCACCACGGCCTCCACGGAACGCGGCAGGGCCTCACCTGGGCCGAAGCCGGGCATCGCCGGCACCAGCACGTCACGTCGGCCCTGGAAGTGCCGGGCGAAGCGGGCGTACTGGTGGGCGCCGCCGAGCGCCATCGGGGAGGGCAGGCAGACGAGCCGCGGGGTGGCGTCACCGGTGGCCAGCCGTACCGGGTCGGTGATGTCCCCGAGTTCGGCCAGGGAGGCGAAGCCGGGAAGGATCCCGGCCACGGTGCGCAGCAGTTCGATGGCCTGCGGCATCCGTCCGTCGGCCGCGGCACGCCGCACCAGCCCGCTGACCGATTCGAGATCTCCGGCGCCCTGGGCCGGGGCCGGCCCGCCGCCCGCCAGGTGTCCGCGCAGGGCTACGGCGAGAGCGGCCGGGGTGCGGTGGTCGAAGACGGCACCGGCCGGCACGTCGGTGCCCAGGGCACCGGCGAGGGCGCCGCGGAGTTCGGCGGCGGAGACGGAGTCCATGCCGATCTCCAGGAACACGGCGTCGGGCTCGATGGCCTCCGGCCCCGGGTGCCCGAGGATGCTCGCGGTCTGCGCCCGGACCACGTCGGTCAGCAGCACCTCCTGCTCGGCCGGCGTGACACCGGCCAGCCGCTGACGCAACGGCTCGGCGTCGGTGGGTCCGTGGGCGGGCGCGGCCTCGGCGAGCGGTCCGGCCGTGAAGGCCACGTCCGCGTTCAGCCAGTACCGTTCGTGCCGGAAGGCGTAGGAGGGCAGTTCGGCGCGGGCCGTGCCGGGGAAGAGCGCCGCCCAGTCGGGGGCGAGACCGTCGGTGTACAGGCGGGCCAGGCCGGACATCAGGGCCGCCGGCTCGCCGCCGTGGCGCCTGCCGAGGGCGACGAAGACGGCACCGTCGGCATCCGGGCACTCGCGGGCGAGCCCGGTCAGGACCGCGTCGGGGCCGAGTTCGACGAACCGCCCGGCGCCCGCTGCGGTGAGGGAGGAGACGGCGTCGGCGAAACGTACCGTCTCCCGCACGTGCCGCACCCAGTAGCCGGGGTCGCGCAGTTGCTCGGGGTCGGCGGGGCGTCCGGTGAGGGTGGACACCAGCGGGACGCGTGGCGCGCGGAAGGTCAACTTGTCGGCCACGGCCCGGAACGCGTCGAGCATGCCGTCCATCAGGGGCGAGTGGAAGGCGTGCGAGACGGCGAGCCGCTTGGTCTTCGCGAAGCCCTCCGCCGCGGCGAGCACCGCTTCCTCCTCCCCCGAAAGGACCACGGAGGACGGCCCGTTGACGGCGGCGAGCCCGACCCGGCCGTCCAGCAGCGGCCGCACCTCGTCCTCGCCGGCCTGGACGGCGACCATCGCGCCGCCCTCCGGCAGCGCCTGCATGAGACGGCCGCGGGCGGCGACCAGGGTGCAGGCGTCGTCCAGGTCGAGGACGCCCGCCACGTGCGCGGCGGCCAGCTCCCCGACGGAGTGCCCGGCCAGGATGTCGGGCCGCACGCCGAAGGACTCCAGCAGGCGGAACAGGGCCACTTCGAAGGCGAACAGTGCCGTCTGCGCGTACTGGGTGCGATGGACGGCGTCGGCGTCGTCACCCGCCAGCAGCCCGGCCAGGTCCAGGCCGACACGGGCGTCGATCGCGTCGAAGGCGTCGGCGAACTCCCGGTAGCGAGCACGTAGTTCGAGGCCCATACCGAGGCGTTGGGCGCCCTGGCCGGTGAACAGGAACGCCGTACGGGTCCCCGTCCGGGCCCTTCCGGTGGCGGCCGTGGCGGCGGCTGTACCGATGGCGAGGGCGTGCAGTGCGGCCAGGAGCTGCTCCCGGTCGGTGCCGGTGACGGCCGCGCGGTGGTCGAACGCGGTGCGCCGGGTGCCGAGGGCCCGGGCCACGGCCGTCGGGGGCAGCTCGGGCCGGTCCGCGAGGAAGGCGTGCAGACGCTCGGCCTGTGCGGGAAGGGCCTGTGCGGAACGGGCGGACAGGGCCCATACGACGGCCGGGGCGTCCGGCTCGGTGTCCGCCGGGGGCCGGTCCTCTGCCGGTGCCTCTTCGATGATCGTGTGCACGTTGGTGCCGCTGATACCGAAGGACGACACACCGGCCCGGCGCGGACGGTCCGACACCGG
>NZ_JBFAWF010000040.1:0-42358 GCF_040680195.1 Streptomyces sp. NPDC052109 | reverse complement strand
AAACGCCCGGTTACATTCCGAACCCGGAAGCTAAGCCTCACAGCGCCGATGGTACTGCAGGGGGGACCCTGTGGGAGAGTAGGACGCCGCCGAACTCCTTTTACAGCTCCGGCTCTTGGGCACTGCCCAAGAGCCGGAGCTTTTTTGCGTTGAGGTAAGGTCAGGAGGCATCGTTGGCTCGTTTCGCACAGGAGGCCCCCGGGTGGAGGTCCAGGAGACCCGCGTCCAGACAGACCGGGTCCTCACCATCCCCAACATCCTCAGCATGGCACGGCTCGTCGGCGTCCCCGTCTTCCTGTGGTTGATCCTCAGGCCTGAGTTCGGGGGCCCCAAGAGTGACGGCTGGGCTCTCCTCGTGCTGGCCTTCAGCGGGGTCAGCGACTATCTCGACGGCAAGCTCGCCCGGCGCTGGAACCAGATCAGCAACCTCGGCCGGCTCCTCGACCCCGCCGCCGACCGGCTCTATGTCCTTTCCACGCTGGTCGGTCTCACCTGGCGGGAGATCCTGCCGCTCTGGCTGACCGCTCTCCTGCTCGCGCGAGAGCTGATGCTTCTGGTGATGGTGGGCATCCTCCGCCGGCACGGGTATCCGCCGCCGCAGGTGAACTTCCTCGGGAAGGCGGCCACCTTCAACCTGATGTACGCCTTCCCGCTGCTGCTCCTTAGCGACGGGAGCGGTTGGATCGCGTCACTCGCTGCAATTTTCGGATGGGCGTTCGCCGGATGGGGTACAACGCTCTACTGGTGGGCAGGAGTGCTCTACGTGGTACAAGTCCGCCGTCTCGTCAGTGCGGACGCCACGGCCGATTGAGCTCGGCGATTGTCCGGACGTTTACGCCACGATGGCCCGCGGTGGAAAAGTGCGGGACAATCTGGACGGGTGAAGTCGGCTAGACCGTCGTCTCTTGTGAGGAGGACGCTTCCGACATGAAGGCCGTCGTGATGGCCGGGGGCGAAGGCACCCGCCTGCGCCCCATGACCTCGAGCATGCCCAAGCCGCTCCTGCCCGTGGCCAACCGCCCGATCATGGAGCACGTGCTACGGCTGCTCAAAAGGCACGGGCTCACCGAGACCGTTGTCACCGTCCAGTTCCTGGCATCGCTCGTCAAGAACTACTTCGGCGACGGTGAAGAGCTCGGAATGGAGCTCACCTATGCCAATGAGGAGAAGCCACTCGGTACCGCCGGAAGCGTCAAGAACGCCGAAGAGGCGTTGAAGGACGATGCCTTCCTCGTCATCTCCGGTGATGCCCTGACCGACTTCGACCTCACGGAGCTGATCAATTTTCACAAGGAGAAGGGCGCACTGGTCACGGTCTGTCTGACGCGCGTGCCCAATCCGCTGGAGTTCGGCATCACCATCGTGGACGAGGAAGGCAAGGTCGAGCGGTTCCTCGAGAAGCCGACCTGGGGGCAGGTCTTCTCCGACACGGTCAACACGGGCATCTACGTCATGGAGCCCGAGGTATTCAACTACGTCGAACCCGATGTTCCGGTCGACTGGTCCGGTGACGTCTTCCCGCAGCTGATGAAGGAGGGCAAGCCGATCTACGGCTATGTCGCCGAGGGCTACTGGGAGGACGTCGGCACCCACGAGAGCTATGTGAAGGCGCAGGCCGACGTGCTCGAGGGCAAGGTCAACGTCGACATCGACGGCTTCGAGATCTCGCCTGGTGTGTGGGTGGCGGAAGGCGCCGAGGTGCATCCCGACGCCGTACTGCGAGGGCCGTTGTACATCGGCGACTACGCGAAGGTGGAGGCCGGCGCGGAGATCCGCGAGCACACGGTTGTCGGCTCGAACGTCGTCGTGAAGAGCGGTGCCTTTCTGCACAAGGCCGTCGTGCACGACAACGTGTACGTCGGGCAGCACAGCAATCTGCGCGGCTGTGTCGTCGGCAAGAACACCGACATCATGCGCGCCGCGCGGATCGAGGACGGCGCGGTCATCGGCGACGAGTGCCTGATCGGTGAGGAATCGATCGTTCAGGGCAATGTCCGGGTCTATCCGTTCAAGACCATCGAGGCCGGTGCCTTCGTCAACACCTCCGTCATCTGGGAGTCGCGGGGGCAGGCCCATCTCTTCGGTGCCCGTGGTGTGTCCGGCATCCTGAATGTGGAGATCACGCCGGAGCTGGCCGTGCGGCTGGCCGGTGCCTACGCGACGACGCTCAAGAAGGGCTCGACCGTCACCACGGCCCGCGACCACTCCCGAGGCGCCCGTGCGCTGAAGCGGGCGGTCATCTCGGCGTTGCAGGCCAGCGCGATCGACGTACGCGACCTGGAGAACGTACCGCTGCCCGTGGCCCGGCAGCAGACCGCGCGCGGCAGTGCCGGCGGCATCATGATCCGGACCTCGCCGGGGGTGCCGGACTCGGTCGACATCATGTTCTTCGACGGCAACGGCGCCGACCTGTCGCAGGGCAGCCAGCGCAAGCTGGACCGGGTGTTCGCGCGGCAGGAGTACCGGCGGGCGTTCCCCGGCGAGATCGGCGACCTGTACTTCCCGGCGAGCGTGTTCGACTCGTACACCGGGTCGCTGCTGCGGAATGTCGACACGACCGGGATCGCCGAATCCGGTCTCAAGGTCGTCGTCGACGCCTCCAACGGCAGTGCCGGGCTCGTGCTGCCCAGCCTGCTCGGGAAGCTGGGCGTGGACTCCCTGACCATCAATCCCGGTCTCGACGAGTCCCGGCCCACCGAGACGGGCGAGATGCGGCGCAACGGTCTGGTGCGGCTGGGCGAGATAGTGGCCTCCTCGGGGGCGGCGTTCGGTGTCCGGTTCGACCCCGTCGGCGAGCGGCTTTCGCTCGTGGACGAGAAGGGCCGGATCATCGAGGACGACCGCGCCCTGCTGGTGATGCTGGACCTGGTGGCGGCGGAGCGGCGCAGCGGCCGGGTGGCGCTGCCCGTGACCACGACCCGGATCGCCGAGCAGGTGGCCGCCTACCACGGCACCCAGGTCGAGTGGACGACGACCTCGCCGGACGACCTCACGCGCGTGGGCGGCGAGGAGGGCACCATCTTCGGCGGTGACGGCAAGGGCGGGTTCATCGTGCCCGAGTTCAGCAGCGTGTACGACGGCACCGCGGCCTTCGTACGGCTGATCGGGCTGGTGGCGCGTACCCAGCTCACGCTGAGCCAGATCGACGCGAGGATTCCGCGGGCGCACGTCCTCAAGCGGGACCTGGCCACGCCGTGGGCCGTCAAGGGCCTGGTCATGCGGCGGGTCGTCGAGGCCGCCGGGGATCGCTTCGTCGACACGACCGACGGTGTGCGGGTCGTGGAGACGGACGGGCGCTGGGTGATGGTGCTGCCCGACCCGGCCGAGGCCGTCACCCATCTGTGGGCCGAGGGACCGGACGACGCCTCGGCGCAGGCCCTGCTGGACGAGTGGTCGGCCGTCGTGGACAGTGCCGGGCGGTAAGAGAGGACACCCGACCGCACGGTAGAACCCGTGCACGCGCGCGTGCCGGACAAGTGTCCCCGAGGGGGCCTGTCCGGCACGCCGGTGGGGCCGTTCGGAGTAATCGGTCGCGACATGCGACGATGTGCGGCATGCCGCAGCAACCCCCCGTTCGGAGCAGCCCCGCGCGGCCGCAGCGCCCGGACGCCTCCATGTCGTTGATCACCAACGTCATGGACCACAGCCTCGACGACGGATACGCCGAGGCCGCCGCCCGGAAGAAGTCCGAGGGCGGCGAGGGCGGGCTGCCCAAGACGGTGAGGGCGAAGC
The DNA here is from genome assembly GCF_040680195.1 of Streptomyces sp. NPDC052109. Classification (NCBI taxonomy): domain Bacteria; kingdom Bacillati; phylum Actinomycetota; class Actinomycetes; order Kitasatosporales; family Streptomycetaceae; genus Streptomyces; species Streptomyces sp. NPDC052109. Next base: position 38,626 of record NZ_JBFAWF010000040.1, on the reverse strand, counting down.
TGGGCCTGGCGGCCGGTCTCGTCCTCGCGGCACTGGTCGTCACGGTCGGGGCGGCCCAGACGCGGGCGGCGGCGCCGGTGGTGGCCAAGGAGCACCAGGAGCTGATCGACCGCATCGACAGCGAGACCGCGAGCGCGGACAAGCTGGAGGGCTCGGTCGACAAGCTCAGGGACGACGTCAGCGCGCGTCAGCGGGCGGCGCTGAAGTCGAGCGGCGGCAGCGCGCAGGCGGATCTGGTGGGCGTTCTGTCGGGGGCCACCGCGGTCCACGGTCCGGGCGTCAAGCTCGTCGTGAACGACGCCAAGGAGGCCAGTTCCGGGGGCGACGGCACCAATCCGCGGGAGACCTCGGGGTTCTCCGACACGGGCCGGGTGCGTGACCGGGACATGCAGCGCGTGGTCAACGGGCTGTGGGAGTCCGGTGCGGAGGCGATCTCCGTCAACGGGGAGCGGCTGACCTCCTTGTCCGCGATCAGGGCCGCGGGAGACGCGATACTGGTCGACAACAGGCCGCTGGTACCGCCGTACACAGTGCTGGCGGTGGGGGACGGGGAACGGTTGAGCACCGGGTTCCAGAACAGTGCCGACGGCCTGTATCTGCATGCCCTGGAGCAGAACTTCGGTATCCGCGCCACCATCTCCACCGAGGGCGACGTACGGTTGCCCGCCGCACCGAGTGTGATCGTACGTACAGCACAGCCGAGCACCGAGAAGATGGAGAAGGGCACATCGTGATCGCCGTACTGGGCCTCGTCGTGGGAGTCGTGGCCGGCCTGTTGGTCCGGCCCGAGGTTCCGGCGGTCGTGGAGCCTTATCTGCCGATCGCCGTCGTCGCGGCGCTGGACGCCGTCTTCGGCGGCCTTCGGGCCATGCTCGACGGGATCTTCGACGACAAGGTCTTCGTGGTGTCGTTCCTGTCGAACGTGGTCGTCGCCGCCCTGATCGTGTTCCTGGGTGACAAGTTGGGCGTGGGCGCGCAGCTGTCCACGGGTGTCGTGGTGGTCCTCGGCATCCGGATCTTCTCCAACGCCGCTGCGATCCGGCGGCACGTGTTCCGGGCGTGACACTGATGAGCGAGCAGAACGAGCAGCCCGAGAACCGGCTGCGCAAGGAACTCCCCGAGGAGGTGCCCGCGCGGGCACCGGAGCCGGCGCCGCAGGAGAAGACGGACGCGCCGCTGACCGGGCGGCAGCGGCTGTTCCAGGGGCTGTGGCCGCCGCGGCTCACCCGGGCCCAACTCATCGTCGCCCTGTTGCTGTTCGGCCTCGGCTTCGGTCTGGCGGTGCAGGTGGCGTCCAACAGCGACAGCGACAGCGCGCTGCGGGGCGCACGACAGGAAGATCTTGTTCGCATCCTCGATGAACTGGATTCGCGTACCCAGCGTCTTGAGGACGAGAAGCAGGGACTCGAAAAGCAGCGCCAGGAACTGCAGAGCAGTTCCGACCAGGCGGCGGAGGCTCGCAGGCAGACGGCCGAGAAGGAGAGGCAACTCGGCATTCTGGCGGGCACCGTGGCGGCGCAGGGGCCCGGCATCACGATGACGGTCGAGGACACGAAGGGGACGGTCAAGGCGGACATGCTGCTCGACGCGATCCAGGAGTTGCGCGCGGCCGGTGCCGAGGCGATCCAGGTCAACGGGGTGCGGGTGGTCGCGGGCACCTACTTCGCCGATTCCGGGAACGGAGTCAGCGTCGACGGGAACAAGATCAACGCCCCCTATCGTTTCAAGGTCATCGGCAAGCCGCAGGACCTGGAGCCGGCCCTTAACATCCCGGGAGGCGTGGTGCAGACGCTGGAGAAGGAGCAGGCCACGGTGACGGTCGACCAGTCGGACAAGATCGTCGTGGACGCCTTGCGACAGGCGAAGCGGCCTGACTACGCTCGGTCGTCCTCCCAGTGAACCGGCGGTGCATGGGGGACGTCCGGCAGGGGCATGAGGTTGCGGGGGGTCGACGCACCGAAGGGGTGGTGCGTGGTGGAAACTGTCTGATGGATACGGACGTTGTGAGAATGTCCGGCTCGGCCGGTGTAGGCAATCAGGGTTCGTCCTGCCCCACGGGCGGGTCTGTTTCGGTCAAGGGGAATCGCCCGTGAAGTTGTTTGCGAAGTTGTTCGGCAAGAGCGCGCGAGAGGGCAGCGACAACGCGACCGCTCGGCACCGCGCGCAGCCCGACGCGGAGGGCCGGCGCCCGCTGTTCCGGGATCAGGTCGCTGGTCCGGGCGGTGACATTTCCGGAGGTCAGGGCGGGGCGTCGGTTGACCCTGCCCAGGCCGGCGGCATAGGTTTCGGGCAACCGTCGACCTCAGGTGCGGGAGGAGGGTTCGCCTCCGGCCCGTACGCGTCCAACGCCCCGGCGGGGCAGCCGCAGCAGGAGGGTCCGTCCATGTCGGTCCTGGTGTGTACGAGGTGCGGTAACCGCAACGCGGAGAACGCCCGCTTCTGCTCCAACTGTGGCGCGCCGCTGCGCCCCGGAGTGACGCCGGAGCGTGCCGCGGAGACGACGTCCACGATCTCGATCTCCGGGCTCGAGGCCTACGACGCCGAGGTCACCGGTCAGACCCAGATGCCGATGCTGTCTCCGGAGGCGCAGGCCGCGGTGGACGCGCTGCCGATGGGATCGGCGCTGCTGGTGGTGCGCCGGGGACCGAACTCGGGCAGCCGCTTCCTCCTCGACAGCGACCTGACCACGGCCGGCCGTCACCCGCAGAGCGACATCTTCCTGGACGACGTCACGGTCTCGCGTCGCCACGTGGAGTTCCGGCGCTCTCCTGACGGGTCGTTCACGGTGGCCGACGTCGGCAGTCTGAACGGCACGTACGTCAACCGCGAGCGGATCGACCAGGTGGCTCTGTCGAACGGCGACGAGGTGCAGATCGGCAAGTACCGGCTGGTGTTCTACGCGAGCCGGCAGGGCATCTGACCCGCACCCGGACCGGTGTCCGGGGGACCCCAGGGAAGGTCCATGCTTCAAACACCGAGCGGCGGTGCCGGAAGCGGTACCGCCGCCAGGGACAGCGGGCTGATGAGCATCGGCTCGGTGCTGAACGCGCTGCGTGAGGAATTCCCCGAAGTCACCATCTCCAAGATCCGTTTCCTGGAGTCCGAGGGGCTGATCGAACCGCAGCGGACCCCGTCGGGGTACCGCAAGTTCAGCGCGGGAGATGTCGAGCGCCTGGCCCAGGTGCTGAGAATGCAGCGGGACCACTATCTGCCGCTCAAGGTGATCCGTGAGCATCTGGACGCCATGGAGCGGGGTGAGGCCGTCCAGCTGCCCGTCGTGGGCCGCCAGCGCACCGCTGAGGACGCTCCGGAGCAGCCCCTGGCGCCCATGGTGGCCCGGGTCGGCAGGGCCGAGCTGCTGGCGGCCGCGGAGATCGAAGAGGGCGAGCTCAAGGAGTGGGAGTCGTACGGGCTCATCGCTCCCCTGGAGGACGGGGCGTACGACGCCGAGGCGGTCACCGTGGCCTCGCTCGTGGCAGAGCTGGGCCGGTTCGGGATCGAGCCACGCCACCTTCGGGTGATGAAGGCCGCCGCCGACCGCGAGGCGGGACTCGTCGACCAGGTGGTGGCCCCGCTCAGGCTCCACCGCAACCCGCAGACCAGGGCGCATGCCGAGGCCCGTACGAAGGAGCTGGCGGGGCTCACGGTGAAGTTGCACGCGGCACTGGTGCAGACCGCTCTCGGCGTACGGCTGCCGTGACCTCCGAGGGGCCGCAGGCGGCCGGATCGGGCACCTGTTCCCGGCCCGACTACCCAAACGTCCCGGGCACGGCCTAGGGTTGCTGTGTGAACGAGCTCGATGTCGTAGGTGTCCGGGTCGAAATGCCCTCCAACCAACCGATCGTGCTCCTGCGCGAAGTGGGAGGCGACCGTTACCTCCCCATCTGGATCGGGCCGGGGGAGGCGACAGCGATCGCATTCGCCCAGCAGGGCATGGCCCCCGCCAGGCCGCTGACCCACGACCTGTTCAAGGACGTGCTGGAGGCCGTAGGCCAGGAGCTGACCGAAGTACGCATCACCGATCTGCGGGAAGGCGTCTTCTACGCGGAGCTGGTCTTCGCCAGCGGGGTCGAGGTCAGCGCTCGTCCCTCCGATGCCATAGCGCTGGCCCTGCGCACGGGGACGCCGATCTACGGCAGCGACACGGTGCTGGACGACGCCGGCATCGCCATCCCGGACGAGCAGGAGGACGAGGTGGAGAAGTTCCGCGAGTTCCTCGACCAGATCTCGCCCGAGGACTTCGGTACCAGCAACCAGTGACGGCGGACGGCCGGTGGGTCTCCGCGCCCGGCGTACGGGCAATTGCCACCGGTCTGTGAGAGCGTCCTACGGCTTCCCGTCAGAGCATTCGGCTAGCCTTTCCCCGCGGTGGGGCACGGGAAACCACTCCTAGGGTGATTATCACTCGGCGTGCCGAGTGTGGCGATCGTTGACGCACCCCTGGTGACTGCCTACCGTCGTGAAGGCAGGTCAAGGACGGAGGTCGGCGTGAGAACCAGCGGCGACGGTACGGCTGGGGGTGCCCCCGGACGCGGGTTCGGGGAGAGCGGTCCGTACCCTCCCCCGAGTTCTCAGCCGCGTTCGAACAGGGCGTACCCCCAATCGAGCAGCGCGGTCGATCACGCTCCGCAGCGGCCGACGGTGGTGCCGAACGGCGGAGGGGCGGCGTCCATGGCGTCGGAAGAGATCGGCTATCGCGGGCCGACGGCCTGCGCGGCCGCGGGCATCACCTACCGGCAGCTCGACTACTGGGCGCGCACCGGGCTGGTGGAGCCGAGTGTGCGGCCCGCCTACGGGTCGGGCACACAACGGCTGTACAGCTTCCGGGACGTGGTCGTCCTGAAGATCGTGAAGCGGTTCCTGGACACCGGGGTCTCGCTGCAGAACATCCGCACGGCCGTGCAGCACCTCAGGGAACGCGGTTTCCGCGACCTGGAGCGCATGACCCTGATGAGCGACGGCGCCACGGTGTACGAGTGCACCTCGCCGGACGAGGTCCACGCCCTGCTCCAGGGGGGCCAGGGCATTTTCGGGATCGCCGTCGGCGTTGTGTGGCGGGACGTGGAGAGCGCCCTCTCCCAGCTCCACGGGGAGCGCATCGACACGGGCGAGACCCTGGTCGGGCACAACCCGGCGGACGAGCTGGCGCGGCGGCGCAACCGGGCGGTCTGACGGTCCCTGCCGTCTGACCCCGGCCCGTCGGGGGCCGGGCATTGTCAGTGCCGTGGTGCAGCATCGGAGATGTGAGAAACGCGCCCACGATCCTGCATCTCGACATGGATGCCTTCTACGCCTCGGTGGAGCAGGCATCCAAGCCGAGCCTGCGCGGGAAAGCGGTCGTCGTGGGCGGTCTCGGACCGCGCGGGGTGGTGGCCACGGCGTCGTACGAGGCGAGGGTCTTCGGGGTGCACTCGGCGATGCCCATGGCCCAGGCGCGCCGGCTGGCGCCCAATGCCGCGTATCTGGTGCCGCGCTTCCCGCTGTACCGGGACATCAGCGAACAGGTGATGGCGCTGCTGCGGGAGTTGTCGCCGCTGGTGGAGCCGCTCAGCCTGGACGAGGCGTTCGTGGACCTGGAGGCCGGCGGTACGGCCTGGGACGAGGACTCGGCGCGGCTGGCAGGGACCAGGCTGCGCGCGGACATCCGGGCGGCCACGGGGCTCACCGGATCGGTCGGACTCGCCGCGTCCAAGATGCTCGCCAAGATCGCCTCGGAGGAGGCCAAGCCCGACGGCCTGGTGGTCATCGAGCCGGGGACCGAGCGGGCGCTGCTGGGGCCGATGCCGGTGCGGACGCTGCCGGGGGTGGGGCCGGCCACCGGGGACCATCTGCGCAGAGCCGGGATCACCACCGTCGAGGAGTTGGCGGAGGCGGGTGAGGACGAGCTGGTGCGGCTGCTCGGAAAGGCCCACGGGCACGCGCTGTACGCCATGGCCCTGGCCCAGGACGAGCGGCCCGTGGTGGCCGAGCGCGAGGCGAAGTCGGTGTCGGTCGAGGACACCTACGACGTGGACATACACGACCGGCCGCGGATCGGACTGGAGGTGCAGCGGCTCGCCGATCGGTGCGTGGGGCGGCTGCGCGGGGCCGGGCTGTCGGGGCGGACCATCGTGCTGAAGGTACGCAGGTACGACTTCTCGACCCTGACCCGCTCCGAGACGCTCAGAGGACCCACCGACGATCCGGCGGTCGTACGGGAGGCGGCCGCGCGGCTGCTGGACTCGGTGGACACCACGGGCGGGGTACGGCTGCTCGGGGTCGGTGTCTCCGGGCTCGCCGACTACACACAGGAGGACCTCTTCGCGCAGGCCATGCCCTCGCAGGCGGCGGAGACGTCGGAGGAGTCCGTGTCCGAGCCCGTCGTCGAGCGGCCGCAGCTCGTCGAACGCCACTGGCGAGCAGGACAGGATGTACGGCACTCGGAGTACGGGCACGGGTGGGTCCAGGGGAGTGGGCTGGGGCGGGTCACCGTGCGGTTCGAGACACCGCAGTCCCTGCCGGGGAGGGTACGGACGTTTTCCGTCGCCGATCCTGCGCTGGAGGCCGCCGACCCGTTGCCGTTGGTTTCGATTCCCACCCACCCACCCGACCGACTCGGTCCGCCGAGCAGCGGCCGACGCGGGGCCCCGCCCCCGACCCCGAAAGGGATCCGGGATCAGGCCTCTTCCGAGCCCGCCAGCTTCCCGAAGTCGTGGTCCGGTACGGACGGAGGTGGGGCCACGTCCAGGCCGTAGTGGTGGTAGAGCTGGAGTTCCTGTTCGGGGGAGAGATGGCGGCCCACGCCGAAGTCGGGGGCGTCCTTGATCAGGGCGCGGTCGAAGGGGACGTGGAGGGCGCCCTCGACGAGCTCGCTCGGCTCCAGGGGGACGAAGGCGTCGCGGGAGAAGAGGCCGGTGCGTATCGCGGCCCACTCGGGCACGCCGGTCGCGTCGTCGAGGTAGACCTCGTCGATGGTGCCGATCTTGGTGCCGTTGCGGTCGAACGCCTTGCGGCCGATCAGGTTGCGCGGATCGATCTCGGTCTGCACGGTCCCTCTCCCTCCACGTGGTCGCGACTCATCCGTAAGCACTACAAAAGAGCACATTCAGTGCGGCGGCCACTCGAAAGTTCGGGCGTTGACCTCGCTGGTAGGCTGACAGCGGCTGCTGACCCCGTGCGGGAGAGTCCTCCGACCACCTCGGAGGCGCCGAAGGAGCAAATCCTCCCCGGAATCTCTCAGGCTCACGTACCGCACGGACGAGGTCACTCTGGAAAGCAGGGCGGGCGTCGACGGCTCCCGCTCTCACCGACGGTGAAAGCCGGGCCTTCGGGAACCCGGTGAAGCTCTCAGGTTGAGATGACAGAGGGGGAGGCCGTCGGGGCACCCGTGCCGTGGTGCCCTTCGAAGGTCGCGTCAGACCAGGAGGCCTCCGCAATGACCGCCCACCGCATGCCGCTCTCGGAGCTCGAAGCGGGCATCCCCTTCGAGCAGCGCCACATCGGGCCCGACCAGGAGGCGCGGGCCAAGATGCTCGCGCAGGTCGGCTACGGCTCGCTGGACGAGCTGACCGCCGCCGCGGTCCCGGATGTGATCAAGAACGCCGACGCCCTCGACCTGCCGGGCGCCCGCACCGAGTCGGAGGTGCTCGCCGAGCTGCGCTCGCTCGCCGACCGCAACCAGGTCCTCGACTCCATGATCGGTCTGGGGTACTACGGGACCTTCACGCCGCCCGTCATTCTGCGGAACGTCATGGAGAACCCGGCCTGGTACACGGCGTACACGCCGTACCAGCCGGAGATCTCGCAGGGCCGGCTCGAGGCGCTGCTGAACTTCCAGACCGTCGTCGCGGACCTCACCGGTCTGCCCACCTCCGGCGCCTCCCTGCTGGACGAGGGCACGGCCGCCGCCGAGGCCATGGCGCTGTCGCGGCGCATGGGCAAGAACAAGAAGGGCCTGTTCCTGATCGACGCGGACGCGCTGCCGCAGACCATCGCCGTCATCCAGACCCGCGCCGAGCCGACCGGCGTCGAGGTCGTCGTCGCCGATCTCAGCGAGGGCATTCCGGCCGAGATCGCCGAGCGCGAGATCAACGGCGTGCTGATCCAGTACCCGGGCGCCTCCGGTGCCGTACGGGACATCAAGCCGGTCATCGACCGGGCGCACGAGCTGGGAGCCCTGGTCACCGTCGCCGCCGACCTGCTGGCGCTGACCCTGCTGACCTCGCCGGGCGAGCTGGGCGCGGACATCGCGGTCGGCACCACCCAGCGCTTCGGCGTGCCGATGGGCTTCGGTGGTCCGCACGCCGGCTACATGGCCGTACACGAGAAGTTCGCCCGCAGCCTGCCCGGCCGGCTGGTCGGTGTCTCCGTCGACGCGGACGGGAACAAGGCCTACCGGCTCGCGCTGCAGACCCGTGAGCAGCACATCCGCCGGGAGAAGGCGACCAGCAACATCTGCACCGCGCAGGTTCTGCTCGCCGTGATGGCCGGCATGTACGCGGTCTACCACGGTCCCGAGGGGCTCCAGACCATCGCCCGGCGCACCCACCGCTACGCCACGATCATCGCCGCGGGCCTGAAGGCCGGCGGTGTCGAGATCGTCCACGGCGCCTACTTCGACACCCTCACCGCGCGGGTGCCCGGCAAGGCCGCCGAGGTCGTCGCGGCCGCCCGGCAGAACGGGGTGAACCTCCACCTGGTGGACGCCGACCAGGTCTCCCTGGCCTGCGACGAGACCACCAAGCGGGCCCAGGTCGCCGCAGTGTGGTCCGCGTTCGGTGTCGAGGGCGACATCGAGGCGCTGGACGCGACGGCCGAGGACACCCTCCCCGAGTCGCTGCTGCGCACCGACGCCTACCTCACCCACCCGGTCTTCCACCAGCACCGCTCCGAGACCGCGATGCTGCGCTACCTGCGCAAGCTGGCCGACCGCGACTACGCGCTCGACCGCGGCATGATCCCGCTGGGCTCCTGCACCATGAAGCTCAACGCGACCACGGAGATGGAGCCGGTCACCTGGCCGGAGTTCGGCCAGCTGCACCCCTTCGTGCCGGCCGAGCAGGCGCAGGGCTACCTCACGCTCATCCGCGAGCTGGAGGAACGTCTCGCCGAGGTCACCGGCTACGACAGGGTCTCCCTCCAGCCGAACGCCGGATCGCAGGGCGAGCTGGCCGGTCTGCTGGCCGTGCGCGGCTACCACCGCGCCAACGGCGACGAGCAGCGCACCGTCTGCCTGATCCCGTCCTCCGCGCACGGCACCAACGCGGCCAGCGCCGTGATGGCCGGCATGAAGGTCGTCGTCGTCAAGACCGCCGGGGACGGCGAGATCGACGTCGAGGACCTGCGGGCGAAGATCGAGCAGTACCGCGACGAGCTGGCCGTGCTGATGATCACCTACCCGTCGACGCACGGTGTGTTCGAGGAGCACGTCGCCGACATCTGCGCGCAGGTGCACGAGGCGGGCGGCCAGGTGTACGTCGACGGCGCCAACCTCAACGCCCTGGTCGGTCTCGCCAAGCCGGGCCACTTCGGCGGTGACGTCTCGCACCTGAACCTGCACAAGACCTTCTGCATCCCGCACGGTGGCGGTGGCCCCGGCGTCGGCCCCGTGGCGGTCCGCGAGCACCTCGCGCCGCACCTGCCGAACCACCCGCTGCAGCCGGCCGCGGGCCCGGAGACCGGCGTCGGTCCGATCTCGGCCGCTCCCTGGGGCTCCGCGGGCATTCTGCCGATCTCCTGGGCGTACGTCCGTCTGATGGGCGGCGAGGGCCTGAAGCGGGCCACCCAGGTGGCCGTGCTCTCCGCGAACTACGTCGCCAAGCGCCTGGAACCGCACTACCCGGTGCTCTACACCGGCCCCGGCGGCCTGGTCGCGCACGAGTGCATCATCGACCTGCGCCCGCTGACCAAGGCGACCGGCGTGAGCGTGGACGACGTGGCCAAGCGCCTGATCGACCACGGCTTCCACGCGCCGACGATGTCCTTCCCGGTGGCCGGCACGCTGATGATCGAGCCGACCGAGTCGGAGGACCTCACCGAGCTGGACCGGTTCTGCGACGCGATGATCGCCATCCGTGCGGAGATCGAGAAGGTCGCCACGGGCGAGTGGCCGGCGGAGGACAACCCGCTGCGGGGCGCCCCGCACACCGCGGCCGCCCTCGGCGGTGAGTGGAAGCACGCCTACAGCCGCGAGGAGGCCGTCTTCCCGGCCGGTGTCTCGGCCGCCGACAAGTACTGGCCGCCGGTGCGCCGTATCGACCAGGCCTTCGGCGACCGCAACCTGGTGTGCTCCTGCCCGCCGCTGGACGCGTACGAGGTCTGAGCGAGCGGCGGCTCTCAGGGCCCCGTCCGGTTTCCGGGCGGGGCCTCGCCGTGTCACGTCGTCGCCAGGGACACCTCGGTCGCCTTGATGAGGGCGACCACGTCGGAGCCCACGAAGAGGCCGAGGTCGGCGACCGCGTCCTTGGTGATCGCCGCGGTCAGTTCGCCGCCGTCGACAGAGATCTTGACGGAGGCCATGACGGCGCCTGTCGTGAGGCCGGTGATCGCGCCGGGGATCTGATTGCGGATCGACAGGCCCTCGACCCGTCGGGCGGCCAGGGAGACCTCGGTCGACTTCACCAGGGCGCGAACGACCGAGCCGGGGGCGAGGGCCAGGTCCTCGGCGGACTCCTTGGTGATGGCCGCCATGAGGTCTTGGCCGCCGTCCAGACGGAGCCTGACGGTGGCCATCGCCTCGCCCTGGTGGACTTCGGTGACCGTGCCGGGAAGCTGGTTGCGGATGCTCAGGGTCATGGGCACCCACGGTAGGGCGCCCACCCGGTCAGGCCGGGTATGCATGTGTCTGCGTCGCTTTGACCGTCGCCCAGACGGCAGCGCCCGGGTGCAGATCGAGGTCGGCGGCGGCGACCGTGGTGAGGTCGGCGGCGAGGGGGAGCTCGCCGCCGAGGTCGGCGCGGATCTGGTCGCCGTGCGTCTCCAGGCCCACCACTTCGCAGCGCCAGAGGTTTCGGGCGCTGGCACCGGTGGGCCGGTCCCGGAACAGAGTGACGGCGCCGGGCGGGAACGCCACGAAGACCGGCCCCGTCAGGTCCTCCGTGGTGGTGATCGAGGGTCCCGCGTCGAGTCGCACCGTATGCCCCTGCGCCCGGCCGCGGTAGAGGTTGAGCCCGACGAGCTGGGCGATGTAGTCGGTGCGTGGGTGGCGGGCGATGTCGGCGGGGCCGCCCTCCTGGACGACCTGCCCGTGCTCTACGACGACCAGCCGGTCCGCGAGCACCATCGCGTCCAGCGGGTCGTGCGTGACCAGGACGGCGACCGCCTCGAACTCGGCCAGATGGCGGCGCAGTTGGGCGCGGACCTCCAGGCGGGTGCGGGCGTCCAGCGCGGCCAGTGGCTCGTCGAGGAGCAGCAGCCGGGGGTGGGTGGCCAGGGCGCGGGCGAGGGCCACGCGCTGCGCCTGCCCTCCGGACAGGCGGCGGGGCTTCGCGCTCGCGTGGCCGGCGACGCCCATCCGGTCCAGCCACTCGGCGGCCTGGGCACGCGCCTCGGCCTTGGACACGCCCTGGCAGCGCGGCCCGAAGGCCACGTTGTCCAGCGCGGACAGATGGGGGAAGAGCAGGTAGTCCTGGAAGACCACGCCGACCGGACGGGACTCCGGGGGAGTGCGCTCCAGCGCGGCGCCGTCCAGGCGCAGATGACCGTCGGTGAGCGGGGCGAGTCCGGCCAGGGCGCGCAGGGCGGTGGTCTTGCCGGCGCCGTTGGGACCGAGCAGGGCGACGACGTCTCCGGGGGCCGCGGTCAGGGCCACGTCGAGCCGGAAGGAGCCGCGGTCGACGACGAGGTGGGCGTCGAGCCCCTCGTCGCCCACCCTCCTGAGGCCGGCTTCGGGGGCGTCGATGTCGGTCATGGGTCCGTACGTTCGCACATGCCCGGGGTCGGCTGCCATGGTCACGCCCCCGTCATCCAGCGGTCGCGCAACCCGGCCAGCACCGCGATCGACACCGCCAGCAGCACCAGGCTGAGGGAGATCGCCGCGTCGGGGTCGTTCTGCAGGGCCAGGTAGACCGCGAGGGGCATGGTCTGGGTGCGGCCGGGGAAGTTGCCCGCGAACGTGATCGTCGCCCCGAACTCGCCGAGCGCACGCGCCCAGGCCAGGATCGCGCCCGCGGCGATGCCGGGTGCGATCAGCGGCAGGGTGACCCGGCGGAACGCGGTGAAGCGGGAGGCGCCGAGCGTGGTCGCAGCCTCCTCGTAGCGCGGGTCGGCCGCGCGCAGCGTGCCCTCGACGCTGATGACCAGGAACGGCATCGCGACGAACGCCTCCGCGATCACGACTGCGGTGGTGGTGAACGGCAGGGTGATCCCGAACCAGGCGTCCAGCCACTTGCCGATCACCCCGTTGCGGCCGAGGGCGAGCAGCAGCGCCACACCGCCGACCACCGGCGGCAGCACGAGCGGCAGCGTCACCAGGGCCCGGACGAATCCCCGCCCGGGAAACTCGGTACGGGCCAGCAGCCAGGCCAGCGGCACACCCAGGACGAGGCTGACGGCCGTCGCCGCGGTGGCGCTGACCAGCGACAGCTGCAGCGCCTGCCACACCTCGGTGCTGGACAGCTGGCCCGGCAGGGTGCGCCAGGGTGCGCGGACGAGCAGCGCGAGCAGCGGCAGCAGCAGGAACGCCAGCGCCAGCAGGCCCGGCAGCAGCAGCGGCAACGGCACCCCGCGCCGGCCCCCCGCGCCGACGCGGCGGCGCCGCGGCCGATCCGTGCGTGGACCGGTCGCGGCGCCGGGCTCGAGATGCGAGGTCACGGCTTGAGGAACCCGGCCTCGCTCAGCACCTTCTGGCCCTCGGCCGACTGCACGAGGGCGACGAACGCCCTGGCGGCCTGGGCGTTCGGGGCGTTCTTGAGCAGGACGATCGGGTAGGCGTTGATCGCCTCGGCGGACTCGGGGAACTCCACGCCCTCCACCTTGCCACCGGCGGACTTCACATCGGTCTTGTAGACGACGGCGGCGTCCGCCTCCTTCAGTTCGACCTTGTTCAGGGCGGCCTTGACGTCCTGCTCGTAGGAGACCGGGGTGAGCTTGAGCCTGCTGGCGTCCAGGGCCTTCTGCGCGGCGGCGCCGCACGGAACCGTCTTGTCGCACAGGACGACCTTCAGGCCGGACTTGGTGAGGTCCTTCAAGGAGGACACCTTGTCGGGGTTGCCCGGGAGGGTGGCGATCTCCAGCTGGTTGCGGACGAAGGTGGCCGGGGTGCCGACCGCGTCCTTCTTGTCCGTCACGATCGCCATGGTCTTGGGGCTGGCGGCGGCGAAGACGTCCGCCGGGGCACCGCCGGTGATGCTGGCGGCCAGGGTGTCGCTGCCGCCGAAGTTGAAGTTGACCTTGGTGCCCGGGTGCTGCTGCTCGAACTCCTTGCCCAGGGTCGTGAAGCTCTCCTTCAGGGAGGCGGCGGCGAAAACGGTGACGTCGCCGGACAGCTTCGGCGAGGCCGACGACCCCGAGGAGGCCGAGGTGTCCTTGGACTTGGACGAGTCCGACGAGGAGGAGCAGGCGCTGAGTGCCATCAGGGCGGCGGCTCCCGCACCGGCCAGCTGCAGCATCCGCCGGGTCCGGCGCACGGAACGGGTCATCACGGTTCTACTCCTCGGGTTCTGTGGAACAACTGTCGCGCCCTGTCACGGCCGGCGAACCCGGCCGTGCGGCGATGATACTGCCGCATCTGCCAGCTGTAAGTCTCCTGTCGCATCGCATGAGCTGCGAACTCGTGACTTGTAGCTTGCATGTGCGTTTGCACGGAGCGTCGCGGGGGGTACGGTGCTGCGGGAGGTGGTCGCAGGTGACGCTCGCGGAACTCGCTCTGACCGGCGATCTGGCCCGGCCCGCCCGGCTGACCGTGCCGGACCTGCTCCGCTGGCCGCAGCACCGGGCGGACGTCAGCTTCGAGTGCGCGACCAGCGGCGTCCAGCACCACCGGTTCGCCGGCCCGCGCCTGTACGACGTCCTCACCGACGCGGGGCCGGGCTTCGACCCGGCGCGGCGCAAGGACCGGCTGCGCTTCCTCATCGCCGTCACCGGCACCGACGGCCACCACGCCGTGCTGTCCTGGGCCGAGATCGACCCCGACTTCGCGGCCGCGCCGGTCCTGCTGGGCGTGTGCATCGACGACACCCCGCTGGACGCGGCCGGGCCCCAGCTGGTCCTGCCTCAGGACCGGTGCGGGGCCCGGCACATCAGCGGGATCACGGCGATCCGGGTGGACGGCCGCTACCGCTGTGGCGCTCCAGCTCCCGCCACACCCGGTCACGCAGCAGCGGCACCTCGGTGAACCGCACGCCCGTCGCGTCCCGCAGCGCGTTGGCCAGGGCCGGGGCGACCGGGTTGAAGGGGCTCTCGCTCATCGACTTGGCGCCCAGCGGGCCGATCGCGTCGGCCGTCTCCATGAAGTGCACCTCGGTGCGCGGCACGTCGGCGTACTGCGGGAGCCGGTAGCGGCGGAAGGCGGCCGTGTCGACCGCGCCCCGCTCGTCCAGCAGGACCCGCTCGAAGAGCGTGGCGCCGAGCGCCTGGGCGACCCCGCCCTCGACCTGGCCGCGGCACTGCATCGGGTTCATCACCTTGCCGGCGTCGGCCGCGTGCACGCTGCGCAGGATGCGGATCTCGCCGGTGCCGGGATCGACCGCCACACGAAACCAGTGCGCGTTGAAGGCGACCGAGCGGGGGGTGCCACCGAAGTGCCCGTCGGCGGAGAGCTCCAGGCCGACCGCGCGGGAGGCCGCGTGCAGCTCCTTGAGCAGCAGGCGTCCGCCGGGGTGCAGCACGGCCTCCTCGGCGAGCCTGCAGTCGGCGCGAGGCATGCCCAGATGAGCGGCGGCGAAGTCCAGCAGCTGGTCGGCGAGGGCGCGGGCGGCGCGCAAGGTGGCCTTGCCGGCGACGACCGTGCCGGTGGAGGCGAACGCGCCGGTGTCGTGCCGTACGACGTCCGTGTCGGACTGGCGGATGGCGATCCGGTCGACGGTGGTGGCGAGTTCGCCGGCGGCGATCTGCCTGTGCACGGTGGTGGTGCCGTTGCCGAACTCGGCGGTGCCGACCGCCAGATCGAAGGTGCCGTCGGGCAGCAGGGCGGCCTTGGCGTCGGCGATGTGGCCGCCGGGCGGCCCGGTCGCGATCATCGCAAGGGCCGCGCCCTCACCGACCAGCCAGCCCTCGGGGGCTGGTTCGGCGGGCTGGGACTGCGCCCTGCGCACGATCGACAGGCACTGGTCGAGGCCGTAGCTCGCGATGTGCAGGTCCTCCTCGTGCCCGGCGGGCGTGAGCATCCGCTCGCCGGGACCGATGATGTTGCGGGCCTTGAACTCCAGCGGGTCCAGGCCGAGCCGGCGGGCCAGTTCGTCCAGCGCGGACTCCACCGCGAACAGCACCTGGCCGAGGCCGTAGCCGCGGAAGGCGCCCGCCGGGACGGTGTGCGTGTACACCGAGTAGGCGTCGACCTTCTTGTGCGCGGCGCGGTAGACGGCCATGGACTCGCCGACGCTGTGGAACATCACGGCCGGTCCGTGGTTGCCGTAGGCGCCGGTGTTCGCGACGACGTGCAGCTGGAGGGCGGTGAGGGTGCCGTCGCGCCGGGCGCCCGCCATCACCCGGATCGTGAAGGGGTGCCGGGTGGTGGCACCGTAGAACTGCTCCGCGCGTGTGTACTCCAGTTTCACCGGGCGGCGCAACTTCAGGACGGCGAGCGCCACGACGTCCTCGACCAGCATCTCCTGCTTGCCGCCGAATCCGCCCCCGACCCGGCCCGCCACCACCCGGACCCGCTCCTCGGGCAGGTCGTACAGCGCGCACAGGGCACGGCGGGTGAGGAACGGCGTCTGGGAGCTCGTGCGGACGGTGAGCCGGCCGTCCTCGTCGATCCAGGCGAGAGCCCCGTGCGTCTCCAGACTCGCGTGCTGCACACGCTGGGTGCGGAAGGTCTCCTCGTAGACGACGTCCGCCTCGGCCAAGCCGGCCGCCACGTCCCCGATCTCACCGTGCGCCTCGTCGACCACGTTGGCCTCGGGGCGGGAGATCCGGGCGGTCGCGGCGTCCTTGTCGTGGACCACGGGCGCCCCCGGACGCATGGCCTCCTCCGGGTCGAGGACGGCCGGCAGCACCTCGTACGTCACCTCGATCCGCCGGCAGCCCTCCTCGGCGGCGGCCTCGCTGTCCGCGACGACGGCCGCGACGCGCTGGCCGATGTAGCGGACGGTGTCGTCGAGGACGCGCGTGTCGGCCGGGTCCTCCTCGGGGTGCTCGTGGCGGGCGGTGGAGAAGTGCCGCTTTGGGGCGTCGTGGTGGGTGAAGACGGCGTGGACGCCGGGGACGCGCAGGGCGGCGGAGGTGTCGATGGCTCGGATGCGGGCGTGGGCGTGCGGGGAGCGCAGCAGCTTCATGTGCAGCAGGCCCGGCACGTCGATGTCGAAGGTGTAGCGGGCGGTACCGGTGACGACCTGCGGCCCGGCCGGTGCGGGCAGACTCCGGCCGACGGATTCGCCCGGCGCGGGCGCCTCCACGTTCCTCACCCCGCGTACGGCGTCCTCGATGGCCCGGTAGCCGGTGCAGCGGCACAGGTTGCCCTTGAACGCCCGCGGCAGGTCGGCCAGTTCGTCCTCGTCGAGGGCGGCCGTGGTCATCAGGAAGCCCGCCGTGCAGAAGCCGCACTGGAACCCCTGGGCGTCGAGGAACTTCTGCTGGACGGGGTGGAGTTCGCCGTCCGGCGAGGCCAGGCCCTCGACCGTGGTGACGCGGTGTCCGTCGGCCCGGAAGGCCGGGTACAGACAGCTGTGCACGGGCCTGCCGTCGACATGGACCGTGCAGGCGCCGCAGTCGCCGGCGTCGCAGCCCTTCTTCACGCCGAACCAGCCGCGTTCGCGCAGGTAGGTGCGCAGACACTGGCCGGGCCGTGGCTCCTCCTCGAAGGACCTTCCGTTGACCTCCACCTTCATCGCCGCTCTCCCTCCGCGAGCTCCCGGCGGATCTCCTCCGCCATCCGGAACGTCATGTGCCGCCGCCACTCGGGCAGTCCGTGGATGTCGTCGAACCACTCGTCGTCCGCGACGGCCCCCTCGATCGCCGTCCGCAGCGTGTCGGCCGTCGGTGCCAGCGGGAACCACAGCCGCACCGGGCGGACCGTGGCCGCGGTGACGGTGATCGCCACGGAGTGGTCGACCGGGTCGAGCGTGCCGACGAGCAGGGCGGCCGAGCGGCCGAGGCCGTAGAGAGAGGTCTGCCGGAACGCCGTACGGCAGGCCAGGGCGCGGGCGGGGAGGGTGACCGAGCGCAGCAGCTCGCCCTCCGCGAGATCCTTGCGGCCCGCGCCGGTGACGAATTCGGTGACCCTGAGCCGGCGCCGGGTGCCGTCCTGGGCGATGAGAAGGCACTCCCCGTCGAGGGCCGCCGTGAGGGAGATCATCGGGCCGGCCGGCAGGCCGTTGCACAGGTTCCCGCCGACCGTGGCCATGTTCCAGATCTTGAAGGAGGCGAGGAACGCCCGGCAGCACTGTTCGAAGAGGGGAGCCGCAGGGGCGGGCAAGTCCCGGGCGTGACGGGACAGTTCGGCGATGGTGCAGGTGGCGGCGAGCTCCAGTGAGCCGTCCGCGTGGCGTTTCACGGGTGTCCAGCCCATCCGGCTCAGGTCCACCAGGCGCCGCAGATGCGGTTGGTGCTCGGAGAACAGGTACGTTCCGCCGCCGAGCCAGGCGTCCCCCGGCCGCCAGGGCGCGGGCCGCCTGGCGTCTCGTATCTCGGCCACCGTGTTCAGGTCCATGGCTGAAAGTGAAGCAACGGGATGCGGCTCGGACGACTGGTGCGGAGCACGGAAACGCCGACGGCGAAGCCGCTCCGACTGGAGGATCCACCAAGAGGCATTCCGCTCGCGAAAGCTTGCATCTACGATGCTTCATCTCGCACTCGCCTGGTGAATGCGAGGGGTCCGGGGGTTCAGCTCGCCACCCGGCGGCCGTACGAGGAGCCAGCACATGCACGTCGAACACCTCCTGGGGGACGCCTCCCTCGGCCTGCGCCTGCTCTGGGCGGAGGACGCGCTGTTGAGGCGTGAAATCAGCGGTGTCACCGTCACCGACCTGGAGGACCCGGCCCGCTTCGTGCGGCCCGGCGAGGTGGTGCTCAGCGGACTGGTGTGGTGGTCGCCCGACGGCGGTCCCGGCAAGGCGGAGCGGTTCGTCTCGGCGCTGCGGGACGCGGGGGCCGCCGCGCTGCTCGCAGGGGAGGAGACCCACGGGAGCGTGCCCGACGACCTGGTCGAGGCCTGCGTACGCCACCGGGTGCCGGTCGCCGGAGTGCCGGCGCACATCATGTTCCGGTCGATCACGGACACCGTGTACCTGCGCCAGTGGGGCGGGCTGAGCCGGCATCACGCACTGCCGGAGAACACGCGCGTACGGCTGAGCCGGCTGCTCGCCCAGGAGGCCGGCCCGGCCGCCGTGCTCGACGCGGCCTTCGCCCATCTCGGCGGGACGGCCGCGTACGTCTTCACGCCGTCGGGGCGGACGGTCGCGGCCACGGCGGGCGCACCGGCCGTGTCCGCGCGGGAGGCGGTCACGCTCGTCGCCGACGGGTCCGGGGTGACCGCCTCCGTCGCCACCGGCGGTGTGTCCGCCTACGAGCGCTGGCTGCTGTACCTGCCCGACCCCGACGGGGCTCCGCCGCGCATGCTGCACGAGGCCGCCGCCGTGCTGGCGCACTGTCAGGAGGCAGGCGCCCGGCGTCCGGCGGCCGGGTCGCGGGCGGCGGACGAACTCGGTGCGCTGCTGACCGCTCCGGGCGGGCCGGAGGGCACCGCGGTGGAGGGGGTGCTGCGCCGGTGCGGGCTGCCGGGGGCGGGGCGGTATCAGGTGATCGTGGCGGACGTGACGGCGCGGCAGCCGGGAGAGGGCGAAGCGCTGCTCGCGGAGGGCGCGTTGAGCGAGGTGGCCGGGCATCTGGCAGGTGCGCCGGGCGAGGGCGGCGAGGGGGACCCCGCCGTGGCGGCAGCCGTGGGGCGGTTGCCGGACGGCAGCTCCTTCGCGGTGCTGTCCGGCGTGCCGGACGGCTGGGCGGACGAGGTGTGGCCGCTGGTCGCCGGCTGCGCGCCCGGTGTCGTGCTGCACGGCGGCATCGGCGCGCCCGTCGCGGGACCCGAGGCGCTGGGCGGTGCGTTGGCGCAGGCCTGTTACGCCCTCGCCTCGGCCCGCGCCACGGCGCCCGACGCGTCCCGCCTCACCGACGCCGGCTCCCTCACCACCCTGGACGCGTTGCTCACCGGGGTGCCGTCCGGGGTGCGTGCCGCCTTCAGCCGTACCGTCCTCGGTCCGTTGCTGGACACCGGCCGGCCCGCCACCGCCGTGCTGCTGAGCACCCTGGAGACCTTCCTGGCCTGCGACGGCTCATGGGCGCGCACGGCGCAGGCGCTGCATCTGCACGTCAACACCGTGCACTACCGGGTGGAGCGGATCGAGCGGCTCACCGGGCGCGACCTGTCCCGGCTACGGGACCGGCTCGACCTGTGGGCGGCGCTGTTGTGCCGGTGAGAACGGCAGCGTGACGGGTCAGACGCGGTCGATGTGCACGTTGGTGGACTTCACACGCGCGGTGGCCTCCATGCCGACCTCCAGGCCCAGTTCCTCGACGGCCTCCCGGGTCAGCAGCGACACCAGCCGGTGCGGGCCCGCCTGGATCTCCACCTGGGCGGCGACGTCACCGAGTTTGATCGCCGTGACGATGCCGGGGAAGGCGTTGCGGACGGAGGTGTAGGAGGCGTCCTCCTCGCCGCCGCCCGCCCTGGCCAGTTCGACCGAGAACGCGGCGAGGTCCCGGCCGTCGATGAGCCGCCGCCCGGCCTCGTCGCGATGGGTCGCCACCCGGCCCGCGTCGGCCCACCGTCGTGCGGTGTCCGGGCTCACGCCGAGCAGCCGCGCCGCCTGGCCGATCGTGTAGGACTGCATGCCGGTCACGATAGGGCCACCGGCCGGGAACCGTGGACGTGGGGTTGGCCGTTGGGTATAACGCGATATAGCGTTAGTGCGTGATGGGCTCCCTGCGGGGACGAGCTGAATCGGGGTGAGGGTATGGCGGCCGAGCTGCTGCCCACGGAGGTGTCGTCCGGGCTGCGCGCCTCGCACGCGGACCGGGACCGGGTGGTGGACGTCCTGACGGGCGCCGCCGGAGACGGCCGGATCATGCCCGAGGAACTGGACGAGCGCGTGGCGGCGGCGCTGACCGCGCGCACGCTCGGCGAGCTCGCGGCGCTCACCGCCGACCTGCCCGGGGAGGCGGGCGTGGCGCCGGCGAAGGACGTCGTCCGGATCCGGCAGCGGGGCGCCTCGACCGTGCGTGCGGACGGCTGGGCGGTGCCGCGCCGGATGGAGATCTCCTCTGCCTGGGGGCATGTGACCCTCGACTTCTCCAGCGCGGTGATCACGCACCACACCCTCCGCATCGACCTCGACATGTGCGGCGGCGCCCTGCGGCTGATCACCCGGCCCGGTGTGTTCGTGGACGCCGACGCGCTGGTGATGGGCTACGGCAGGACCAAGGTGCGGCCGGACCGCGATCCCGGTGCGCCGACCGTGCTCCGGGTGGAGATACACGGCCGGCTCAGCATGGGGCGACTGGAGGTACGGCCGCCCCGGCGGTGGCTCGGCAGGTAGGCCGCGCACACCGCCGCCGGGCGGTCCGGGTCGAGCGGTCGGTCTCAGCCTGTGTGCACCCGCGGCCGGCGCACCCGGTCCGGTTCCGCCTCGCGCAGCACCTCTCGGGTGACCGGGGCGACCTCGCCCTGACCGAAGAGGAAGAAGCGCAGGAAGTTGGCGAAGGGGCTGCCCTCGGTCCACTCGAAGTAGATGTGCGGGGTGCAGCCGGTGATGTCCCGGACGTGGAGCAGCAGGGCGGCCAAGGCGTTGGGGATGGAGGCGGATTCCAGGGTCAGCACGCGGTAGCGGCCGTGCAGGACCTCGCCGCGCACGCTCAGGCTCGCCTCGAACTCGGAGGGGTCCGTGACCGTGACCTCGACGAAGACGAAGTCCTCCTGCTGGGGCATGTCGTTGTCGGCCTTGATCTGCTCGATCTTGTCCCGGTACTCGGCCTTGTCCCGGTGGCCCGGCTCGTTGGCGATGAACCGCATCTTGCGACTGGCCATGTCGCGGATGAATCGTTCCGCAAGAGGGTCGAGCGTCACGCTGGTCACGCGCAGCTCGAAGGCACGGGCCAGCCGGGAGGCCAGCGAGACGAGGATGATGCCGGCGATGAAGCAGGCACCGATCTTCACGCCGTCCGGGCGCTCGATGACGTTGACCACGGTCGTGTAGAGGAACACCGTGGCGATCACGCCGAACCCGATGGTCCACTTGCGCTGCCCGGCCTTGCGCGCGGCGATGGTCACCGCGATGGCGGCCGAGCTGATCAGCACGAGCACACCGGTGGCGTAGGCGCCGCCCTGCTTGTCCACGTTGGCGTCGAAGATCCAGGTCACCAGGAACGCGATCAGCGTGAAGACGATGACCATCGGACGCACGGCGCGCGCCCAGTGCGGGGCCATGCCGTAACGGGGCAGGTAGCGCGGCATGAGATTGAGCAGGCCCGCCATCGCGGAGGCACCGGCGAACCACAGGATGGCGATCGTCGAGATGTCGTAGACCGTGCCGAAGGCGCCACCCAGGTACTGGTGCGCGAGGTAGGCGAGGGCACGGCCGTTTGCCGGGCCGCCCGTCTTGAAGTCGTTCTCCGGGATGAGCAGCGTGGTGATGAAGCTGGTGGTGATCAGGAAGCCGCTCATGATGAGGGCGGCGGTGGTGAGCAGCTTCTTGGCGTCCCGGATTCGGCCGGTCGGCTTCTCCTCGGTGTCCCCGGCGTCGCCCTGGACGTGCGGCATGACGGCGACGCCGGTCTCGAAGCCGGACAGGCCGAGGGCGAGCTTCGGGAAGACGATCAGCGCCACACCGACCATGACGAACACGTTGCCGTGCTCCGCTGTCAGGGCGGTGCCCCAGTCGGTGATCACGTGCTCGGCGGTGACGACGTGCCAGAGGCCGACGACCACCACGACCACGTTGAGCGCGAGGTAGATGCCGACCAGGGCGAACGCGACACCGATCGCCTCCAGGAAGCCCTTGAGGAACACCGCGCCGAGCAGCGCCACCAGGAACAGCGTGATCACCATCTGGTGGCCGTGCAGAGCGCTGGTCAGATGCGGGTTCTCCACGAGGTGGGTGGAGGCGTCGGCGGCCGACAGGGTGATCGTGATGAGGAAGTCGGTGGCCGCGAAGCCCAGCAGGGTGAGGACGAACAGCTTGCCCTGCCAGAACGACAGCAGCCGCTCCAGCATGGCGATGGAGCCCTCGCCGTGCGGGCTCTCCTCGGCCACCCGACGGTAGACCGGCAAGGCGCCTGCCAGGGTGACGATGACCAGCACGATCGTCGCGATCGGGGACAGCAGACCGGCCGCCAGCGCCGCGATGCCCGGCTGATAGCCGAGGGTCGAGAAGTAGTCGACACCGGTCAGGCACATCACGCGCCACCACCGCTGGCCCTTGTGCGGGGGCTCCGGTTCGGCGTAGGGCCCGGTGTGGCCACCGTGCTTGCCCATGTCGGACAGCCCCTCCAGCATCCAGTTGCGCAGGCGACTGGGAGGGGGGTGCTCGGTCGTGGCCATCAGTGGGCTCCTGTATGCGGCTCAGCTCTTATCCGGCCATCACGCGGACGGCGGCACCAGCGTAAGCAGAGAGTGACGCCTGGGCCCATGAATACGGGCGGGGGCGGCGTCAATCTTGCGTTAAGAATGGCGCGGGAGCGGCAGAGTCGCATCAAGAAGCGGAGGCCGGAGAGGTTTCGCGGGAGCACGGCTGATCGGGGCACTGGGCGCCCCGCCGGCCCCTGGACGGCCACCGAGTGTCATGTTTTCAGGGCGTCGATCGCACCACCTCATTCCATTCCGGACGCCCGGAACACGCCCAGGGCCGTCTCGTGGTCGACGCGACGGGCGAGGCGGTGCAGGGCGGTCGTGCCGCACAGCAGGGTCCCGGCGGCCTCGGACGCCCGGGCGCCCTCGTCGAGCAGGTACCAGAGGCCCGGGTTGCGGGGCAGGACCTCGGGGTCGATCTCGACCCGGCTGCCGAGGGCGTCACGCAGGACCAGGCGCTGGGCGACGCCGTCCAGCGGACGTGCCGCGATCAGCAGATCGGTGCGGACCCGGCGGGTGCGCAGCAGACGGCGGGTGGCCAGCCAGCCCGGTCCGGCCGAGACCCGCACCGGGCAGAGCACGAGAAACAGCAGGAGCGCGATGGCCATCCACAGGGCACCGCGCCAGAAGGTGAGGGAGCCGGCCGCCCAGTCGACGGACAACAACAGTCCGAGCAGCACAGCGGCACAGCGGAGCGAGGAGCGCATGCCCGCTTTCCAGTCGCGGTCGTACACCACGTCGGCCGGGCCGCTGGGGTGCGGGCCGGCGAGCCGGGTGTGGGTGCCGTCGGGGTGCCTCATGTCCGATGACGTTAGTCAGGCCCGGGGCCGCCGGAGCGCGGCCGTACCGCACCTTGACGGCGCCCTGACGGCC
Organism: Streptomyces sp. NPDC052109; assembly: GCF_040680195.1. Lineage (NCBI taxonomy): Bacteria > Bacillati > Actinomycetota > Actinomycetes > Kitasatosporales > Streptomycetaceae > Streptomyces > Streptomyces sp. NPDC052109. Next base: position 15,060 of record NZ_JBFAWF010000040.1, on the reverse strand, counting down.
GGCGGGCCGTTCTTGACGCAAGTCCGACGCGGAAGCCCGGTGGGCAACACCGGCACGGAAGCGCGACCCGGAGCCGGCGCGGAGCCGGGACGGGCAGCCGGACGCGTCCGGGGCACCAGGACCTCGGGGTGCCACGGCGCATCGGCCCCGGAAATCTGATCGTGCTGTCGCCGCAGGCGCCTTCACAGGCCCCGGATGTCCATGCGCAGGTGCCAGGTGTTGCGCCGGTGGACGGAGAGCAGCTCCGACTCCAGGGGGGAGGGGGGTACCGCGAGCACCGGGCAGACCGCGTGCGCCAGGCAGTGCCGGGAGACCCGGCCCGAGAAGGCGCGGTGCAGGCCGCGTCGGCCGGCGCCCACCACCAGGACGTCGTCCTCCCGGTCCGCGGTCGCCACCAGAGCCGGGCCCGGAGCGCCACGGACGACGACGGCGTGCATCGGCACGCCGGGGACGTTACCGCCGAAGATCTCCTCGAGCACCGAGGCCAGCCGCTGTGCGGCGAGCCGCTGCCAGTCCTCGAGCAGCAGCCCGGCGGCGGGGGAGCGGCGCGCCGCCGGATCACCGCCCGGCGGCTCCCAGGCCAGCACCGGCCACAGTTCGGCTCCGAGGCGCCGGGCCAGCGCGGTGGCCCGGCGCAGGGCGGTGACGCTGCCCAGGGAGCCGCTCACACCGACCACCACCCGAGCAGTCGCCGAGGCGTCGTAACGGGACATCACTCCACCGTTCCTCGCGGGCGACGCCGCGACGTCGCGCGCGGACGTGCCCGCCCTGCAAGGCCCTTGCCTCCTTCCATCCCACTCCCGCACCGGCGATTCGACCAGCCGGCCGACAGCGTCTTTTCCGGATGCCCGTCCCTCTCCACGACCGGGGTCGACAAACCCGCCCACCACTAAGATTCGATGCCACAGTCGAAACTTTCGAACAGCTCTGGGGGCGAGTCATGCGGACCTACGGCAATCCCGTCCTGCCCGGCTTCCACCCCGACCCGAGCGTGTGCCGGGCCGGGGACGACCACTACCTGGTGTGCTCCAGCGGCAGATCGGCAACGTCCTCGACAGGCCGGGCCAGTTGACGATGCCCGACGACACACCGGCCTCCGGTGGCGTCTACGCGCCGACGATCCGCCGCCGCGACGGGCTGTTCCACATCGTCACCACCAGCGTCGGAGCCGGAGGCACCTTCCTCGTCACCGCCGAACGCCCGGAGGACCCCTGGTCGGACCCGGTGTGATCGACCTTCCCGGCATCGACCCCGACCTGGCCTGGGACGAGGACGGTTCCTGCTGGTGTGCGATGGCCGGGGTCACCGTGGCCCGGATCGGTCCGCGCACCGGAGAGGTCCTCGAAGGCCCGCTGCCCATCTGGTCCGGCACCGGCCTCAGGGGCCCTGAGGCACCGCATCTGCACCGGATCGGCGACTGGTGGTACCTGCTGCTCGCCGAGGGGGGGACGGCGCTGGGCCACGTCGTCTCGGCCGCCCGCGCCCGCTCGCCGCGCGGCCCGTGGGAACCGGCCCCGGGCAACCCGGTGCTGACCCATCGCGGTACCGGCCTGCTGATCCGGTGCACCGGCCGCGCCGACCTCGTCCGGGCGGCGGACGGCAGTTGGTGGACGGTGCTGCTCGGCACCCGGCCGCGCGGCTTCTTCCCGGAGTTCCACGTCCTGGGACGGGAGACCTTCCTGGCCCCGGTGGAGTGGGCCGACGGATGGCCGCGGGTGGGTCCGGTGCGCGAGCGGCACCCGGCGCCGGCAGCCCGGGCGCCCGTCGGACAGCCGCCGCTGCGGGACGACTTCACCGCTCCGGTGCTCGCGCCGTACTGGATATCCCCGCGCCGCAGGCTCGAGGGGTGCTGGTCGCTCACCGAGCGGCCCGGCCGGCTCACGCTGACCGCCACCGGGGACAGCCTCGACCGGCCCGGGCACACCTTCGTCGGCCGTCGCCAGCAGCACCACGGCTGCCGGGTCGCCGCACGGCTGGAGGCCGGGGCGGGCCGGGCCGGGCTGTCCGTCCGCATCGACGAGGACCATCACTACGACCTGGAGGTGGCCGCGGGGACGGCGGCCGTCATCGCCCGGATCGGCCCGCTGCGCCGGCGCGTCACCGAACTCCCGCTGCCCGTGGGCCCGGTCGCCCCGGCCGTCGACAACCGCGCGACCCGGAACCCCGGCCCGGGGACGGCCCGGACAGCGTCGCCTTCCGGGTCGAAACGTCCGACGGATGTGTCCGACTGGCCGAACTGGACGGCCGCCATCTGTCCACCCAAGTGGCCACGGGAATCACCGGGCGGGTCATCGGCATGTACGTCACCGAGTGCCGCGCCGCCTTCGACTGGTTCGCCTACGCGCCCGCGACCTCCTGCGCGACACCTTGACGCTCCCCACGCGCCTTCCTAGAGTCGCCGTTCGGAACGTTCGGGAATTTCTTCGAATGTTTCGGAATGCCCTCCTCCCCAGCAACTCCGGAATATGTCGAAGGAGCGCACGATGGGCGACCCCGCACTGTCCCGCCGCGGCTTTCTGGCTGCCTCCGTCGCCGCCGGTCTCGGTGTGACCGCACTCAGCGGCTGCGGCGGAGACTCGGACGGAGGGTCGTCCTCGGGGACGACCACGATCGAGTGGTGGAACATCTCGACCACCGAACCCACCAAGACCGTATGGGCCGGTCTCGCCAAGAAGTTCGAGGCCCAGAACCCCAAGGTCAAGCTCAAGATCGTCCAGCTGGAGAACGACGCGTACAAGTCGAAGATGACCGCGCTGATCGCCTCCGGGAAGCTGCCGGACATCTTCCACACCTGGGGCGGCGGCGTACTCAGGCAGCAGGTGGACGCCGGACTGGTCGAGGACCTCACCGACCGCACCAAGCCCTGGGCCGACGGACTGATGTCGGTGGCCAAGCAGCCGTATCTCCTCGACGAGAAGCTGTACGGCGTCCCGTTCGACATCGGCATGGTGGGCTTCTGGTATAACAAGGCGCTCTTCAAGAAGGCCGGGATCAGCGCGCCGCCGACCACCTGGAGCGCCTTCCTGGACGCCGTCGGGAAGCTGAAGTCCGCCGGGATCACCCCGCTCGCGCTGGCCGGCAAGGAAAGCTGGACCGGCATGTACTACTGGGCGTACCTCGCGATGCGCACCGCGGGAGTCGACGCCCTCCAGAAGGCCAACGACAGGAAGGACTTCGGCGACGCCGGCTTCGTCCGGGCCGGGCAGCACCTGAAGGACCTCGTGGACCTCCAGCCGTTCCAGAAGGGCTTCCTCGGCGCCGCATACTCCTCCCCGACCGGGCAGGCCGCGACCGTGGGCAACGGCAAGGCGGCCATGGAGCTCATGGGCCAGTGGGCGCCGGTCGTGGAGGCGGACGCGGGCAAGGGCCTCGGCGCGAACCTCGGCTTCTTCCCGTTCCCCGAGGTCGAGGGTGGCGCCGGGAGGATCACCGAGGTGTTCGGCGGAGGGGGCGGCCACGCTCTGCGCAAGGGCGCCCCGCAGGCGGCCGTGGACTTCCTGAAGTTCTTCGCCTCCGAGACCACCGACCGGGCACTGGTGAAGAAGACGGGCGTCCTGCCGGTCGTACCGGCGGCCGAGAGCGCCCTCACCGATGCCAACGTCAAGGCCGTACAAGCCCAGTTGAAGGGTGCCACCGGCTTCCAGCTCTACCTCGACCAGGCCTACGCCCCCGCTCTCGGCCAGCAGGTCAACGACAGCGTGGCCGGGCTGATCGCGGGGTCCAAGTCCCCGCAGCAGGTCGCCGAGTCGATCACCAAGACCGCGAAGGAAGGGCAGTAGGCCCGCGATGACCTCCACCTTCCTTCCGGACGAACGGGGCAAGCGGAGCGGACCCGATGCCGTCCTGCCGACTCCGGCGGCCGGCCCGCTCCGGCAGCGCTCGCGCCGGCGCACGCTGCACTGGCTCACCGCCATGGGCCTCCAGCTGCCGGCGCTGATCCTGTTCGGCGTCCTGGTCCTACTGCCGATCCTGTTCGCGCTGTACGCGTCCTTCTTCCGCTGGGGCGGCTTCGGGATGCCGTCCGACTACACCGGCACCGACAACTTCAGCCGCCTGCTGCGGGACCCCGTCTTCCTCGGCGACCTGTGGCGCTGTCTCCTGCTGGTCGTGCTCTCGCTGGCGCTGCAACTGCCGTTCGCGCTCGCCATGGCCGTCCTGCTCAACCGGAAGGTCCGCGGCCGGGCCGTGTACCGGATGCTCTTCTTCGCGCCGTACGTGCTCTCCGAGGCCGTCACCGGCGTGCTGTTCAGCATGATCTTCGCCCCGGACGACGGCCTCGCCGACCACGTGCTCGGCGCGATCGGGCTCGACGGGCTCGGCGGCGAGTGGTTCGCCGGCACCTCCACCGTGATGGCCACGCTCTTCCTGGTCATGACGTGGAAGTACTTCGGCTTCCACATGATGCTCTACCTGGCCGGCCTCCAGTCCGTCCCGGCCGAGTTGACCGAGGCGGCGATCGTCGACGGCGCGAACCCCTGGCAGCGCTTCCGGCACGTCACCCTGCCGCTGCTCGCGCCCACGCTGCGGATCAGCGTCTTCCTGTCCGTGATCGGGTCGATCCAGCTGTTCGACCTGGTGTGGGTGGTCACCGCGGGCGGCCCCGACCACCACTCCGAGACGATGGCCGTGACGCTGTTCCAGTACGGCTTCAAGCGCTACCAGGTTGGCTACGCCAGCGCGATCAGCGTGGTCATGTTCGCCATCAGCCTCGTCTTCGCGCTCGCCTACCAGCGGTTCGTCCTGCGCCGCGACCTCGAAGGCGCCACCACCACCATGAGGGGAGCCGGAGCATGAGTGTCCGCCGCAGGGGCCGTACGGTCCCGGTGCACATCGTCCTGGTGGTGGTCGGCGCAGTCATGGCCGTGCCGCTGCTGTACGCGGTGCTGTCCGGCTTCAAGTCCACCGACCAGCTCTCCCGCAACCCGGTCGGGCTGCCCAGGCCCTGGGTGCTCTCCAACTACGGCGACATCCTCGGCTCGGGCTCCTTCTGGCGGCTGGTCGGCAACAGCACGCTGATCGCGGTCGGTACGACGGTGATCGTCGTCGCGGTCTCCGCGCTCGCCGCGTTCTCGTTCGCGCGCTTCGCCTTCCGCGGCCGGGAAGTGCTGTTCACCCTGTTCACGATGGGGTTGATGTTCCCGTTCGCGGTGGCGGCGCTGCCGTTGTTCCTGCTGCTGCGCTCGATGGGCCTGCTGGACAACCCCCTGGGCGTGATCCTGCCGCAGGCGGCGTTCGGGTTGCCGATGACGATCATCATCCTGCGCGGCTTCTTCCGGCACATCCCGGGGGAGCTGGAGGAGGCCGCCACCCTTGACGGCTGCGGACCGCTGGGGTTCTTCTGGCGGGTGCTGCTGCCGATGGCCCGGCCCGCGCTCGGCACGGTCTCCGTCCTCGCCGTCGTCACCAGCTGGAACAACTTCTTCCTGCCGCTGCTGGTGTTCACCGACAACACCTGGTGGACCATCCCGATCGGTGTGCAGCAGTTCCAGGGCCAGTACTCCGCCGACACCGCACGGGTCTTCGCCTACCTCGTCCTCGCCATGGTCCCCGCCCTCGCCTTCTACTCCGTCGCCGAGCGCCAGCTCGTCGGCGGCCTCACCGCCGGGGCCACCAAGGGTTGAACACACCGCTGAGAGGCAGGAGTCGCACCATGCGCGGCAAGAGCGCACGTTTCGACTCGCCGGGGCGCTTCTTTCCTCGACACGCTGTCCGCGTACCAGTGGGCGCGCGACGCGGGAGGTCAGCTGCCACGGAACGGTGCCGTAGAGGTCGACCGATACCTCGCCGGACCGGGCGAGCGGGCCCAGTCGACCCCGCGTGGCAAGATCGACAAGATCGACGCGTACTTCGCGTTCCTCCGTCGAGTCGCCGATCGACCCGACCAACCGGCCACGGCACCGCGGGGCTTCGGGCTGCGCATCCCGCCCTCCCGGACGGCGATCAAGGTCTTCTTCGGCCGGTGGCGCGAGGACCTGCCGAACGCGCGGAAGTACGCGGTCGCCTCCCGGGACTACGTGATGACGAAGGTCGCCTACCTCTCCGGCGTCCGGGCAGCGGAGCGATGCGGGCCTTCGCGGGGCTGCTGACGCCCCAAACCGTGTCACCGCCTCCCTTCACCGCGAACAACCGTCATCGGGTCGTGCAACTGAGATGCACCGTGACCCCCCTCGTGGCTCGGAGCGAGGGAACCAAGGGCGCGATGGCGAACAGGCCGAGGAGCGTGGTGGACAGCTGTCCGACGGGACGCGGCAGCCACGCCGGATTCTCCTGCGGCTGCGGCCGGTTGACGATCCGAGTTCGCGATGACGTCCGGCGTCGTCATACCGCCGGCCACCGGACACCCGCGGACCGAACGAGTCCCACCAGCACTGCGACCATCGGGTCGAGGACCGCCAGGCAGACGAGTACGGAGACCTCCACCCCCGTTGTGCGAAGCGGCATTTCGTGCCCTCTTCCGCAGGCCCATACGGTCGGATTCATGGACTGGAACTTTCCGACAGCCGAACAACTCGCGGCTGCCTTGCGTGCCGGTGAAGTGACCTCGGCGGACCTGACAGACGAGGCGATCGCCCGTATTGAACAGGACGACGATGCGATCAACGCGATCTGTGTGCCGGACTTCGACCGTGCACGGGCCGCCGCGCGCGATGCCGACCAGGCGCGCGCCCGTGGTGAGGACCGGCCGCTGCTGGGCATTCCGGTGACGGTCAAAGAGTCCTACGACATCGCCGGGCTGCCGACGACCTGGGGCACACCGCTGCACCGGGACTACATGCCGGCCGAGGACGCGGTGCAGGTGTCGCGGCTCAAGGCCGCGGGCGCGGTGGTGCTGGGGAAGACCAACGTGCCCTTGGGGCTGCAAGACGTACAGAGCTTCAACGAGATCTACGGCACCACCAACAACCCGTGGGACCACCGTCGTACCCCGGGCGGATCCTCCGGCGGCTCGGCGGCGGCGCTGGCGTCCGGATTCGGCGCGCTGTCCATCGGCTCCGACCTCGCCGGTTCGTTGCGCACCCCCGCGCATTTCTGCGGCATTTACGCGCACAAGCCGACACTCGGGCTGGCGGCGAGCCGCGGCATGGTCCCGCCGCCCGGGCCGGCCCTGCCGGTCGAGCACGACCTCGCCGTCGTCGGTCCGATGGCGCGCACCGCTCGCGACCTCACACTCCTGCTCGACGTCATGGCCGGGCCGGACCCGCTGACGGCCGGTGTGGCGTACCACCTGACGCTGCCGCCCGCGCGCCACGAACGGCTCCGCGACTTCCGGGTCCTGGTCCTCGACGAGCATCCGCTCATTCCGACCGGGTCCGCCGTGCGGGCGGGCGTGAACCGGGTGGCCGACGCGCTTGTCGACGGCGGTGCCCGCGTCGAATGGCACAGTCCGCTGCTGCCCGATCTGACCGAAGCCGCGATGCTCTACAGGCAGTTGCTGTTTTCGGGCTCCGTCGCGCGCTTTCCTGTCGAAGCGTACGAGCAGCTGCAGGCCCGCGCCGCCGCACTGAGCGCGGACGACCGGAGTCTCGATGCGGCGCTGCTGCGCGGCATGGTGTTCAGCCACCGCGACTGGATCGAGGCGAACAGCCGTCGCGAGCTCCACCGCCACGGCTGGCGGCAGCTCTTCGCCGAGTTCGACGCGGTGGTGTGTCCCATCACGCCCACTCCCGCGTTCCCGCACGACCACAACCCCGATCCGAGGGAACGCCGGATCGACATCGACGGCGCCGAGTACCCGTACTTCGACCAGCTGGTCTGGGCCGGTCTGGCCACCATGCCCGGCCTGCCCGCCACCGCCGTACCGGCGGGCCGGTCGCCCGAGGGTCTGCCGGTGGGGGTGCAGCTCATCGGTCCGATGTTCGAGGACCGCACCCCGTTGCGGCTGGCCGAACTGCTGGAGCAGAAGATCGGCGGCTTCCAGGCACCGAAGTAGGGCGTACCACCTGGGTGTCCGCCGAGGGCGAGGTGCGGATCACGACGAGATCCTCCGAATGCGCGCAGTCGCTCCCGGGAGCGCGACCGGGCATCTGGCGGCCGGCTCCCGGGCGGCCCGGCGACTGGTTGGACGAGGGGAACCTTCGGTGAGGTGGAATCCGCGGAGGGGGGCCGCCGATGACCCGGACAAGAGGTGTGCCACGCTGAGCTGCACGGTCGCCGACCTTCTCCAGGCCGAGCCGCTCGCGGCGGCCCAGGGCGCCGGAATCCGGACAGCACGCGGTCGGCGCCGAGGAACAGCCGGGGGAGGGCCCGGTGCGGCCGGTGCCGCGCACCCGTCGTGGTGCCGGCCACGCACGCTCCCGCCGAGCTGAGGGGCCGGCCGGTGACGGCGGGTCGTGGTCAGGGGCTGGCGGAGCTGCCCAGTGTGCCTGGGGTGGCTGCTGGTGGCAGTGGTACCGGGTGCCCGACGGGTGCCGGCCCTGGGCAAGGAAGCGCCCCTTGAGCGCGGGATGTGCCCGCGGTGTCGGCACGAGGCACACCTCGGGGGACGAGGCGCGGCCGCGACCGGTCCGGCTCATGGTCGGTGGTACGTACGGCGACCGGTCGGCGTCGGCCAGGCCGCTGCGCCGGGCCGACTGCCCGACTGGCTCACCTCGAAGCAGTGGACCGCGAGCGAGTTTACGGGCCGTGTTGCAGGCGTGCGCCGGTCAAGGACCGGGACAACCTGCGCCGCTTCTCGGGCCTCGGCCTGGACACCGCCCTCACCGAGGGCGACGCCTGCCCGGCCGTGCGCCGCTGTGTGGGCGTGAGTGACCCGCTGGGACCGCAGCGACGCATACTCCTGAATTCCGGCCTTCTTCCCGGGCGAGGGCGCGGTGCAGCCGTGGGACGAACAGCTCCGGCCCAAGCCGGCGCGCAGGCGCAGGGTCCGGGCGCGGGAGGCACTGCGTCAGTGACCGGCCACCGACCGTGACCGCCCCCGGACACGCGTCGGGGCCGGTGCGCACCGGGTGGGTGCGGCCGGCCCCTCGGGATCGGTCGTGCTCTGCTCAGGCGGCGGTCATCACCTGCTCCGCACCCAGCGGGCGGTGCGGAGCGATGATCCGGCCGTCGGGCAGCAGCTCACCGGTGTCCTCGAAGAGCAGGACGCCGTTGCACAGCAGACTCCATCCCTGCTCCGGGTGGTGCGCCACGAGACGGGCGGACTCCCGGTCGGCGGACTCGGCTGGCGGACACGGCGGCTGGTGCTGGCACATGGGTGGGATCTCTCGCTCTGTCGTGGTCATGGCCGTCCCCCGTGGTGATAAGTCGGTCGGAACCCAGTGTTGCCCTCTGGGCGTCATTCCGCAGGGATTTCGCAGCTCCGCTTCTCACAGGTTCATGACGCGTCACCCGGGCGGACGGTTCAGTCCAAGTGCACTGTCCCTTTGGGTGGTTCGCCGTGGCCTGATCGGGCTAGTCCTCGCAGGCCAGGTCCCTGACATGGTCGTACCCCGCCTCCCTTGCGGGTAAGCGGGGTACGCGGGCGTGCGTTGGGCGGGCGTCAGGCGGGCGAGCCCAGCACGGGCGGCCCGAGCAGGGGCAGGGGCGTCGCTCGAGAGGTCAGCACCGGAAGCAATTCGCCGACCCGGAAGGGGCGGTGCGCCGGTATGCCGGGCGGGGCAGGCGCCAGTGGCACGAGCAGATCGGTGTCGGCCGGGTGTCCCTCGGCCCCGTCGGCGGCGAGGTCGTCGTGCAGCCACAGGGTGAGCATGTACAGACCCGGCACCGACAGCAGTCGTGCCTGGTACGGCTGTTGCAGTGCCTCTGCCTGGTGCAGGGCGCGCTCGGTCGAGGCGACGTAGGGGCCCTCGAAGAAGTGGGAGAAGGCCCAGCCGTCGGGGGTGAGCATGGTGTCGGCCGCGGCCACCGCACGGTCGCCGCAGCGGATCAGAAAGCGCCAGCCGGCCAGCCGGGTCGCGGACAGGCCGGGTGCGGTGATGCGGTCCAGCACATGGACGGGCAGTGGAAGTTCGGGTGTGGCCGGGCCCTGCGCGGCGCGCAGGGAAGGGGTGCGGGCCTCACGGACGGCGGTGGGGGAACCGAGGGCGGTGAGGACGGAGCGCAGGGCAGGCGCGGGGGCAGGGGGCAACTGCAGCGGCATGTGGGTCGCCTCTCTCGTACGACAGGCGCGGCGGCGCGAGGAGGGGTGGGGCGGACGGCGCTGTCTGCTCACGCAAGGCCGTAAGGGTGTGGGCCCGGGTCGGTGAACATGGGTACGGCTCGGCCTGCCGCCCGTCACCGGGACGGCCTGAACACGGCAGGAACCAGGACCGAGGGCGTCAACCTTCTGCCTTGTGGGCGAAGTTTATACGACGCGTGTTCGGCCGATGTTTCGTCTATCCCCATTCGGGAAGTCGCGCAAGTCGGTAATACGCCATCGATTTGCGGGAGTCCTCCCGATTTCCTGACCGCTCCTCCTGCGCTGACCTCGTACTACGCGCCAGTAGCGGTCGGCCGAATGTCGTCGGCGTTTTTCACGAGGCGTTCGGGGCACCCGAAGGTGCGCAGTGCGGCATGCCCCGTGAATGTGCCGCGGGGAACATTCGACAGAGTAGCGGGCGCCGGGGCAGCGGGGGACGTTATCGATCGCTTCCGTTGGGCATCATCCCCACTGATCCGGGAGCCAGGCGGCGGGACCGTCGGCCCGCCCATCCGAGGAGGGACACTTCGATGGGGGAGAAGGTCGTGGCGGGGCAGTTCGACCTGTCCGATCGCCAGCGCTACCGCGAAAAGCTCCAGAAGTGCCTCACGGGACTGGAGCGGCTGCTGCGTGAGAAGCGATTCGACCGTCCCAAGAACCTCATGGGCGTCGAGATCGAATTGAATCTCGCGGGGCTCGACGGTATGCCGAAAATGTTGAACGGCCAGGTACTGGAGCGCATCGCGAGCCGTGACTTCCAAACAGAACTCGCCATGTTCAACCTGGAAGTCAACATCGCCCCACACCGACTGGGCGGCCGAGTATTCGACCGGCTCGCCGAGGAACTGCGCACCTCCCTCGCGTACGCCGACCGCAAGGCCGGCGAGCTGGACGCGGGCATCGTCATGATCGGCATCCTGCCCACGCTCGACCGCGACGACCTGGTCTCCTCCAACCTCTCCGAGGTCGACCGCTACACCCTGCTCAACGATCAGATCGTGGCCGCGCGCGGCGAGGACTTCCGGCTCGACATCGAGGGCGTGGAGCACCTCGTCTGCACCTCCAAGTCGATCGTCCCCGAGGCCGCGTGCACCTCCGTTCAGCTGCACCTGCAGGTCACCCCGGCCCGCTTCGCGGACGTGTGGAACGCGGCGCAGGTGGCGACCGCCGCGCAGATCGCCGTCGGCGCCAACTCACCGTTCCTGTTCGGTCACGAACTGTGGCGCGAGTCCCGGCCACCGCTGTTCCTGCAGTCCACCGACACCCGCCCGCCCGAACTGCAGGTTCAGGGCGTACGGCCGCGCACGTGGTTCGGCGAGCGATGGATCACCTCCGCCCATGACCTCTTCGAGGAGAACCTGCGCTACTTCCCGGCCCTGCTGCCGATCTGCGACGACGAGGAGCCGCTGGAGGTCATCGCGGCGGGCGGCACGCCCAGGCTCGCCGAGCTGGTGCTGCACAACGGCACGATCTACCGCTGGAACCGGCCGGTGTACGGCATCGCGGACGGCGTCCCGCACCTCAGGGTGGAGAACCGGGTGCTGCCGGCCGGTCCGACCATCACCGACGTGATCGCCAACGCGGCCTTCTACTACGGCCTGGTCCGTGCCCTGGCCGAGGAGTCCCGCCCGGTGTGGACCCGGCTGCCCTTCGCGGCGGCCGAGACCAACTTCGACGCCGCGTGCCGGTACGGCATCGACGCGCGGCTCGTGTGGCCACGCAGGGGACGCTACGGCGGCACGGGCGAGGTCGACGCCGTCACCCTGGTCCGCGACGAGCTGCTGCCGCTGGCGTCGGCCGGGCTGGACGCGTGGGGCGTGGAGCCGGCCGACCGCGACCTGTACCTGGGCGTCATCGAGGAGCGCTGCCGGCGCCGGGTGAACGGGGCGGCCTGGCAGGCGGCCACCTTCCACCGGGCCCTGGAGCAGGGCCTCACCCGCGAAGCGGCCCTGGCCGCGACGACCCGCCGCTATGCCGAGCTGATGCATGTGGGGGAGCCGGTGCACACATGGCCGGTGGGGTTGCCGGAGGCGGTTCCTCTCGGCTGAGGCCTGACTACGGGCGGGCCGAGCCCGTGCGGGCCGCCGCGCTGCGTCGTCGGGGTGGACCGGGGCGTGGGCGGCCGGGATGAGCCGTCGCGGTGGCTGGGCGTCGAGTGTCCGTGGGCTGGGCCGGGGTGTGGGGCGCCGGGGTGCGGGCCGGGCATGGGCGGCTGGGGTGCGTCGTTGGGGTGGTTGGGCGTCGGGTGGGGCTGTTGGTGTGTTCGTCGAGGTGCGGTTGCTGGGGTGCGTCGTCGGGGTGGACCGGGGCGTGGGCGGCCGGGGTGCGTCGTTGGGTCTGGGACCGGTGGGGCCCTGGTCGCTGGGCGCTGTGTGTGGTGCTGGTGTGGCTGAGCGCCGTGCGGGCCGTCGGGGGTGCCGGAGTGGCTCGCGGCGGCGAGGTGTTCATGGGGTGGCGAGGGAGCCGGGTGGTGCGTAGGGCGCCCTGTACGCCGTCCTGACATCTCCTTCTGCGATCCTTGCGGGCAGAGGTGGGCCAGGGGCCCATGAGCCGGCTGGAGGCGGGAGTGCGGGTGGAGGCTGACTCGGTGGCCGATTCCGGGATGCGCGAGCGCGACCCGCGGCGGATCCTGCGGGACGAGACACTGCTCGTCCTGGGCCTCTCCCTGGGAGCGAGCGGGGTCTCCGCGCTGATCAGCTTCATCGGCTCGGTGACCAAGCCGGGCGGGCTGAAGGACCAGGCAGCCACCCTCAACGCCTCGGCCGCCCCCGGCCGGCCCTGGCTCGACCTGGCCTGGCAGCTGTTCGGCATCGCCACCGCACTGGTCCCCGTCGCCCTGGTCGCCCACCTGCTCATGCGCGAGGGCGGCAGCCTGCGGACGCTGGGCTTCGACCGCACCCGTCCCTGGCCCGACCTGGTCCGCGGCGCCGGCATCGCGGCCGTGATCGGCAGCACCGGCATCGCCTTCTACCTGGCCGCCCGCGGCCTCGGCTTCAACCTCACGGTCGTACCCGAGGCCCTGCCGGGCGTGTGGTGGAAGTACCCGGTGCTGATCCTGTCCGCCCTGCAGAACGCGGTTCTCGAAGAGGTCATCGTCGTCGGCTATCTGCTGCGCAGACTGGGCCAGTTGGGCTGGACGCCGGGGACCGCCCTGGTGGCCAGCGCGGTCCTGCGCGGCTCGTACCACCTCTACCAGGGCGTCGGCGGCTTCGTCGGCAACATGGTCATGGGCGTGGTCTTCGTGTACCTGTACCGCCGCTGGGGCCGGGTCGGTCCGCTGGTCGTCGCGCATTCCCTGCTCGACATCGGCGCGTTCGTCGGCTACGCCCTCCTCGCGGGCAAGGTGGGCTGGCTGCCGACGGCCTGAGACCGGCGGACTACCCGCTCAGGCGCGCAGCTCGCCCTCGATGACCGTGACCGCGCGGCCGGTGAGCAGGGTGCGCTCGCCACGCAAGCCGGTGCGGACCAGCCCGGTACGGCGGGAGGCCTGCAGGCCGGTGAGGTCCTCGCGGCCCAGGCGCGCCGACCAGTGCGGGGCGAGCGCGGTGTGCGCGCTGCCGGTGACGGGGTCCTCGTCGATACCGACGTTCGGGAAGAAGCAGCGGGAGACGAAGTCGTAGCCCCGGGACGGGTCGTCGGCGCGGGCGGTGGCGATGATGCCGCGCGCGGGGTAGGCGCCGAGGGACTTGAGGTCCGGGGAGAGACCGAGGACCGTCTTCTCGTCCGCCAGCTCCACCAGCAGGTCACCGACGTTCGTGCCGGTGTCGAAGACGGCGACCGGCTCCGCGCCCAGCGCAGCGGCGACCCCGGCCGGAACCTCCACCGGGGTGAGCGGGGCCGTCGGAAAGTCGAGGGTGATCGAGCCGTCCTCGGCGGGCGTGGCGATGAGCACGCCGCTGCGGGTGGCGAATCGCACCGGGCCCTCGTGGACGCCGGTGGTGTGCAGGACGTGGGCCGTGGCGAGCGTGGCGTGCCCGCACATGGCGACCTCGGCGACGGGCGTGAACCAGCGCAGCGCCCAGTCCGCCTCACCGCCCTCGGACAGCCGGTGCGCGAACGCCGTCTCGGCGTGGTTGACCTCCATGGCGACGTTCTGCAGCCAGTCGTCGTCCGGGAAGACGTCGTCCAGGAGGAGGACTCCGGCCGGGTTGCCGGCGAAGGGACGGTCGGTGAATGCGTCCACGATTCGAATGCGCATGGTGCCGACGCTAGTGGCTGCGACCGGCGCCGGCCCAAGGCCAATTCACGAGTCCTGGCACGTTTCCCGCAGGTTGGCCGAACGCATCCGCGTCCACGGGGCGAGCCGGACGACACCGAACGACAACTCCAGCACGAGGAACGGCCACAGGATCCCGGGACCGCCATGGGCCGGCGCATACGCCTGCCACAGGGAGAACAGGACGCGTGCGGTGCCGTCGAGCAGCCGGTGCAGGGGAGGGGTCGTACGAAGGGTCACCGGTGGGTACCGCGACTTCCCGCCGGAGACGGTGATCTGGCCGCGTCACGTCCGCACCGCTCAGGCGCTCGGCTTCACCCCGGCCGAGATCGCCCGGCACGGCGAGGACCTGAGGGAGCCCCGGACAGCGCCGAGGCCCTGTCCGCCCTGTTCGCGGACAAGATCCGCGTCATCGACGAGCGCATGGCCCAACTGGCCGCCGTGCGCGCGGACCTGACCTCCCGCGCCGGCACCGGATGCCCTCTGCGACCGGCCGACCGGGCATACCGCCCGCGTCGCATCTGTCCCGTCTCGATTGATCTGGTTCGGAGTCAGGGCTGTGACCTGTGGGGACCAGATCACTTGAGATGGTGAGCTCCCTCGAATCTCAAGTGATCTGGTCCGCCGCCCGCAGATGGTGTCCGTCGTCTCGATCGTTGTGGTCCGCCGGCGGCGTTTCGAAGTGACTGCAAGACTGCATGTCGAGCCAGGTCTGGCTACCCGCCCG
>NZ_JBFAWF010000039.1:0-47501 GCF_040680195.1 Streptomyces sp. NPDC052109 | reverse complement strand
GCCATGCCCTTGCCCTCGGGCAGCGTGCTGTCGAGAGTGAGCACTCCGCCGACGGGAGCGGTGGTGCGGCTGGGACCCACGCGCGTCACCGCCGCGGGCAGCGGGCGGCGATCAGCGAGGCCACCTCCGCCGCACGGGTCCGGGCGAAGTAGTGGCCCCCACCGTCGAGGGCGACCAGGGACACCGTGGCGGCGACCCGTTCCCACAGCTTGTACCGCTGTGCGTGCTCCGCGGTCCGGGTGTCGTCGGCGGCCACCACGACGTCCACCGGAGTGCCGAGCAGACCTTCCCGCGGAGTGCTCTGGAGACCGGTCAGATACGCGTTGGTCGAGCACACGTCGTGCCGGTAGGCCCGGCCGACCAGGTCGGAGCGCTCCGCGCGCATGCGGTCCAGCTCCACGTACGCACTGTCCTCCGCGAGCAGGGCGGTGACCTGCCGGTCGTCCAGAGCGGACACCTGCGCGCTCTCCTCGGCCAACTCCGAGGGATCATCAAGGAGTTGAGCCGCGAGAAAGAGACGCTCGGCCGGCCGGCCTGCCTGCTGCAGCAGCCGCGCCAGCTCCACCGCGTAGGCGGTGCCTGCGCAGTGCCCCCACAGCAGGACAGGACCGTCCGGCAGCTCCTTCAGCACCCTGCGCGCGACGTCGGCCACGTCGGCGAGTGGCTCGTCCGGCCGGCTGATGTCGTGCCCGGGCAACTCCACGCCGAGCACCCGGACCCCCGAGGGGGCGAGCTCGCGGGCGAGGGCCTGGAAGTTGAGGGCGTTTCCGCCGGCGTAGGGGAAGCAGACCAGGGTGCTCCGGGCGCCGTCGGAGGGAGTGCCCAGGCGCTGCAGCAGTTCCTCCGACCCGGTCGGCGCGGCCGCGTCGAGCACCGTGGCCAGGTCGCGCAGTACCGGGTGGGCGGTGATGTCCCGCAGCGAGATCCGACGGTCCAGCCGCACCACCAGCCGTACCGCCGCCAGGGAGGTGCCGCCGAGCGCGAAGAAGTCGTCGTCCCGCCCGATCCGGCCGACCAGGACGCCCAGCACCTCGGCCCACGTGAGGGCCAGGCGGCGCTCGGTGTCGGTGGCGGGCGGCACGTACGCGCTGGTGCCCTGCGCCAGTTCGGCGGCGAGCCCGGCCAGGTACTTCTTGTCGGTCTTGCCGTTCTCGGTCAGCGGCAGGGCGTCGAGCCGGTGGAAGTACGACGGCACCATGTATTCGGGCAGCGCGGCCGAGAGGAAGTCGCGCAGATCGGCCGACTGCAGGCTGTCCGATCCGGTGTGGAACGCGACCAGGTGCTTGGTCGCGTCACCGCTGCCGACGATCACCACGGCGGTCTCGGCGACGCCCGGCATCTGCAGCAGGCGGTTCTCGATCTCGCCGATCTCGATCCGGTAGCCGCGGACCTTCACCTGCTCGTCGCGTCGTCCCAGGAACTCGATGGTGCCCTCCGGCAGCCAGCGTCCGTAGTCGCCCGTCCGGTACAGCCGGGTGTCCGGCAGATACGGATCGGAGGTGAACGCCTGCGCCGTCCGCTCCGGATCGTTGATGTAGCCACGGCCCACGCACACCCCGGAGAAGGCGATCTCGCCGGGTGCGCCGAGCGGCACGATCTGCAGCCGTTCGTCGAGGATGTAGGTGTTCACGTTGCGCAGGGACCGGCCGACGTGGACCACGGGCAGGTCCCGCTCGGCCCTGCCCCGCAGCACCGCGTGCATGGTGTCGTCCGACACCTCCGTGGCGCCGTAGGCGTTGACCAGGGCGATGTCCGGAAAGAGCGCGAACCACCGTTCCACGAGGCGCGGTTTGAGCGCTTCCCCGGTCACCGAAAGCGAGCGCAGTTCGCCGAGCGCGCGCGGACCGCTCTCCAGACGGGAGAGCATCACGTCGAGAAAGGCGGGGACGACCTGGGCGACCTGGACGCCGCCGTCGGCCAGCAGCTCGATGAACCGGTCGACGTCGAGCTGGTCCGCGGTGTCGACGATGAGGGTGGAGCCGCCGACCAGCAGCGGTGCCAGAAGCTGCCACAGCGAGATGTCGAAGCACTGCGAGGCGGTCTGGGTGACCGTGTCCCCGGCCCTCAGCTCCAGGTCGTCGATCTTGGCGTACAGATGGTTGAGCATGCCCGCGTGCTCGCACATCGCGCCCTTGGGCGCGCCCGTGGAGCCGGAGGTGAAGTAGATGTAGGCGAGCTGTCCCGGCGCGATGGGCCGCCCCGGTGCGGCGGTCCGTCCGGTCCGGTAGGCGTCCTCGACGAGCAGGGCACGGCACTCCTGCCCGCTCTCGGCGATGGCCGAGGTGAGCAACGCCCGGCCGCCGGGCCCGGCCAGGGCGTGCCGGCAAGCGCTGCGCCGCAGTTGATCGGCGACCCGTGCGGCCGGGAAGTCGGGACGCACCGGCAGATAGACGCCGCCCGCCTTGAGCACGCCGAGCGTGGCGGCGAGCCAGTCCAGGGTGCGGTCCGTGACGACGGCCACCACGTCCTCGGTGTCCAGGCCGCCGTCCAGCAGGGCGTGCGCGATCCGGTTGGACCGCTCGTCGAGTTCGCGGTACGTCCACCGCCGCTCGCCGTGCGCGGCGGCGACCGACACCGGACGACGGCGCACCTGCTCCTCGAACAGCTCCACGAACAGCGCGTCCGGCAGCGGTGTGTGCGGACCGCACAGCGTGTCGCGCTGGAAGGCCAGCTCCTCGGCGGACAGCAGGGACTGGCTGTGGTGGTCGGCGCCGGGATCGGCGGCGAGCAGTTCCAGGGCGGTCAGGTGGTAGCCGGTCAGGCGCTCGGCGTGCTCCAGGGTGAGCACGTCCTGGCGGTATGTCAGGGTCATGGTGAGGTCGGCATCGTAGTGCAGCGAGGCCGCCGTGGTGGGGTCGAGTGCGCCGTCCCGGCCGGGGCGCAGGTCGAGCATCGTCTCGGCCGGGGCGGTGACCGGGGCGGCCAGCGCGCGGGCCGCCTCGGCGACCAGCTCCCGCCACGGTCCGTCGGACACGGTCGCGGCGTGTGTGCTCTGCCCGGTGTTGGTGTGGCGGCCGGTCACGAGGCTGCGCTCGGAGGTGACGGCGGCCAGCACCTTCAGATGGACGGCGAACAGCAGGGCCGCCAGGTCGACGCCGAGTTCGTCCGCCCGCCCGCACAGCGCGGCCGACAGCCCGGGCGGGACGGCCCTGCGGTGCTGCACGAAACGGGGCTCGACGACGGCGCCGGCGATCGTCCATCGGGGAAGCCGAGTGCCGGTGGGCCGGTGCGGGTCGCTCATCGGGTCTCCTGGGGTTCGGCGGTGAGTATCTGCAGGTGTGCCGCCGCGCGCTCGGCGCGGGCGGTGGCCGTGGCGGCGTCGGGGCCGGTGGCGACGGCGTAGCCGAAGCGGTCCCGGAACGAGTGGGTGATCTCCAGCTCGGACGTTCCCGGGGACACGGTGATCTCGGCCAGCTCCACACCGGGCACAGCACGCGCGGCCCCGGTCCCGCGGACCTCGGTGACGGCGCCCGCCCGGGCGGCCAGCGCGAAACGGATCGCGGCATGGCCGGACCGCGCCGCCCGGGTGCGGGCCCGGCGGCCGGCCGCCCGGGCCACGGTGGCGGCCACCAGGTCCACCCCCGTGGCCAGCCGCACCAGGGTCGGGATCATGCCTCCGGCCAGTCTGGGATTCACCTCGATCACGACCGGCCCGTCCGGGCTCTGGCGCAGCTCGGTGTGCGCGGGTCCCCAGCCCAGCCCCAGAGCGGACAGCGCGCGCAGTGCGGTGTCCGTGACACCGTCGGGCACATCGGGTGCCGGGAAGTCGTGTCCTGTCTCCACGAAATACGGGGCCGGGCCGAGGTGCTTGGCGACCACGCCGACCACCGTGTCGTCGAACGTCTCGACCGACAGCTCCGGCCCGGTCACGTACTGCTCGACGAGCACCAGCCGTGGAGTCGCCTGGCCCCGCTCGTTGACCGGCGCGTCGAGCAGCGCCGCGGCGTGTTCGCCCACCTCCTCGGGGGTGGCGCACAGCCGGACGCCCACGGAGCCGGAGCCGGTGGTCGGTTTCACCACGACGGGGAGGCCGATGCGCGCGGCGGCCGCGACCGCGCCGGCCGCCTCGACCGCCGTTCGGAACCGCGGCACCGCAACGCCGGCGGCGGCCAGCGCGGCCCGCTGCAGGTCCTTGTTCCGGCAGCGGACGAGCGCGTCCGGGACGGGCGCCGCAAGCCCCAGCCGGGCGGCGGCGGCGGCCGCCGTCGCGACGAAGTACTCCGAGCTGGACGTGACACCGGCGAGGCCCGCGCCGTCGGCCAGACGCCGGCAGACCGCCAGCACCGCCGCGGCGTCGCCGGTGTCCACCGCCAGGTGGTCCACACCGTCTTCGGCCAGGTAGGGATAGCGCTCGGGGGCGGCGGTCAGCACGACGGGCCGCAGCCCCAGTTCCCGCGCCGCCGAGCAGAACTGGCGTCCGGAGCCCGTGGTGTTGCTCTCCACCAGCGCGAACCAGGTCATCGGGCCTCCTCCTGCGGGGCCCGCGCCTCGGTCGCCGTCCGTCCGACGATCGAAGCGGTGGCCGCGGCGAGTCGGGTCCGGGCGGCCGCCTCGCGCCGCTCGGCGCGCGCCAGCCAGTCACGATGGGCGACCAGATCGTCGTACGCGGCGGCGAACACGGCGTCGAAGTCGCCCGGGCCGCCCCCGCTCACCTGTGCGGCCACCAGCGCCGGCAGGGAGACGTCGGCGTCCCGCAGACCGGCGGGCAGATCCTCGGCCGACAGCCGGGTCGCACCCCGCTCGACGGCACGCCGCACGGCACCGCCCACCAGCTGGTGCGCGGTCCGGAACGGCACGTCCTGCCGGACCAGCCGGTTGGCCAGCGCGGTCGCGCCCACGAAGCCCTCCTCCGCGCGCGCGAGCATGCGGTCCGGCACGGGGCGTGCGCCGCTCACCAGCGCCCGCACCAGGATGGCCCCGTCGCGCACGGCGTCGAGGCCCGGGCGGACGGCCGCCACCGCCTCGGTCCCCACCTCGATCGAGTTCGTGAACGGTGTCGATCGGGTCATCGCGGCCGCGGCCGTCCAGGCCCCGATGGCCGTGCCGGCCTTGGCCCTGACGTGTTCGAGGAGAAAGGCGTTGCGCTTCTGCGGCATGGCCGAGCTGCCGCCCACCAGCCGGTCCGGGAAGCCGATGAAGCCGAACTCGGCGCTGCTCCACAGCTGCAGGTCGGTGCCCAGCCGGCTGATCGTCAGCGCGGCGCCCGTGGCAGCCGCCAGGGCGTGCAGGGCGCCGTCCCGGCTCGCCACGGTGTCCAGCGCATGCCGGGCCGGGGCGGCGAAGCCGAGCAGCTGCGCGGTGCGGGCCGGGTCGATGGGCAGGTCCGAGCCCGCGGCCGCCCCCGCCCCCATCGGGCAGCGGTCCAGCGCGTCGACGGCCTGTCGCAGCGCCGTGACGTCCCGCCCCAGCGCGACGGCCACGCCGGTCAGGTAGTAGCCGTAGGTGATGGGCAGAGCCGCCTGATAGTGCGTGTGCACCGGCATCACCACGTCCCGGTGGGCGCGGGCGCGTGCCAGCAGCACCGCCAGCAGCCGGGTCAGCTCGCCGAGCAGAGCCCGCAGTTCGGCACGCAGGCGCAGCGCGGTGACCGTGGCCTTGAGGTCGTTGCGGGACCGTCCGGTGTGCAGCCGGCCTCCCGTGTCCGGCCCGAGCGTCGCGCTCAGCTGCTGTTCGTAGGCCAGGTACAGGCCGCGCGGCACCGGAACGCCGTACAGTGCGCGGAAGTTCTCGGCGCGCAGCTGCTCGATCCGGCGGATCAGGGCCGCCGCGTCGACCGGCGACAGCAGATCGCGCTCGACCAGCATCACCAGGTGAGCGAGGTCGATCTCGGTCGTCAGGGACAGCTCGCCCGCGATCTCGGCCGGAGTGAGGGTGCCGTACACCAGGCGCTGGATCTGGCGGCCGACGGTGGCGGTGAGGCGGCTCATGCGATCAGCTCCCCGGCAGCCGCGCCGACCACCTGGCCGAGGGAACGGCGGCCCCAGGCGTAGCGGGACCACACGTCGCTCGGCCGGGTCGGGTCCACGACCTCGACAGGCTGCTCGGGAGGCGCGCCGGCCAGGCCTCGCGCCGCCAGCCAGGCGTCGTCGTAGACGGTGTCCTGGTAGCGGTGTCCCTCGTCGGGCAGCATGACCACCACTCGGGCGTCGGGATGGCGCCGGGCCCACCAGCGGGCCACCAGATACGCGGCGCCGCTGGTCGGCCCCTGGAACAGTGCCGTCGAGCGGTGCAGCAGGCGGGTGGCGGCGAACGCCTCGGCGGCGGTGCACCAGTGGATCTCGTCGAACTCCCGGTGGTCGAGGTTGCCCGGCATCAGGCTGTTGCCGAGACCGCGCAGCACCCGGCTGCCATCCGGGTGACCGAACAGCACGCTGTGCGGGGTGTCGACGCCGATCGCGCGCAGCCCGGGCCGTGTGGCCCGCAGTGCCCGAGCCGTGCCGCACATCGAACCTCCCGAGCCCACCGGGCCGACCAGGCAGTCGAGTTCGCCGAGCGTGCTTTCCAGATGCTCGGCGACGACGGTGTACGAGGCGGGATTGTCCGGATTGGTGTACTGCTCCGGGCAGAAGGTGTCCGGGCGTTCCGCCCGGATCCGGTCCAGCCGGTCCAGCCGGGCCTGCTGGAAGCCGCCGACGTCGGCGGGGTGCGCGCAGATCTCCACCCGTGCGCCCAGATCCACCAGCCGGCGGTGCAGGGCGGGATCGATCACCGGATCGCTGACGAGCGTGAGCCGGCGCTTCATGAGGGCCGCCTGCATGGCCAACGCCAGCCCGAAGGTCCCGGAGGTGGTCTCCACCACCTCGGTGTTCGGGCCGAGCAGTCCCGACTCCTCGGCCTTCAGCAGGATGTGGCGCGCGGGTACCAGTTTCATCAGCGTGAAGGCCGCGCCGTAGAGGTTGTCGTCGAGCCGGATGATCCTCGGCAGCAGCAGTGATCCGGTCGCGTCACGGTACGTCTTCTCATGTCCACCCATCGCGCTCCCTGCGCAGTCGCCAGCTCGGCGACGGGTTCGCCGTGGCCCGACCACGATCCCCCAGGGCGTTGCCGGGGTCTGCTCAACAGTGAACAGACCGTTCTCGCACGGTTCCCTACGTTCGCTGACATGGAAGCCACACCGCAGGAGACGGTCCTGGAGATCGTCCGTGAAGTGCTCGGCCGGCCCCACATCGGCCTCGATGACGACCTGTTCGACCACGGCGGCACCTCGCTTTCCTTTGTGCGCGTGCTTGCAGGCATCAAGGAGAAGCTGCACGTCACCGTGCGCGCGGCGGACCTCGCCGGCGTCGCCACGCCGCGCCGCCTGACGGCGCGCGCCCTGGCCGCCCAGCCCACCAACCGCTAGGAGGACCCAAGATGACGCAGGACACCTCGGCGCGGGAGTTCGCGCTCACGCCGAAGGAGCTGGAGGAGTTCCAGCTCAACGGCTTCCACGGCCCCTTCAAGGTGTACGAGGTCGAGGAGATGCGCCGCATCTGGCGTACCGAACGTCTCGCGCTGATGGACCGCAGCACCGCGATCTACCAGGAGGAGGCCGCGCAGTCCGGCAACACCAACATCTCCAACTACGACCGGCACCTGGACAACGACTTCCTCGCCGACCACGTGTGCAACCCGCGGATCGTCGACAGGGTCGTCAGCGCGCTCGGCCCCGACGTCCTGTGCTGGCGCACCGAGTTCTTTCCCAAGTACCCCGGCGACGAGGGCACCGACTGGCACCAGGCCGACACCTTCGCCAACGCCTCCGGCACCCCGCAGATCGTGTGGTCCGGCGAGGAGAACGTGCACTTCGGGGGCACGCTGACGGTCTGGACGGCCTTCACCGAGGCCAATGAGGAGACCGGCTGCCTGCAGTTCATGCCGGGCACCCATCAGCAGATGCGCTACGACGAGACGAAGAAGATGCACTACGACCCCGACCGCATCAACAAGGAGGTCAAGGGCGGCATCACGCGCGGGTTCTTCGGCTACGACTACCGCGAGCTGCAGATCGACGAGGACTTCGTCCCGGACGAGTCGAAGGCCGTGCCGATGGTGATGCGCCCGGGTGAGGCGATCATGTTCTGGTCCACCCTGATGCACGCCTCGCTGCCGCACAGCGGCAGGACCGACGAGATGCGGCTGGGCTTCGCCAACCGCTACGTGCCCACGTCGGTGCGGGTCTACCCCGGCACCACCGAGATCATCGAGTACGGCGGCCGGGTCAGCCTCGACCGCTTCGGCTCCGTCCTCGTCTCGGGCGCCGACGAGTACGCACACAACGCGATCGCGACCACCACCACGACCGGGCACCCCTTCACCACGAGGTGACCTGCCCTCGCCGTACCGGAGGTGCCACGTCCCCGCACCGGTCGACGCGGCATTCCGAGCCAACTCCCACCACGAGGACTGGAAGGTGACGCCGTCATGGACACCATCGCCGCCATGGAGATCATCGACAGCGCCGGTGTCGCCGTGCGCGGTCACAGCGCCGGTGAACCGGGCGCGCCGGCCGTGGTGCTCGCCTCCGCATGCGGCATGCCGGTGCGGCTGTGCGAGCCGTGGATGCGGCGGCTCGCCACCGGCCATCATGTGGTCACCTGGGAAACCAGAGGCATGTTCGGCGAGCCGGACGACGCGTCCGCGTTCGACGCGTTGTCCCACGACGTCGCCGCACAGGCCGCCGACCTGGTGGCCGTCATGGACCACTACGGTATCGGCACCGCCCATGTCATGGGCCTGTGCGGCGGGGCCGTGATCGCGCTCCGCGCGGCCGCCGCGGCACCGGACCGGGTCGCCTCGCTGAGCCTGTGGCACGGCGACTTCTCCGGTACCCCCGGCCCCATGACCGACCATCAGCGCAATCTGCGCGGCCTTTTGGAACTGGCGGCACAGAGCCGTGCGGACGCCGCGATGATCAATGAGGCGATCGCGGACACCGCCGCGGCCCAGGTCCCCGCCGACGTCGCCGAGCTGGTCATGCATCCGTACACCACCGACGAACTGTTCCACCGCTACAGCCGGCTCACCCTCGCCACGATGACCGAGGACATCACACCGCACCTGCCGGCGGTCCGGGCACCCGCACTCGTCGTGACCAGCGAGGACGACCACACGGCCCATCCGGACGGCTCGCACCGGGTCGCCGCCGCGCTGCCCGGTGCCCAGTTGCGGGTCGAACCGCACGGCGACCACATCTCCGTCTTCGGCGCCGCTGCCCGGCTCCACCGGATCCTGGCCGACTTCCTCGCCGGCGACCCGTCACCGGCACCGCAGGCGTGAAGCCGACCAGCAGCACCCGTCCGAGGGGGGACCACGGCATGGCCGACCACGAGCAAGAGATCGATTGCCGCATCCGGCTGACCCATGACGACTTCATCATGGCCAACCACGTCGTCCACGGGGTCTCCGTGATGCCGGGCGTCACTTTCCTGGACCTCGTGTACCGGGTCCTCATCGCCCAGGGGCACGACCCCCGCGGCCTGGCCCTGCGGGACGTCCTCTTCTCGGAGCCGGTCGTCACGTGCGAGGGCCACGAGCGCGAACTGCGCGTCACCGTCGGCGCCGGGAACGCCGACGCCCCCCGCCCGGTGCGGGTCGACAGCCGCTGGCTGCGCCACGGGGAACCCTGCGCACCCTGGCGCGAGAACGCCCGCGCCGAACTCGTCCGCACCGAGGAACCGCTGCCGGCCCCGCTCGACGTCGAGCGGCTGCGCAGGGCGTCGGTGCACGAGGACGACATGGACGCGCTGTACGCGCGCACCCGGCGGGAGGGCATCCGGCACGGGGCCGCGATGACCTGCCTCGGCCGGCTGCACAAAGGCACGTCCGAGATGCTGGCCACGCTCCGGCTGGATCCGGCCGGCAGCGCGCGCGAGGCCGACTTCCACCTGCACCCCGCCAAGGCGGACGCCTCCACGCTGGTGGCGTTCGGCCAGAACGACGAGGTCGGGGCCGAACCGTTCGTCCCCTTCCACATCGGCTTCTTCCGCGCGCCGGCTGCGCTGGGGGAGACCTTCCACGTCCGCGTCCCCCACCCCGAGGAGCCCTCGGAGTCGGGCGACCTGGTCCACAACGACTACACACTGCACGACGACGAGGGGCGGCTCGTCGCCGAGTTCCGCGCCATGTCCTGCAAGCGGATCCGGCACCCCGAGCTGATCACCCGGCTGCTCGACGAGGTCGCGGGCACCCCGCCCGCCGCCGCGCACGCGGCCGCCGGCGCCGTGGCGCTCGGCACGGCCTCCGCGGCGGCCGTCCAGGGACCCGCCACCGACGGAAGTGATCCCGAGGCCGTGGCGGTGGCCCGGCTCCGGGAACTGGTGGCCCGAGAACTGGGCCGCCCGGCTGAGGACGTCCCGATCGACGTCGGCTTCTACGACCTGGGCCTGGACTCCGTGGCCCTGCTGCGCATGGGCGAGGCACTGGAGGAGCTGGTCGGCACCACGCTCTACCCGACCCTCCTTTTCGAGTACGGCTCGGTGGGAAGCCTGGCCTGCCATCTCGCCGACACCTGTGCGCAGGCCCTCACGGCCGCCGCCACCGCGGGACCCGACGCGCCCGGCGAAACCGACGCGCCGCGCGGCGCGGACGACGTGGCGCAGGCCGTGACCCTCTGCCGTGCCGAGCGCTGGACCGACGCGGCGGCGCCCGGGCGCGGCGCGGACGGCGACCTGATCGTGTTCGGCGCACCGGACGACCAGGCCGAGCTGCTCAGGGCCGCGACGGGACGACGGGTCGTCCAGGCCGAACGCGGGCCGGACTTCGTACGGCTGGGAAGCGACCGCTTCCGGCTCGATCTGCGCGCACCCGACCAGCTCGGGCGGCTGCTCGCCGAACTCGCCGCCGAAGGGACCCGCCCAGCGGTCCACATCCTGCATCCGGCCCACGACGCGGCGGCCGAACTGTGGGCCCTGGCCGCCGCGCTGGTCGAGGAGCACCCGAAAACCGCTGGGTTCGCCGGTGCGACCGTCCTGCTGCCGGTACGCCACCCCGCGCCGCCGCAGCACGCGGCGCTGGCCGCGCTCGCCGCGACCATCGGCGCCGAAGTACCCGCGCTGCGCTGCAAGGTCGTCGAACACGACGGCGGGGCCGAGGACGCGGAAACGCTGCTCGCCGAGACCGGTCAGGACGGGGAACCCTGGGTACGTCACCGCTTCGGCCGCAGACAGGTGCGGCGCTGGGTGCCCACCGAAACCGGCCCCGGGGACGACGGTTTCACCGACGAGGGCGTGTATCTCGTCACGGGCGGGGCCGGAGGCCTGGCCGGACTGCTCGCGGACCATCTCGTGGCACGTCACCGGGCCCGGCTGATGCTGGTCGGCCGCCGCCCGGCCGGACCCGGACTACGGCGGCGCATGGCCGCCTGGCGCGAGCGCGGCGGCGACGTCCGCTACACCCCCGCCGACATCTCCTCTCGGGCCGGGGCCCAGGCCGCGGCCGCCGCAGCACGCGAGGCCTTCGGACGCATCGACGGCGTCCTGCACTGCGCCGGCACGGTCCGTGACGGGCTGTTCTTCCGCAAGGAACCCGCCGACCTCGCGGCGGTGTGCGCCGCGAAGGTCGACGGCACTCTCCACCTGGACGCGGCGACGGCGCAGGACGCCCCGGCGCTCTTCGTTCTCTTCTCCTCGCTCTCCGCGGTTCTGCCCAACCCGGGGCAGGCGGACTACGCCTACGCCAACGCCTTCCAGCTGGCCTTCGCACACCGGCGCGCCGCCGAGCGCCCGGGCCGCACCCTGGCCGTGGCCTGGCCGCTGTGGGCCGACGGCGGCATGCGCGCCGCCGACAGCGCCGTACGGCGGTCGACCGAGACGACCGGCATGGTGCCGCTGCCGACCGGGGCCGGGCTGGAGCTGCTGGCCCGTGCCACGACGGGCGGCGAGAACAGCGTCGCCGTGGTGCACGGCGACACCGAGCGGGTCCCGCACCTCCTGCCACAGCCGGACGGCACCCCGGCTCGGGACGTGCCGCAGGTCCCCGGGGCACGCAAGCCGGTCCCCGCCCGGGCAGGCCCCGCGCGGCCCGCCTCGCCGCCGTCGTCACCGCACGGTGACGACACCACCGCCATAGCCGTGATCGGCCTGGCCGGCCGCTACCCCGGCGCGCCCGACCTCGACACCTTCTGGCGCAATCTCGCCGACGGCGTGGACAGCATCGTCGAGGTCCCCGCCGACCGCTGGGACCACGCCGCGTACTACTCGCCCGACCGGGACGCCGAGGGGCGTACCTACAGCCGCTGGGGCGGGTTCGTCGACGGCGTCGACCGCTTCCACCCGGCCTTCTTCGGTATCTCCCGGCGGGACGCCGAGCGGATGGACCCGCAGGAGCGGCTGTTCCTCACGGCCGGCTGGCAGGCCTTCGAGAACGCCGGCCGGCTGCCCCGCGACGCGACGACCCGCAATACCGGCGTCTTCGTCGGCGTCATGTGGAACCACTACCAGCTGCTGGCCGACGAGGCCGGCGGAGTGGCGCCCACCGCGATGCACGCGTCGATCGCGAACCGCGTGTCCTACACGCTCGATCTGCACGGTCCGAGCATCGCCGTCGACACGGCCTGCTCCTCCTCCCTGACCGCGCTGCACCTGGCCTGTGAGAGCCTCCGCCGCGGCGAGTGCGAGATGGCGCTGGCCGGCGGGGTCAACGTGTCCGTCCACCCGCAGAAGTACCTGCAACTGGCCCAGGGCCGGTTCCTCTCCGCCGACGGCCGGTGCCGCAGCTTCGGCGCCGACGGGGAGGGCTATGTGCCCGGCGAGGGTGTGGGCGCCGTGCTGCTCAAGCCGCTCGACCGGGCCACGGCGGACGGCGACCACATTCACGGCGTCATCCGGGCCACCGTCGTCAACCACACCGGGCAGACCAGCGGATTCACGGTGCCCAGCCCGGTCGCGCAGGGCGAGTTGATCCGGCGGGCGTTCGCGCGGGCGCACTGGGACCCGGCCACGGTCGGTTACGTGGAGGCCCACGGCACCGGCACCTCGCTGGGCGACCCCATCGAAGTGGACGGGCTGCGCCGGGCGTTCGCGGACGTCGAGCTGCCGGCCGGGGCGGTGGCTCTCGGATCGGTGAAGTCCAACATCGGCCACCTGGAGAGCGCCGCCGGCATCGCCGGCCTGACCAAGGTGCTGCTGCAGCTGCGGCACCGCGAACTCGTGCCGTCCCTGCACGCCGAACGCACCAACCCGCACATCGACTTCGACGCCTCGCCGTTCCGGGTCCAGCGGGAACGGCGTGCCTGGCCCGCCGGGGACACTCCCCGCCGGGCGGGCGTCAGCGCGTTCGGCGCCGGCGGTGCCAACGCCCATGTCCTGGTCGAGGAGGAGACCCAGACCGTGCCGCGCCCCTTCGCCCCCACAGGTCCGTGGCTGTTCGTGCTCTCCGCGCGGACAGGCGTGGAACTCCGCGCGTACGCCGTCCAGCACCTGGAGTTCCTGGAGGGCACCGGCCGGTCGGCGCGCTGGGTGGCGCAGCGGGCCGCCGAGGTGCTCGGGGTGCCGGCGGAGGGGATCGGACCGGACGAGTGCCTGGCCGACCTCGGATTCGACGCGCTCGCGCTCCGGGAGCTCGGCGAGGCCATCGGCGT
Source organism: Streptomyces sp. NPDC052109 (assembly GCF_040680195.1). Taxonomy (NCBI): domain Bacteria; kingdom Bacillati; phylum Actinomycetota; class Actinomycetes; order Kitasatosporales; family Streptomycetaceae; genus Streptomyces; species Streptomyces sp. NPDC052109. Next base: position 33,943 of record NZ_JBFAWF010000039.1, on the reverse strand, counting down.
CACCGTGAGCCCGGAGAGCACGATCGCCGGGCTGGCCGGTCCGGGCGGCGCCGACGACCCGTGGCTGCTCGCCGACCTGGCGTACACCTCGCAGGTCGGACGCCGTCCGATGCCCCACCGCCTCGCCGTGGTCACGGCAGACGTCGCGGAGCTGCGCAAGGCGCTGCGGCGGTACGTCGACGGGGAGGATCCCGGCGACCACGCCTTCTGGGGTACCGCCGAGGCGGCGGCGCCCCCGGACGAGGTGGCCGCGTTCCGCGCCGGCCGGCTGGACGAGGTGGCCGCGCACTGGGTGGCCGGAGGGCAGGTGCGCTGGGCCGACTGCCACACCGAGGACTCGGGTGCCCGGCGCCGCCCGATGCCCGGCTATCCGTTCCAGGAGGAGGTGACGTGGGTGGGCCGTTGGAAAGGCGCGCCGGACGCCGCCGCGCCGGCATCGCCCGCCGCGCAGCAGCCCGCCCTCGAACTCCCGGACCCGCGGGTCGGGCCGTCGGACGGCGAAGCCGTGGAGTTCCGGCTCCTCGAACCGGGCATCGCGCTGCTGGTGATGCGCGACGGCGGCGGCAGCAACATGTTCACGGACGCCATGATGCGCGGCCTGGAAAGCGCCTTCGCCCGGGTGGAACAGGACGACGGCGTACGTGCGGTGGTGCTCACCGGCACCGACACCGTCTTCAGCATGGGCGCCACGCCCGAGGGACTGCGGACGCTCGCCGGCGGCGGCAGCCGGTTCACCGACGTACCGTTCGTCTACGAGGGCCTGCTGCGGTGCAGCCGCCCGGTGATCGCAGCCCTGGGCGGGCACGCCTCCGGCGGCGGACTCGCCTTCGGTCTGTACGCGGACCTGGTCGTGATGGCCCGTGAGAGCGTGTACCGCGCCAACTTCCTGACCTACGGCTTCACTCCCGGCATGGGGGCGACGCACATCCTCGCCGAGCGCTTCGGCCGGGTCATGGCCGCGGAGATGATGTACACCGGCCGTCCCGTTCAGGGGGAGGAGCTGGAGCGTCGCGGTGCGAACGTCGCCTTCGCCGACCGGTCCGACGTCCTGGCCACGGCGCTCGGCCTGGCCAGGTCGATCGCGGAGAAACCCGTGGAGGCCGTCCGGGTGCTCAAGCAGGACCTCGCCGACCGGGCCCTGCGCCGGCTGGCCCCGGTGATCGAGCGGGAATCGGCCATGCACGAGCGGGTGTTCGGCGCGGAGTCGCTCGGCCGTATCCAGGAGTACTTCGCCAAGGTCGACGGATTCCGCACCGCCCAGCCGGCGGCGGAGCCGGTGCGCCCGGTCACCCTCGCCCCCGCGGCTCCGGCGGCCCCCGCGGCTCCGGCTCAGGCACCGGCCGTGGCCGTCGCCCGGGATCCGCTGCCCCAGGGGCCGGGCGAGGAACGGATCAGCGAGGTGCTGTACCGCGCGCTCGGCGAGAGCCTGTACCTGACGCCCGGGGAAGTCGACGAGGCGCTGAGCTTCAGCGAGATGGGCCTGGACTCCATCGGAGCGGTGGAACTGGTCCGCGCCGTGAACAGGGCCTTCGGCCTCGACATCGACTCGGTCGCCGTCTACGACCACCCCACGGTGCCCCGGCTCGTCGCACACGTCCGCGAGACGATCGAACGCGACCGGAGCCTGCTGGCGTCCGCGACCGCGTCCGCGTCCGCTGCCACGCCGGACCCCGCCGCGACCGCGCCCGGCGCGCCGGACCCCGCCGAGCCGGACCCCGCCGTGGTCGAACTGCCGCCGCTGCCGACGACGTCACCGTCCCCGGCCGAACCCACCACTTGGCCGCCCGGCCCGGGCAGGGTCACCCTCGACCTGCCTGCCGTCACCGCCGAGCCGTCCTCCTCCCCGGCGCCCGCCCCCGGCCCCGCGACGCCGGCCGGGGCGGAGCGGACGACCGGGGCCGGGGCCGTGTCGCTCGCGGCGACAGGACCGGCGGCCGTGGCGTCCGTCCGCGCCGGATCGACGGGTGCGACGGCGGCCGGTTCCGCATCGCCGGCGGTGGCTCCTGCCGAGTCCGGGGCGCCTGCCGTGGCGCCGGCTGGCTCCGGGGCGCCTGCCGTGGCGCTCGAAGGATCCGGGGCATCGGCTTTCCACGGCTCGGCGGGGCCCGGCGACATCGCGGTGATCGGCATGGCCGGGCGCTTCCCGGACGCCCCCGACCTGGACGCGTTCTGGGCCAACCTGGCGGCCGGACACAGCAGCGTTCGCGAGGTCCCGTCGGAGCGCTGGGACACCGGGGCGTTCTACGACCCCGACCGGCGCGCTCCGGGCCGTACCTACAGCAAGTGGGCCGCCCTCCTGGACGGCATCGACCGTTTCGACCCGCAGTTCTTCCGGATGTCGCCGCTCGAGGCGGAATCCATGGACCCCCAGCAGCGGCTCTTCCTGCAGACGGCCTGGTCGGCGCTGGAGGACGCCGGACACGCGGTGAGCACCACGCCCAAGCGGCCTTGGGGCGTGTTCGTCGGCTGCGCCGTCGGCGAGTACCTGGATCTGCTGGCCGAGCGAGGGGAGAGCACCACCGCCCACGCCTTTCTCGGCAACTCCGCCTCGGTGCTGGCCGCCAGGATCGCCTACCATCTGGACCTGACCGGCCCCGCCCTGGCCGTCGACACCGCCTGCTCCTCGTCCCTGGTCGCCGTGCACCTCGCCTGCGAGAGCATCCGCTCAGGGGAGTGCGAGGCCGCGGTCGCCGGCGGCGTGGCCCTGATGCTCACGCCGCGCATGCACGTCCTGACCAGCAAGACGGGCATGCTCTCGCCGACCGGACGCAGCGCCCCGTTCGACGCCTCGGCCGACGGCATCGTGCTCGGCGAGGGCGTCGGCGTGGTCGTACTGAAGTCCCTGGAACGGGCTCTGGCCGACGGCGACTGCGTCCACGGTGTGATCCGTGCCAGCGGCGTCAACGGCGACGGCCGCACCAACGGCCTCACTGCGCCCAGCGCAGCGAGCCAGGCCGCGCTCATCGAGCGTGTGCACGGCCGGGCCCGGGTCCGGCCCGAGGACGTGACCTACGTCGAGGCCCACGGCACGGGCACGCCCCTCGGCGACCCGATCGAGACCAAGGCCCTCGACCAGGTGCTCGGCCGGGCGGCCGTCGCCCCCGGCCACTGCGCTCTCGGTTCCGTGAAGGCCAACATCGGGCACACGACGATGTCCGCCGGCATAGCCGGGCTGCTCAAGGTGCTCCTGGCGCTGCGGCACCGCCGGCTGCCGCCCCTGGTCAACTTCTCCACGGCCAACCCGGAGATCGACTTCGCCGGCGGCCCGCTGCGGCCGGTCACCGTGCTGGAGCCCTGGCGCCCCGGACCGTCCGGCGAACTCGTCGGCGCGGTCAGCAGTTTCGGCTTCAGCGGGACCAACGCGCACCTGGTGGTCGCGGAGTCGCCGCGGGGGGCAGCCGCCCCGGTACCTCGAACCGCGCTGGCGATCCCGGTGTCCGCACAGACCCGGCCGGCGCTGCACCATGTCCTCGGTGCCCTCGCCGACCGACTGGAGACCGACCGGCCCGCACTGGCGGACGTGGCCGTGACGCTCGGGGCGGGACGCACGCACCACGCGGTCCGGGCCGCCTTCGTCGCCACCGACAGCGCCGACCTGGCGGCCCAGCTGCGGGCCGAGGTCGCCGGACTCCCGCGCCGCCCCGGCGCGGGCGAGCCCGAACACACCGTCCAGCGCTACCTGGCCGGGGAGACGCTCGACTGGGCGTCCTTGACCCGGCACGCGGGTGCCCGCAGGATCTCCCTGCCCGGCCACCCCTTCGAGGACCAGTCGTACGGGGCCACCCGCCCGGTCGCCGGGAGGACACCGCCCGGCGCCGCCGACGCGGTCGTTGCGTCGGCGGCCGGTTCCGCCCCCTTCGTCCCGGCTCCGGTCGGCCCTGTCGCGTCCGGGCCTGCTGCGCCGGTCACTGTCCCGGCCCGTTCTGGAGAGGCCCCGGCCGCCCCCGCGGACGCGGACGCGGCCAGTCCCGTCACGTCCGGGCCCGCCCCGGCCGTCCCCGTCCCCGTCGGCCCGCACGACTGGGTCGCCGCCGAGCACGTCGTCGCGGGCACCCGGCTGCTCCCCGGCGTCGCCCTGTTCGAACTGGCCGCGCGGGCCGCCGGTCGTGGCACACCGGTCGGCATCCAGGGCGTCCAGTGGCTACGCCCCTTCGCGGTGCGGGACGCGAACGCGGCACAACTGCGCCTCGAAGCAGAGCGGTTCACGCTGACCGACGGACCCGGCAGCAGGGTATGCGCCCGGGGCCGGATCACGGACGTCGCGGACGTCGAGCCCCGGACGCTGGACGTGGAGGCGATCGCGGCGAGGTGCCCGCGACACCGCACGGGCGCCGACCTGTACGACGCCTTCGCCACGGCCGGCATCGCCTACGGGCCGTCCTTCAGGGCGCTGCAGGAGGTGCGGTACGGCACCGACGAGGCTCTCGGCAGACTGCTCGTGCCGCCCGCACGAGCCGCCGAACTGCCCGGCCGGCCCCTGCACCCCGTGCCGCTCGACGCCGCACTCCAGACCGTCGCCGTCCTGTGCGCCGCCGAGGACTCCACCCCCCTGATCCCCTTCGCGCTCGGCCGCTTCGACTCCTTCGCCGCGGTTCCGGCCGACGGGTACGCCCACGTCCGCCGCGAGGGCGCCGGCATCACCGTCCGACTGGCCGATCGCGACGGCCGCGTCGTCGCCCGCTTCACCGACCTTGTGCTGCGCCCCGCGGCGCCCGGGGACCCCGGTGGGGTCCCTTCTCAGGACGGCGCCCTCATCCATCTGCCCGAGTGGCACCCGGCCGGCCCCGCACCGGCCACCCCGGGCACCGGAGGGACAAAGGTGCGGGTGGTGCACGGCCCAGGCACCGCGGAACTGGCCGCCGCGCTGGTCGCCGAGCACCGGTCCGCCGGCGACCACGCCACGGCGTCCGCCGAGCGGATGTCCGCCGAGCCGGCGTCCGAAGACGCCCCGGACGTCGTCTACGTACTCGCCTGCGAGCCGTATCGAGGCGGCGCGCCGGACGCCGACCCCTCGCCCTTCGAGCTGCTGCGCACTCTGCGCTCCCTCATCGACTCCGGAACCGGGCGGCCGGTCCAGGTCAAGGTCGTGCTCGCCGGTACGGCGGACGTCGGCGACGGCCCGGTGCGGCCGCACACCGCCGGCCTGGTGGGCATGGCCGCGTCCGCGGCCGCCGAGTATCCCGCCTGGACGGTCGGCTGCGTCGACATCGGGACCCGCTCCTGGGACACCGCGCGCCTGGCCGCTCTGCTGCGGCGCGAACCGGCGGCCGAACGCCTTGTCGTCCTGCGGCCCGGCCGGCGTCTGGTCCGTGCGGTCCGCGCCGCCACAGGACCCGTCACCGGCCCTGACGCCGGCCACCCCTACCGGGACGGCGGCAGCTATCTGATCGTCGGCGGCACCGGCGGCATCGGCCAGGAACTCGCCCGTCACCTGGCCCGCACCGTGGGAGCGCGGCTGACGCTGGTCGGCCGCGGGGCCCCCGGCCCGCGCGTCCGCGCGTTGCTGACCGACCTCGAACGGCTCGGCGGCGGGGCGGTCTACGAGCAGGCCGACGTCACCGACCCGGCGGCCCTGCGCGCCGTGGTACGCCGCGCCCGGAGCAGGTTCGGCGCCCTGCACGGCGCCTTCCACGCGGCGATGGTGCTGGACGACCGCACCCTCGCGCGGCTGGACGAGCCGGGGCTCGCCCGGGTGCTCGCCCCCAAGACGGCCGGTGCCGTCGTCTTCGGCGAGACCCTGCGCACCGAACGCCTGGACTTCATGGCGTTCTTCTCCTCGGCGGTGTCGTTCACCGGATCGGCCGGCCAGGCCAACTACGCGGCCGCGAGCACCTTCGAGGACGCCTGCGCGGCACAGCTGCGCGAGCGGTGCCCGTTCCCGGTGACCGTCGTCAACTGGGGTTACTGGGGCAGCGTCGGCCGGGTGGCCGACGAGCGGTACGCGCGTCGGCTGGCCGGCTTCGGCGTCAGCCCGATCGAGCCGTCCGAGGGCCTCGCCGCCCTGGATGCGCTGCTTCGGCACGCCGTCCCGCAGGCACTGGTGGTTCGTGCCTCCGCCGCCGGACTGGCGCGCCTGGGCGCCGTGTCCGGCACGGACGACGCCGCCTCCCACGTGGCCGACACCGAGGCGGTGGCCCGGTCCCGGGAGGGCTTCGCGGCCCTCGAACGCCTCGCCCCGGAGCTCCTGGAGCGCCGGCTGTGCCGCGCGCTCGGCTCACTCGACGGCACCGTCGAGCAGCTCGCCGGCCGGCTGGGCGTCCAGCCCGCGGCCAGGCGGCTGTTCGACGCTCTGCTCGACGTCCTCGTCGCCGACGGCCGGCTCCGCCGCACCGGCGAGCTGCTGGAATCCGTCCCGGGCGCCCCCGGGCCCGACGATGCTCCGGAGGTCCGCCACCCCGACCTGGCCCCGCACGTGACACTGCTGCGCCGCTGTGTCGAGGCCGTTCCCGGCATCCTGGACGGCACCGTCCGGGCGACCGAGGTGCTCTTCCCGAAGGGGTCGGCGGACCTCGTGGAGCAGGTGTACCGGGGCCAGGCGTCCGCCGACTTCTACCACCGCCTCCTCGCCGAGGAGACCGCCGCCGCCGTCACCCGCAGCCATGCCGAGCACGGCGGCCCCGCAAGGATCGTCGAGGTGGGCGCCGGCACCGGGGCGAGCAGCGACTTCGTGCTGCGGGCCTGCGCGTCCGCCGGCGTGCCGGTGGAGTACTGGTACACCGACCTGTCCACCGCCTTCCTGCGGCGCGGCGAGGACGCCTTCTCGAGGTATCCCTTCGTGCGTTTCCGGCAGCTGGACATCGAACGGGCCCCGCACGAGCAGGGATTCGAGCCGCACAGCGCCGACGTGGTGCTGGCCACCAACGTGCTGCACGCCACGGCCCGCCTGGACCGCACGCTGGGCCACGTGCGCGAGCTGCTGCGGCCCGGTGGCCGACTGCTCGTCAACGAGGTGACCCGGGCGGCCCACTTCCTCACCCTCACCTTCGGACTCACCTCCGGCTGGTGGCGGTACGAGGACGCGGAACTGCGCCTGCCGCACGCCCCGTTGCTCGGACCGGCGGCATGGCGGGAGCAGCTGCGCCGCTGCGGTTTCGGACCGGTGACCGTGCGCGGATTCGCCGGCACCCCCGTGGCGGACCTCGAACAGTGCCTCTTCGTCGCCGACGCCGCACGGACCGCTGACACGGCGTCCGCCCCGCCGGCCGGCGAGCCCACTCAGCAGGACGTCCGGGCCTATGTGCGCGAGGTGTTCGCCGAGGTGCTCCGTTTCGACGAGAGCGTCCTCGACGACCGGGTGACGTTCGAGAACTACGGTGTCGACTCTCTGGTCAGCCTCGACATCCTCGGCCGCTTCGAGCGCGACCTCGGCGCGCTGCCCGCCACGCTGCTGTTCGAGCATCTGACGATCGCGGACCTCGCCGGCCACTTCGCCCGGACCTGCCCCGACCGGCTCGGCGCGGTGCTGGCGCGGCAGGAGGGGGAGGGCGGTCCCGGTGTGCCGGAGCCGCCGGAACAGCCGGCGCCGGAGGCGCAACCCGCGCCGGAGCCGGTGCCGTACCTGTCCGGCGCGGAAGCGGACGACGACGCCGTCGCGATCGTCGCGGTGTCCGGACGCTATCCCGGCGCCGCCGACCTCGACGCGTTCTGGCGGCTGCTGGCCGAGGGCCGCAGCGGGATCACCGAGGTGCCGGCGGACCGCTGGGACTGGCGTACCCACTTCTCCCCGGACAAGGGCCGTGCCCACCACTCGTACAGCCGATGGGGCGGATTCCTCGACGGGATCGACCGGTTCGACCCTGCCTTCTTCGGCATCCTGCCCCGTGACGCGGCGGACATCGACCCCCAGGAACGGCTGTTCCTGGAGACGGTCTGGGACCTCCTGGACCGGGCCGGCCAGCTCGGCGAGCGCACCCGGGAACGCAACACCGGTGTGTTCGTGGGCACGATGTACGGCTCCTACGGCCAGCTCGCCGCCGCCGGATGGGCGCAGGGCCGCCTCGCCGGAGCCCACTCGGCCTACTGGTCGATCGCCAACCGGGTCTCCTACGTCCTGGACCTGGGCGGCCCGAGCTTCGCCGTCGACTCGGCCTGCTCGTCCTCGCTCCTCGCCGTCCACCTGGCCTGCGAGAGCATCCGGCGGGGCGAGTGCCGTGCGGCCATCGCCGGTGGCGTCAACCTGATCCTGCACCCCGCGCACCATGTGTCGCTCTGCTCGATGAACATGTTGTCCGCCGGGGACCGCTGCCGGGTCTTCGACGCCTCGGCCGACGGATTCGTGCCCGGTGAGGGTGTGGGCGCGGTCCTCCTCAAGCCGCTGCGCCAGGCCGTGGCGGACGGCGACGACATCTGGGGGGTCATCAGGTCGTCCCTCGCCAACGCGGGCGGCAAGACGGGCGGATACACCGTGCCCAATCCCAACGCCCAGGCGGCACTCGTCGCGGAGGCGATCCGCCGCGCGGGGGTCGATCCCGGCACCATCGGCTACATCGAGGCCCACGGCACCGGCACCGAGCTCGGGGATCCGATCGAGATGGCCGGCCTGAGCAGGGCCCTGGGCGCGCCCGAGCCAGGCGCGGTGCGGTGCGCGGTCGGCTCCGTGAAGGCCAACATCGGGCATCTCGAGGGCGCCGCGGGCATCGCCGGCCTGACCAAGGTGCTGCTCCAGCTGCGCCACGGTCGTATCGCTCCGTGCGCCGGACTCGAGACCGTCAACCCGAAGATCGACCTCGACCCGGAACGGTTCACCCTGCCCACCGAACTGTCGCCGTGGCCGCAGGCCGGCTCCGCACCGCGCCGGGCGGGAGTCAGCTCCTTCGGCGCCGGCGGTGCCAACGTGCACCTGGTGGTCGAGGAGTATCCCGACACGCGTGAACGCCCCGCGCCCCGCCCCGGCGCACACCTCTTCCTGCTGTCCGCGCGGACCCGCGAGCAACTGTCGTCCTACGCCGGGTCGGTCGCCGCGTTCCTGCGCGGCCGGGGCGCCGGATCCGCCCTCGACGCCGTCTGCTTCACCAGCCGGACCGGCCGCCGCGAGTTCGCCGAACGGCTGGCCGTGACCGCCGGCAGCACCGCCGAGCTGGCCGCCCGCCTCGATGCCGTGGCCGGCGGTACGGTCCCGGACGGCGTCCATGTCGGCACGGCGGGCCCGGCGCGGGACAGCGACCCGGCCGACGACGACGCGGTCCGCTGGGTGCGCGGCGCGGAGGTCGACTGGGAGTCGCGCTGGGCGCCCCCGCGCCCGCGGCGGGTGGCCCTGCCCGGCTACCCGTTCGAACGCGCCCGGTACTGGCTGACGGAGCCGGCCGCTGCCGCACCGGGCACGGATCCGTCCCCGAGGGCCGAGACGGTGCCGGAGGCCGGGCAGCCGGACCCCGCGACGACGGGCGAACGCACCGTCTTCCGGCGGCCCGAGTGGCGGGACGTGCCGGCCCGGCCCGGTCCGCAACTGCCGAACACGCTCCTGCTGGCGACGGACGACCCCGGTCTGGTCGCCGCCTTCACCCGTGCGCTGCGGGGCTCGGACACCCGGTGCGTGACGCTGCGGCCGGGCGACGTCCCCTCCGTACAGCCCGACGCCGTGGTCCACACCGGTGACGTCCTGTCCTGTGTGGAACTGGCGACGGCCCTGCTCAGGGCGCGTCCGGGCGTACCCCTGCGGATGCTGCACACGCACGTCGGCTCGGACCCCGGGCAGTCCGCCGTGGCCGGCGCCCTGCGTACCCTCGCCCTGGAGCACACCGGCTTCACCGGCTCCCGCGTGGAGTTCGCCTCCGGAACCGACGACGACCGGGCCGGGCTGCTGCTGCGCGAACTCGGCTGCGCCGACCCGGAGGTGCGGCACGCGGACGGCAGGCGTCTGGTCAAGGGGCTCGTGGAGTTCACGCCGCCGCCCGCGGATGGTCCGCTGGTCCGGCCCGGCGGCAGCTACCTGATCACGGGCGGCGCGGGTGCGCTGGCCCTGCATGTCGCGGAGCACCTGGCCGCCCAGGCGCCGGTCCGGCTCATCCTGGCCGGACGCTCCGAGCCCGGGCGCGAGGCGGCGGCGCGCATCGCCGCGCTGAACACGTCCGGGACGACGGCGGTCTTCCACCGCGCGGACGTGACCCGGCCGGAGGACGTCCGTGCGCTGGTCAGCGCCGTCGGGCAGCTGCGCGGGGTCGTCCACACCGCTGCCGTGACCCGTGACGCCCTCGCCGTGCACAAGACCCGGGCCGAGATGGCCGAGGTGATGGCGCCGAAGATCACCGGCACCCGGCTGCTCGACGATGCCACCGCCGGCCATGACCTGGACTTCTTCGTGCTGTTCTCCTCGGTGGCCGGGCAGAGCGGGAACCCCGGCCAGGTGGACTACGCGGCCGCCAACGCCTTCCTCGACGCCTTCGCCGCGCAGCGCGAGGAGCGCCGGGCCCGCGGTGAGCGGGGCGGGCAGACCGTGTCCGTCGGCTGGCCCCTGTGGGCCGACGGCGGGCTGGCCGTGGACGACGCCACCCGGGAACTCTTCGCCCGGCGCTGGCGGATGACCCCGATGCCCACCCGGACCGGCCTCGACGTCCTGCACCGCGCCGTGAGCGCCGGGGTGCCCAGCTTCACGGTCGTGCAGGAACTGCCCGCGCCCGCGTCGGCCGCGCCCGCCCCCGATCCGGCCGCCCTCGGCGACCTCGACGCGGTCAGGGCCCGGCTGCGTCGCATGGCGTCCGGCTTCCTGCTCGTCGGCGAGAACGACGTCGACCTGGACGACGAACTGATGGACGCGGGCTTCGACTCCATCTCCCTGACCGAGCTGATCAACCAGGTCAACGAGGAGTACGGGCTCGATCTGCTCCCGGTGGTCCTGTTCGAGTGCGCCACCCTGGAACTGTTCGCCCAGTACCTGATGCGCGAGCACGGCACGGCCCTGCAGCGGAGCGCGCCCGTCCCGCCGACCCCCGAGGCCGCCCCCGCGCCGGTCGCCGTACGCGTCGCACCGCACCCGCCCGAGGCGGGCCCGGCTCCCGCACGGCCGGCTGCCGCGGAGGCGTCCGGCGGGCCGTGCGCCTCAGCCGGTGCCGCCGGAGCGGCGGACGTCCCGGACGGTGTCGCCGTGATCGGTGTCGCGGGCATGCTGCCGGGCGCGGAGGATCTGGCCGGTCTGTGGCCCCGACTGGTGGCGGCGCAGGACCTGGTCGGCCCCGCCCCCGCCGACCGCCTCGAGCTGCACGCCGACCCGGAGACCGCCGGCGTCCGCGGCGGATTCGTGGCGGACGTCGGCCGCTTCGACGCCGCACTGTTCCGTGTCTCACCGGCCGAGGCCCGGCTGATGGACCCTCAGCAGCGGCTCTTCCTGCAGACGGTGTGGCGTGCCGTCGAGGACGCCGGCTACCGCCCGGACGCGCTCGCGGGCAGTGACACCGGCCTGTTCGCAGGAGTCTCCACCACGGACTACGCGGACCTGCTGCGGCTGCACGACATCCCGGTTCAGGCGCACACCGCCAGCGGCATCGCTCACTCGATCCTTGCCAACCGCGTCTCCCACATCCTCGACCTGCGCGGACCGAGCGAGGCCGTGGACACCGCCTGCTCCAGCTCCCTGGTGGCGCTGCACCGGGCCGTGCGCGCGCTGGCCGCCGGGGACTGCTCGCTCGCCGTCGCCGGCGGCGTGAACGTCCTGCTCAGTCCGGGACTGTTCACCGCCTTCCAGCAGTCGGGCATGCTCAGCCCGCAGGGCGCGTGCCGGACGTTCGACCGGCGGGCCGACGGATACGTGCGCGGCGAGGGAGTGGGCGCGGTCCTGCTCAAGCCGCTGGCCGCGGCGCAGGTGGACGGCGACCACGTGTACGCGGTGATCCGCGGCACGGCCGTCAACCACGGTGGCCGCTCCGCCTCGCTGACCGCGCCCAACCCGCAGGCACAGGCCGACGTGCTGGTGCGCGCGTACCGGGAGGCCGGCGTCGACCCCCGCGACATCGGGGCGATCGAACTGCACGGCACGGGGACCCCGCTCGGCGACCCGGTCGAGGCCGAGGGGCTCAAGAAGGCGTTCCACGTCCTGTACGAGGACCACGGCCTGCCCGCCCCGCCGGCCCCCCACGTGGCCCTCGGCTCCGTGAAGACGAACGTCGGTCACCTGGAGGCGGCCGCCGGTGTGGCGGGACTGCTGAAGATGCTGCTCGCGCTCCGGCACGAGGTCCTCCCGCCGAGCATCCACTACGCCGAGCCGAACCCGCACCTGCGCCTGGACGGCACGCCGTTCTTCGTCAACGACAGCGCCCGGGCCTGGACGGGGCCCCGCGTGGCGGGGGTCAGCTCCTTCGGCTTCGGGGGTACGAACGCGCACGTCGTGCTCGCCTCGCATCCGCGCCCGGTGCCCGCCCCGCCCGAGCCGCAGTTGCTCGTGGTGTCCGCCCGCAGCGAGGAGGCCCTGCGGACGTACGCGGAGGCGCTGGCCGCGGCGCTGACCGAGGGACCCGAGCCGGATCTCGCCCGCGTCGCCTACACCCTCCAGGTGGGCCGGACACCCTGGGCGTACCGTGCGGCGCTGGTCGCCGGTTCGGTGGCGGAAGCGGTGCGGGGGCTGCGGGCGATCGCCGACGGAACGCCGCCCGGCCCCCACGGGCGGGCCAGTACCGCCTCGGAGCCGGCCGCCCTGCCCGGCGAGACGCAGCTGCCGGCCGGGCTCTCGCTCGACGAGCTCGCCACCCGCTGGGTGTCCGGCGAGCACGTGCCGTGGGACCGCCTCTGGGACGGCCGTCACAAGCCCGGCCGTACGCCGCTGCCTGGTGCGCCCTTTGCCGGGGACACCCACTGGTTCGACGACCGCGCGGCCACCGCGGCACCCGTCCGGGCCGCGACCGTACAGCCCACCGAAAGCCGGTCCAGGAAGGAAGCAGATGTGACCGTTCAGACGTCCGGGCAGGCCCGGGAGCGGGAGGCCGCTCCGGCGCGCCGACGGGTGAAGATCACTCTTGCGCCCGTGCCGGTCGGCGCGTCCACACCGCCGTCGCAGACGATCCCCGAGCCGGCGGCACCGGCGCCGTCGGCCGTCGAACCCCCGCCGGTGCCAGGCGCGTCCGGTGCTCCCGCGAGCCGGGCGGCCTCGGTGCCGTCTGCCGCGCCTTCGCCCTCCGAACCGGACCGGACACCCGCCGTCGCCCAGGTGCCCGCCCATGAGCTGGCGGCGCGGATCGGCACGGAGGCCGCGGACATCCTGGGACTGTCGCCGCAGGACGTGTCCGGCGACCGCCCGTTCGCCGAACTGGGCCTCGACTCGATCTTCCGGATGGACCTGGCTCGCCGCCTCAACGAGGCGTTCGGCACCGAGCTGCAGGCCGCCGAGCTCTACGAGTACGACACCGCCCACCTCCTCGCCCAGTACATCGCCACGCTCTGCACGACCCCGCCCGAGCCCGTGTCGGCCGACCCCGATCCCGCCCCACGGCCCGACGACGCCGCGTCGCCGCCCGGCGCACCACGGGCCGACGACCTGTTGACGCGACTCGTGGAGCGGATCGCCGGGCGGCCCCTGGACCGCGCCCGTGACTTCACCGGCAACGGCCTCACCTCGTTCGACATGCTGCGCACCGTCAGCACGCTCGAGCGCCGGTTCGGCGCCCTTCCCAAGACCCTGCTCTTCGATCACCCCACGGTGCCCGACCTCGCCACCCACCTGGCCGAGTCCTTCGGCGCCACGCGCGCCGCCCGACTGCTCGATCAGGCGCTGGCCGCCGACGAGGCCGGACCCGCCGAGGCCCCTGTGGTGCTCCGGGCCGCCGAGTGCACCACGGCGGCGCCCCCCGCCACCGGCTCCGGCCGCGCCGGAGGGCCGCTGATCGTGCGCAAGCGGGGCCTCGACGCGCTGCCCGAGACGGCCGAGCTGCTCGCCCGGATCGACGCCGGTCACGGCAAGGAAGGCGGCCTGGCCGGACGGGACATCGCGCCCCTCGCCTTCATCGGTTCCACCCGGCGCGCCTACTTCAACTTCTCCCGAAGCGGCGACCACCTGTTCGCCTGGAGCTACGCGGGTCCCGAGGAGGAGTTCGCCGCGCTGGCCGCCGAGTGGATCGACTACGCCGCCCGGTACGGCATGCGGCCCAACTTCCTGTCCCTGATCCCGCTCGCGCAGGCCGGCGAGGTCCCGCTCACCGCCACTCCGTTCGGCGCCGTGCAGCGCTTGGAGGACCTTTCCTCCTTCAGCCTCTCGGGCGGCCGGATGAGCCGTCTGCGCAATCTCGTCGGGCGCTTCGAGCGCTCCGGCCGGGTCCGGCTCGACGAGTACGAGGTCGGCTCCGATCCCGCGACGGACCAGGAGATCACCGGCATGATCGACCGGTGGGGCGGCCGGAAGCAGATGGTCAACCCGTACGTGGCCGTGGTGAAACGGGAACTGGCTCACGGTCGGCTGCCCGAACGGCACCGCATGTTCCTCACCCGTGTCGACGGCGAGCTCGCCAACGCGGTGATCGTCACCAAGATCCCCTCAGAACCGGGATACCTGCTGGACCTGGAGTTCTACCCGGCCGACTCGCATCGCGGCGGCATGGAGTACGCGATCGTCAACATCATCGGCCGGCTCCGCGACGAAGGACACGAACTCTTCAGCTTCGGCGCCAGCTTCGGCGTCAGGCTGGCCAGTACGCCGAACGCTTCGCCGCAGGTCGAGCAGGGACTCGCGGAGCTGCGCTCGATCGGTGTGTTCGGTGAGGGAAACTTCCAGTTCAAGAACAAGTTCCGCCCCGTCAACCGGCCGATCTTCCTCTGCCAGCGCGCGGACGGGCCCGTGACACCGGTGTCCGAGGTGATCCTCATGATCGCCAACCCGGACATCGAGGCCACCGCCCCCGAGCTCGTGTCACCGGCCCCGGCCCACGGCCCCGACCTCGGCACCGGCACCGCGAGTCCCGTTTCCAGGCCCCCGATCCCGGCACCCGCGGCGCGTGCCCCCCACGACCCGCGCCCCGACGAGGCCGGTCGCCTGGCCGCCCTCGGACGCAGCGGCCACAACCCCCTGGCGCTCGTTCCGGCCGACGTCGACTTCGATCTCGTCACCGATTCCTGGGCGGAGTTCGACGACCCGGTCGTACGCCGGCGTGTGCGTGAGCTGCAGGACCGGATCGAGCTGGAGCAGGAGCCTGCCGACTTCACGCCGCCGGGCTGGCTCCCCTTCGACTACGCGCTGCCCACCCCGTCCGGCCGCGCGGCCGAGGCGTTGCTGTGCCGGAACTGGCCGGGTCCGCACGGCACAGTGATCCACAACGGTCTGTTCTTCACGTGGCTCATCGCCCTCGCCGACGAAGGCTTCTCCTCGATGCGGACG
This sequence comes from Streptomyces sp. NPDC052109, assembly GCF_040680195.1. Taxonomy (NCBI): domain Bacteria; kingdom Bacillati; phylum Actinomycetota; class Actinomycetes; order Kitasatosporales; family Streptomycetaceae; genus Streptomyces; species Streptomyces sp. NPDC052109. The sequence continues at coordinate 18,654 of NZ_JBFAWF010000039.1, read as the reverse complement.
GACGCGGACACGGGCGGCGCCTTCCCCGGCGATCCGGACCTTCGCGCACTGCGGGAGTGCCTGACCGAGGCGGGTACCGACGCCTCCTTCGTCGCCGTCGAACTGAGCGGCAACGCGGCGGGCGGGCAGCCCGTCTCGCTGGCCGGCCTGAGGGCTGTACGCAACGAGGCGGACGCGCACGGCGTACCCCTGGTGGTCGATGCCACCCGGATCGTGGAGAACGCCGCGTTCATCGTCGCGCACGAGCCGGAGTGGCGCGGAGCCGACCTGTGGAAGGTGGTCGAGGAACTGCTGGCGCAGGCCTCAGCGGCAACGTTCAGCCTGTCCAAGGACTTCACCGTCACCGGCGGCGGACTGCTGGCGAGCGGGCTGCCGGAGCTCTCCGCCCGGCTGAGTGAACGCCTCGCGCTACGAGGCGCGGAGGTGGGGCTGGCCGACCGGCGCGTCTTCGCCCGGGCGCTGGCCGAGCGGGAGGAGGTCGCCGGGCTCGTCCGGGAGCGGATGGCGGCGGTGCGGGCGCTGGGAGAGCGACTCCGGGACGCCGGCCTTCCCGTCGTCGAACCCGTCGGCGCCCACTGCGTCCTGCTGGACGTGGGCCGCATGCCCGCCTTCGCGGATCTGGCGTACCCGGTCGAATCGTGCCTGGCCTGGATGTACCAGGGCGCCGGCGTCCGCGCGGCGGCCCATCTGGCCGCCCCGCGGCGGATTCGGCTCGCCGTCCCGGTCGGCTTCGGCGTCGAGCGCGCCACCGCGGTCGCGGGGAGGCTGGCCGAGCTGTGGCGGTCGGGGCGGCCGGTACCGGACCTGCTGCCCGTGGACGGCACGGGCGGCGCGGCCGGACCCCGGCGCTTCCATCCGGCCGACGCCCTGCCCGAGGACATCGGGCAGGCCATGCGCGAAGGCCACCGGGCCCGCGACGACAACACGGCCGTGCTCGCCGAGCACGCGCCCCACGCGGTGCGCTCGCTGGTGGAACTGCCCGACGGCACGGCCGAGGTGTTCACCGCCGGATCAGGCCCCGCCCTGTTGCTGATGACCCCCTTCAACATCGGCGCCGGGGTCTTCGCCCGGCAGTTCGCCGGCCTCGCCGACCGCTACCGGCTGATCACCGTGCACCATCCGGGAGTCGGGGGGACCACGGCCGCCCGCGACCTCACCCTGGACGGGATCGCCGACCTGTACCGCAGGGTGCTCGACGCACTGGGCGTGACCGGGCCGGCGCATGTGCTGGGTTCCTCGTTCGGGGGACTGGTGGCGCAGAGCTTCGCGCTGCGCCACCCGGGCCGCACCGCCTCCCTCACCCTGGTCGGCAGCTCCTACAAGGTCGGCAACCGCAACGGCGAGGTCAACCGGCTCTCCGTCGTGGCCGCCGAGGACTTCGACCGCATCGAGGCGCACGGCGGCCGGATCCGGGGCGGACGGGCGGCGCTGGAGGAACTGCTGCTGCGCTGCGAGAGCATGGACCCGAAACTGGGGCTGAGCTATCTGGACGTGTTCGCCACCCAGCCCACGCTCTTCGCGCGGTTGCCGGAGATCTCCGTACCCACCCTGATCCTGTGGGGCCGGCACGACACCGTCATCCCGATGAAGGCGACCCACCTGCTGCACGGTGCGATCCCCACCTCGCGCCTGGTGGAACTGGACGAGGCGGGCCACTTCCCGTGCCTCACCCATGCCGACGAGGTGCACCGAGAACTGCTGCCGTTCCTGGCCGCCCACGAGCAGTCCGGGGGCGAGCGGTGAGCACGCTGCGGCGCACGGTTCGCGTCCGGCCCGGGATGTGCGGGCACAACTCGCTGTTCGCCGGGCAGATCGGCGACTGGACCTGGGACGCGGTGGCGGAGGTCTGCGGCACCGACGTACTGCGCGCCCGCGACGCGTCGGGAGCACCCACCTATCTGTCCTTCTACTACTACCGGGTGCGCGGCAGCCGCCGGTTCCACCTGCGTTCCCCCGCGTTCGGTGACGAACTGCACGTCACCACACGGCTGTTCGGCTTCGGCAGCGAGTCGGTGCTGACCCTGCACCGGATCAGCGGGGACCCGCGCGCGGCCGCCGCGCCGCTGGAACCCGAGGACTTCTACGCCTTCGGTGACCCCGACAGCCTCTACGTGGAGAACTTCAACCGCTGGGTGGCCCGGGGCACGCAGGGCACCAACGCCTCGCTGGTGCGCTCCTCGCCACCGGACTTCACCCACGAGCACCTGCCCACCCTGCCGGAGAAGTTCTCGCCCCGGCACGCCTACGGCCGTGCCCGCACCGAGCTGACCTTCCTCGACCACGGCACCGGCCGCCCGGGAGCCGAGCTGGTCGTCGACTACGACGTCGACCCGTCACGCGACCTCAACGGGGCGGGCCTGCTGTACTTCGCCTCCTACTTCTCCATCGTGGACTGGGCGTTGTTGCGCCTGTGGCGCCGCCTCGGCCGCGACGACCGGTCCTTTCTCGACCGCGTGGCCGTCGACCAGCAGCTGTGCTACCTCGGCAACGCCGACGCCGGCCGCCCCCTGACCGTCACGCTGCGCCACTGGCCCGGGCCCGACGGCGAGGAGGCCGTCGACGTGGTGCTGCGCGACCGCGACGGCGGCAGGGTCCTGGCCGTGTGTTCACTCCGATTCGACACAGGAGTATCCGGATGACGACGTCGACCGACGCCCGGAAGCGGATGACCGCTCTGGTCCACGAGGTGGTGGCGCAGATCCTGCCCGGCCTGCCCGCGGACCGGATCACCGGGGACAAACACCTGAAGGACCTGGGAGCCGACTCGGTGGACCGGGTGGAGATCATCCTCGGCCTCCTGCAGCGGCTCGGCCTGGACGCCCCCATGTCCCGCTTCAGCGACGTACGGGACATCGACGCCCTGGTCGAGGTCCTGCTGCACAGTGAGCGGAGCTGACATGGGATACGGCATCGAGGCGCTCAACGTGTACGCGGGTGTCGCGCAGATTCCCGTCGCGGCGCTCTTCACCGGCCGGGGACTGGACGAGGCACGGCTCGCCAACCTCGACATGCGCCGGCGATCGATCGGCCTGCCCTTCGAGGATCCGGTGACCAACGCCGTCAACGCGGCCAAGCCGATCGTCGACGCGCTCCCGCCCGCCGAGCGGGACGCCATCGAGGTGCTGGTCACCTCGACCGAGTCGGGACTCGACCTGAGCAAGTCGGTGACCTCCTACGTCCACGAGTACCTGGGACTCGGCAGGCACTGCCGGATGCTGGAGGTGAAGCAGGCGTGCTACGCGGCCACGGGCACGCTGCAACTGGCCGCGGGCTACCTGGCCTCCGGAGCGTCACCGGGAGCCAAAGCGCTGATCATCGCCACCGACGTGGCCCTGGTCGACGAGCGGGCCGGGTACGCCGAGCCCGCGACCGGGCACGGCGCCGCCGCGATCCTGCTCGGCGACCGGCCGACCGTCCTGGAGCTGGACCTCGGCGCCTTCGGTCTGTACGGCTACGAGACGCTCGACTCGGCCCGCCCCACACCGGAGTTCGACATCGCGGACGTGGACCGCTCGCTCTTCGCGTACCTGGACTGCCTCACGCACTCCTTCGCCGACTACCGCTCCCGCGTCGACGGCGTCGACTTCCGCACCGCCTTCGACCACCTGGCGATGCACACGCCGTTCAGCGGTCTGGTCCGGGCGGCCCACCGCAAGCTCATGCGCGAGGCGGCCGTGCCCGCGCGGGAGATCGACGCGGACTTCGAACGCCGCGTGCGCCCCTCGCTCCGCTTTCCGTCCGAGGTCGGCAATCTCTGCTCCGGATCGGTCTATCTGGCGCTGGCCAGCCTGCTGTCGACCGCCGACATCCCGGGGGGCGCCCGGGTGGGCCTGTACTCGTACGGCTCCGGGTGCGCCGCGGAGTTCTTCAGCGGCGTCGTCGACCACGGGTCGGCGGCCGCGGTCCGGGCCATGGACATCGACGGGCGGCTGGCCCGCCGGCGGGAGCTCACCTTCGAGGAGTACGCCACGCTGCTGCCCGAGAGCCTCAAGGCCCTGGTACCGGCGCAGCACCGGGTGATCGACGTCGACCGGTACGCCGCCTATCTGCCGGCCGGGGAAGCGCTGCTGGTGCACACCGGCACCAAGGACTTCCACCGCACCTACGAGTGGCACTGACAGCCCCGAACGAGAGAGACGACGATGAGCGATCGCGTGCTGACCACCATCCGCCGCAGTGTGCTGGCGGTCCTGCCGGACCTCGATCCGGCCCTGGTCACCGAGGAGGTGTCGCTGAGGGACCTCGGCGCCAACAGCGTCGACCGCGTGGACGTGGTGACGATGACGATGGACGCGCTGGGCGTCAGCCTGTCCGTCACCGAGCTCGCGGACGTCCATGACATCGGCTCCCTGGCCCGGCTGCTGCGGGAGTACATGCGGTGACCGAGGTCGTGATCACGGGGGCCGGCGCGCTCTGCGCGATCGCCTCCGACGTGACCTCCTTCACGGGGGCCCTGCGCGCGGGCGTCTGCGGCGTCGGCGCGCGCGGGGCCGAGGGCGCCTACGCGGAACTGCGTCCGACGCTCTGCGCGGACCTGGCCGGCTTCGACCTCGGTTCCGCGCTCGCCGGCCGCACGGAACGGCTCCGGCGGGCGGCGGTGCGACTCGCCGCCCGTTCGCCGCTGTCCGTGCAGGCGTCGGTGACCGTGGCGCTGGAGGGCTGGGAGCGGGCGGACCTGCACCGCCGGCCCGTGCCGGGCGACCGGATCGGACTGATCGTCGCCGGGCACAACCTGGGCGGCCGCCTCGCCGAGACGGTGCGACCGCGCTACGTCACCAGCCCCGTCCACCTTCCGGCCCGCTACCCGCTGCAGTTCATGGACACCGACCACGTCGGCACGGTGAGTCAGCTGCTCGGTCTGACGGGCGAGGGCTACACCGTCGGCGGGGCGTCCGCCAGCGGCAACGTCGCGCTCATCAACGCTGCCCGGCTGGTGGCCTCCGGGGTGGTCGACGTCTGCCTGGTGCTGGGCGCGCTCACCGATCTGTCGGACATGGAACGGCAGGCGTTCTACAACCTGGGGGCGATGGCCGGCGCTCGCGGCACCCCGGCGGCGCGGGCCGGACGGCCCTTCGACGCCGACCGGGAGGGGTTCGTGCCGGGCCAGGGCGCGGCCTGCCTGGTCCTGGAGTCGGCCGCCTCGGCGGTACGGCGGCGGGCCGAGGTGTGGAGCAGTCTCGCCGGCTATGCCCTGCGCCTGGACGGCAACGGGCTCGCCGACCCCAGCCTGGCCGGTGAGACGGAGGTGATGCGCAGGGCGCTCGCGCTGGCCGGCCTCACCCCCGACCGCATCGACTACGTCAACGCCCACGGCACCGGCGCCCCGCTCGGTGACGAGGTGGAACTGACGGCCCTGCGCGAGGTGTTCGGCTCCGGTGCCGACGGCCCGTGGGTGAACTCGACCAAGGGCCTGATCGGGCACTGCCTGTGCGCCGCCGGCGTGATCGAGGCGGTGGCCACCGTGGTGCAGATGCGCGAGGGGTTCGTCCACGCCAACGTCAATCTCGAACGGCCACTGGACCCCGGGGCCCGGCTGGTCGGGGCCACGGCGCGGCCGGCCGTCATCGGCCACGCGCTGTCGAACGGGTTCGGGTTCGGGGGCTTCAACACCAGCGTCGTCTTCGGGCGCACGGGAAAGTGATGGGCATGCCGAGCACACACAACGGCACGGCGCCGGCGGGCGGCTGGCTCGGCGGCGACGCGGGGGTGGCCGCCGACCCGGCCGCCCCGCGGCTGTTCTGCTTCGCCCACGCGGGCGGCGGCGCGAGCGCCTACCGGCCCTGGCGGCTCTCCATGGCGCCGGACGTCGACGTGCGCCCGGTGGTTCTGCCCGGCCGCGAGTCCCGGATGCGGGAACTGCCCTACCGCAGGGTCGAGCAGGTCATCGATCCGCTGTGCGAGGCGCTGGAGCCACATCTGGACCGCCCCTATGCCCTGTTCGGCCACAGCCTCGGCTCGATCCTCGCCTACGAGGTGGCCCGCCGCTTCACGGGCCGGGCCGGCCGTGAGCCGAGGCTGCTGATCGTGTCGGGACGGCGGGCCGCCCGGCTGCCCGCTCGGCGGCGGCCGTACTCGGCGCTGGGGGACGACGCATTCCTGGGCGCCGTGGGCGCGCTCGGCGGAACCCCGCCCGAGCTTCTGCACGAAGGGCAGTTGCTGCGGCTGATGCTGCCGACGCTGCGGGCCGACTTCGAACTCAACGAGACGTACCGGACCCTGCCCGGTCCCCGGCTGCGCTGCCCGGTCGCCGCGTACATGGGGACGGCCGATCCCGAGGTGGACCGGGCCGGCCTGCTGGCCTGGGGAGAGGAGACGACGGCGGAGTTCACGATGCGGGTTTTCGCCGGCGGTCATTTCTACCTCAAGGACGAGGCCGACGAGGTACGGGCCGCGTTGCGGCAGGATCTGGCGCGGGTCATGCGCCGGGACAGCGCACCGGAAAAGCGATTGAGGGGTAATACCCGGCTGGGACAGGAAAACGGCGAATTCCCGGTGAGCGCTCGGCAATAATGACACCCGGTCGATATGGTGCACCGCGACCGCCACCGCGTCCGGTCGGTCCGGTGAATCGCCATGGCCGTTGCGTAAAACGTTCGATGCCTCATGGATGAGCTGCCGGCAATTCGGCGTACAGTCAGGTGTGTGACACCGTCGACTCCGCATGAGGGGCGGACGTATACGCGGGAGAGGTCGTCCGGATTCTTTCGGGTGTGGGCAGGCTGATGTGCCCGAGTGCGGCAGAGCACTCGGGCACATGGCCGGGTCTTCCGGTTCTCCGGCGGGCGGGAGACCGGTCGTCCCCAATCGGACGGCCAGGCTCTCCGCCGCCTTCCGCGCAGTTCAGGCGATCTGCCGTCGGCACAGCCGTGTGGTCATCCGGCGCTTTCCCCGCCGTCGTGCAGCACGGCGACGCAGGCTTCCCACCCGGCCAGTTGCCCGGTGGTCTCCAGGGCGCGGCGACAGACCTCCTCGGCCACCGCGCAGGCCGTGTCCAGGCTGTCCACGGCGCAGAAGAACACCAGGTCAGCACGGTCGCCATGGCAGCGAACCGTGATGTGCTCCAGGGCGTCGAGGTCCGTGGACGCATTGCGCAGCCAGGCGTGGAGAGCGACAGGGTCCAGATTTCGCCAGGCGGCCCGGCCGCCGGGCCGCAGTGTCGCGACGGACATGTGCACCTGGTGCCCCGGTCTCAGACGACGTGGAGGGGAGGCAGCGCTCCTGCCTCTCCCCGCAGCTGCTCGGGAATGGAACGGATGAAATCCCAATTCAGATTGTCGTCGGTGGACATTGTCCTTTGCGAGGGTGCCTCCTGAGAGGCCATGGCGACTGCGGGTGCGGCGGAGAAGGAGGCGCAGAAGAAGACGGCCGAAGCGACGGCGCGGCTGACGCAGTGTGCAGCGGAATTCACGAAACCCCCCGGACATAACGTGATCGACGGGCTGCCCGGCAGTCGGGCTGGCCTTCTGATCCACAGTCTGTACCCGGCGCGGAGCGAATGGCAGGTTTTCGGCTGGCAGCAAGATGCCCTTGGCCGCTCGGTGCCACGCGGCGTTCCTCGGGGTTATCAGGAGGGTGGAGCGAACGCTGGTCGTAAGGCATGATGACTGCGTCGCTGCGACGGGGGAGGCGAACATGCTGAAGTTGTTGGGGCTCGATGCGACGGCTGAGATCGTCTATCGCACGATGCTGACCAACCATCGCTGGGGGATCCGTGAGCTGACGCAGCACCTGGGGATGTCGGAGCAGACGCTCCGCGAGGCACTCGACCGGCTTGCCGACCTCAAGCTGTTGATCGAGTCCGCGGGACCGGGAGTGGTCATTCCGGTGAGCCCGAGGATAGGGCTGCAGTCGCTGCTGCGCCGTCAGGAGGAGGAACTGCGCCGGCATCAGGAGGAGTTCGAACGATGTCAGGCGGCCATCGCGACCGTATTCGACGAGTACGACGCCCTCTACCACGCCGGCAGCCGGTGCGCGGTGGAAGAGCTCGTCGGCATGGAGGCGATTCAGTCCCGCATCAGGGACCTGGCCGGGCGGGCCACCAATGAATGCCTCACCTTCAACCCGGGCGGTGCCCAGTCGGCCGAGAGCCTGGAGGCGAGCAAACCGCTGGACCAGGCGGTCATCTCGCGCGGCGTCAACATGCGCACGGTGTATCTGGACAGTGTCCGCAACGACGCGGTGAGCACCGACTACGCGGCCTGGCTGACCAGCCTGGGCGGACAGGTGCGGACCGTCCCGGCGCTTCCGCTGCGGATGCTGGTGATCGACCGGAGCGTGGCACTGGTGCCGGTCAACCCGGAGAACACCCGCGAGGGCGCCATCCAGATCACCAATCCCGGTGTGATGGCGGCGCTGGTGGCGTTGTTCGAGTCCGTGTGGGACAGGGCGACGCCTCTGGGCGCCTGCCCCGAGCGGGACGACCAGGGGCTCACCCGCCAGGAGCGCGAGCTGCTGCGCCTGCTCGCCGACGGCTCCACGGACGCGTCCGCCGCGTCGCGGCTCGGGCTGTCGCTGCGCACGGTCCGCCGCATGATGGCCGAGCTGATGGACCGCCTGGGGGCGCGCGGCCGGTTCGCGGCCGGCCTGGAAGCGGGTCGTCGCGGCTGGGTGTGACGGCGTCGGCACGGCGGACCCGGCACGGCCGGCGACGCGGCCGGAAACAGCCCGTCGCTGCTCGACGAGCCGTAGGATCGCGGCATGCGAGCTTCAGGAACATTCAAGGTCGCCGACTTCTCCGCGGCCGCGGTGGACGGTCCGGCGGTTCGAACCGCGTTGCCGGTCGGGGTCGCCACGATGGAGAAGCAGTACGAAGGCGATGTCGTGGGGCGCTCCGCCACCTTGTTCACCGCCGCGTTCGACCAGGCCTCGGGCAAGGGCACCTACGTGGCGATGGAGTCGTTCGAGGGGACGCTGCTCGGGCAGCCGGGCACCTTCAACTTCGCGCACTCCGCGACGACCCTGGGAGAAGACAGGGGAGACGAGTTCTTCGTCATCGTTCCCGAGAGCGGAACCGGCGCGCTGGCGGGCATCACCGGCACGGGCGGTATCGCGGTGGACACGGATGGCACGCACCGGATCTGGTTCGACTACGAACTGACCCGCTAGGCCCGTCCTCCGGGCGCACGGCCGGAGTTTGACGATCTGACGGTGCTGAGTGTCGCCGTGCAGAAGCGGCCGGTCCCGAGCCGGGCACCCACGGTCGACTGGACGTCGTCGAGGAGTACCTCGACCGGGAGCACGCATCGACTGGATGACGGAGCCCGGCTCCTGGTTCCGGGGCGATCTGGGGCCGCGGATCGCGGGGTACGGCCACTCGGCGGGCCCGTCCGTGCTCTGGGACTCATCGCCGCATCCGAGCCCCGACCCGTCCTGCTCGCGGCGCTGCACGACACCGCGGAGGCGGAACGCCTGCGGGCAGCGGGGGCACTCGGCGCCCACCCCACCTGGGAGGCGGCCGGCCGGCTGGCGAGCTGGTCATGGCCGACGGCTGCGACGACGTCGCACGGGCCGCGATCCGCCCTGGGCGGGACGGGGCCCATCGCCGCCCCGACGCTCAACGGACTGGCACATCATCTGGCGGGCCGATCCGCCTGGCCCGATCGTCCGTCTCGGACGCTTCCCTCGGCACCTGCTCGACCGCGACCGAGGCCCTCGCCGATCGCCGGTGCCGGCGTGCGTAGCGCACCTTGCCCGGCTGCTCGCCGACGACCGGAGATCCTTCCGCCACCCTGCCGCGCTCCGGGCCCTCGCAGCCGTCGGCAGCGAACAGGCCGTCGACGCCGTCGTGACGCGACCGACCGTCACCGGGCCGGTCAAGCCATGGCCGGTCCCGTTTTCGGTCATGGCTCGGCCATGGGCGGCACATGAAGGTCTCAGGAAAGGCAAAGGAACGTTCCCGCTTCAACGTTCATCTTGTTGACGTGGTCCCGACATCCGTACGTTCTGCGCGGCTACGGCGCACACCCCGCGCCGAGGTCGTACCGCGCACCCCCCACAGCTCTTCCCGGTTCACCCACCATGTGGAGGACGTACGTTGCGCAGAACCGTTTCCCTCACCGCCGTGGCCACGCTCGCCACGGCCGCCCTCGCCCTGGCCGCCCCCGTCGGCCAGGCGGCCCAGACCACCGCCTCCCCGTCCCATGGCGTCACCGTCGCCCACGCCTGCGCCGCCCCGACGAAGAAGGGCGAGATGGCCTGCAACGCCCTGCAGGTCACCGCGGGCACCCCGAAGTCGGCGCACGCCGAGAGCGGGCTGACCGCGGCCGCCGCGCCCTCCGGCTACGGCCCCGCCTCGCTCCAGGCGGCGTACAACCTGCCCTCGGCCACGGGCGGTTCGGGACAGACGGTGGCCATCGTCGACGCCTACGACGACCCGAACGCCGAGGCCGATCTCGGGGTCTACCGCTCCCAGTACGGCCTGTCCGCCTGCACCACGGCCAACGGCTGCTTCAAGAAGGTCGACCAGAACGGCGGCAGCAGCTACCCGCGCGGTGACTCGGGCTGGGCCGAGGAGATATCCCTCGACCTCGACATGGTCAGCGCGGCCTGCCCGAACTGCAAGATCCTGCTGGTGGAGGCAGGTTCGTCGAGCATGACCAACCTGGGGACGGCGGTGAACACCGCGGTGCGGCTGGGTGCGAAGTTCGTCTCCAACAGCTACGGCGGCTCCGAGTCCTCCAGCGACTCGACGTACGACTCCTCGTACTTCAACCACCCGGGTGTCGCCATCACCGTCTCCTCCGGTGACAACGGCTACGGCGTCGAGTACCCGGCGGCCTCCAGATACGTGACGGCCGTCGGCGGTACGTCCCTGAAGACCGCGTCCAACTCGCGCGGCTGGACCGACACGGTGTGGAGCGGCGCGGGCTCCGGCTGCTCCAAGTACGACGCCAAGCCCAGCTGGCAGAAGGACACCGGCTGTGCCAACCGCACGGTGGCGGACGTGTCGGCGGTCGCCGACCCGAACACCGGGGTCGCGGTCTACGACAGCTACCGCTCGGCCACCGGCTGGATGGTCTTCGGCGGCACCAGCGCCTCCTCCCCGCTGATCGCGGCGACCTACGCGCTGGGCGGTGCCCCGTCCTCCGGCTCCTCCCCGGCGTCCTTCCCGTACGCGCACACCTCGGCGCTGTACGACGTCACCAGCGGTTCGAACGGCAGCTGCGGCGGCTCCTACCTGTGCACCGGCACCACCGGGTACGACGGCCCGTCCGGGCTCGGTGTCCCGAACGGCACCGCCGCCTTCACCGGCTGAACGTTCCCATTCGGCAGGCGATCCGCCACCAGGCCGGAGCCGGCGACACCGCCGGCTCCGGCCTTCGCGCCGTGTCGCGCCGGGCCGTACGGCTCGCCGCAACCGTATCGTCAGGCACCGTCAGCGGTCGGCGTCGGCGTGGGTGATGAGGTCGGTGAGGTGGCGGTGGGCGCGGATGTCCTGGGGATCGACGCGTGCGGCAGGCACGGGTGGGTGGGGATCCGGCTCGCGGACGGCGCGTACGCGGGGAGCCTGGTCGCGGCGTCCCTCGGGGCGCTGATCCAGCGTGCCGGTGCGGTACGGGCGATCGCCGTGGACATGCCGCTGGGGCTCGTCGAGCGGGGCCCGCGTGCCGCTGATCTCGCGGCCCGCGCGCTGCTGGGAGCGCGCCGCAGCAGCGTTTTCCTCATCGCGCCGAGGCCCGCATGGCAGGAGACCGATTACCCGGCGGCCGCACACCGGTGCCGGGAGCTCACCGGGAGCGGGCTGAGCCGGCAGGCGTGGGCGCTGGCGCCGAGACTTCTCGAGGCTCGGGCCTGCTGGCTCGCCGATGAGCGCATCCACGAGACCCACCCCGAGCTCTCCTTCCGTGCCCTGGCCGGCGGAGTCCCGCCGGCGTACGCCAAGAAGACCTGGCGCGGCCAGAATCTGCGCCGCGCACTGCTGGCCGAGGCCGGAGTCGTCCTCTCGGACGAGCTCGGAGAGGCCGATCGTGTCCCGGTGGACGATGTCCTCGACGCCGCTGCCGCGGCTTGGTCGGCGCACCGGATCGCGCTCGGGATCGCGGAGCGGATTCCCGCGGTGCCGGAGCGGGACGCGGAGGGCCGCCTCGTCGAGATTCGGTATTGACCTTTCGTCAACTGCCCGTTCGGCGTGGCGACTTGACGTTGTGCTCCACTGAACGACGCGGCATGGAAACGGCAAAGAACGTCCAGCTGAAACGTCCGTTACCTCACACTGGTTGGGCCCGGCAATCACTTGACGGCTTTTCCACGATCGGGTGACACTGCTGATGCTTTTGGCGTCCCTTGATGCGTCAGTGCAAAATGGAGAGTTTCATGTCTTTGGAACAACCCGCCATCCCGCTGTTAAGAAGCGCCACAGAGGTTCGCCAAAGCGAATTACCCGCCGTTCTCGGCGGGTTCGATCTGAGCGACCAGGACCGCTTCGGCGACGGTTTCCCGCACGAGGTCTTCGCCCGGCTCCGCCGGGAAGCGCCCGTCCTGCTGCACCCGCCCGGCCGCACCCGCGACGGTGAGAACTTCTGGGTGCTCTCCCGCTACGCCGACGTGGTCGAGGCCGCTGCGCATCCGCTGCTGTCCTCCCAGGGCGGCGGCGACCGCGAGGGCGGCGGCACCCACCTGGACGACCTGCCCGCCGGCACCTACTCCGGCGCGATGCTGAACATGATGGACGACCCGCGGCACCGGCTGCTGCGCGACCTCGTCACCCCCTCGGTCACCGGCCCCGTGCTGGACGCGCTGACCCCCACCGTCACCGAGCGCGCCGAGGCGATCGTCTCCGAGGTCGTGGAGCAGGGCTCCTGCGACTTCCAGAACGACGTCGCCGGCCGGTTCTCCGTCGAGGTCATGGCCGCGCTGATGGGCGTGCCGCGCGCGGACTGGCCGCAGTTCGTGGGCTGGACCGAGGTGGTGATGGGCTACGAGGACCGCGAGTCCGGCGAGTCCTCCTCGCGCAGCCAGGACGCGCTGCTGGCCATGTACCACTACGGCGTCAAGCTGATCGCCGAGAAGCGGGCCGCCCCGGCACAGGACTTCCTGTCCGTGATCGCCGCCGCCGACCTGCCCGAAGGCCATGACGAGCCGCCGCTGCGCGAGTACGAGCGCGAGGTGTTCGTCAACCTGCTGTCCCTGGCCGGCAGCGAGCCCACCCGGAACGTGATCGCCGTAGGCCTGCTCGCCCTGGCCGAACGACCGGACCAGTGGCAGGCGCTGCGCGGCGACCGGTCCCTGCTGGACAGCGCGATCGAGGAGATGATGCGCTGGTCCACGCCGACGCCGTACAACCGGCGGACGGCCACCGAGGACTTCACCTTCCAGGGCGCGCGGTTCCGCCGCGGGGACAAGGTGACCCTGTGGTGGTCGTCGGCCAACCGGGACGAGAGCGTGTTCACCGACGCCATGTCCTTCGACGTGCGCCGCGACCCCAACCCGCACCTGGCCTTCGGCCACGGGCCGCACAGCTGCCTCGCGGTGGATCTGGCCCGTGTCGAACTGCGCGCGCTGTTCGGCGCGTTGCTCGACCGGGTCGCCGAGGTACGGCTGACCGGCCCGGTGCCCTGGGCCAACAACAACAAGCACACCGTGGCGCTGAGAGTGCCGGTGGAGTTCGTCCGGGCCTGAGCGGCCCGCTTCCCGCGGCTCGCGGCCGGCGCCGTGACCCGGACCGCCGTGGCGGTCCGGGACCGGTGGTCACAGTGCGGTGACCACGACAGGTCCCTGAGCACCGGAGCCGGACCGCCCGTCCGCGATCGACGAACGGACAACCCCGATGTTCATGTCGGCCTGCCGCCGTCGCAGGCCGGGCCGGCGGCGCGCCCGCCGGCCGAAGGTGCCGGGTGCGCCCACATGGCCGTCCCGGCCTGTCCGCTGTGTCGCGAACGCTGTCCGTCCGGAGTGAGTCCCGGACAGATCTGACATGCCCTCGTTGAGAGGCGACGTGGAAGGGGAAACCCGGGTGGGTGACCGAGTGGGTAACGCTGCCGACCGGGGACCGGTCGCGGTCGTCGGTCTGGCGTGCCGACTGCCGGGGGCGGCGAACCCCGCCGAGTTCTGGCGGCTGCTGCGCGAGGGGCGGGACGCGCTCGGCGAACCCGGTCCGCGGCGCTGCCACCCGGAGGGCCCGGCCGTGCCCGTGCTGCCCTCCGGTGAGCCGGTGCGGGCGGGTTTCCTGGACCAGGTCGACTCCTTCGACGCCGGGTTCTTCGGTATCCCGCCCGGTGAGGCGGCCGTACTGGACCCGCAGCAGCGGCTGGTGCTGGAGCTGTCCTGGGAGGCGTTCGAGGACGCCGGGATCGTCCCGGGCGACGGCGGCTCGGCGGACGGCACCGGGGTGTACGTCGGCGCCACCTACGACGACTACGCCGGGCTGCGCGGTACGCGGCTGAGCCCGTACTCGGCCACCGGCCGCAACCGGGCGATGATCGCCAACCGGGTGTCGTACGCGCTGGGGCTGCGCGGGCCCAGTCTGGTGGTGGACAGCGCGCAGTCCTCCGCGCTGGTGGCGGTGCACCTGGCATGCCGGGCGCTGGCGGCGGGGGAGTGCTCGGTGGCGCTGGCCGGGGGCGTCAACCTGAACATCGCCCAGGACGGCTACGACGTCACCCGGGCGCTCGGCGCCATCTCCCCGGACGGCCGCTGCTACACCTTCGACGAGCGGGCCGACGGGTTCGTGCGCGGCGAGGGCGGCGCGGTGCTGGTGCTCAAGCCGCTGTCGGCGGCGCTGGCCGACGGTGACACCGTGCACGCGGTGATCCGGGGCAGCGCCACCAACAACGACGGCGGCGGCGCGACGCTCACCGCCCCGCGCCCGGAGGCGCAGGAGGAGGTCCTGCGCCTGGCCTGCGCGTCGGCCGGGGTGTCCCCGGCCGAGCTGAGCTATGTGGAACTGCACGGCACCGGGACGCCGCTCGGCGACCCGGTCGAGGCCGCCGCGCTGGGCGCGGTGGCGCGGCGCGAACGTGAGCGGCCCCTGCTGGTCGGCTCGGTGAAGACGAACATCGGGCACCTGGAGGGCGCGGCCGGGATCGCCGGCCTGGTCAAGACGGTCCTGTGCCTCTCGCGCCGGGAACTGGTGCCCAGCCTGAACTTCCGCACCCCGAACCCCCGGATCCCGCTGGCGGAGCTGGGGCTGCGGGTGGTCACCGAGACCGGGCCGTGGCCCGCCGTTCCGGGCCCGTTGCTGGCCGGGGTGAGCGCGTTCGGCATGGGCGGGGCCAACTGCCATGTGGTGCTGGCCGAGCCGCCCGCCCCCGGCGCGGCGCCGGACCGCGACGCCGGGCGGTACGAGGGCCCGGTGCTGGTGCCGCTGTCCGCGCGAGCCCCAGCGGCCCTGGCGGAACTTGCGGGCCGAGTGGGGGAGTTGGACGCTCCACCGGCGGACCTGGCCTATTCGCTGGCCACCACGCGCCGCCCGCTGGAGCGGCGGGCGGTGCTCGTGGCCGAGTCGGCCGGGGAGGTGCCCGGCCTGCTGGAGGCGCTGGCCGGGGACACGGCGCACGCGCGGGTGGTGCGCGGCACGGCCGTCGAGGGGCGGGCGGTGTTCCTGTTCGCCGGACAGGGCAACCAGCGGCCCGGGATGGGCCGGGAGATCTACCGGCGCCACCCGGTGTTCGCCGCGGCGGTGGACGACATCTGCGAGCGGATGCGCCCGCACCTGCCGCGGCCACTGCTGGAGGTGATGTTCGCCGAGCCGGGTTCGGCCGACGCGGCACTGCTGGACGAACCGACGTACACACAGCCGGCGTTGTTCGCCGTCCAGGTCGGGCTGTTCCGGCTGGTGGAGAGCTGGGGGATCGTCCCGGACGCGGTCCTCGGCCACTCCTTCGGCGAGCTGGCCGCGCTGCACGTGGCCGGGGCGATGTCGCCGGCCGACGCCTGCGCGCTGGTGGCCACCCGCGGCCGGCTGATGCAGGAGATCCCGCCCGGCGGGGCGATGGTGCTGGTGGAGGCGTCCGAGGCGGAGCTGCTGCCGGACGTCGCGGGGACCGGCGGGCTGGTGTCGGTCGCCGCGCTCAACAGCCCGAACGCCACGGTGATCTCGGGCGACGAGGACGCCACGCAGGCGATCGCCGCCCGCTGGTCCGCCAGGGGCAGACGCACGCGGCGCATCCAGGTCCCGATGGCCAGTCACTCGTCGCACGTGGACGGCATCCTGGCCGGGATGCGCGCGGCCGCGGCCCGCATCGACTGGCGGCGGCCGGACCTGCCGGTCATCTCCTCGCTGACCGGTGCGGAGCTGGACGTGACCGGCCTCGACTGGCCGGAGTTCTGGGCGCGGCACACCCGCGACACGGTGCGGTTCGCCGACGCGATCGCCACGGCCTGCGCGGGCGGCGCGCGCACCTTCCTGGAGCTGGGTCCGGACGGCACGCTGTCCGCGATGGGCCCGGGCAGCGCGCCGCCGGAGGTGGCGTTCGTGTCCGCGATGACCGGCGGGGAGCGACCGGACCTGCGGTCGCTGCTCACCGCGGTGGCCCGGGTGCACGCCCGTGGTGTGCCGGTGGACTGGGCACGGTTCTACGCCGGCTCCGGGGCGCGGCGGATCCCGCTGCCCACCTACCCGTTCCAGCGGCGGCGGCACTGGATCGCCGGGGTCACGGCCACCGGCGCCGCGATGCCCGCCGTACCGGACGCGCCGGCGGCGGAGACACCCGCCCGGCCGGCCTCGCCACTCGCCGGACTGCCCCCGGCCGAGCGGGAGCAGGCGGTGCGCGCGCTGGTGCGCGCCGAGGTGGCGGCGGCCCTGGAGCTGGAGTCCGCCGACGAACTGGACGCACGGCGCCCGTTCAGGGACCTGGGTTTCAGCTCCCTGATGACGGTGGAGCTGGGGCAGCGGCTGGCGGAGGTGGCCGGGTTACGGCTGCCCGCCACGGTCGTACTGGACCATCCGACCCCGGAACGCATCGCCGAGCGCCTGGTCGCCGAGCTGGCGGCGGAGACACCGGTGCGCGTCGCGCCCGCCGTGGCGGCGCCCGCCGCCGAGCCGATCGCGATCGTCGGGATGGCCTGCCGGTTCCCCGGCGGGGCCGGCTCGCCGGAGGAGCTGTGGGACCTGGTGGCCTCGGGCCGCGACGCGATCGGCGCCTTCCCCACCGACCGAGGCTGGGACCTGGACGGGCTGTTCGACCCGGACCCGGACCGGCCGGGCCACAGCTACGCGCGTACCGGCGGATTCCTGTACGAGGCGGCCGAGTTCGACGCCGGGCTGTTCGGGATCTCGCCGCGCGAGGCGCTGGCCATGGACCCGCAGCAGCGGCTGCTGCTGGAGACCTCCTGGGAGGCGCTGGAACGGGCCGGGATCGACCCGCTGTCGTTGCGGGACAGCACGACCGGGGTGTTCGCCGGGGTGATGGCCCAGGACTACGGCCCGCGGATGCACGAGGGCGCGGCCGGCCTGGACGGCTACGTGCTGACCGGGACCACGGCAAGCGTCGCCTCCGGCCGGATCGCCTACACCCTGGGGCTGCGCGGCCCGGCGGTCACCGTGGACACGGCGTGCTCCTCGTCGCTGGTGGCGGTGCACCTGGCGGCGCAGGCGCTGCGCGCGGGTGAGTGCTCGCTGGCGCTGGCCGGCGGAGTGACCGTGATGTCCACGCCGGGCATCTTCGTGGAGTTCTCCCGGCAGCGCGGGCTCGCGCCGGACGGCCGGTGCAAGTCGTTCGCGGCGGCGGCCGACGGCACCGGCTGGGCGGAGGGAGCCGGGCAGCTCGTCCTGGAGCGGTTGTCCGACGCACGGGCCAACGGCCACCGTGTGCTGGCGGTGCTGCGCGGCTCGGCGGTGAACCAGGACGGCGCGTCCAACGGGCTGACCGCGCCCAACGGCCCCGCACAGGAGCGGGTGATCCGCACCGCGCTGACCGCCGCCGGTCTGTCCCCGGCGGACGTCGACCTGGTGGAGGCGCACGGCACCGGCACCACGCTGGGCGATCCGATCGAGGCGCAGGCGCTGCTGGCCACCTACGGCCAGGGCCGCGAGGGCGACCCGCTGTGGCTCGGCTCGCTGAAGTCCAACATCGGACACACCCAGGCGGCGGCCGGGGTCGCGGGTGTGATCAAGGTGGTCCAGGCGCTGCGGCACGGGCTGCTGCCGCGCACGCTGCACGTGGACGAACCCTCGCCCTACATCGACTGGTCGGCGGGCGGAGTGCGGCTGCTCACCGAGGAGCGGCCCTGGCCCGAGCGCGGCCGGCCGCGCCGGGCCGGTGTGTCCTCGTTCGGGATCAGCGGCACCAACGCCCACGTCATCGTCGAGCAGGCGGCCGAGGCGGCCGCGGAAGCGGCGGCGGAGCCGAACCCGGGATTGCGGTCCGGTCCCGTGCCGGTCGTCGTGTCCGGGCGGACCGCGGCCGCGTTGCGCGCCCAGGCGGAGCGGCTCGCCGCGCACCTGGAGGCCGAGCCGGCACTGACGCCGGAGGCGGTCGCGCGTGCGGCCGCCACCACACGGGCCCCGCTGGCGCACCGCGCCCTGCTCACCGCCACCGACCGCACGGACCTGATACGGGGCCTGCGCACCCTGGCCGCCGACGGGGAGTCGCCCGGGCTGGTGCGCGGCGTGGCCGACGTGGCCGGCCGGACGGTGTTCGTGTTTCCCGGTCAGGGTGCGCAGTGGGCGGGGATGGCGGTGGAACTGCTGGATTCCTCGCCGGTGTTCGCTGCGCG
>NZ_JBFAWF010000038.1:0-52680 GCF_040680195.1 Streptomyces sp. NPDC052109 | reverse complement strand
TGGTACTGCAGGGGGGACCCTGTGGGAGAGTAGGACGCCGCCGAACAATTCTTGGGAAAGGCCCACGCCACACGGCGTGGGCCTTTCTGCGTTTCAGGGCTTTTAATCCCCGAAGGGCGGCGGAGCGGGAGCCGGTCAGAGCCGGCCCGCCGCCTTCAGAGCCAGATACGCATCAGCCAGTGTCGGCGCCAGCTCCTCCGGCGTGGCGTCCACGACCGTCACCCCGTGACGGCGGAGCTGCTCGGCAGTCCGCTGACGTTCACTCTGGGCCTGAGCCGCAGCCGCCGCCTCGTAGACCGCTTCCGCGTCTCCCCTTGCCTCGGCCATACGCGCAATGTGCGTATCGGCCACCGAAGCGACCAGAAGCGTGTGCCGTTGGGTGAGCTGCGGAAGTACGGGGAGCAGGCCCTGTTCCACCGGAGCCGCGTCTAGCGTCGTGAGCAGCACGATCAGGGAGCGGCGAGGTGCCGTACGCAGAGCCGCCGCCGTGAGCCCGCGAGCGTCGGTCTCGACGAGCTCCGGTTCCAGCGTGGCCATGGCGTTCACCAGGCCCGGGAGTACGTCTCCTGCCGAACGGCTCTGGACCAGGGCGCGTACCCGGCGGTCGTACGCCAGGAGCGCGACACGATCGCCGGCTCGGGAGGCCAGTGCCGCGAGGAGAAGTGCGGCGTCCATGGAGGCGTCGAGGCGCGGTGCGTCGCCTACGCGGCCGGCGGACGTGCGGCCGGTGTCCAGGACGAGCAGGATGTGGCGGTCGCGTTCGGGGCGCCAGGTGCGGACGGCGACGGCGGACTGGCGGGCGGTGGCTCGCCAGTCGATCGAGCGGGTGTCGTCTCCGGGAACGTACTCGCGCAGGCTGTCGAACTCCGTGCCCTCGCCGCGGGTCAGCACGCTGGTGCGGCCGTCGAGTTCACGCAATCGGGCGAGTTTCGACGGGAGATGCTTTCTGCTGGTGAACGGGGGCAGGACGCGTACCGACCAGGGCAGCTTGTGGGTGCCTTGGCGAGAAAAGAGGCCGAGGGGCCCGTAGGAGCGGATCGTCACGCGGTCGGCCTGGTGGTCGCCACGGCGAGTCGGACGCAGCCTGGTCGTCACGCGTCGGCGTTCGCCCGGGGCGACGGTCAGGCGGTGGCGGGAGGCCGCGGTCTCGGTGCCGGGCTGCCAGCTGCTGGGCGGCCATGCGTCCCGCAGCAGCGCCCGCAGGGGGCGACGACGGGACGGGTTGGTGATCGTGAGCGTGACGTCTGCGGTCTCGCCCAGACGGGTGGAGGTGTCGCCGGACCGGGCCAGGACGAGCCGTCGTACGGGTGCGGCGAGCGCGTAGTCGCAGGCGCACGCGAGGGCCAGCGGGCCGTTGACCGCGAGGATGCCCGCCCAGCCTGGTTCGAGGACGCCGACGGGGATCGATCCGAGGGCCGCGAGGAGGGCGGCGCGTCCGGTGAGGGCCATCAGCGGGGGACCGGGACGTGGGTGAGGATGGCGTTGATGACGGAGTCTGCCGTCACGCCTTCCATCTCCGCCTCGGGCCGCAGCTGGACGCGATGGCGCAGCGTCGGCAGGGCGAGGGCCTTCACGTCGTCGGGGGTGACGTAGTCGCGGCCCGTGAGCCATGCCCACGCGCGCGAGGTGGCCAGGAGGGCGGTGGCACCGCGCGGGGAGACGCCGAGGGTGAGGGAGGGCGACTCGCGGGTGGCGCGGCAGATGTCCACGACATAGGCAGTGATCTCGGGGGACACGGCCGTCTTGGCGACGGCGGCGCGGGCCGCTTCCAGGTCGGAGGGGCCGGCGACGGGGCGTACGCCGGCGGCGTGCAGGTCGCGCGGGTTGAAGCCCGAGGCGTGGCGGGCCAGCACGTCGATCTCGTCCTGGCGTGAAGGCAGAGGGATCGTCAGTTTGAGGAGGAAACGGTCCAGTTGGGCTTCGGGGAGAGGGTAGGTGCCCTCGTACTCGACCGGGTTCTGCGTGGCGGCGACCAGGAACGGTTCGGGGAGCGGACGCGGTCTTCCGTCGACCGTGACCTGGCGTTCCTCCATGGCTTCGAGGAGGGAGGACTGGGTCTTGGGCGGGGTGCGGTTGATCTCGTCCGCGAGGAGGAGGTTGGTGAAGACCGGTCCTTCCTGGAAGGAGAACTCGGCGGTGCGGGTGTCGTAGACGAGGGAGCCGGTGACGTCGCTCGGCATCAGGTCGGGAGTGAACTGGACGCGCTTGGTGTCGAGTTCGAGCGCGGATGCGAGGGTGCGGACGAGCAACGTTTTGGCGACTCCGGGGACTCCTTCAAGGAGAACGTGTCCGCGGCAGAGGAGGGCGACGACGAGGCCGGTCACGGCGGGGTCCTGGCCGACCACGGCTTTGGCGATCTCGGCGCGCAGGGCTTCCAGGGAAGCCCGGGCGGTGGCCGCGTCCCCGGTGTTCCCGGCGTTGTCAGTGGTCGGGGCCATCATGGACGGCGTACCTCTCTTTCGAGGGCGTCGAGTTGGTCGGTGAGTGCGAGGAGGGCCGCGTCGTCGCCGGGCGGCGGTCCGAAGAGGAGGGAGTGCAGGGCGGGTCCGTCGCCGGTGAGGTGCGCGGACAGGGCGGGGAGCAGGGCCTCGGGTGTGTGCGCCTGGGCGACGGGGACGCCGACGAGCGGGGCGAGGCGGGTGCGGGTGGCGGAGCGAAGAGCGGTGGCCGCGCGGTCACGGGCGTTGGCTTTGCGGTAGAGGCGGGCGCGGCCTTCGGCGGTCTCGGATGCGCGGATCGCGACGGGGAGTTTCTCGGGCACGAGAGGGCCGAAGCGGCGTGCCCGCCAGAAGGCGGCGAGGACGGCCGCGAGGAACAGCTGCAGGGTGCCCCAGAGCCAGCCCGAGGGGAGCAGGTCGAGAAAGCCCTTCTGGCCGTCGGTGTCGGTGGCCGAGGAGTCGGAGAGTGAGGGGAGGTACCAGGCCAGATGGGGGCGGGAGCCGAGGAGTTGGAGGGCGAGCGAGGCGTTGCCCTGCTTGTCGAGGTGGTCGTTGTAGAGGATGTCGGGCGCGCCGAGCACGACGGTGTCACCGCCCCCGGACGTCTCGGGGATGCGCAGCAGGGTGGCGAGGCGCTCGCTGGGATAGCAGACGTCGGCGTCGAGGTGGGTGGTGGTGTAGCGGATGCCACCGGTGTCGGCGCTGCCGGCGCGTCGGGCTTCGGGCAGGGTGCAGCCGGGCGCGAGCGTGGTGCCGCTGCTGGTGGCGGGGTCCGCGGTGACTCCGGGGGCGAGACGCTCGACGGACGCGCTGCCGGCCGCGACGAGAAGGGTGCGCCCGCCGGAGGTGGCGACGGCCTGGCGCAGCTGAGTCTGTTGACGGCTCGTCAGCAGGTCGGGTACGGCGACCAGGAGGGTGGTGTCCGGACCGGCAGCGGCGCGTGCCCCGCCGAGCGTGGTGACCACGCGTGTGGAGACGCCTCGGTCGGCGAGGAGTTGGGCGATGGCGCGGCTGCCGTAGGGGTCGGCGGAGCGTGGGTCCAGTTCGCCGTGCCGGGCGGTGGAGCGTACGGCCGCGATGGCGACGGCCGCCGCGAGGATCAGTACGGCGGCGAGCGTGATGCCGCGCGCGCGGGTCCACACCTGGCGGACGGTGGGCGCGGTGGACGTGGGCGGCGTGGGCTCGGCGGTCACTGGGCGGCCCCTTGGCGGGTGCTGTGGGCCGTGTTGGCGGTGCTGTGGGCGAGTGCGGGCCTGGCGCGCTCCAGGTCGCGGTCGAGTTCGGCGATGCGGTGGTACGACTGCTCGGTGGCCCCGCGGCCGCCGTATGTCACGTCGTCGAACTCGCGGGCGGCGGCGCGCAGTCGGTCGGCGTGTGCGGGCAGCGTTCGGCCGGCCTCGGCGGCTGCTTCGTCGGCGGTGCGGCCCGGACGGACGTCGAGCAGAGTGCGCTCCTCCAGGGACCGGACGATCGCCCGCATGCGTTCCTGCACGGCTTGGTTCCAGTGGCCCTGGGCCGCGTGTGCCTCCGCGGTCGCGCGGTGTTCTGCGGCGCTGCGGGGGCGGTCGTCGAACAGGACCGTGGTGGTGGAGGGTTGCCGGCGTGGGGTGCCCAGGCGCCACCACAGGGCGGCCAGGACCGCGACGACGAACAGGGCCACGACGATCAGGCCGACCGTGCCGCCGGGTGTCGCGGCGGCGGCCGAGTTGAGCAGCCGGTCGAGCCAGTCCCAGAACGCGTTCAGGGCGCGCTCGAACAGTCCTGGGTCGTTCTCGTGGTACATCCGCTTGGACAGTTCGCGGCGAGCCGCCTCTCGCGCGGGACCGCGCGGGATGGTCACGGGCGGCTGGTCTCCCGAGCCGCCGACCGCGCGGACGGCCGTGTCCGTCGCGCGCAGCAGGCCTCGTACGACTGTGCTGCCGGCGCCCGACTGGGCCGCCGCCGTGAGCACTCCCCCCGTGAGACTCACCGCATCAGCTCCCCGGGACCGGGCCGGGGGCGCTGCTGCCCTGCACATCGGCGGCGCGGGCCAGTTCGAGGTCGAGGGCCTCGCGTCGGATGCGCTGGTCGATGTAGAGGAGGACGGTGACGCCCGCGCTGATGGGCAGGGTGAGCGTGGTGCCGATCAAGGCGCCGATTCCGCTGATGATCAGGGACGTCCAGCCGAGGTGTCCGCCGCCGGCGCCGAGCACGTTGTTGATGGTGTCACCGCTCACGGCGGCCCCGACGGCCGTGAAGGGGACGGTGATGATCGCCGACATGATGGCGGTGATGAGCAGGGTGAGCAGCACGATGCCGAAGGTGCGCCACCAGGCGCCGCGGACGAGTTTCGTGGAGCGCTTCAGTGCCTTCACGACGCTCTGCCGTTCCAGCATCAGGGCGGGTGCGGCCAGGTAGAAGCGGATCCCCAGCCACACCACGACGACGGTGGCTGCCAGCATGCCCAGGACGAGCAGGCCGGCTCCGCCGTCGCTGTTGCCGCCGAGCAGGACGAGGAGGCCGGGCAGTACGCCCACGGTGACGACGGCGGCGAAGATCAGGCCCAGCAGGATGAGCAGCCCGAAGAGCTTCGGAATCTGCGGCCGGGCTTCGCGCCAGGCCTCGCCCGCGCTGATCGGTCTGCCGAGGACGGCTCGGCTGGTGATGGTGGTGAGCAGGGCGGTCGCGATGATCACGGCGACCGAGCGGATCACCGAGATGATCCCGCTGCCGATCATGGTCTCGCGCAGGGCGTGCAGCGCTTCGTGGGGGCTGGCGTTGGGATCGCTGATCGTGGTCTGGACGGCGGTGTCGTTCAGGACGAAGCCCTGCAGCAGGACCATGCTGACGTCGAGGATGAGAGCGACCGCCAGGGAGATGCCGAGCACCGTACGCCAGTGGGCGCGCATGGTGGAGACGGCGCCGTCGAGGATCTCGCCGACGCCGAGCGGGCGCAGCGGGATGACGCCGGGCTTGGCCGCGGGCGGGGGGCTGCCCCAGCCGCCGCCCCAGCCTCCGTAACCGCCGGGGGTGCCGTAACCGCCGTAGCCGGCGGGCGGGCCTCCGTGGCCGCCGGGAGGGCCTGCGTATCCGCCGCCGTGGCCGCCGGTGCCGGGGGCGCCCGGTGGGCGGTCGGCCCAGCCCGGGTGGGGCGGTGGGGGCGGCGCACGGTGGGGGCTGGGGGCACCGGTGGGCGCCGACCACTGGCCGGGTGGCGGCTGCTCCTTGGACCACTTCACGCCGGGGCTCTGCGCGTTCGGGTCCGGCTGCTGTGCGGGCGCGGGGTCGCCGGGGCGGTCGGCAGGCTCGGCGGGATCGGACGCGCCGGGTTCCCGCCCCTCGTTCGACGGGGCGGATCCGGGCGAGGCCCAGCCCGGAGTGTCTGTCATCGAAGCTCCTTCTCGGTGCCCGTCCGCGGTCGCGGCGGCAGGTTGGCAGCCATCGTGCCATGGGGTGGTCATCCGGGGACCTGCCGCGGTGGGGGCTGGATGCCTTCAATTGTCCGCCGGATCCGGGGCAGACTGACCGCATGGCTGATCAGCAGGCGCGACCCGACAGGGACAACCGGCAGACCGAGATACCTGCGATCCGATGGGAGGAACCACCCGAAGGTCCTGTGCTGGTGCTTCTCGATCAGACTCGGCTGCCGGCCGAGGAGGTCGAGCTGGTGTGCACGGACGCGCCGGCGCTGGTGGAGGCGATCCGTTCGCTCGCCGTGCGCGGGGCGCCGCTGTTGGGGATCGCGGGCGCGTACGGTGTCGCGCTCGCCGCCGCGCGCGGCTTCGAGGTGGCCGAGGCGGCACGGGCGCTCGAAGGTGCCCGGCCCACCGCGGTGAACTTGTCCGTCGGCGTGCGCCGGGCCGAGGCCGCGCATCGGGCCGTTCTCGCGAGGAGCGGCGACCCCACGGAGGCGGCCACCGCGGCTCTGGCCGCGGCGCGCGCGCTGCACGAGGAGGACGCAGAGGCCAGCGTCCGGATGGCGGCTCACGGTCTGGCCCTGCTGGACGAGCTGCTGCCCGGTGGCGGGCACCGGATCCTCACGCACTGCAACTCCGGTTCGCTGGTGTCAGGGGGCGAGGGCACGGCCTTCGCGGTGGCCCTCGCGGCACATCGCGAGGGGCGGCTGCGGCGGCTGTGGGTGGACGAAACGCGTCCGCTGCTGCAAGGTGCTCGCCTGACGGCGTACGAAGCGGCCCGCAGCGGCGTGGCGTACACCTTGCTCACCGACAACGCGGCGGGTTCCCTGTTCGCCGCGGGTGAGGTGGACGCGGTGCTCATCGGGGCGGACCGGATCGCGGCCGACGGCTCGGTGGCGAACAAGGTGGGGAGCTATCCGCTTGCGGTACTGGCGCGGTACCACCATGTCCCGTTCATCGTGGTGGCGCCGGTGACGACGGTCGACCCGGACACTCCCGACGGGGCGTCCATCGAGGTCGAGCAGCGACCCGCCTTCGAGGTGACAGAGGTCACAGCGCCCCAGGTTCCGGTGTCGGGAGCGGGGGGCGGGATTCCGGTGGCACCCCTGGGGACCCAGGCGTACAACCCGGCGTTCGACGTGACGCCGCCCGAGCTGGTGACGGCGATCGTCACCGAGGAGGGTGTCGTTTCACCCGTGACGGCCGAGGCTCTCGTGGAGCTGTGTGCCAGGTCACGCCAGGTGACGATGAGCTGATGGGACGGCAGGTGGGACGGGGCTCCCCGCGTACGCCGCTTCCCGCCGGCACGCGCGAGCGGCGCCCTTCCGACCGCAGACCTCACGAGAGCCGTAAAGGAGCCAACCTGCCTACGCCGTGGGTAGGTGCGCCTGTCACGATCAATCCGTGGGCAACTTTTCGAAGGTCGTGAGCCGGATGGACCTCCTCCACGACCTGATGGGCCTGGCGGTCGGCGCAATGCTGTTGGCCGTAGGTGTCAGCATGCACCGCGAGGGCGGATCCGTGGGCTGGCCCATCGCAGGAGCGGTGGTGCTGGTCTCGAACAGCGTCTGGGTGGCTCGGCGCCGACTTGCTCGGCGCCGTAAGCCGACTCCGTCGCCTGACGGCACACAAGGATGAGGCGGATCGGTCAAGGCTCCTGACGGCGCTCCGTTGGCGGTGGAGCGCCCGTGCCCATGCTCGCCGGAGTGGCCGCGTGAGCGCCGATCTAGCCGCCCAGGCGACGAACCGCGCGGGTCGGAAGGCCGCGAAAAGGCCCCGAGTGACCCCTGTGCGCCCCCGATCTTCCGAACTGGTGCTCTGGGGCCCGGCGGCGGCCCTTGACCGGGTCGTCCGGACTCGCCGGGCGCGTCGTACCGGGAGGCGCCCATCGGTGGGGGCGGCGGCGATCGATGATCGCGGGACGACGGGCGATACGGGCTCCCAGGACCAGACGGGGAGCGGCAGGGCTTCACCGACGCCGGCCCTCGTAGTGGTGTCGGGTCACGGCGCCGGCGGGACTCCGCCGAGCCGACCTTCGTCACGGACATCGACGGCGGCGGCCAGGGGCAGACAGTGACGGCTCCGTACGACTAAGGTCACCGGCCAGTGACCTCCCTCACCAGGGCGCCTGTCGCTGTTATGAGAATGGGATGATGTCGTTTATGAAGGGACGAGTCCTTGTCGTCGACGACGACACCGCACTGGCCGAGATGCTCGGCATCGTGCTGCGTGGTGAAGGTTTTGAGCCGTCTTTCGTAGCCGACGGCGACAAGGCGCTGGCCGCTTTCCGGGAGACCAAGCCCGATCTGGTGCTGCTCGACCTGATGCTGCCCGGCCGGGACGGCATCGAGGTGTGCCGGCTGATCCGGGCGGAGTCCGGGGTGCCGATCGTGATGCTCACGGCGAAGAGCGACACCGTAGACGTGGTCGTGGGCCTGGAGTCGGGCGCCGACGACTACATCGTCAAGCCGTTCAAGCCGAAGGAGCTGGTCGCCCGGATCCGGGCGCGGCTGCGGAGGTCGGAGGAGCCGGCGCCGGAGCAGCTCACCATCGGTGACCTGGTCATCGACGTGGCCGGGCACTCGGTCAAGCGGGACGGGCAGTCGATCGCACTGACGCCGCTGGAGTTCGACCTGCTGGTCGCGCTGGCCCGCAAGCCGTGGCAGGTGTTCACGCGTGAGGTGCTGCTCGAGCAGGTCTGGGGCTACCGGCACGCCGCCGACACGCGGCTCGTCAACGTGCATGTCCAGCGGCTGCGCTCCAAGGTCGAGAAGGACCCGGAGCGGCCGGAGATCGTGGTGACCGTCCGTGGTGTCGGTTACAAGGCCGGGCCGAGCTGACGTGTCCGGGGACAGCGCCGCTTCGGCTCCCGGTCGGTCCGGGGCCCCTTCGAGGCGGCCTGTCGGCCGGACGGCGGGCGCCCGGTTCAGGAGTCTCTTCGAGGGCGGGCTGCTCGAGGGCGGGGTCCACGGCAGCCCGGTGTTCCGGCTGTTCCTGCGCTGGGTGCGCCGTCCGCTGCTGCCGGTGATGCGGCTGTGGCGGCGCAACATCCAGCTGCGGGTCGTCGCCACGACGCTGGTGATGTCGTTGGGTGTGGTCCTGCTGCTGGGCTTCGTCGTGATCGGGCAGGTGCGCAACGGCCTGCTGGACGCGAAGGTGAAGGCCTCGCAGAGCCAGGCCACCGGCGGCTTCGCGGTGGCCAAGCAGCGAGCCGACGAGGCGGCCACCGGCACCGGCACCGGTGCCGGGACCGGTACCGCCGACGGCACGGCGAGTACGGACGGCCGGCAGTCGCAGAACGTCATCCAGTGGATGAGCGACCTCGTGGAGTCGCTGTCCAGTGGCGGCGCGGGCGCCTTCGACGTGGTCACCCTGCCCGTCGGCGACGACAGCGGCGGCGGTCGCAGCCCTCGCGGCTCGGGGAACGTCAACCCGACCTCCAGCGTGCCCGCCGACCTGCGCGAGCGGGTCAACAGCGGGACGACTGCCGCCCAGAGCTACACCCGGATCGTCTACTCCAACGGCAAGGACTCGCAGCCGGCGCTGGTCATCGGCAAGCAGGTCAACGACCCCAACGGGCGGCCGTACGAGCTGTACTACCTCTTCCCGCTCACGCAGGAGGAGAAGTCCCTGAGCCTGGTCAAGGGCACGCTCGCGACCGCCGGGCTGTTCGTCGTCGTCCTGCTCGGCGCCATCGCGTGGCTGGTGGTGCGCCAGGTCGTCACGCCGGTGCGGATGGCGGCCGGGATCGCGGAGCGGCTGTCCGCCGGGCGGCTGCAGGAGCGGATGAAGGTCACCGGCGAGGACGACATCGCACGCCTGGGCGAGGCGTTCAACAAGATGGCGCAGAACCTCCAGGTGAAGATCCAGCAGCTGGAGGACCTGTCGCGGATGCAGCGCCGGTTCGTGTCGGACGTCTCGCACGAGCTGCGCACCCCGCTGACGACCGTCCGTATGGCCGCCGATGTCATCCATGAGGCGCGCGAGGACTTCGACCCGGTGACCGCCCGGTCGGCCGAGCTGCTCGCCGACCAGCTGGACCGGTTCGAGTCGCTGCTCGCGGACCTGCTGGAGATCAGCCGCTTCGACGCGGGCGCGGCGGCGCTGGAGGCCGAGCCGATAGACCTCAGGGAGGTCGTGCGGCGCGTGGTCAGCGGCGCCGAGCCGCTCGCCGAGCGCAAGGGCACGCACATACGCGTGCTCGGCGACCAGCAGCCCGTCGTCGCCGAGGCCGACGCCCGGCGCGTGGAGCGCGTGCTGCGCAATCTCGTCGTCAACGCCGTCGAGCACGGCGAGGGCAGGGACGTCGTCGTCAGGCTCGCCGCGGCGGGCGGCGCGGTGGCCGTCGCGGTGCGCGACTACGGCGTCGGGCTCAAGCCGGGCGAGGCGACACGTGTCTTCAGTCGCTTCTGGCGGGCGGACCCGGCACGCGCGCGTACCACGGGCGGCACGGGCCTCGGGCTGTCGATCGCCCTGGAGGACGCGCGGCTGCACGGCGGCTGGCTGCAGGCCTGGGGTGAGCCCGGCGGCGGCTCCCAGTTCCGGCTGACGCTGCCCAGGACCGCCGACGAGCCGCTGCGGGGCTCCCCCATACCGCTGGAGCCCAAGGACTCGCGCCGCAACCGCGGCCTCGACGAGGCCGGTCTGCCCGGCGGGGGCGAGGAGAAGCGGGCGACCGTGCCCGTACAGCAGGGTGGCGCCCAGGCGTCGGCGCTGCCGTCGCGCGCCCCGATCGCGCCGCGGTTGTCCGCCGTCGCACCCGCCGCCGACCCGGCCGCACTGCCCGGCAACGGAAACGGCGCGCGCGTGGTGCCCCGGCCCACCGGTGGCCCACGGCCCGCGGACGACAGGCCCGCCACGGAACCGGCACCCGGCACGGACGCGGCCGCAGCGGAGAACTCGACGGAGCCAGGGGAGGCATTTCGTGGGCGATGACCGCACGGGGGGCGCCCGGCCCGGGCCGGGACGCGCGGTGGCCTACGCCGCCTTGGGGACCGTACTGCTGGCCGGTTGTGCCTCGATGCCCGACAGCGGGGATCTGCGTAACGTGGAGTCCACGCCGCGGCAGGACACGGGTGTCCGGGTGTTCGCCATGCCGCCGGCCGAGGGCGCCGGGCCCGCCGAGATCATGCAGGGCTTCCTGGAGGCGCTGACCAGCGACGACCCGGCGTACGACACGGCCCGCAAGTATCTGACGTCCGACGCGGCGCGCAGCTGGCGGCCCGAGCAGTCCACCACCGTCCTCGCCAACGGGCCGAGCATCGAGCCCGACTGCCGGGCGGGCGGCGGCACGGAACCGACCAGCGTCGTCACCTGTGTCCTGGCAGGCAGCCGGGTCGCGACCGTGGACTCGCAGCAGGCGTACGAGCCCGCCGACGGTCCCTACCGCAAGAAGGTGCACCTTACGCGGGACCCCAAGAACGGCCAGTGGCGCATCGACGCGCTCCCCGACGGTGTCGTCATGGGCAAGTCGGACTTCCAGCGCAACTACACGTCCGTCGACAAGTACTACTTCGCCTCTGACGCCACGGTCGGGTCCACGGGGGAGCCGGTGGCGGTCGCCGATCCGGTGTTCGTGCGCAGCAAGGTCGACCCGATGACACAGATGGTCCGCTCGCTGGTGAACGGCCCCACCCGCTGGCTCGGTCCTGTTGTCAGGTCCAGCTTCCCGACCGGTACGGCGGTGCAGAAGGACGTGTCGGGACTGGCGCCGGACGACCAGAACAAGCTGACCGTGCCGCTGAACCTCAAGGTGTCCCAGGTCGCGGCCACCAAGTGCACCGAGATGGCGACGCAGCTGCTGTTCACGCTGCGGAACCTGGCGCCGACGCTGGAGTCCGTCGAGCTGCAGGGTGTCGGCGGCCACCGGCTGTGCGACCTGAGCGAGGAACGCGCCGAGACCACCGCCTGGCGCGGGTCGGCCAAGAGCCCCGACAACCTGTACTACCTTGACAGCAAGCACCGGCTGGTGCGGACGCCGACGGGGAGTACGACCACCAGCGCCGTCCCGGTGCCCGGTGCGCTGGGCGAGGGCGGCAAGGCGCTCGAGTCGGTGGCGGTGTCGCGGGACGAGCACACCGCGGCCGGCGTCGCCGACCAGGGCAGGTCGCTGTACGTGACGTCGCTGGCGTCGGGCGGTTCGCTCGGAAACGCGCTGGTGACCAGTCAGGGCCCGACCCCGGACGAGCGGTTGACGACACCGAGCTGGGACGCCCGCGGCGACCTGTGGGTGGCCGACCGCAACCCGCACCGTCCGCGGCTGTACGTCCGCCAACAGGGCGCCGCCAAGACGGAGGAGGTCGCGGTCCCGGACCTGTCCGGCCGGATCAAGGACGCGCGGGTCGCCGCCGACGGGGTGCGGATCGCGCTCGTGGTGGAGGGCAAGGACGGCAAGCAGTCCCTGCTCATCGGCCGGATCCAGCGTGACGACGGCACCGGGCAGGGCACGTCGGTGGTCGAGCTGCGCTCCGCGGCACCCGATCTGGAGCAGGTCAGCGCCCTGTCGTGGGCCGGGGACAGCAGGCTGCTCGTGGTCGGC
Organism: Streptomyces sp. NPDC052109; assembly: GCF_040680195.1. Classification (NCBI taxonomy): domain Bacteria; kingdom Bacillati; phylum Actinomycetota; class Actinomycetes; order Kitasatosporales; family Streptomycetaceae; genus Streptomyces; species Streptomyces sp. NPDC052109. The sequence goes on along the minus strand of NZ_JBFAWF010000038.1, from coordinate 40,309 downwards.
CGGGAGCAGGGCGGTGTGCTGCAGATGCGGTACGTCCAGGTCGACGGCTCGACGCTCGACGGTCCGGCGCCGGGTGCGCTCACCGGCGTCAAGGCGATCGCCGCGTCCGAGGACGAGCGGGTACCGCTCGTGGCCTACTCGGAGGACGACGGGATCGTACGGCTGCCGTCCGGGGCGCAGTGGCAGAAGGTGGACAAGGACGGGACGGCACCGGCTTACCCGGGCTGAGCGACGGTCCGTCCGGTGGGGGTGCCGGTTCAGTTCGTGCCCCTTACGTCCCCTTGGCCCCGCAGAGGCCTGTCGACGGCCCTTGGTTGTTCCGGGAGGTCTGGCTACGGCCTGGCTACGGCCGTTCCCTCGGGATGTCGTGCGGTGGGCGCCGCTGCGGTTGTCCACAGGGGGTTTTCCACAGGGGTGGCCTCGCGGCTGCGACATGGGCACAGTGGTGGACATGCGGGGGTGGTGGCGGGACCTCACCGATCTGGTGCTGCCGGCCGACTGCGCGGGCTGCGGGGCACCTCGTACGCTGCTCTGCCCACGCTGCCGGGCCGCGCTGGACGGAAGGGCGCCGCGCCGGGTGCGGCCGGTGCCGGAGCCGGCCGGACTGCCGGTGGTGCATGCGGCGGCCCCGTACGCGGGGGAGGTGCGCACGCTCCTTCTCGCACACAAGGAGCGGGGTGCGCTGGCGCTCGCGGGAGCGCTGGGCGCGGCCTTGGCCGGGGCCGTGCGGGCGGGGCTCGGCGGGAGCGGTACCGGTAGCGCAGTCACGGCCGTTTCCGGTCATCTCGGTGCTGGTGCTGGTGCTGGTGCTGGTGCTGGTGCGGTCGCCGAAGGCGGTGACCGGTCGGGCCGGGGCGGGAGTCTCGAGCCGGTACTGCTCGTCCCCGTGCCCTCCGCTCGGTGGGCCGTGCGGGCGCGTGGGCACGATCCGGTACGGCGGATGGCACTCGCGGCGGCCGGGCAGCTGCGCCGCACCGGGACGCCGGCCAGGGTGGCGGCCGTGCTGCGCCAGCGGCGGCCGGTGGCGGACCAGGCAGGGCTCGACGCGCGGCGGCGCCTCGCGAACCTCGCTGGTGCCCTGGAGGTGACGGCAGGCGGTGCGCGGCTGCTCGGCTCCGGTCATGTCGTGCTCGTCGACGACCTGATCACGACGGGCGCGAGCCTCGCGGAGGCGGCGCGGGCTGTCCGAGAGGTGGCAGAGGAGCGAACTGGAGTGAGTGCGGCCGTGTACGAGGCCGTAACTCGGGAAGGAAGGGATGAACGACGGATCGGAGCGCGGTGGGAGAACGGGAAGTGGGTGCATGGTGCACCGGAAAAGACGGTGGCGAACCCCCTCCCGCATGCGCTCCAAGCGGCCGTGGTCGCCGCTCCGTGGGATTCTTTCGAAATAAACAGAGACTGACCGCTGACCTGCATCGTTGCAGGTGGCGTGAGGGGTAATTCACCTGAACGGAGGTACGCCGGAGTAGAGGGTGACGACATCCGTCCGGGCGAGATATGTTCGGTTGTGAGGAAAGGCGCAGGCCACACCTCTCATATCGGAATGCCGTGTCACGGGTTTTCCGCAATCACCCGTGCCGGTGGGGTGGAGATCTCGCCCTAGGGGGAGGAGGAGGTGGAAGTCACCGAGTCCGCGGTCCGGTGCTCACCGGACCTGGTGCAAAAGGGAGATGCTCCGCCGAGCGAGCGGGGCGATCCGGGAACGGAGTTCTGCGTGGACATCGTCGTCAAGGGCCGCAAGACCGAGGTGCCCGAGCGGTTCCGCAAGCACGTGGCCGAGAAGCTGAAGCTGGAGAAGATCCAGAGGCTCGATGCCAAGGTGATCAGCCTCGACGTCGAGGTGTCCAAGGAGCCCAACCCCCGACAGGCCGACCGCTGTGACCGAGTGGAGATCACGCTCCGCTCCCGCGGTCCGGTGATCCGGGCGGAAGCGGCGGCCAGCGACCCGTACGCGGCACTCGACCTGGCGGCGGAGAAGCTGGACGCCCGGTTGCGCAAGCAGCACGACAAGCGTTTCTCGCGGCGAGGCGCACGCCGGATCTCGGCGGCCGAGGTGCCCGACCACGTTCCGGGCGCGGCGACGCTGAACGGCAACGGACTCCCCGCCCACGACGAGGACACGGACGGAGTGCCGACGAAGAAGATCGGCTCGCTGGAGGTCAAGGGCGAAGGCCCACTCGTCGTCCGCGAGAAGACCCACGTCGCTGCCCCGATGAGCCTCGACCAGGCCCTCTACGAGATGGAACTGGTCGGCCACGACTTCTACCTGTTCGTCGACGCGGAGACGAAGGAACCGAGCGTCGTCTACCGGCGACACGCCTACGACTACGGCGTGATCCACCTCAGCACGGACCCGATGGTCGCTGAGGCGCAGCCCCCCGCGGCGGGTGGCACGCTGGGTGGCTGACCCACCCGGCCCACGGCGAGCCGGTGCCCGTGCCCCTGGAAGCGCGTGTGCGCCCCCAGGGGCACCTGTGTGCGACCACTTCACGCCCCGCACGTCACCTCTGTGCCGCCCGGGCATGAAATCATGGCCGGACGGCCCAACCGGTGGGCCGCTGCCTTGGGTTGGCGATGGCACAGGACCACAGGCCACAGCCTCAGGGGGAGGAACGATGGCGGACACCTTCGGACCGATGCGGGACGAGGATGGCGACGACGCTGTCATCGGCGTGGGCCCGGACACGGGCTCCGTGCGCGCGGAGCCGATCAGAGTCCTGGTCGTGGACGACCACGCCCTCTTCCGGCGCGGCCTGGAGATCGTGCTCGCGGCCGAGGAGGACATCCAGGTCGTCGGCGAGGCCGGCGACGGCGCCGAGGCCGTGGACAAGGCAGCCGACCTGCTGCCCGACATCGTGCTGATGGACGTCCGCATGCCCAAGCGCGGTGGGATCGAGGCCTGCACCTCCATCAAGGAGGTCGCCCCCAGCGCCAAGATCATCATGTTGACGATCAGCGACGAGGAGGCCGACCTCTACGACGCGATCAAGGCGGGCGCGACCGGATACCTGCTCAAGGAGATCTCCACGGACGAGGTGGCGACCGCCATTCGCGCGGTGGCCGACGGACAGTCGCAGATCAGCCCGTCCATGGCGTCCAAGCTCCTCACCGAGTTCAAGTCGATGATCCAGCGCACCGACGAGCGCCGGCTGGTGCCCGCGCCCCGGTTGACCGACCGCGAGCTGGAGGTCCTCAAGCTCGTCGCCACCGGGATGAACAACCGGGACATCGCGAAAGAGCTGTTCATCTCCGAGAACACCGTGAAGAACCACGTCCGCAACATCCTGGAGAAGCTTCAGCTGCACTCCAGGATGGAAGCCGTGGTCTACGCGATGCGGGAAAAGATCCTCGAGATCCGGTAGCCGGAATCCGGCGGGGTCAGCCGAGGGCGCGGGCGAGTTCCCTGGCCAGGGGCTCGCGCAGGTCGGGCGCGTCCACCCGCTCCACCCGGACGTTCGTGCAGTTCACCCAGGTCGCCGCCTCGATCAGGGCCTGGGCGACCGCCGGGACCGCCTTCGGGCCGTCCAGCGTGACCTGCTTGGCCACCAGCGTGTGCCCCTCGCGCGCCGGATCCACCCGCCCGACCAGGTGGCCGCCCGCGAGCACCGGCATCGCGAAGTAGCCGTAGACCCGTTTGGGCTTGGGCACGTACGCCTCCAGGCGGTGGGTGAAGCCGAAGATGCGCTCCGTGCGCGCCCGCTCCCAGATCAGCGAGTCGAACGGGGACAGCAGCGTGGTGCGATGACGGCCGCGCGGCGCTGTCGCCAGCGCCGCCGGGTCGGCCCACGCCGGCTTGGACCAGCCCTCGACCTCGACCGGCACCAGACCCGAGTCGGCGATCACCGCCTCCACCTGCTCTCCCTTGAGGCGGTGGTAGTCGGCGATGTCCGCGCGCGTGCCGACCCCGAGGGACTCGCCGGCCAGCCGGACCAAGCGGCGCAGGCACTCGGTGTCGTCCAGCTCGTCGTGCAGCAGCGCGTCCGGGACGGCGCGCTCGGCGAGGTCGTACACCCGCTTCCAGCCGCGCCGCTCGACGCACACCACCTCGCCGTACATCAGCGCGCGCTCCACGGCGACCTTGGTGCCGGACCAGTCCCACCAGTCGCTCGTCTTCTTCGCGCCGCCCAGCTCCGTGGAGGTCAGCGGGCCTTCCGCCCGCAGCTGTTTGATGACCTGGTCGTAAACACCTTCGGGCAGCTCGTGGTTCCAGTGCGGGCGGTCCCGGTAGGCGCGGCGGCGGAAGGCGAAGTGCGGCCACTCCTCGACGGGCAGGATGCACGCCGCGTGCGACCAGTACTCGAAGGCGTGCGTGTCCTGCCAGTAGGCGGCCTCGACCGTCTTGCGGCCGACCGCGCCGAGCCGGGCGTACGGCACGAGCTCGTGGGAGCGGGCGAGAACCGAGATCGTGTCCAGCTGGACCGCGCCGAGGTGGCGCAGCACCCCACGGACCCCGGCCCGCCGGTCGGGCGCGCCGAGGAAGCCCTGGGCCCGCAGGGCGATACGGCGGGCGTCGTCCGCGGTGAGGGTGGTGGTCGGGCGCGGAAGGGTCGTCATGCCCCGGACGATAGAGGGTGCCACTGACAGTCGGTCTCGACCTGCGCGGACGTACCCGGGCGGTCAGGAGCGGGGCAGGTACGGCGCCGTGGACGGCAGGCCCAGGTCCGAGGGGAGCAGGGAGCCGACCCAGCAGTCGCGGCGCACTCCCTTGTTGTTGATCGCCGAGCGCAGGGTGCCCTCCATGGTGAAACCCGCCCGTTCCGCCACCGCGCGGGAGGCGTGGTTGCCGACCTCGGCACGCCATTCGACCCGGTCGACGCCGATCTGGGTGAAGATCCACCGGCAGGCGGTGAGTGTCGCCTCCGTGACATAGCCGCGGCCTCGGTGCTCCTTGGCCGCCCAGAAGCCGACCTCCGCCACGCCGAGGGAGCGCATGGTGAGGCCGAGCATGCCGGCGAGGTCCCCGCCGGTGAGGAAGACGCCGAACGTGAACATCGAACCCTGTGCCCAGCCGTCGGGGACCAGCTCTTCGGTGAAGCTGCCGGCGTGCTCGGGCAGATACGGCGACGGCACCGTGGTCCAGCGCTGGATGTCGGGGTCCTGCGCGGCGTCGTACACCGCCTGGGTGTCGTGCGGGCCGACCGTGCGCAGGACCAGGCGGTCCGTGGTGAGTGTGACGGGTTCCATCGGCTGATTGTGCTCGGCGGTACGCGGCCGGGCCATCGATTTTCGCTATACGTGAGCACGTGATCACAGTTCGCGCAATTCCTCGCGCCGATGCGGCACTATCCGCTTATCCCGTCCGTTGTCCTGGATGAAGCAGCCGTCGGGCCGCCAGGCCTCCCGGCCCAGCCGGGTCCTCGCATACGATGGCCGTTGCTCAGTACGTCAAATGGAAACCGACCGTCCCAGGCCCGACCGGCAAGGAGACAAACCCCCGTGTCCGTCCTCTCGAAGATCATGCGTGCAGGCGAAGGCAAGATCCTGCGCAAGCTGCACCGCATCGCGGACCAGGTCAACTCCATCGAAGAGGACTTCGTCGACCTCTCCGACGCCGAGCTGCGGGCCCTCACCGATGAGTACAAGCAGCGGTACGCCGATGGTGAGAGCCTGGACGACCTGCTCCCCGAGGCGTTCGCCACCGTCCGTGAGGCCGCCAAGCGCGTGCTCGGCCAGCGGCACTACGACGTGCAGCTGATGGGCGGCGCCGCCCTCCACCTCGGCTACGTGGCCGAGATGAAGACCGGTGAGGGCAAGACCCTCGTCGGCACCCTGCCCGCGTATCTGAACGCCCTCTCCGGCAAGGGCGTCCACATCGTCACGGTCAACGACTACCTGGCCGAGCGCGACTCCGAGATGATGGGCCGCGTTCACAAGTTCCTCGGCCTGAACGTCGGCTGCATCCTCGCCAGCATGACCCCGGCCCAGCGCCGCGAGCAGTACAACTGCGACATCACCTACGGCACGAACAACGAGTTCGGCTTCGACTACCTGCGCGACAACATGGCGTGGTCGCAGGACGAGCTGGTGCAGCGCGGCCACAACTTCGCGATCGTCGACGAGGTCGACTCCATCCTGGTCGACGAGGCCCGTACGCCGCTGATCATCTCCGGCCCGGCCGACCAGGCCACCAAGTGGTACGGCGACTTCGCCAAGCTGGTCCTGCGCCTGAAGAAGGGCGAGGCGGGCAACCCGCTCAAGGGCGTCGAGGAGACCGGCGACTACGACGTCGACGAGAAGAAGCGCACGGTCGCCATCCACGAGTCCGGCGTCACCAAGGTCGAGGACTGGCTGGGCATCGACAACCTCTACGAGTCGGTGAACACCCCCCTCGTGGGCTACCTGAACAACGCCATCAAGGCCAAGGAGCTCTTCAAGCGCGACAAGGACTACGTCGTCATCGACGGCGAGGTCATGATCGTCGACGAGCACACCGGCCGTATCCTCGCGGGCCGTCGCTACAACGAGGGCATGCACCAGGCGATCGAGGCGAAGGAAGGGGTGGACATCAAGGACGAGAACCAGACGCTCGCCACGATCACCCTGCAGAACTTCTTCCGCCTCTACGGCAAGCTCTCCGGCATGACCGGTACGGCGATGACCGAGGCCGCCGAGTTCCACCAGATCTACAAGCTCGGCGTGGTCCCGATCCCGACCAACAGGCCGATGATCCGCAAGGACCAGTCGGACCTGATCTACCGCACAGAGGTCGCCAAGTTCGAGGCGGTCGTCGACGACATCGCCGAGAAGCACGAGAAGGGCCAGCCGATCCTCGTCGGCACGACCTCCGTCGAGAAGTCGGAGTACCTCTCGCAGCAGCTGAGCAAGCGCGGCATCCAGCACGAGGTGCTGAACGCCAAGCAGCACGAGCGCGAGGCGTCGATCGTCGCCCAGGCCGGCCGCAAGGGCGCGGTGACCGTGGCCACCAACATGGCCGGTCGCGGTACGGACATCAAGCTCGGCGGCAACCCCGAGGACCTCGCCGAGGCGGAGCTGCGCCAGCGCGGCCTCGACCCCGAGGAGCACATCGAGGAGTGGGCCGCGGCGCTGCCGGCCGCCCTGGAGAAGGCCGAACAGGCCGTCAAGGCCGAGAAGGAGGAGGTCGAGGAGCTCGGCGGCCTCTACGTCCTCGGCACCGAGCGGCACGAGTCGCGGCGCATCGACAACCAGCTGCGCGGTCGTTCCGGCCGTCAGGGCGACCCGGGCGAGTCCCGCTTCTACCTGTCGCTCGGCGACGACCTGATGCGTCTGTTCAAGGCCCAGATGGTCGAGCGCGTGATGTCCATGGCCAACGTGCCCGACGACGTGCCGATCGAGAACAAGATGGTCACGCGCGCGATCGCGTCCGCGCAGTCGCAGGTCGAGCAGCAGAACTTCGAGACCCGTAAGAACGTTCTGAAGTACGACGAGGTCCTCAACCGGCAGCGTGAGGTCATCTACGGCGAGCGCCGGCGCGTGCTCGAGGGCGAGGACCTGCACGAGCAGGTCCAGCACTTCATGGACGACACGATCGACGCGTACATCCACGCGGAGACCTCCGAGGGCTTCCCCGAGGACTGGGACCTGGACCGGCTGTGGGGCGCCTTCCGGCAGCTGTACCCGGTGAAGGTCACCATCGAGGAGCTGGAGGAGGCCGCCGGCGACCGCGCCGGACTGACGGCCGAGTTCATCTCCGAGTCCATCAAGGAGGACATCCACGAGCAGTACGAGGCCCGGGAGGAGCAGCTCGGCTCCGAGATCATGCGTGAGCTGGAGCGCCGGGTCGTGCTGTCGGTCCTCGACCGCAAGTGGCGCGAGCACCTCTACGAGATGGACTACCTCCAGGAGGGCATCGGCCTGCGCGCGATGGCGCAGAAGGACCCGCTGGTCGAGTACCAGCGCGAGGGCTTCGACATGTTCACCGCGATGATGGAGGGCATCAAGGAGGAGTCCGTCGGCTATCTGTTCAACCTGGAGGTCCAGGTCGAGCAGCAGGTCGAGGAGGTCCCGGTCGAGGCCGAGGAGCTGGTCGGCGAGGGCGCCCAGGAGACGGTTCCGGCGCAGGCCGGGGCGCGTCCGGAGATCCGTGCGAAGGGGCTGGACGTCCCGCAGCGGCGGGACCTGCACTTCTCGGCGCCCACCGTGGACGGTGAGGGCGGCATCGTCGAGCGCGACCTCGAGGACGACGAGCCGGTGCGGTCCGAGGCGGATGGGCTGACCCGGGCCGAGCGGCGCCGGCAGGCCAAGGGCGGACGGCGCCGTAAGAAGTAGCGCGGGGCACCTGCGGCGCGTTGGCCGTTGAGGAGGGCCGGGTTCCTTAGGGAACCCGGCCCTTCGGTGTCGCCGCGCTACGGTGCGGCTGGGTGGGGCCGCTTGCCCGCACTGCCGCGCCGGCGCTGCGGTGCAAGGCCGCTTCGCGGTCGCCCGCAGCTACCGCGCCCGGCCGTGCCGGGACCGCACGCCTAGGGGCGGGGGCCGGTCTCTACGGCTGTGCAGCGCCAGCGGAGGTCCTGGCCTCGTTCCAGGCGGAAGGCCAGGGCGCGGAGTCGGTCGCCGGCGGCGATGCGGGCGAAGACCTCCAGGGCGCCCTCGCTGGGGACGTAGTAGCCGATGTCGTGGACGACGGGGCGGGATCCGTGCGCGCGCAGGGGCCTGTGCTCCGCCAGGCGGGCCAGCTCGTCGTAGGCGCGGCCCGCGGTGTGGCGGAGCATCCAGTGGACGGGCCGCTGACCGCTCAGAACGGCCAGCAGACGGTCTGCGAAGAGGTCGGTGGGGCGAACTGGCGGCTGGGCGCTCTGCGGCGTTGTGACGTCCGTGCTCCCGCTCCGCGTCACGGCCGGAGGCAGCTCGTGCCTGCCCCTGATCGACGGCTTCCGGGGCGGGGCGCCGCCCGGGCGGCGGGTGTCGTGGCGGGTCGGCGGGCGGTGGCGCGGGCGGGGCTGGGCGGTGCGGCTCATGACCTTGTTCATGGGGTCCCCGTTCGGCTGGCCCGGGTGATACCGGGCGGTAACTCGCTGGTGGGGATCTTGTACGGGGGCGGAGAGCGGGGTGGCAAGGACGGGCACGAGCGCCCGTGAGCGGCGGAGAAGTTCCCCTATCCGAGGGATCGGAGGGGCCCGAAACCCCGGTACGGGGCGGGGGAACCGGGTGAATTCCCGGCCCGGAGTGGACGCCTACGAGGAGGTGGGCAGGGACCCGAAAGGGGACGGGCGCACGTATCCTGAAGGCCCTCCGGGAGACGCGGCAGCGGGCCTTCCCGGGGCCTCAGCGGAGCCTTTGAGCGGAAAAGAGCGGCCAGCATGCGCGTCTACGTCCCCCTGACCCTCCCCGGTCTCGCCGAGGCGCACAGAACGGGTGAGCTGGGGAGCGGCCCCTTCGTCGCGTATGCCGTCACACCCGCGTTGCGCGAGTGGTATCTCTCCGAGGACATCGAGGAGCTGGAGTACGCGGCGCTCAGCCGGGCCGCGCTGGCCTCGCTGCGGCTGCTCGCGGCGGAGCCGGGCGCGGTGCGGCGCCGGGTCGTGGTCGCCGTGGACGTGGCCGACGGCGCGGCGAGTGCCGACCCGGACCGCGGGCTCGACCCGTCCGCACTCGGCGAGGTGACCGTGGCCGTGACGGTGCCGCTCGCCGAGGCGGCCGCGGTGCATGTCGACGCCGATGACGCGGAGCGGGACGTGGCCGCGGCGGCGGAAGCGCTGGAGGCGGCCGACGGCGGGGACGACGACGCCCAGTTCGTCGTGGACGGAGCGGACGACCACGAGCTGCTGTGGTACGCCACGCAGGAGATCCCCAACCTGATCGGACCCTCCTGACCTGGGTGGATCGGCCGACCGCCGGCGTTGTCAGTGGGGGCGGGTACGGTTTTCGGCATGGGGATGCAGGCAAGCGCGCACATCGTCTGGGACTGGAACGGCACGCTGTTCCACGACAACGAGGCGATCATCGGCGCCACGAACGCGGCCTTCGCCGAACTGGGGCTCGCGCCGATCACGCTGGAGCAGTACCGGTCGCTGTACTGCGTGCCGGTGCCGAACTTCTACGAGCGGTTGCTGGGCCGGCTGCCGACCGATGCCGAGTGGGAGCTGATGGACGGGGTCTTCCACCGGCACTACGCGACGCACCGGGAACGGTGCCGCCTGACCGAGGGGGCGGCGGAGCTGCTCGCGGGGTGGCGGTCGGCGGGGCACAGCCAGTCGCTGCTGAGCATGTACGGGCACGAGGAACTGGTGCCGCTGGTGCGGGGCTTCGGGATAGAGACGCACTTTCTGCGGGTCGACGGGCGTACGGGGCCGTCCGGAGGCAGCAAGGCCCAGCACATGGTGCGGCATCTGGAGGCGCTGAGCGGCGTTGTCCAGCCGGCGCGGACCGTGGTGATCGGGGACGCGGCGGACGACGCGGTCGCGGCGCGTGAGGCGGGGGCTCGGGCCGTGCTGTACACCGGGGGGTCGCACAGCCGGGACAGCCTGGAGGAAGTGGGGGTACCGGTGGTGGACACGCTGGCGCAGGCGGTGGAGGAAGCGCAGCGAATAGCGGCGTAACCGCGGGCGCCGGCCGCGCCGGGAGGCCGACGGTACGGCAGCTCCCCGGGGCGCGGGGAACTGCGCGACCAGCCACGACGGCGCCACGAGGGAACCCCACCCGGATCCGGCCGACAGGCCGGTGCGGCCCGCAGCCCAGTACCGCTCCCGCGGCCCCTCAGCTCGCCGGTGCCTTCGTGCGCAGGACCTTCAGGAACTCGCGCATCCAGGACGGGTGGTCCGGCCAGGCTCGGGAGGAGACGAGGGTCCCGTCGATCACGACCTCGGTGTCCTGGAAGCGTGCGTCGGCCGCCTGCATGTCCGGCTCGAGCGCGGGGTACGAGGTGACCCGGCGGCCGCGCAGGCCGTCGATCGCGGCGGTGAGCAGCGGGCCGTGGCAGATCTGGGCGACCGGCTTGTCGGAGTCGAAGAACGCCTTGAGGATCTTGCGGAGTTCGGCGTCGTTGCGCAGGTACTCGGGGGCCCGGCCGCCAGGGATGACGAGCGCCGCGTACTCGCCGGGGTCCACGTCGGAGAAGGCCAGGTCGGCGGGCCAGGTGTAGCCGGGCTTCTCGGTGTAGGTGTCGTAGCCGGGTTCGAAGTCGTGGACGACGAAGCGGAGAGTCTTGCGGGAGGGGGCCGCGATGTGGACCTCGTAGCCTTCCTCGAGCAGGCGCTGGTACGGGTAGAGGACTTCCAGGGACTCCGCCGCGTCGCCGGTGACGATCAGGATCTTCGCGGGCATGTCGGCTCCTCCGGGTACTCCGGTGCTCCTGGGCGGGACGCACTGTCCCTGGGCAACGTGCCGGCACCGGGCGTGCTTGCCAAGGGGGCCCTCGCGGTTCCGGCCCACGGCCGGGCGCCCGACGCGGTGCAGGGTGCCCTGTACTCAGAGTGCGGTCGGGGCTCGTACCGCGCGACCGGACACCGTGGGCGGCACACGCGCCCGACACCCGCCCTCCACCGGATACGCCACCGACCCCCACCCCACCCCTGTGCAGAACGTCAAACTTCACCCCTCGGTTTTGTACACATACGGCTCATGACGGGCCCCGGGTGAGGAGCGATAGCCTTGTGGCGTGATCAGCGCGATATCTCGCGGGGGCGCTCCTGCCCCTGCCCTGCGCCCGGGTTGCACGGAACACCTCCGTGACCGGGCGGCGGTCGCTGGTCTTCGCGGGCGGGGCGGGGCCGCGGCAGCTCCCGAGGCGCCGAGGGCACTCCTGGACACGGCGGCGCCGAGAGCAGCGTCACACCCGACAGGCGTGTCGAGAATGGCTGAAATCCCCCCGCTCATCTCACCTCGCGGCATAGCGTCTAAGCGGACCGGACACCCCGGGCCGTGGCGTCGAGCCGGAGGGAAAGAGACCGTACTTCCTTCTACGTCACGCAACGGCGCGCGACAGGAGTCAGAGGACAATGCAGACCAAGCTGGACGAAGCCAAGGCCGAGCTGCTCGAGAGGGCTGCCCGGGTAGCTGAGAACAGCCCGGTCGGGGGGCACCTACCGACCGGGACCACGGGCAAGGGCTCCCCGGGCACCCCGGACAGCGAGTCCGTACTCGCGTTCCTCCAGCGCTACTACCTGCACACCGCCCCGGAAGACCTCACCGACCGCGACCCGGTCGACGTCTTCGGTGCCGCGCTCTCGCATTACCGCCTCGCCGAGAACCGCCCGCAGGGCACGGCGAACGTGCGGGTGCACACCCCGACCGTGGAGGAGAACGGGTGGACCTGCAGCCACTCGGTCGTGGAAGTCGTCACCGACGACATGCCCTTCCTCGTCGACTCGGTCACCAATGAGCTGACCCGCCGCGGGCGCGGCATCCACGTCGTCATCCACCCGCAGTTCGTGGTCCGGCGCGATCTCACCGGCAAGCTGATCGAGGTGCTGCCGATCCCGCCGGGCGGTGACCTCCCGCACGACGCGCACTTCGAGTCCTGGATCCACGTCGAGATCGACCGGGAGACGGACCGTGCGGACCTGAAGGAGATCACCGCCGATCTGCTGCGCGTGCTGTCCGATGTCCGTGAGGCCGTCGAGGACTGGGAGAAGATGCGGGAGGCGGCGACCCGGATCGCCGCCGATCTGGAGCACGAGCCCGTCCCGGACGACCTGCCCCGGTCCGAGACCGAGGAGGCCCGCGAACTGCTGCGCTGGCTGGCCGACGATCACTTCACCTTCCTCGGCTTCCGCGAGTACCAGCTGCGCGACGACGACACGCTCGCCGCGGTGCCCGGCACCGGCCTCGGCATACTGCGCTCCGACCCGCACCACGCCGAGGACGAGCAGCACCCGGTCAGCCCGTCCTTCGAGCGGCTGCCGGCCGACGCCCGGGCCAAGGCCCGCGAGCACAAGCTGCTGGTGCTGACCAAGGCCAACAGCCGGGCCACCGTGCACCGGCCGTCGTACCTGGACTACATCGGCGTCAAGAAGTTCGACGCGGACGGGAACGTCGTGGGTGAGCGGCGCTTCCTCGGGCTGTTCTCCTCCGCCGCGTACACCGAGTCCGTGCGCCGGGTCCCGGTGATCCGCCGCAAGGTCGACGAGGTGCTGGAGCGCGCCGGGTTCTCGCCCAACAGCCACGACGGCCGCGACCTGCTGCAGATCCTGGAGACCTACCCGCGCGACGAGCTGTTCCAGACGCCCGTCGCCGAGCTGCAGTCCATCGTCACGTCCGTGCTGTATCTGCAGGAGCGCCGCCGGCTGCGGCTCTACCTGCGCCAGGACGAATACGGACGCTACTACTCGGCCCTCGTCTACCTGCCCCGCGACCGCTACACCACCGGTGTCCGCCTCAGGATCATCGACATCCTGAAGGAGGAGCTCGGCGGCGTCAGCGTCGACTTCACCGCCTGGAACACCGAGTCGATCCTGTCCCGGCTGCACTTCGTCGTGCGTGTCCCGCCGGGCACCGAGCTGCCCGAGCTGTCGGACGCCGACCGGGACCGCATCGAGGCCCGCCTGGTGGAGGCGGCCCGTTCCTGGGCCGACGCGTTCGCCGAGGCGCTGACCGCCGAGTGCGGCGAGGAGCGCGCGGCCGAGGTGCTGCGCCGCTACAGCAACGCCTTCCCCGAGGGCTACAAGGCCGACCACACCCCGCGCGCCGCGGTTGCCGACCTGGTCCACCTGGAGCAGCTCAGCGAGGACAAGACCTTCAGCCTGAGCCTGTACGAGCCCGTGGGCGCCGGGCCGGAGGAGCGCCGGTTCAAGATCTACCAGAAGGGTGGCACCGTCTCCCTCTCCAAGGTGCTGCCGGTGCTCAGCCGCCTCGGCGTCGAGGTCACCGACGAGCGGCCGTACGAGCTGCGCTGCGCGGACCGCACCACCGCCTGGATCTACGACTTCGGTCTGCGCATGCCCAAGGCGGTTGGCGGCGACCACCTCGCCGACGACGCTCGCGACCGCTTCCAGGAGGCCTTCGCCGCCACCTGGACCGGCAAGGCCGAGAACGACGGCTTCAACGCGCTGGTGCTGAGTGCCGGGCTGAGCTGGCGGGAGGCGATGGTGCTGCGCGCCTACGCCAAGTACCTGCGGCAGGCCGGGTCGACCTTCTCGCAGGACTACATGGAGGACACCCTCCGCAACAACGTCCACACCACCCGGCTCCTCGTCTCCCTCTTCGAGGCGCGGATGTCCCCGGAGCGGCAGAAGGCCGGCCTGGAGATCACGGACGCCCTGCTGGAGGAGCTGGACGCGGCCCTGGACCAGGTGGCGAGCCTGGACGAGGACCGGATCCTCAGGTCTTTCCTCACCGTCATCAAGGCGACCCTGCGCACGAACTTCTTCCAGGAGGCGCACGGCGGCGAGCCGCACGACTACGTCTCCATGAAGTTCGACCCGCAGGCCATCCCGGACCTGCCGGCGCCGCGCCCGGCGTACGAGATCTGGGTCTACTCGCCCCGTGTCGAGGGCGTGCACCTGCGCTTCGGCAAGGTCGCGCGCGGTGGTCTGCGCTGGTCCGACCGGCGTGAGGACTTCCGTACCGAGATCCTCGGCCTGGTCAAGGCGCAGATGGTGAAGAACACCGTCATCGTGCCGGTCGGTGCCAAGGGCGGCTTCGTCGCCAAGCAGCTGCCCGACCCGAGCGTGGACCGCGACGCGTGGCTGGCCGAGGGCATCGCCAGCTACAAGACGTTCATCTCGGCGCTGCTCGACATCACCGACAACATGGTCGCCGGCGAGGTCGTGCCCCCGCAGGACGTGGTCCGGCACGACGGGGACGACACCTACCTGGTGGTCGCCGCCGACAAGGGCACCGCGACCTTCTCGGACATCGCCAACGGGGTCGCGGAGAAGTACAACTTCTGGCTGGGCGACGCCTTCGCCTCCGGCGGCTCGGCCGGCTACGACCACAAGGGCATGGGCATCACCGCGCGCGGCGCCTGGGAGTCCGTCAAGCGGCACTTCCGCGAGCTGGGCGTGGACACTCAGTCCGAGGACTTCACGGTCGTCGGCATCGGTGACATGTCCGGCGACGTGTTCGGCAACGGCATGCTGCTCTCCGAGCACATCCGCCTGGTCGCGGCCTTCGACCACCGGCACATCTTCATCGACCCCACCCCGGACGCGGAGACGTCGTACGCCGAGCGCCGTCGCCTGTTCGAACTGCCCCGCTCCAGCTGGGCCGACTACAACACCGAGCTGCTGTCGGCGGGCGGCGGGATCTTCCCGCGCAGCGCCAAGTCGATCCTGATCAACGCCCACATCCGCGAGGCCCTCGGCATCGAGGACAAGGTCACCAAGATGACCCCGGCCGACCTGATGAAGGCGATCCTGCACGCGCCGGTGGACCTGCTGTGGAACGGCGGCATCGGCACGTACGTGAAGTCGTCGGCGGAGTCGAACGCGGACGTGGGCGACAAGGCCAACGACGCCATCCGAGTCGACGGCAGGGACCTGCGGGTCAAGGTCGTCGGCGAGGGCGGCAACCTGGGTCTGACCCAGCTCGGCCGGATCGAGTTCGCCATGCACGGCGGCAAGATCAACACCGACGCGATCGACAACAGCGCCGGTGTGGACACCTCCGACCACGAGGTGAACATCAAGATCCTGCTGAACGGCCTGGTCGCGGACGGTGACATGACCGTCAAGCAGCGCAACAAGATCCTCGCCGAGATGACCGACGAGGTCGGCGCGCTGGTCCTGCGCAACAACTACGCGCAGAACACCGCGCTGGCCAACGCGCTGTTCCAGGCGGGCTCCATGCTCCACGCCCAGCAGCGGTTCCTGCGCCACCTGGTGCGCGAGGGCCACCTGGACCGGGCGCTGGAGTTCCTGCCCACCGACCGGCAGATCCGCGAGCGCCTCGCCCAGACCCAGGGACTGACGGGCCCGGAGACGGCCGTCGTCCTGGCCTACACGAAGATCACGGTCGCCGAGGAGCTGCTGGCGACCTCGCTGCCGGACGACCCGTACCTGCGCAGCCTGCTGCACGCGTACTTCCCGACGGCGCTGCGCGAGAAGTTCGCCGAGGCCATCGACAACCACCCGCTGCGCCGCGAGATCACCACGACCGTGCTGGTCAACGACACGGTCAACACGGGCGGTACGACGTATCTGCACCGACTGCGCGAGGAGACCGGCGCCTCCCTGGAGGAGATCGTCCGGGCCCAGACCGCGGCCCGTGCGATCTTCAGCTCGGCGCCGGTGTGGGACGCGGTGGAGGCCCTGGACAACAAGGTCGACGCGGCCGTCCAGACCCGGATCCGGCTGCACTCGCGCCGGCTCGTCGAGCGCGGCACGCGCTGGCTGCTCAACAACCGGCCGCAGCCCCTGCAGCTCGCCGAGACGGTCGAGTTCTTCGCCGAGCGGGTCGAGCGGGTCTGGCAGGAGCTGCCGAAGCTGCTCAGGGGCGGGGACCTGGAGTGGTACCAGCACGTGTACGACGAGCTGTCCGCGGCCGGCGTCCCGGACGAACTCGCCACCCGCGTGGCCGGGTTCTCCTCCGCCTTCCCGGCGCTGGACATCGTGTCGGTCGCCGACCGCATGGGCAAGGAGCCGCTGGACGTCGCCGAGGTGTACTACGACCTCGCCGACCGGCTGAACATCACCCAGCTGATGGACCGCATCATCGAGCTGCCCCGCAACGACCGTTGGCAGTCCATGGCCCGCGCCTCCATCCGCGAGGACCTCTACGCGGCGCACGCGGCGCTCACCGCGGACGTCCTGGCGGTCGGCAACGGCACCTCCACTCCCGAGCAGCGGTTCGAGGCCTGGGAGCAGAAGAACGCGCCCATCCTGAGCCGGGCGCGCACCACCCTGGAGGAGATCCGGGGTTCGGAGACCTTCGACCTCGCCAACCTGTCGGTGGCGATGCGCACGATGCGGACGCTGCTGCGCACGCATTCGTAGCCGGACCGCTATGAGAGCGCCCCGGGCCGACGTCGAATCGACCCGGGGCGTTCCCTTTCTTGCCGACCCTTAGCCAAAAATGATCAGCGAATTTACCGTTTCCTGCTAATCGGTGCTTTTCGGATAGGGTCTGCGCTGTGACTGTTCATCTCACCGAGACCCGCCCGGCAGCAGCACCAGCACCCGCGCCGGCTCCGGCCCGGCGGCCCGTCAGACGGGTCGTGCTGGAGGTCGCGAAATTCGGGGTCGTCGGCGGCAGCGGTGTCCTCGTCAATTTCCTGATCTTCAACCTGCTGCTGCACGGCCTGGGTTGGCAGGCGATGACCGCGACCGTGCTGGCCAGCTGTATCGCGATGGCGACCAATTACCTGGGCTTCCGCTATTTCGCCTATCGTGACCGGGCCTCGCGCACACGCAGCCAGATCATCCTGTTCTTCGTGTTCAGCGGCCTCGGCGTCGTGATGGAAATCGCCCTGTTCTGGCTCGGTTACCACGGTCTCGGCCTGCACAGTGTGCTGGAATCCAACGTGGCGAAGGCACTGTCGATCGTGCTCGCCTCCGCCTTCCGTTTCCTCGTCTACCGCACATGGGTGTTCCAGCAGGATGCACACCGCACCGTCTGACATCGAACCGGTGAGCCGCACCCAGCCGCCGTCCGGCGCCGCGCGGGCCGGCCGGGCCCTGCCCCAGGTGGCCGCCGCACTCGTTCTGGTCCTCCTGCTCCTGGTGATCGTCCGCCTGCCGTGGGCGGGTGACCTCGGCATGCACGCGGCCACCATCCAGCGCCTGAGCCACAACCCGTTCCACCCCGGCAACCCACTGGTCGACGCGGACACACCGAGCCCCTACTACTCGCCGTGGATGCTGGTGCTGGGCCTGCTCGCCAAGGTGACCGGCCTGTCGGTGTTCGCGGTCCTGCGCATCGCCGCCCTCGTCTCACTGGCTCTGCTGGCCGGCGGCGTCCTGCGGTACGTCCGCACCCTCACCCCGCACCGCGCGGCCCCCGCGCTGGCCCTGCTCAGCCTGGTCTTCCTCTGGGGGCCGCTGCTGTTCAACTGGTCCGGCTTCCTGGGCCTGAACTCGCTGGCGCTGACGGTGTCGTACCCCAGCGTCTTCGCGCTCGGCCTCACCTTCCACTTCTGGGCCTGGCTCACCCGGGCGGTGCGCACGGAAGCCGCGTGGGGCAGGTGGCTGTGGCTGGGCGTGCTGTGGGCACTGATCCTGCTGTGCCACCAGTTCACCGGCGTGGTGGCCTCGCTGGGCGCCCTGGCGATGGTGATCGCGGCGCGACCGCCCCGCCCGGTACTGCTGCGGCTGGGCGCCGCGCTGGCCCTGGGGCTGCTCCTGCTGGGGCTGTGGCCGTACTACGACTTCTTCTCGCTCTTCTCCGCGGGCGCGGACCTGGAGGCCATCCACAAGCCGCTGTACGAGCACCTGGCCGCGCGGTTCGGGTTGGTGCTGCTCGGGGTGGCGGCGCTGGTGCTCCGCTTCCGCCGTGACCGCTGGGACCCCTTGGCCCTGTTCTTCGTCCTGGGTGCTCTGGTGTTCGCCGCGGGCGGGCTCACGGGCCACTACTCCTGGGGCCGGGCCCTGCCGGCGGCGCTGATCCCGGCGCAGCTGGCTGCCGCGCTCGAGGTCGTGTCGGCCGGGCGACGGGCCGTGCGGGTGGGGTGGGCGTGTGTGCTGGGCGCCGCGCTGGCTGTCGGGGCGTGGACGCAGGCCGGGACGCTCGGTTATGTGACCGGGAGGGCGGCGCTGCCTTCGGCGGTCTCGGCGAAGTACCGGACGCCGTGGGTGGGTTACCACTGGATCACGCCCTGGGTGAAGTACGGGGACGTGGTGATGGCTCGGACGTTTCCCGAACGGCAGATCCCGGCGTACGGGCCCTACACCGTGGCGCCCGGGTATCCGGACGTGTTCCTGCCGGACGCCGCGCGACGGGAGGCGGCGGTGACGCGGTACTTCGCCGCGGGGACCTCTGCCGCTGGGCGCGCGGGGATTCTGCGGGAGTACGGGGTGCGGTGGGTCGTGGGACCGGAGAGCTTGGCGGGGCCGGGGCTTCGGAAGGTGACCGCGGGTCCTGGGAACCAGGTCCTGTACCGCGTGGTGGGGTGAGCCGCGGTGGGCCGGGGGGGGTGACTCTCACCGGTCGGGCAAAGGCCCTGCCCAGGCCCGGTCGTCGAACTCCTAGAGCAGGCCCAGGTCGCCGAGTTCTTTGTGCAGATCGGCTCGGGGGTGGTCGGAGCGGGGCTGGAGGGTGTCGTCGGAGCCGTTGGGCCGGGGCCTGCGGTCTCGGAACAGCCAGGCGCCCAGGAGGCCTCCGACCAGCCCGCCGAGGTGGCCGAGCCAGCTCACCCCCGGTGTGCCGGGTACGGCGACGGTGAGGAGGTAGGCGAAGGAGGCGCCCATGACGACTCCGACCAGCGTGTCGATCAGATGCCGGTCGAAGAGGCCGCGGACGACGACGTAACCGAAGTACCCGAAGATCAGGCCGCTGGCGCCGACCGTCTGCACATCGCCCCGTTCGAAGAGCCAGACCACGGCGCCACTGGTCACCGCGATCAGCAGGGTGAGCCCGAGGAAGCGCACCACCCCTCGGTAGGCGGCGAGGAAACCGAAGACGAACAGGGGCCCCGAGTTGCTCTCGATGTGCGCCCAGCTCCAGTGGAGCAGAGGTGCGACGAGGATGTCGGGGAGTCCGCCGACGTCGCCGGACACCACTGCGTAGTCCCGGGAGAGAGCGTAGTGGTCGGCATAGTTGGCAAGCTGCAGGAGCCAGACGACCGCCAGCAGCCCGAACATCACGAAGAACGCCTTCCGCGCCTCCGCGATCATCTGCTCGGGACCGGCCGGCAGCACGCCGAGCCGGTCCTTGTCCGGTGTCCCCATGGCAGGCCCCTCCCGGTGGGGTCCCGCGTCCCCGTCCCCACCATGGCGCACTCTAAGGCACGGACCCTTACCGCAGCACGCTGGACAGCAGCTTCGCCGCCTCGCGGATCTTGGGTCGGGCCACTCGTCGGACGACCGGGCGGATGACCCGGGCGGTCACGCCCACGGGACGCCAGCGGAGCTGCAGGCGGCCGGGGTTGCGGCCCTCCGGTTCTATGGTGAGCTCGTGCGGGGTCGCGCCGGAGCGGTACTCGATGCGGGCCGTGAGGGTGGGGAAGGAGAGCGGGGCCAGCAGGAGGCCGGAGTGGGACAGGCCCTGCTGCTGGAGCCGGACCACGGGGTGGCGTACGCCCGCGAAGCCCTGCAGGGGAAGCGGGGCCTCGGTCAGGTCCAGGCGGACCGTGCCCTCGAAGACACCGGGGCTGACCGGGTCCAGGCGGAAGGGAACCGTCATCCGGCGCCTGCCGGGGGAGAGGATCAGGCCGGCCCGCTGGGGTCCGACCGGGAGGCGGAGTCCCGGGTCGTAGGTGCGGACGGCCAGGGTGAGGGAGGCACCGGGTCCCGGGGTCAGCTCCGTGATCTCGTGGCGGAACTGTGCGCTCGGGAACGGGCGGGTGTCCAATTCCAGGTCGGACACGTCCAGTTCGCGGCGGCCGCGGTCGGAGGAAGGCACGCGGTCGCCCCAGTACGGGACACCGGACGCGTCCGCCGTGACCTGCCGCGGCGCCACCCCGTGGCCGAGGCCGCGCGCCGCGAGCTGGGCGTCGGCCGGACGGCCCTGCCGCAGCAGCTCCAGCACCACTCGCTCCGCGCGCGGCAGCCGGGTGTAGGCGCCGTCGGCCAGCGTCTCCAGATACGGGTTCATGATGTCCGCGAAGGCGGTCAGCCACTCCTCGTCCCGGTAGGGCAGGTCGCCCGCGTACATCCGGAAGTCGTGCTTGAGGAACTTGTAGTCCTTGTCCTCCCGCAGCCCAGCGTGCCCGCTCTCCACCAGGAAGTCGTCGATCAGACGCTGGACATGGACCCGGTCGCGGACGTTGGTGACCTTGTGCCGCTGATTGGAGATGGACGCCGAGGCCGCCGCCGCGAACGGGTCGATGTACCAGACGTACACCGGGTCCGGGATGATCGTGAACGCCTTCGCCAGGCAGTACGCCTGCGCCGAGAACAGCTGGTCCTCGTAGTGGATGCCCTCCGGGAAGCGGAGTTCGTGACCGTCCAGGAAGGAGCGCGCGTACATCTTGCTCGTGGACAGGTGCTCGAAGAGCAGCCGCGGGTCCGCCTCGATGCCCTCCACCGTGCGGCGCTCGGAGACCAGGTGCGGCATCCACGTGGTGCGGCGGCCGTTGTCCACCCGCACCCGGCGCACCGCGCCCATGGTGAAGTCCACCTCCCGCTCGCGGTGTGCTGCGAGCAGCAACTCGACCGCGCGCGGCGGGAGTTCGTCGTCGCTGTCGAGGAACATCAGGTACGGCGCCCGGGCGATGTCGATGGCCCGGTTGCGCGGGGCGCTGCAGCCGCCGCTGTTCTCCGGCAGGCGGAGGTAGCGGACGCGGTCGTCCTCGGCCTCCAGCCGGCGCGCCACGGCCGGCGTGTCGTCGGTGGAGTGGTCGTCGCTGATGATGATCTCGATGTTGGCGTGCGTCTGCGCGCGCAACGAGGCGACCGCCCGGGGAAGGCGGGCGGCGTCGTTGTAGACGATGACCGTCACCGTCACGTCGGGGGTCGTCATGCCGAGGCCTCCTCGGGGGTCGGGGCGGGGGTGCGTTCCTCGAGCGGGATCACCGGTGGCAGTGACTCCTCCGGTTCGCCCAGGAACACCCGTCGTACGACCCGTTCGGCGGCGCGGCCGTCGTCGTACTCGCAGAACCGGCGCCGGAAGGCGGCCCGGGCCTTCGCCGCGCTCTCGTCGCGCCAGGCGCCGGAGGCGAAGATCTCCGTCAACTCCTCCTGGGTGCGGGCGACCTGGCCGGGGTGGTCGGTCATCAGGTCGAAGTAGACGCCGCGGGTGGTCCGGTAGGTCTCCCAGTCGTCGGCGTAGACGACGATCGGGCGGTCGAGGTTGGCGTAGTCGAACATGATCGACGAGTAGTCCGTGACCAGCGCGTCGGCGGCCAGGCACAGCTCCTCGACGGGGTCGTAGGAGGAGACGTCGATGATCCGGCCGGAGCGGCGCAGGCCGGTCAGCGGGGAGGCGGCGCCGCCGTAGAAGTAGTGGGCGCGGACCAGCAGCACGGTGTCCTCGCCGAGGCGGTCGGCCAGGGCCGCGAGGTCCAGGCGCGGCGTGAAGCCGGCCTCGTAGTCGCGGTGGGTCGGGGCGTAGAGGACGGCCGTCTTGCCGGGCGCGATGCCGAGGCGCTCGCGCGCGGCGCGGACGTCGGCGGCCGTGGCCGAGTAGAAGACGTCGTTGCGCGGGTAGCCGTGGTCCAGCGAGGTGTAGCGGGCCGGGTAGGCGCGCTCCCACATGCGGGTGGAGTGGCTGTTGGCGCTGACGCTGTAGTCCCACTTGTCGATGCGGGCCAGCAGGGCGTCGAAGTCCAGGCCCTTGGCTGCGGCCGGGTGCTCCATCTGGTCCAGGCCCATCCGCTTGAGCGGCGTGCCGTGGTGGGTCTGCAGGTGGATCGCGTCGGGGCGCTTGACCACCGCGTTGGGGAAGTTGACGTTGTTGACGAGGTACTTGGCGGTGGCCAGGGTCTCCCAGTAGCGGCGGGTGCCGGGGATCACATGGTCGGTGCCGGGCGGCAGCAGGGCCTCGTTGCTCTTCGACACCACCCACACCGGGTGGATGTGGGGGGCGAGTTCGCGGAGTTTCGCGGCGATCGCGGCCGGGTTGCAGGCCACTCCGCGCTCCCAGTAGGCGGCGAACACGGCCAGGTTCGGGTCGACCGGGTGGGTCAGGGCACGCCGGTACTGCTGGTCGCGGAGCTTGGCGCCGACCTGCTTCTTACGGGTCCGCACGGCCTTCTTGGCGGCGCGGCGGGTGCGGTTGGCGGCCTGGAACGCGCGGTACTTGGTGTACGCGCCCTCCTCCAGCAGGGCGTGCCGTACGCCCTCCACGCCCGCCGGGCGCTCGTGGTGCTCGGGGCGCCAGCGCACCGCGGCGAGGGAGGCCCGGTGGAAGAACTCGCGGGCCACCGCGTCGGGCAGGTTCTCCCCGGCGAAGGTGCGCACGAGGTCGCGCATCATCAGGTCGTACAGCACCGCGCGGGCGGCGCGGCGGTCCTTGGCGAGCGCGAGCAGCGACTCGTAGCGGTCGATCAGCGCGAACCGGTCCTCGGGGGCGAGCGGCGGCAGGCTCTCCGGGCGCAGTTCACGGTTCTCGTACGCCACCTGGTTCAGGCAGGCGACACGGCCGGCGTGCAGCAGGGCGGCGTGGGCGGCGTGGGGTTCGTCGTCGGTGGTGAGCCGCTCCTCGTGCGCCCGCCAGAAGTCGGCGCGCAGGGCGCGGTTGCCGAGCAGCGGGGTGAGTCGCAGCAGGTCGGCGGCCTCGTCCAGGGGCAGGCTCTCGCGGCCTACGGCGGCGAGGAGGCGACCGTCTCGGGAGGGGCCGGCGGCGGTCTGCCAGGTGGTGGTGACGTGGTCGAAGACGAGGACGTCCGCCGCGGTGCCGTCGGTGGCGTCCAGTTCGGTGGTCCGTTCCGCGATCAGCCGGGGAGCGCCGGCCGGCAGGCTGTCCTTGGCGTGGACGAAGTGCAGCCAGCGGCCGGTCGCGCGGGCGGCGCCGGCGGCCCGGGCCGCCGCGTCACCGGTGCTCTCGGGCAGCGGTACGACGACCGTCTCCGGGGCGTGGCCCTCGGCGGTCTCCCGCGCCCAGTCGCCGACCGCGGCGACGATCACCTCGGCATCGGCGAGGGGGCGGGCTTCCAGGGAGTCCAGCAACTCTGTCAGATGCCCCTGTGCGTTCGGTCCGTAGACGATGACGCTGAGTTGGGGCATCGCAGTGGACTCCTTCGGCTCGTGGGTGGGATCCCTCTTCATAACATACTGTCACTAAGTGGATGAAAGGGATAACCGCGTTCGGAGTAAGAGAGGGCTCACAGAGGAAGAGGGAGTTCCGCGGCCTGCGGTTTCCCTCCCGGTAACTTTTATGTCGCCTTCTTACTCTGGACGCGGGTCAGGCCGCCTTCTTGGGGGCCGGCTTCTTGGCCGTCTTGTCGTTCTTGTCGCCGGTGAAGGCCTCGTACTCCCTCAGGACGTCCTCGGTCGGCCCGTCCATGCGCAGCTCGCCGCGCTCCAGCCACAGGACCCGCTCGCAGGTGTCGCGGATCGACTTGTTGTTGTGGCTGACCAGGAAGACCGTGCCCGCCTTCTCGCGCAGTTCGCGGATCCGTTCCTCCGAGCGCATCTGGAACTTGCGGTCGCCGGTGGCCAGGGCCTCGTCGATCAGCAGGACGTCGTGGTCCTTGGCGGCGGCGATGGAGAAGCGGAGCCGGGCGGCCATGCCGGAGGAGTAGGTGCGCATCGGCAGGGTGATGAAGTCGCCCTTCTCGTTGATCCCGGAGAAGTCGACGATGTCCTGGTAGCGCTCCCTGACCTGCTCGCGGGACATGCCCATGGCCAGGCCGCCGAGGTAGACGTTGCGCTCACCCGTGAGGTCGTTCATCAGGGCCGCGTTGACGCCCAGCAGGGAGGGCTGGCCGTTGGTGTAGATGTTGCCGTTCTCCACGGGAAGCAGTCCGGCGACCGCCTTCAGCAGGGTCGACTTGCCGGAGCCGTTCGTCCCGATGAGGCCGATAGCCTCGCCCTTGTAGGCGACGAACGAGACCTTCTTCACCGCGTGCACCCGGCGCACACCCGCCGCCTTCTCGGACTGCTTGCGGCGCAGGATGCGGTTGAGGGCGACGGTGGCGGAGCCGCGGCCGGCGCCGGTGCCGTTCACCCGGTAGACGATGTCCACGTCGTCGCAGACGACGGTGGGGACCTCGCTGCTGCGGGTGGTGCCGGCGGGGGTGTTGTCGATGGGGGTCTGCTCAGCCACGGCCGTAGGTCTCCTCAGCCTTCCAGAAGTAGATGAAGCCGCCGATGCCGACGATCAGGGCCCAGCCCGTTGCCGCCGCCCAGACGTGCGGGGGGAGCTGCTTGCCGTGGAAACTGTGGATCAGGGCGTACCGCATGAGGTCGATGTAGACCGCGGCCGGGTTGGTCTCCAGCAGCACCGTGACGATGTGCGGCAGGTGGTCCTTCTTGGTGAGCTTGCTGATGCTCCACATCACGCCGGACACGTACATCCAGGTGCGCAGCACGAACGGCATCAGCTGGGCGATGTCCGGGGTCTTGGCACCCCACCGGGCCATGATCATCGACACGCCCGCGTTGAAGATGGACTGCAGGATCAGCGCGGGGATCGCGAGCAGCCAGCGCGGGGTGACGGGGATGCCGAAGGACAGGATGATCACGACCAGCGCGGTCATCGAGAACAGCAGCTGCTGCAGCTGCTGGAGGCAGAAGGAGATCGGCAGGGCGGCGCGCGGGAAGTGCAGGGCGCGCACCAGGCCGAGGTTGCCCGAGATCGCGCGGGTGCCCGCCATGATCGAACTCTGCGTGAACGTCCAGATGAACACGCCCGTGACCAGGAAGGGGATGTAGTCCGGCACGCCCTTGCTGGTGCCCAGCAGCACACCGAAGATGAAGTAGTAGACCGCGGCGTTCAGCAGCGGGGTCATGACCTGCCAGATCTGACCGAGCTTCGCCTCGCTGTACTGCGCGGTGAGCTTGGCGGTGGCGAAGGCGCTGATGAAGTGGCGCCGGGCCCACAGCTGGCGGACGTACTCCGGCAGGGAGGGCCGGGCGCCGCTGACCGACAGGCCGTACCGCGCGGCCAGTGCCGCGAGGTCGTCGTCGGCCGGGGCCTGGGTGGGGGGCGGTGTGTCGAGGACCTGGCTCACATCCGCTGCTTTCGCTCGGGGGGAGGGGGTGGCGCGGCCCGGCCGGCAGCCGGGGCGCGTCGGTGGCCCGTCGTCCGACATCGCGTTCGTTTCCTTACGCTTCTCTTCACGTTCTCTTACGTCGGAACGGGACCGTATCGTCGCAACGCGAGCGTAGAACCAATCGACGTCGGAACGCAACCGTTTCGTCGTAACGGCCTATGCTGTGGGTCATGACCACGAACGCCGACGACCCGCCGACGCGTCCGCGCCGGACCCCCGCCGGGGCCGCCGTACTCCGGGAGGACGTGACCGAGGCCATCCGGGCGGCCGTCTTCGAGGAACTCGCGGCGGTGGGCTATGCCCGGATGTCCATCGAGGGCATCGCGCGGCGGGCGGGCGTCGGCAAGACGGCGGTGTACCGGCGCTGGCGTTCCAAACTGCACCTGGTGCTGGACGTGGTCTCGGCGATGGCGGTCCTGGGCCTCCCGGTCCCCGACACGGGCTCCCTGGAGGGGGACCTGCGCCTGCTGTACGAGGTCACGTCCCGCGCCCTGCGCCATCCGGTGGCCTCGCAGATCATCCCCGACCTCCAGGCGGAGGCGGCCCGCAATCCCGACATCGCCGACGCCTTCCAGAAGGCCCTGCGGGACGGGCAGGAGGGAGTGGCCAGCAAGATCGTGGCGGCGGCGGAGGAACGGGGAGAGGTGCGGGCCGGGCTGGATCCCGACCTCACGCTCGACCTGATCTCCGGCCCGCTGTACTGGCGCGCGGTGGTGATCCGTTCCCCGAAACCGCCGAAGGGCTACCTGGAGCAGCTGGCCCGGGCCACGGCGGGGGCGCTCAAGGCGTTGTGAGGGCGCCCGGTTCCCCGGTCGGCCGTCGGAGGGTTCGACCAGCTGTGCGGTCACTTCCACCAAGCCCTGCGCGCGCGGGACCCGGCCGTCGAACCCCGGCAGCGGCATGTGCGGGGGCCCGGTCCGGTGTGCCGGTATCGGGCCGACTCCGTACACCGCAGTACACCGCTCCCGCCGGCACGCCGTGACCGCCGCGACCGTGTCCGTGTCGCCGCCGAGGTCGACGGCCGCGCGGACCGCTTCCCCCGTCCGACGTGGTCGGTATGCCGGTCCGGGGAGAGGACCGCCTGGTAGCGCTGCCGGTGGCCGGGGTGGAGGGCGTTCAGGGGCGCGGGTACGGCGGAGAGCGGGTCGTCTCCGGTCAGGGCCACGCGGATCAGCTCGTGCAGCGCGGCCGTGCCCTCCCACGCCGCGCGGTCGCCGTGGGTGAGCGCGGAGAGGCGGCGGGCCGCGTTCATGGTGGGCTCGCGGCACCTGCCGCGGAGTACTCCGCGGCAGGTGCCGCCCGCATCGGCGCGCCGCTGCCCGCCGGCCGTCCGCTGACCGGAAGTGCCGAGCGGCGGCCGTGTCCCAGGAACCGCCGCTGGTCAGGACCGCCTCCGTCGGGAGGCCGATGTCCTTCGGGTCGGCTGCCGCCCACCGCTGAAAGCGCCCGAGGACGTCCGGCAGGTCAAGGCCGCCGTGGTCCAGCGGGGAGTCGGCGGTCAGGACCGCCATCCGGGTGTCGTCCGTCGCCGCGCCCGGCTCCGAGCCCCCGCCGCCGCACATCTGGCCGCCCTGTCCGGGGTGGGGGAAACGGGCGGAGAGGGCGCCCTCGGGGCCGAACTCGAAGGGCGCTCCGAGGGCGTCGTCGACGGCGGAGCCGAGCACGGCGCCGACCGCGCGTCCGAGAAACTCCGGGAGCCGCCCGGACTACGACCGCGCCGCCTCCGGGTGGTGGTGCACCCAGCCCTCCCAGGCCGAGGTGATCATGTCCTGGACGTCGTACTTGGCCTGCCAGCCCAGTTCGGTGGCGATGCGGGTGGCCGAGGCGACGACGCGCGCGGGATCGCCGGGGCGGCGCGGGGTGACGGTCGGCGGGCGGTCGTACCCGGTGACCGCGTTGATGCGGTCGATCATCTCGCGGACGGAGGAGCCCTCGCCGCGGCCGATGTTGAGGGTCAGGTCGGTGCCGGGGGAGGAGGCCAGGGCGCGGGCGACGGTGACATGCGCCTCGGCCAGATCGACCACGTGGATGTAGTCGCGGACGCAGGTGCCGTCGGGCGTCGGGTAGTCGTCGCCGAAGATGCGCGGCGGCGCGCCCTCGGTGAGCTTCTCGAAGACCATGGGGATCAGGTTGAACACGCCGGTGTCGGCGAGTTCGGGACCGGCCGCGCCCGCCACGTTGAAGTAGCGGAGGGAGGCCGTGGAGAGGCCGGTCGCCCTGCCGGTCGCGCGGACCAGCCACTCGCCGGCCAGCTTCGTCTCGCCGTAGGGGGACATGGGCAGGCACGGGGTCTCCTCCGTCACCACGTCGACGTCCGGCATGCCGTAGACCGCCGCCGAGGAGGAGAAGACGAAGGACGGGACCTCCGCCTTCGTCACCGCGTCCAGGAGGGTGCGCAGGCCCTCCACGTTCTCCCGGTAGTAGTGCAGCGGGCGCTCCACCGACTCGCCCACCTGCTTCTTCGCCGCCAGGTGCACGACGCCGCTGATCTCGTGCTCGGCGAGCGTGCGGGCCACAAGCTCGGCGTCCAGGACGGAGCCCCGCACCAGGGGGACCTCCGCGGGTACGCGCTCGGCGACGCCGGTGGACAGGTCGTCGTAGACGACGGTGCGCTCGCCCGCCTCGGTCATCGCCCGTACGACATGTGCCCCGATGTATCCGGCACCGCCGGTGATCAGCCAGGTCATTGCGGCCGTCTCCTCGTCAGTTGGCCCGTTCAGCC
The DNA here is from genome assembly GCF_040680195.1 of Streptomyces sp. NPDC052109. Taxonomy (NCBI): domain Bacteria; kingdom Bacillati; phylum Actinomycetota; class Actinomycetes; order Kitasatosporales; family Streptomycetaceae; genus Streptomyces; species Streptomyces sp. NPDC052109. Next base: position 11,924 of record NZ_JBFAWF010000038.1, on the reverse strand, counting down.
GCTCGGCGGAGCAGCGGGCGTCTCTCCAGTCAAGCAGGGGGCGCGCCGGATCGGCGGGCGCCCCCGGGTGAACCCGGTGAATCAGCGGGCGTCTCAGTGAAGCAGGCGGCGGAGCCGGCCGCGCGCCACCTGCACCATCCCGTGCACACCGGTCGCCAGGCGTACGGCCAGCGCGCCGGAGTGCGTGGCGTACGGCTGTACCAGGAGCACGCCGTGCCGGGCGCTCGGAACGGCACGCCGGCGCAGTCGGCCGGCGCCCGCCACGGCGTGCGCCGTGACGTCCCGCTGCGCGCCGTCCGCGAACCGCACGGTCAGCCGCAGATCCCAGGTACCCGCGCCGAGCGCGGCCAGGTCGACGGGCAGCTCGGCCGACCAGCTCTCAGGGCCGGAGGGCGTGAGCGGGACCGTCGTGCGCCCCCGCGTCCGGTCGTCGTCCCGGGACTGCCACTCCACGTCCACCTCGCGCGGGCCCGCCTCGGCCACCCTTCCGTACAGCTCGTGCAGCCGCAGGTGCAGCCGCGAGGCACGCGCGCGTGGCCGCAGTTCCGCGTCGAACGTGAGCGGGAGGAGACCGGCGGGGCGGGTCAGAAAGGGCGTGAGGGTGACCTGGGGGAGGTCGGCGGCCCAGACGGGGACGCCGTCGGGGGTGCGGGCGTAGGGCGGCAGCAGGCGTGCCGGGCGGGCGGCCAGCTCACGCAGCCGGGGCAGGTCGCGGGGCTCGGGCGACTCCAGGACCACCCGTGCCAGCAGCCGGCCCGGAGCGCTCGGGTTCAGCTCCCAGTCGGCGGCGTCGTAGCGCGCGAGGTACTCCCGGGTGTGTGTCCACCACGCGCGCTGGTAGTGCGCGTCGCGCAACCCCAGCTCACGTGTGTACATCCGCACCTCGTGGTCGAGGAACTTGGCCCGAGCCGCCCGCGCCAGCTCCTTCTGCCCGGCACCCAGAAGGAGGTCGTACGCCAGCGCGCACGCCTCGGTGCGCGCCTTCCAGTTGTCGATGTGCTCCCGGTCCAGCGAGAGCGACAACTGCTCGGCGCCGCGACGCACGTGCCACACGTACACCCGGTCCGGTACGAGCGCGATGCGCGGGCCGGCGGCCAGCACGCGCGCGGTGAAGACGATGTCCTCGTAGAGGAAGCGGCCCTCGGGGAAGCGGATGCCGTGCTCGCGCAGGAAGTCGGTGCGGTACAGCTTGTTGACGCACAGCGTGTCGTGGACCAGGCGCGGGTGCTGGGAGGGGCGCGCGAGGACGGTGTGCGCCGTGTAGAGGGGCGCCTGCCAGGGCTGCTCGCGCCCCGAGGGCAGTTCCCGGCGTACGCACAGTCCGCCCGCGACCTCGGCGTGCGCCCCCGTGGCCGCCGCCAGCAGCGCGTCCACCGCACCCGGCGGCAGCACGTCGTCGCTGTCGAGGAACATCACGTACGGGGTCGTCACCGCGTCGATCCCGGCATTGCGCGGGCTGCCGCAGCCGCCGCTGTTCGTGTCCCTGCGCACCACCCGCAGCCGAGGTTCGCCGGCGGCCAGCCGGTCGAGCAGCTCGGCGCTGCCGTCGGTGGAGCAGTCGTCCACGGCGACGACCTCGGCGACCGCCGGGCCCTGGGCGAGCGCCGAACGCACGGCGTCGCCCACATGGGCGCGGTCGTTGTAGCCGATGACGACGACACCGACCTGTGCCGCGTGCGGCGCATCGGCAGTGGCGGCTGTGTCGGGAGTGTCTGGCGTGTCTGATCGCATCGGGTCCACGGGCCGGGAGCGTAGGTTTGTTCGGTAATACGGCGTTAAGAGAGACTTAACGTTCGGTCCGGAAGACGGTCGGAATCGGGGCGGGGTTCCGTTGTTTGCACGGTCTTTTCATCCGGCCGTGTCGATCGCCACAGCCGGACGAAGGACAGCACGGCCGCGCCCGCCAGGAGTCCGTTGCGGGCCAGCATCAGCAGACAGCCGGTCCAGGTGCCGTCGACCACCTCCCGGTAGTGCATCGGGAACACCACCGTGCTCAGCGTCGTCGCCGCCAGGATCAGCGTCGCGACGGGCCGCTGGCTGGTGTGCCGTGAGGTCAGGCACACCGCGGCGAGACCGACCAGCCAGATCATGTACTGCGGGCTGATCACCCGGCTCGTGACCGTGAACAGCAGCACCGCACACAGCGCCGCGTCGAACGGTGTGGCCTCGCTCCAGTGCCGCGCCCGCACCCGCCACAGCACGAGCAGCGCGAAGGCGACGGCCGTCAGTCCCAGCGAGGCGGTGGCGACGGCGTCCACATGGGGTCCGGCCAGCTCGACGGCGCCGTACTGGTAGCGCGCCCGGCCCGACCAGCCGGCGTGCCGCGCCAGGTTGAGCGCCGTACCGCCGAGCGACTCGATCTGCACGCCCCGCCCGCCCTGCTCCCGCAGAAACGACAGCGGATGCTCGAACCTCACGGCGAGGACACCGAACGAGGCGGCTCCGGCGGCCGCTGCCCACCCCCACGCCCCGCGCGTGGCCCGCCCCCGCGGCGTGCCCAGCAGCACCAGCGCCGGCCACACCTTCACCAGCGCGCCCAGCGCCCCGAACACGCCGCTCGCGCGGGGCGAGCGGCCCAGCGTCAGCAGGGAGAGCACGGCCAGGGCGGTGACCTGGACGTCGTACCGGGCCAGCGGGAGGTGCAGCAGCAGCGGCAGACCGCCCGTCCACAGGCCCGCGCCGCGCAGGCTGCGCCCGGGAAGCCCGCCCGCGCGGACCAGCGCCACCGTGACCAGCGCGTCCACGGCCAGCGTGAGCACCACGAAGGCCTGGAAGTACGTCAGCCCCGGCAGCAGGCCGGGCGCCAGCAGCACCGCGCCCGCGCCCGGCGGGTACTGCCAGAGCGTGTCGTGCGTCGGGAAGGAACCGTGCGCGAGGACGCCGTACCACTGGAAGTACAGCCGCCACACCTCGCGGGCCACCGACCCGCCGCCCAGCACGGGGACGCTGTCGTGGGCGAGCAGCCACAGCATCAGGGCACGGGTGCTCAGCCAGAGGACGGTGACGCCGAGGACCGGGCCGCAGTTGACACGGAGACGGTTCATCGCATGGGAGCCTAAGCGTCGCGAATGGTATGTCTCTGCCGATACGCCGTCATGACCGTAAAAAGATTGGCTAATCGCAAAAGGTCGGGCGGTGGTGAACGTGGGGCTTCCTGTGAGGCCGCGGTCGCGTCGGGCGGCCGGCGCGACAGTCGTCGTACCGGCCGGCGGGGCGCCGCACGTGCCGACGGGCCGGCGGGCCCGGATCCGCCGCCGGGTCGCCGTGGGGGTGCCCGTCCTGGTGATGCTCGCGGTCGGGCTCTGGGGGCTCGACCGTGGCGGGATGTGGCGCGACGAGGCCGTCAGTTTCCAGGTCGGGCGGCGTACGGTGCCGCAGATCTGGCTGCTGCTGCACGGCGTGGACGCCGTGCACGGCCTGTACTACCTGCTCGCGCACGCCGTCCTCGCCGTCCACCCCGGCGAGGTCGCGCTGCGGCTGCCGTCGGCGTGCGCGGCGGCGGCGACGGCCGGGCTGGTGGCGGCGCTCGGCACGCGGCTGGCCGGGCCCCGCGTCGGGTTGTGGGCGGGGCTGCTGTACGCCGTCGCGCCGATGGCCGGGCACTATGCGCAGGAGGGCCGCAGTTACGCCCTGGTGGCGGCCGGGGCCACGGCGGCGACCCTGCTGTTCGTACGGGCCGTGCAGAGCGGTTCCCCCGGTTCCTGGGCGGCGTACGGGGCCGTCCTCGGCCTCACCTGCTGGCTGCACGAGTTCGCGGTGCTGCTGCTGTGCGCCCACGCGGTGTCGCTCGTGCTGGCCCGGGCGGGCGCGCGGGCCTGGCGGGGGTGGGGCTGTGCGGCGGCGGGGGTCGTGTTGTCGCTGGTGCCGATGGTGCTGGTGTCACGGGGGCAGGCGGCGCAGGTGGCGTGGCTGCGAAGACCCACGGCGTGGACGGCGGAAGAGCTGCTGCGGGGGTTCCTCGGTCCTTCGTACGGGGTGTACGCCGTCTGTCTGGTGCTTGCTTCGGTGGGGGTGGCGCGGCTCTTCGGGCGGCGGGGGGACATCACTCTCGCGGGGGTGGCGTTGCCGTTGACGGTGGTGCCGCCGGTGGTGCTGATGGCGGCGTCCCAGATCTCGCCGCTGTTCGTGGAACGGTATGTGCTCTACGCGTTGAGCGGGGCGCCGTTACTGGTGGCGGCGGGGGCCGAGCGGGTGGCGGGGGCGGTGGGGCGTCCGCGGCGGCCCGGCGGTCCCACTCCGCGCAGTGACGACCCACGCGGGGACCGTCGGCCCGGCATCCGGACCGCGCTGCGGCCCCGTCTCGTCGCGCTCGCCGGTGTTCTCGCCGTCGCCCTCGCCTTCCTGCACCAGTTCCCCCTGCTGCGCGCGGACCGCGACCCCGGCACCCGGCCCGACGATCTCGGGGCTGCGTCACGGGTCGTCAGGCGGGAGGTGGCGCCCGGGGATGCCGTGCTGTTCCTGCCGGCGAGCGTGCGGAACGTGGCCCTCGCCTATCCGGGGGCGTTCCGGGGGACGCGGGACGTGGCGCTCGCGGAGGGGGCCGCCGCCTCGGGGACCCTGTACGGGCGGGAGGCCGGGGCCGGTGAGGTGCGGCGGAGGATCGCGCGGCTGGAGCGGGTGTGGGTCGTGGCCGACCAGGATCTGTTCGCCGGGCGCTGGAGCCCCCGCAGTGCCGCCGAGCGGGCCAAACTCGCCGTGCTGCGGCGGGAGTTCACCGGGCGGGAGGAGGTGCGGCGCGGCGGGATGGTCGTGCGGCTGTACGTGCGCAGGATGGCAGCGGCGGCTGGCCGGCCTCGGACGCCGCCGTCAGGGCAGCCGCGTCCAGCGCGGTCGTGAGCCGGTCGAGGCGTTCGCCCAGCTCGGCGATCTCCGCCACGTCGAAGCCGGTCGCGCGGGCGATGCGGCGCGGCACCTCCAGGGCCCGCTCGCGCAGCGCCGTGCCCTCCTCGGTGAGCCGCACCCACACTGAGCGCTCGTCCTGCGTGCTGCGCTCCCGGCGCACCAGGCCGACCGCCTCCAGCCGCTTGACCAGCGGGGACAGCGTGCCGGAGTCCAGCCGCAGCTGTTCGCCGAGCTTCTTGACGGGCACATCGCCCTGTTCCCACAGCACCAGCATCACCAGGTACTGGGGGTAGGTGAGCCCGAGGTCCTTGAGGACCACGCGGTAGACGCCGTTGAAGGCGCGGGACGCGGCGTGCAGGGAGAAGCAGATCTGGCGGTCCAGGCGGAGCCAGTCGGCGTCGGGGACGGGGGCGGGCGTGGCGGTCATGGGTCCAGGGTAGCTCTTGCGGCCCATTTAGTTGTGCGCAATTTAATTGTGTGCTCTACTCGTACTCGCAACGGACAACGCATCGAGAACATCCAGAAGGACGGGTCACCATGGACGCGCTCTACACCGCCGTCGCCACCGCCACCCACGGCCGTGACGGCCGTGCCATCTCCTCCGACGGCAAGATCGACCTCAAGCTGGCCCCGCCCGTGGAGCTGGGCGGCAACGGCGAGGGCACCAACCCCGAGCAGCTCTTCGCCGCCGGTTACGCCGCCTGCTTCGGCAGCGCCCTCGGCCTCGTCGGCCGGCAGGCGAAGGTCGACGTCACCGACGCGGCGGTGACCGCCGAGGTCGGCATCGGCAAGCAGGGCGAGGGCTTCGGCCTGAAGGTGACGCTGCGCGTCGAGCTGCCCGACACCGTGGACCAGGAGACCGGCCGCAAGCTCGTCGAGACCGCCCACCAGGTCTGCCCCTACTCCAACGCCACCCGCGGCAACATCGAGGTCGACCTCGTCGTCGAGTAGCCGACACGTCCCGAGGGTGCCGGTGGCCGTCCTGGCCCGGCACCCTCGTGCGTGTGCGCCCTACGCCGACGTCAGCGTGTCCCGGCCGACCGCCTGGCCGGGGATCCGGACCGCGCCCGGGCCGGTCATCGGCTCGCCCAGCAGCAGCGTCCGGACCACCCGCTCGGCGGCCCGGCCGTCGTCGAACTCGCAGAACCGGGCCCGGAAACCCGCGCGCAGCCGCGCCGACTCCTCGTCCCGCCAGGACCCCGAGGCGAAGAGCCGGGTCAGCTCCCGGTAGGAGCGCGTGACATGGCCCGGCGGCTCGGCCGTGATGTCGAGATAGGCGCCCCGGCTCGCGGTGAACGCCGGCCGGTCGTCGGCGTGCACGACGATCGGCCGGTCCAGGTCGGCGTAGTCGAACATGACCGACGAGTAGTCGGTGACCAGCGCGTCCGCCGCGAGCAACACGTCCGCCAGGCGCGGCTCGTCGGTCGCGTCGACCACGATGCCGCGCCGGGCGAGCTCGGCCAGACCCATGCCACGTGCGGGACCCTGCGCCAGCGACGGGTGCAGCCGGACCACGAGGGTGTGTCCCTCGCCCAGGTCGGCCGCGAACCGGGCGAGGTCGATCCGGTCCACGTGCCCGCTGCGGCGGTAGTCGCGGCGGGTCGGCGCGTACAGCACGACCGTGTGGTCCGTCGGGATGCCGTGCCGCTCGCGGAAGTCGCTCGGACCGCCGTTCACCAGCACGTCGTTGCGCGGGCTGCCGGTGCGCAGTGAGGTGAAGTGGCAGGGGAAGGCCCGCTCCCACACCAGCTCCGAGTGGCGGTTGGCCACCAGGCTGTAGTCCCAGCGGTCCGCCCGGCGCAGCATCTGCGGCACGTCGAAGCCGAGCCGCGCACCCGGCTTGTCCAGCAGGTCGACGCCCACGTACTTCAGCGGGGTGCCCTGGTGGGTCTGGATGTGCACGCTGCCGGGCCGTTTGACCAGCGCGCCCGGCCAGTTGACGTCGTTGACGAAGAACGTCGCACGGGCGGTGACCTCCAGGTAGCGGCGGGAGCCGACGATCACGTGCTCCACGTCCGGGGGCAGTCGGGCCGCGGTCTCCGCGTCCCTCACCACCCACACCCCGCGCAGCCGCGGGGCGATCTCCCGGGCCTTGGCGTGGATGGCGGCCGGGTCGCCGAACATGCCGCGGTGCGAGGACGCCGAGTAGACGACCAGTTCCGGGTCCAGCGGGCGGTGCGCGTGCAGGGCCGCCCAGCCGGAGCGAACCCGCGCGGCGGCCGCCTCGCGGACGACCCCCGCCTGCCGTGCCGCCTCCCGTCCGGCCCGCGTCGCCTGCCGCCTGATCCGGTAGGCCGTCCAGGAACCCTCCAGCAGGCCGGCCTCGCCGTCGGCCGGGGTGCCCTCGGGCCGGTGCGCGCGGAACATCGTCGCCGTACGCCGGAAGAACTCGGCCCTGTCGGTGGGCGGCAGCCGGTCCGGCTTGGCCAGGATGTCCAGGCAGTGCTCGCCCATCTTGCGGTGCAGATAGGGCCGCCAGTGCGCCAGCTCCGGCCGCTGCTCGACGAACGCGAAGACCCGCTCGTACTGGTCGTGGATGTCGAAGTGCTTACGGCTGGTGGTGGACAGGATGTTGCCCTGCCGGCGCTGCCGGTAGTTGACGCAGATCCGGTCCAGCGCGGCGATCCGGCGGGCGCTGAGCAGGGCCGGGAAGGTCCAGGGGGTGTCCTCGTAGTAGCCCGGCGGGAACTCGAAGCCCTCCGACGCCACGAACTCCCGCCGGTAGACCTTGTTCCACACCACCATCAGCAGGTCCAGGACGCGCGGGAACGCGTCGACGGTGAACGTGCCCGCGCCGGCCTCGGCGAGCACCTCGGCCAGGGCGTTGCGCCGGGTGCCGCCCCACCAGTAGGTGCGCGCGTAGTCGAAGACCAGCACGTCCGGGTCCTCGGCCTCGGCCAGCCGGTCTGCGATCGCCCGCAGCGCGCCCGGGGTGAGCGTGTCGTCGCTGTCCAGGAAGAACAGGTAGTCCCCGGTGGCGTGCGGCATCCCGGCGTTGCGGGCCCTGCCGAGGCCCACGTTCTCCGGCAGGTGCAGCACCCGCACCCGGGGGTCGCGCGCGGCGTACTCGTCGAGGATCGCGCCGCAGCCGTCCGGCGAGCGGTCGTCCACGGCGATCAGCTCGAGGTCGCTGAAGGACTGCAGCAGCACCGAGTCGAGGCACTCGCGCAGAAAGCCCTGCACCTTGAAGCAGGGCACGATCAGACTGAAGCGGGGCACGGCGGGTCAGCTCCTCACGAGGGTCGCGGCGGCGGGGGCGGGGACGCGCTCCGCGAGCGGGATCACCGGCGGCACCGCCTCCGGCGGCTCGCCGAGCAGCACCCGCCGTACGACGCGCTCGGCGGCCTGCCCGTCGTCGAACTCGCAGAACCGCTCCCGGAACGCGGCCCGCAGGGCCGTGGCCTCCCCGCCGGCGTAGGAGCCGTCACGGAAGACGGCGGCCAGCTCCTCGGGGGTGCGGGCGACCGCGCCGGGCGGCTCGGCCAGCAGGTCGAAGTAGACCCCCCGGGTCTCCCGGTAGACGTCCCAGTCGTCGGCGTACACGACGATCGGCCGGTCCAGGTTGGCGTAGTCGAACATGATCGACGAGTAGTCGGTGACCAGCGCGTCCGCGGCCAGGCACACGTCCTCGGAGGAACGGTGCGCGGTGACGTCGATGATCCGGCCGGAACTCCTCGCGGATCCTTGGTCGTAGAAGTAGTGGGCGCGCAGCAGTACGACGACGTCCTCGCCGGCCGCCTCGCAGAACGCCTCCAGGTCCAGGCCGGGCTCGAAGCCGGTGTGGTGGTCGCGGTGCGTCGGCGCGTACAGCACGGCCGTCCTGCCCTCCGGGACGCCCAGCTCCCGCCGGATCCGCGCCACGTCCTCGGCGGTCGCCGTGTAGTAGACGTCGTTGCGCGGATAGCCGTACTCCAGCGCCTCCCAGGAGCCGGGGAAGGCGCGCTCCCACATCTGGGTGGAGTGGCGGTTGGAGGAGAGGTTGAAGTCCCAGCGGTCGACCCGGCCGAGCAGCCGGGTGAAGCTGCCGGACTGGGCGGCCACCACCGGATACGTCGACTGGTCCACGCCCATCGTCTTCAGCGGGGTGCCGTGCTGGGTCTGCAGATGCACGCTGCCGGGCCGCTTCACGATTCCCTCGGCGAAGTTGGCGTTGTTGACGAGGTAGGTGGCGCGGGCCAGCACCTCCCAGTAGCGGCGGGAGCCGATCACCGCGAAGTCCACGCCCTTCGGCATGGCGTGCGCCTGGTCGGCCTCGACCAGGAACACCGAGCGGATGTGCGGGGCGAGTTCGCGGGCCTTGGCGTGGATCGCGGCCGGGTTGCAGGCGTAGCCCCGGCCCCAGTAGGCGCAGTACACCGCCAGGTCGGGGTCGAGCGGGCGGCGAAGGTCGCGCAGGTAGCGCAGCCGGGTGCGCACCATGCGCGGGCGCGGCAGCCGCTCGGCCGCCCCGGAAGCCATCCGGTTCGCGCCGCGCAGTGCCTGGAAGGCGCCGTACGCCCCGGCCGCCAGCAGCCGGTGCTGCACCCCCAGGCTGCCGCCGGGCGCCTGGAAGCCGGCCGGCCGGTGGCGGCGGTAGAGGCGGGCCGCGCGGCGGAAGAACGCCCGGTGCCCGGACGGCAGCCGCTCCGGCCGGGACGCGGTCCTCAGCACGTAGGTGAACAGCTGCTCGAAGAGCGCCCGCATGCGGTCCGCGGGAAGATCCTGCTCGGCGCCCCGGGTCAGCACCAGGTCCACCTGGTCGAGCACGGCGTGCTGGTGCGGCCCCGGCAGATTGAGCCGGCTGCCCTGCCGGCGCAGCCGGTGCCGTACGACGACCCGGCGCAGCACCGCGATCCGGCGGGCCGCGACGGTGGTCAGTCCGCCCCAGCCGAGGTCGGTGAAGTGGCTGTCGGGGAAGGCGAGTTCGTGCTCTCCGAGGAAGGCGCGCCGGTAGACCGCGCTCCACGCCGGCAGCTGGACGCCGGTCAGCTCCGGCAGGTCGGCCGGGGCGAAGGCGCCCTTCGGGGCCCGCGCGAACAGCGGCGCGGCGGGGTTGGTCGGCTCGCCCTCCCACCAGGGGGCGCGCTCGTGCTCGGCGTAGAGCACGTCCACACCGGCGGTCTCGGTCAGCCGGGCGTCCAGCGCCGCCAGCGCACCCGGCAGCAGCAGGTCGTCGCCGTCGAGGAACAGCACGTACGTGCCGGTCGCCGCCCGCATCCCCGCGTTGCGCGCCCCGCTCAGACCGGCGGACGGCGGCGAGTTGACCGGCGTCACCCGGCAGTCCCGCGCCGCGTGACCGGCGGCCACCGCGGCGGCCGGGGAGTCGGGGGCGTCGCAGACCGGGATCAGCTGGAGATCGGCGAAGGACTGGCCGAGAACCGAGTCCAGCGCCTGGGACAGCCGGGCGGCCACCCCATGGGACGGGACGATGATGCTGAAGCGGGGCATTCTGCTCTTTCTGTCGTCTTGCGGACGCGGCCGGGCCGCCCCGCCGGACGCCAGGTGGACGGCCGGCTCGGGGTGGGCCGCGTCGAGCCGAGGGGCATGGGAACTCCCGGAGGGATCAACGGGTTCAGTGCCTCTCGGTGACGGGGAGGCAACCGGAAGGTTGCGGCACGGTGGCCAGCGGGGAGCGGTCGCAGGCCGAGGGCACCGGGTGGCGCTCGGCGAGCGGCACGCACGCCGGCAGCCCCTCCTCCTCGCCCCGCACCACATGCCGTACGACCCGCTCGGCGGCGCGTCCGTCGTCGTAGGGGCAGAACCGCTCCCGGAACGCCGCCCGCAGCTGGGCCGAGCGGGAGCCGCGCCAGTGGCCGCTCACGAAGATGTCGATCAGCTCGTCCTCGCTGCGCGCCACCGCGCCCGGCGGGAAGACGCGCAGGTCGAAGTACGTCCCGCGGGAGGCTCGGTACGCCTCCCAGTCGCCGGTGTGCACGACGATCGGGCGGTCCAGGTTGGCGTAGTCGAACATGACGGACGCGTAGTCGGTGAGGAGGACGTCCGAGGCGAGGCACAGGGACTGCACGCTCGGGTGGTCGCGGACGTCGATGATCCGCGCGCCCTCCGGGCGGTGGTCGCCGTGGGTGCGGGCCAGGATCACGAAGCGCGGGCCGAGGCGGCGCACGATCCGCTCCAGGTCCAGCAGCGGGCGCTGGGTGCGCAGATGGTCGCGGTGGGCCGGCGCGTACAGGATCGCGACCGCGCCCTCGGGGATCCCCAGCGCCTCGCGCAGCCTCGTCACGTCCGCCGAGGTCGCCCGCTGGAAGACGTCGTTGCGCGGCGACCCGTACTCCAGCGTGCGGTACCGGCCCGGGAGGACCCGCTCGCAGGTCAGCGTCGAGTGCCGGTTGCCGGACACGACGAAGTCCCACTGGTCGACGCCGCGCAGCAGCTGGGCGAAGTCGGTGCCGCGGGCCGCCGCCGGGCGCTCCTGGAGGTCCAGACCCATGTGCCCCAGGGGTGTGCCCTGCCCGGTCCGGACGAGGATCTGCTGGTGCCGCTTGCGCAGGCCCCGGTCCAGGGAGTCGTCGGTGACCAGGTACTTGGAGCGGGCGAGCGCCGTCCAGTAGGCGGCCGTGCCGGGGCGCAGGCGGCGCGGGCCGGGCGGGACGGTGTGCTGGTGCTCGGGGCGGGCGATCCACGCGGTGCGGATGTGCGGGGCGTGGGTACGGAACGCCTCCTCCAGGGCGCCGGGGTCGCCGCCGTGGCCCCGGCCCGCACCCGAGGCGAACACCGCCCGGTCGGCGCGGACGGGGAGGCGCAGCTGGATCCGGTAGTGCAGCCGCAGCGCGCCGGAGCGCACGGCGCGGGCCAGCTTCACGGCCGCCTTCAGCGTGCGCCGGCGCACGGCCGAGACCAGCCGGAGCGCGCGGAACGTGCGGTGCAGACCGAAGCGGACCAGGATGTTACGGCGCCGCATCGGGGCTCCGGGGACGCGGTAGCGGCGGTAGTGGGCCCGGGCCCGGCGCAGGAACTCGCCGTGGGGGGGGGGGGGGGGGCCGCCCCCCCGGGGGGGGGGGGGGGGGCGGGCGGGGGGGGGGGGGGCGGGGCCGCCCCCCCCCCCCCCCCCCCGCGGGGGGGCGGGGGCGAGCAAAACCACACCC
>NZ_JBFAWF010000037.1:0-54958 GCF_040680195.1 Streptomyces sp. NPDC052109 | reverse complement strand
GAACACAAGGTGTTCGTGCAGGGCGCGGTCTGGAACATCGACTCCTTCGACCAGTGGGGCGTCGAACTCGGCAAGGTCCTCGCCAAGCGGGTCGAACCCGCCCTCACCCAGGGCGCCGACGTACCCGGTCTCGACCCGTCCACCACGGCCCTCGTCGCCGCCTACCGCACCCTCAGGAAGTGAACTGACATGCAGCTCGGTCTCATCGGTCTCGGCAAGATGGGCGGCAACATGCGCGAGCGGATCCGCCGCGCCGGCCACACCGTCATCGGCTACGACCGCAACCCCGAGGTCTCCGACGTCAAGTCCCTCGCCGAACTGGTCGAGAAGCTGGACGCGCCGCGCAACGTGTGGGTGATGGTCCCGGCCGGCACCGCCACGCAGACCGTCGTCGACGAACTCGGCGACCTGCTCGAGCCCGGCGACACGGTGATCGACGGCGGCAACTCCCGCTGGACGGACGACGAGAAGCACGCCGCCGCCCTCGGCATCAAGGGCATCGGATTCGTCGACGCCGGCGTCTCCGGCGGTGTGTGGGGCCTGCAGAACGGCTACGCGCTCATGGTCGGCGGCGACAAGGAGCACGTGGAGCCGCTGAAGCCGATCTTCGAGGCGCTCAAGCCGGAGGGCCCGTACGGCTACGTCCACGCGGGCCGGGTCGGTGCCGGGCACTTCTCCAAGATGGTCCACAACGGCATCGAGTACGCCATGATGCAGGCCTACGCCGAGGGCTGGGAGCTGCTGGAGAAGGTCCACTCGGTGGAGAACGTCCGCGAGGTGTTCCGCTCCTGGCAGGAGGGCACCGTCATCCGCTCCTGGCTGCTCGACCTCGCCGTCAACGCCCTGGACGAGGACGAGCACCTGCAGAAGCTGCGCGGCTACGCGGAGGACTCCGGCGAGGGCCGCTGGACGGTGGAGGCGGCGATCGACAACGCCGTTCCGCTCCCGGCGATCACGGCCTCGCTCTTCGCCCGGTTCGCCTCCCGGCAGGACGACTCGCCGCAGATGAAGATGATCGCCGCGCTGCGCAACCAGTTCGGCGGCCACGCGGTCGAGAAGAAGGACTGACCCGCCGTGGGGGACCTCCTGCTGGTCCGCCACGGTGAGACGGAGTGGAGCCTGTCGGGACAGCACACCAGCTGGACCGACCTGCCCCTGACCGGGCACGGTGAGGAACAGGCCAAGTCCCTCGCCCCGCTCCTCACCGGCCGGACCTACGCCCTCGCGCTGGCCAGCCCGCTGGGCCGCGCGGTACGCACCGCCGAACTGGCGGGCCTGACCGGGATCGTGCCCGATCCCGACCTGCACGAGTGGGACTACGGCGGCTACGAGGGTGTCACCACGGTCGACATCCACCGGACGCGCCCCGACTGGGACCTGTGGACCGACGGCGTGCCGCCCGGTCCGGCGGGCCACCCGGGCGAGTCACCGGAGCAGATCGGGGCCCGCGCCGACCGGGTGCTGGCCCGCGTCGCGGCGGCGCTCGCCACGGACGCCGGGGACGTGGTCCTCGTCGCCCACGCCCACTTCCTGCGCGTGCTCACCGCCCGCCGGCTGGGTCTGCCGCCCACCGAGGGCCGGCTGTTCCAGCTGGCCACCGGTACGGTCAGCCGGCTGTCGACCGAGCACGGCCGGCCCGTGATCGCCGAGTGGAACAGACGGCCCTGACGGCCCGCTCCGCGGCCCGGTTCACCTCTGGTGGGCCGGGCCGCAGTCGTACAGCAGCCGGGTCCGGTCGGCGGGGTCGTAGGCGGCCGGCGGGACGAGCGCGCAGTGGGCGGCGGTCCAGCGCAGCAGCACACCGGCCGGGGTGTCGCCCACGGGGGCGCCGGGGCGCAGATCGGCGCGCGGGAGCAGGACGTAGCGCAGTCGCCCGGTGCCCACCAGCCTGCGGAACGCGTCCGGCGCCGGATAGGGGACGCGGCCGGTGAAGCCGCCCATCGGCAGGACGGGGGCGTCGGCGGCGATGACGTACGGCGCGGCGCTCTGCCAGGCGGGTACGGCGGCCAGGTAGCGGGCCCCGCCGCGGTGTCCGGTCAAGTAGGCGAGCAGCCGCTGGTGCTGGGGACCGAGGGTGGACAGTGCGGTGCCGGTGCGGGTGCTGGTGGGACCGACCCGGCCGAAGCTGCCGGGCTGGTTGTAGCGCACGGACAGCGCGGACGCCGTCCAGACGGCCGGGACCAGCAGGACGGCGGCGAGACCGGCGGCGAGCGCGCCCGGCCGGCGGGCGAGCGCGAGCAGCAGGGCGAGCAGGCCGAGGGCGACCGCGCAGGGCGCCGACCAGGGCTGGAAACGCGGGTACCACAGCGTCAGGGCCGCGCACCAGACGACGTCGACGGCGAGGACGGCCGCGAGCAGCCGGCCGCGGTGGGCCCGGACGACGCCCACGGCGGCGAGCGCGGCCACGGCCACCGCGACGACGCCCATGTAGTACGTGTGACCGGTGACGCTGCCGAAGCTGAACACGGCGAAGAAGGTCACGCCCCACACGCCCCACAGCACATACCCGGCGAGCAGCCGGTCGGTGCGCGGAGGGCGGTGCCGCCGCAGTGCCAGCAGTCCGCCGACGAGGCCGAGCGCGGCCAGCGGGTAGAGCCAGCCGGTCTGGGTGGCCAGGCCCGGGCTGAACATCTTGCCCAGGCCGTCGCCCATGCCCGGGCCCAGGTGTCCGCCGGCCCGGGCGGCACGGCTCGCCACGATGCTGCCGGTGCCGGCCGCGTCGATGCCGACGGCGTGGAAACGGGTCAGGAAGTTGTAGCCGACGACCAGCGCGAACGGGGAGTCGTCGGTGGTGCCGTCGAGGTAGGGGCGGGCGCCCGCCGGGGTGAGGGCGGCCACCAGCATCCACGACGCCGACACCGCCACGGTCACCGCTCCGGCCAGGGCCACATGACCGATACGGCGGCGCCGTTCGGCGGGCGCGGCGACGAGATAGGTCGCGGCCAGCGCGGGCAGCACCGCCCAGGCCTCCAGCATCTTGCACTGGAAGGCGAGGCCCACCCAGACGCCCGCGAGCAGCAGGGTGCGCCGGCGGCCGTGCTCGGTGGCCCGCCAGGTGGCCTCGGCGGCCAGCAGCAGGAGCAGCACGAACGGGGCGTCCTCGGTGATCGAGCGGCCGAGGCCCACCGTCACCGGGGTCAGCGTCAGGAACGCGGCGGCCAGCAGCCCGGCGGGCACCCCGGCCCAGCGGCGCACCAGCACGTGCAGCAGGACCACACAGCCCACGATCTCCAGGGCCTGGGGCAGCACCAGCGCCCACGGGTGGAAGCCGAACACCAGCGCCGAGAGGGCCTGTGGCCACAGGAATCCGGGCAGCTTGTCCAGGGTGATGGAGCCCCTGGGGTCGAAGGAGCCGTAGAAGAAGTCGGCCGGACTGTCGGTCATGCTGCGCACCGCGCTCGCGTAGAAGGCGTGGTAGGTGCTGTGTCCGAGGCCCCACAGGCACAGAACGGCGGCGAGCACGGCGAGGGCGGCGAGCATCGGGAGCTCGTAGCGGTCGGTGCGGGCCTCGTCGGTCGGGGCGGCCGCGGGCGGGACGGTCGCGGTCGGCGGCAGGTCGGAACGCAGCAGCGGCCGGCCGGCGGGTATCGGCATGGGACTTCCAGGCACCCGGTCCGGGGACTCTCGGGTCCGGGACACCGGGTCTGTCCCGAACCGTGCGAGTATCGGCCGCCCGGATGACGGGCGGCACGTCGCGCGGCCGGGTCTCACCGAGGTCTCACCGCGGGCTCACCGGCTCCTTCACCGGCTCTTTCACAGCGAAGCGACCGGGCGCCGGCGCTGACGGCGCCCGGTCCCTTCCCTCCTCTTTCACCGCCGCCCGGCGTGCGGGGCGGCGAGCCGCACCGGCGCGTTCGGAAGGCGCCTCCCGCGTCCCGGTCGCAGAGGATGCCGATGTCCCGGTACGTGTCCAGCTCGCCGTCGGCGAAGTCGTACCGTGCGGCGAGGTCGTCGTGGCAGTTGGCCGGCACCGGCAGCAGGCGGCCGCCCGAGGACGTCGATGCCGGGGAGCTGTCATTGGCCACGCGGCCCCCCGATGCGGCACTGCGGCTCCCCGATGCGGCGCTAATGTACGAACCAGTACGTCAGCCGTGCCGGTCGCGCGGATCGCGAGGAAGACCCCGGGGTTTTCCGGGGCCCTGCTTCTACAATCACCGGCACGCGCACGCGTGCGCCGCCCAGGCGTCCCCGGCCCGGAGGAAAGCGATGACCAGCGTCGAAGAACCGGTACGACCCGGGGGGCGGCTGCGCGACGCCGCCCGCACGAAGGCCGAGATCCTCGACGTGGCCACGCAGGAGTTCGCCCGGGCCGGCTACGACGGCGCCCGCGTGGACGAGATAGCGGCCCGCACCCGCACCACCAAGCGGATGATCTACTACTACTTCGGCGGCAAGGAACAGCTGTTCACGGCCGTGCTGGAGCGGGCGTACGGGGCGATCCGCGAGGCCGGGCGGCAGCTGGACGTCGAGCATCTGGACCCGGTGGCCGCGATCCGGCGGCTGGCCGAGCTGACGTTCGACCACCACGAGCGGCACCCCGACCTCATCCGCCTGGTCAGCATCGAGAACATCCATGGCGCGGAGCACATCGCGGCCTCCGAGAAGCTCGGCAGGATCGGCTCCCCGGCCCTGGAGGCGATCCGCCGGATCCTCGTCGCGGGGCAGGAATCGGGGCTGTTCACGGCCGACGTGGACGCGGTCGACCTGCACGCGATGATCAGCTCTTTCTGTTTCTTCCGGGTCGCCAACCGGCACGCCTTCGGCGCCCTGTTCGGCCGGGACCTGGTGGACCCGGCCCAGCGGGAGCACTACCGGACCATGCTCGGCGACATGGTGATCGCCTACCTGACGGCGGAGCGGGCGGCCGGCTGACACCGCTCCGGGAGCTGTCGCAGCATCTCTTGACACGGGAGTGACACGGGCGCGACGCCCCACCCGCCGCAACTAACCATCCAGTGGGTTACTCGACTGGCGACCCCGAAGGAGCCTGGCGGCAACGACTGGCCGGCGGTGGCACTGTTCACGGCCGCGCCGTGCCTCCCGCCCGCCTGGCCGCACTCACCGCCCGCGAGACGCACACGGTGCCGACGGAACCGCTCGGGAAGCGGTCGGGCAGGCCGGCAAAGCGTGCGGAGCGGGCCACGGCCTGAGAGCGGGCCCGTACCGGGCGCCCAGGGCCGGGGGTGCGGCCCGCGCGGCTACGGTCTCGGGTGGCGCGGCTCGTACAGGGCGAGTTCGCCGCCGCCCGGCAGGCGGAGGGCGGTGGTCCGGCCCCAGCGGGCCTCCTCCACCGGTCGGGTGAACTCCACGCCGTCATCGGTGAGTTGGCGCCGCGTCGCATCGAGGTCGTCGCACATCAGCATCAGCTCGTGCGCCGGCTCGCCATCGGTGGGGTGACAGGCCACCTCGGCGGGCGGCGCCTGGAAGATCAGCCATCCGTGGCCGGCGTCGACGTGCGCCCATCCGAGAGTGTCGCGCAGGAAGGCCCGGTCCGCCTCCGCGTCCCGGCTGTAGAGCACCACATGCGCACCGTTGATCACGCGGGGAGACTAGTGCGGCGGACGGTGGCGGACAAGCACCGTCCGCCGCACCGGTCACCGAGTGCGCGGCGCCGGGCGCCCGAGCCTCACTCCGGAGTGCCCCGCCCCTGGCGGCGCAGACCGACGCGGACCGCGGCCGAGAGCACCCGCGCGGCGAGGCCGACGAGCAACAGACTGCACGCCATCTGGCACATCACGAGCACCCTGGCCGGCTCGGAGACCGCGGTGATGTCGCCGAAGCCGACGGTGGTGAACGTGGTGAGCGTGAAGTACAGCGCGTCCGTCCTCCTCAGGTGCTCGCTGAAGGAGCCGGGCACGGCGTGTTCGAGCAGGTAGTAACCGCTCGCGAACAGGACCAGGTACAAGGCGACCGTCGCCGCCAGGGCCTCGACGGCCTTCAGCCGCGGCGAGGCCGAGCGCATGATGAGCCGCACCTCCCACCAGAAGAACAGGCCGGCCGCCAGGAGGCCGCCGGCGAGAATCAGCGCGGTGACGCCGCCGCCGTGCCAGTCCAGCGGCAACAGGTAGTAAGCGGTGACGAGACCGGCCGCGAGGCCGACCGAACGCGCGACGGACACGGCCGAGGCCCTGGGCCCCGGCCCGCCGGAAGAGCGCACCCCCTTCGGCGGGGTCGGCTGCTTCCCGGCAGCCCCTGGATCGGTCATCTCGTGCCTCTTCGTCCGTTCCGCCGCAGGCCGGCCGCCGGCCCTCCGTACCCACCTCATCGTCGCCGCCCGGCGTACGGATCACCACGGGTGACACCCACGGCGTCCGGCCTGCCGGAGACGGGCCCGGCGTGATCCCCGCACACGGCCCTCGGCGACCGTCCGTGAACGGATCCGCTGATCGCGTGACACCGGCGGTATCCGGCGGTTCGCCCGCACCGGGCGAGGGCCGAGCTCCCGCCCCGCGCCCGCTGAGAGCCGTACGCGACGGCTGTCAGGCCAACACTCCGAACGGAGGACGAGACATGAGCGCGCAGGCCTGACGCCGACCGCCAACCACTCCGCAGCCCCATCCATCGCCAGACGAATCGCCGGACGAATCGCCGGACGACGACGGGCGACCGGCCTGGTCGACCGGGGAGTGCGTCGGGCCGCGTGTCGCCGCGGTCCTCACCCGTTCGGGGCCGCCCCACCGGCACATGAGCGCATCCGAGTGCGCGGACACCGCACCGCACGCACGCTGGGGCGTGGGCGACGGGATCAACGGTGAGGGTGATGATCGTAACGATGGTGTCGATGCCGGACGGGGCGACGACCTGCGTCTCCCTGTCGGAGGCGCGTCAGCGGCTCGCCACGGACCGCTTTCTGCTCCTCGATGTCGAGCTGCCGGAGGAGGAGGGCCCGGAGGACGAGCCACTGGCCCGCCGGCTCGGGCTGGACGCCGAGGAGCTGGCCTGGTTCGGCAGCCGGGGCGAGTCCGCGCGGGCCGAATTCCTGGGCGACCTCGCCGGCTTCGTCGTGCCGGTGGCCCAGGACGCGCGGGTCGCCCATGTGCACGCCCTGGCCGGCGAGCGCTTCGTGGTGATCGCCCACCGGGGCCGGACCGTCCTGGCCTCGGACATCACGAATCACCTGCGGCGAGAGCGGCCCCACGACGCCGTCGCCACGCTGTTCCTGCTGCTCCAGGAGGCGCTGGCGACGTTTCGCCGGGCTGCCGTGCAGGCGCTGCTCCAGGTGGAGGAGCTGGAGGACGGCATGTTCGAGGAGCGGCGGCCCGCGCAGATCTACCGTCTGTCCCAGCTGCGCCGCCGGGCCGCCCTCCTGCACCACGCCCTGCTGCCCTACCTGCAGGTGGTCGAGGAGATGATCACGCGCAGGATGATGAGCCGCGACTTTCCGGTGGAACGGCAGCGGCTCGCCCAGGAGTTCCAGCGCGCGGCCCGGCTGGTCCTCGCGGACACCGAGTCCCTGCAGGAGGCCACCCGCCGGGCCTTCGCCAGCTATGGGTCCCTCGTCGCGGGCGAACAGAACGGCGTGATCAACCGGTTGACCATCGTGTCGGTGATCTTCCTGCCGCTGTCGTTCCTCACCGGCTTCTTCGGCATGAACTTCACTTTTCTGACCGACGAGTTGGAGAGCAGGGCGGTCTTCTGGCTGCTCGCCGTGGGACTTCAGGTGATCGTCCTGGTCGCCGCCTTCTACGTGCTGCACCGCACCCGCGCCTGGCGGCGAATGCGGGACGAGGAGTGAGGTGGACCGGCCGACTTCCCGTGCGCCCGCGTCAAGGGGCCGGGGACACCGCCGCGTCGAGCAGGGGGCCCAGCTCCCCTACGGCCGTGGTCAGGGGGCGTACGTCCTGTTCGGCGCGGGCCATCAGGATCGCGCCCTCCAGGGTGCTGATCATCAGCGTGGCCAGGGATTCGGTCCGGGCGGCGGGGACGCCCATGCCGGACAGGGCCTCGGCGAGCGGCGTCCGCCAGGCCGTGAACGCGGCCGCCGCGGCCTCGCGGGTGGAGCCGCCGGCGGAGACGCACTCGGCGGTGGCGGCGGCGACCGGGCAGCCCGCCGCGAAGCCCTCCGCCGCGTACTCGTCGGTCCACTGCCCGACCATAGCCGCGAACAGGCCGCTCGGCGTCGGTTCCCGGAGCCCCGCGAGAAAGCGCGCGATCCGCTTGCCCGCGTACCGTCCGGCCCAGCCGACGGCCTCGTTGACCAGCTGCTCCTTCCCACCCGGGAAGTAGTGCTGGAGCGAGCCGCGCGGTGCGCCGGCGTGGGCGGCGACCTCCCGCATGCCGGTGGCGGCGACTCCGTCGCGCCGGATGAGCTGGGCCGCGCTGAAGACCATCCGCTCCCGCGGGCCCCGTCGCACCTCGCCCATCGCCGACCTCCGTTCCTCGACGCCCCCACTCTATGACCATCGTCATAACGGCGGCTACTATGACAGCGGTCATAGTGGTTCCCGGAGCGAAGGGCGGCCCCCGTGAACGTCGGGTTCATCGGTCTCGGAGTGATGGGCCGGCCCATGGCGCGGCGCCTGGTGTCCGCCGGCACTCCCCTGGTGGTCTGGAACCGGACCGCGGAACGCGCCGCACCCCTGCGGGCGGCCGGGGCCACGGTCGCCGCGGACGCCGACGAGGTGTTCACGCGGGCGGAGGTGGTGCTGCTGATGCTCGCCGACGAAGCCGCGGTCGACTCCGTGCTGGGCCGCGGCACACCGGCGTTCGCCGCACGGGTCGCCGGGCGCACCGTCGTCCACATGGGCACCACGTCCCCCCAGTACTCGCACGCCCTGGAGACCGACGTCCGCGCCGCCGGCGGCCGGTACGTCGAGGCGCCCGTCTCCGGATCACGAGTCCCGGCGGAGGAGGGGCAGCTGGTGGCGATGCTCGCGGGCGAGGACGCCGCCGTGGACGCCGTACGGCCGCTGCTCGCGCCGCTGTGCCGGGAGACGTTCGTGTGCGGGCCGGCACCCGGGGCGCTGCTGATGAAACTGTCCGTGAACCTCTTCCTGATCACCCTGGTGACCGGCCTGGCCGAGGCGTTCCACTTCGCCGAGCGACAGGGCCTGGACCGGCGGCTGTTCCTGGAGGTCCTGGACGCGGGCCCCATGGCCAGCGGTGTCTCCCGGATGAAGGCGCCGAAGCTGCGCGAGCGGGACTTCGCGGTGCAGGCGGCCGCGCTGGACGTACTGAAGAACAACCGGCTGATCGCCGAGGCGGCCCGCAAGGCGCAGCTGGCCTCACCACTCCTCGACGTGTGCCACGCCCTGTTCGAGGAGACCGTGACACAGGGACACGGCGGCGAGGACATGGTCGCCGTGCTGCGCGCGATCGAGACGCGGACCGCCGGGGCGGTGTAGCGGGGACCGACCGAGCCTCAGCGCTTCGGAATGCCGTACACCCGGTCGACGTGCAGCCGCACCACCAGCCGGCGGTCGCGGACCATCGCCGCCCGGTAGTCGTCCCAGTCGGGGTGTTCGCCGAGGACGTCCCGGTAGAGGCGGACCAGTTCCTCGACGGTGTCGTCGTGCGGGTCCTGGGCCACCGGCGACAGTTCCGCCGTTCCCTCGGCGACCGCGTACGCCCAGCGGTCGGCGCTGGTGACGTGGTACGAGGCGCGCGGGTCGCGGCGGAGGTTGCGGGTCTTGGCGCGGTCGTCGGTGACGGAGACGCGGATGATCCGCTCGTCGGGGTAGTAGGCGTGGCTGACGTTGGACAGCTGGGGGCGGCCGTCGCGCTTGAGGGCGACCAGTACGCCGCAGTGGCCTTCGGAGAGCAGTTCGAGCAACGCGTCCTGCGTGGAGTCCTGAGTCATAACCGGGTCAACTGGCGGCACCGCCCCGGGCATTCCCGCACCGGGCCCTCGATAGACACTGTCTACGGGGTCTGGTAGACACTGTCTATGACCGAGTCCGACATCGGGTTGCGCGAACGCCTGGTCGACGTGGGCGTGGAACTGCTGGCCGCCGAGGGGCTGCGGGCGCTGACCCTGCGGGAGATCGCCCGGCGCGCGGGCGTCTCGCACGGCGCGCCGCGCCGCTACTTCCCCACGCATCTGGAGCTGCTGTCGGCCATCGCGCTGCGCGGCTTCACCGACCTGGCCGAGCGGGCGCGTACGACGCTCACGCACGCCCCGGCCGGTCCCCGGGCGCGGGTGGCGGCGTTGGCCCGGACGTATCTGGAGTTCGCCCTCGACCACCCCGGCATGTACGAGCTGATGTTCCGTCACGACCTGCTGGAGAGCGGGCGGCTGGGGTTGCGGGAGACGAGCCTTCCGTTGTTCGGGGTGCTCGCGGGGCTGGTCGGCGAGGCGCGACCCGAGGCCGACGCGCGGCGGGTGGCGGGCGCGTTGTGGGCGAATCTGCACGGACTCGCCCAGCTGTGGCGCTGGCGCAGCCTCCAACTCGCGCTCGGCGAAGACGACGTCGGCGCGCTGCTCGAGGCGGTGCTGGTGGCGCACCTGGGCGCGGAGGACGGCCGGTGAACCGGCGCTGGGTGCTGGCCGGCAGTGTCGCCGGCGCGGTGGCCGTCGCGCTGGACGGTACCGTCCTCACGGTCACGCAGCCGCGTCTGCAAGGGGAATTCGACGCCTCACTCGCCGAGGTGCAGTGGACCAGTACGGCGTATCTGGTCGTGGTGGCGAGCCTGCTGGTGTTCGCGGGACGGCTCGGTGACCGGTACGGGCAGCGGCGGGTGTTCGCGCTCGGCATGCTGGGTTTCGGGGCGGCGTCGGCGGCGATCGGTGTCGCGCCCGGCGTGGGCTGGGTGATCGGGCTGCGGGCCCTCCAAGGGGTGTTCGGGGCGCTGTTGCAGCCGGCCACGCTGGGCATGCTGCGGGCGGCGTACCCGCCGGACCGGCTGGCCGGGCCCCTCGCCGTGCGGACCGCCGCGATCGGGCTGGCGGCGGCCGCGGGTCCGCTGGTGGGAGGGGCGCTGGTGACGACGCTGGGCTGGCGGGCGGTGTTCTTCGTCAACGTGCTGCCCGCGCTCGTCTTCGGCCTGCCCGCCCTGCCGAGCGCTCCGCCGGAACCACCGCGGTATGTCGTCGCTCGTGCGCGGCGCCGTCGTGGCTGGTCGCGCCCGCGCGGCGGCGGGCGATCTGCCCCGGCAGCCCACCCCGCCGGGGCGCCGGCGGACCGCGACGCCCTTCACCGCCCGTGCCCGCGGCCGCGGCGGACCCCCGCGGCTTCCCGGACGCCGCTGGACGTGCCCGGCGCCCTCCTGCTCGCGGTGACGCTGTCCTGCCTGGTGCACTCCGTGACCGTGCGGCCGGTCTCCGGAGCCGGGCTCGCCGTCGCCGCTGTCGCCGCCGCCGTCCTCGTACGGCACGAACGGCGCACGCCGAGCCCTCTGCTGTCGCCGGCGGTCGTCGGCTCCCGAGCGGTCGGGGCGGCGCTCGGCGTCCTGGTCGTCGTCTCCGCGGCCCTGTTCGGCGCGCTCTTCGTGGCCACGTACGTCCTGCAACGCCGCCTCGGACTGGACCCGTTGCACAGCGCGCTGCGCAGTCTGCCGCTGGCGGTGACGATGGTGGCGTCCGCCGCGCTGTGCCCGGTCCTGCTGCGCCGCCTCGGGGCCCGCGGTACGGCGACGGCGGCGACGTCGCTGCTCGCGCTGGGTGTCCTCATGCTGTCCGGGGCGTCGGCCGCGCCGGCGCTCGGCTGCGCGTTCGCCCTGCTGGGCGCGGGGTTCGGGACGGTGATGGTGGCGGCCACCCAGGTGGTCGTACGGCGGGCGGAGGTGGCCGTGGCGGGAGTCGCGGGCGGGCTGCAGCAGACGGCGCTGAACGTCGGCCCGGCCGTGGGGGTGGCCGCCGCGAGCACGCTGATGGCGGCCGGGACCGGGGCCGCGTTGCTCGTGCTGGCGGCCGTCGCGGCGCTCGCCGTGCCCCTGGCGCGTGCGCTGCCCGCTGCCGACGGCGAGGACCCGCGCCCCGGGGCCGAGGGCGAGCGTGCCGTCTCCCGGGCCTTCCGCGAGCAGACCGCGCCGGGCGCGGACGGCGTCGCGTCGATCACACACACCGCTGATGAGCGGGTCGACGGCGGTGCTCCTGCGGGACGATGAGGAACGGGTGCGTCCCCGGCGGGCAGTCGGGAGGCATCGCGGACCAGGCGACCGGAGGAGAGCGATGGCACAGCTGCGGCAGGAAGTCGACCCCGACGAGGCGGGGCTGGACGTCGGGGCACTGGACCGCCTGGACCGGCACGTCGCCCACTACGTGGACGAGGGGCGGCTGCCCGGCTTCCTGGTGGCCCTGTCCCGCGGCGGCCGGGTCGCCCACCTCACCACGCACGGCATGCGCGACGTCGCGGCGGGACTGCCGGTCGAGGCGGACACCCTGTGGCGGATCTACTCGATGACCAAGCCGGTCACCGCGGTCGCCGTGCTGCTGCTGGTGGAGGACGGCAGACTGGCGCTGGACGATCCGCTCGACCTCCATCTGCCGGCGTTCGCCGACCCCGTGGTGTACGAGGGCGGTGCGGACGCGGAGCTGCGCACCCGCCCGGCCGCCGGCCCGATCCTGATCCGGCATCTGCTCACCCACACCGCGGGCCTGACGTTCGGCTTCTACCACCGGCACCCGGTCGACGCCCTCTACCGCGCCTCCGGCCTGGAGTACTCGGTGCCGCCGGGCGCCGATCTGGCCGAGACCGTGGAGGTCTACGCCCGGATGCCGTTGCAGTTCGAACCGGGGACGCGGTGGAACTACTCGGTCGCCTCGAACGTACTGGGCCGGGTGATCGAGGTGGTCTCGGGGCAGCCGCTGGACACGTTCTTCGCCGAGCGGATCCTGCGTCCGCTCGGCATGGCCGACACCGGCTTCCACGTCGAGCCCGGACGGGCGGGCAGGCTGGCCGAGTTGTACGGGGAGACGGACGAGGGCGGGATCGCGCCGGTGCCGGGACTGCCGGTGCACGGCCGGCCGCGGTTCCTGTCCGGCAGCGGTGGCCTGGTCTCCTCCGCGTACGACTTCCACCGGTTCATGGAGATGCTGCGCCGGGGCGGCGAACTGGACGGCGTCCGGCTGCTGTCGGCCGCCACCGTCGCGGAGATGACCCGCAACCAGCTGCCCGGCGGCGCGGACCTGCGGTCCTTCGGCGCCCCCGTCCACCAGGAGCCCGGCAACGACGGGCTGGGCTTCGGTTTCAACGTGTCGGTGGTGACCGACCCCTCCCGCACCCTGGCCCCCGCCGGCCTCGGCACGTACGGCTGGACCGGCGTGGCCACGACGGCGTTCTGGGTCGATCCGGCACGGGAGCTGACGGCGCAGTTCATGACGCAGGTGCGCCCGAAGACCCTGAAGATCTTCCCGGAGCTGCGCCGGCTGGTGCACGAGGCGCTGACGGACTGACCGTCCCGGCGCCCGCCGCCCGTGGGGGGAGGCGGCGGGCGCCGGGACGGCCGGCTTCAGGAGCCGTGGGCGACGGCGTCCAGATGGGGCAGGATGTGGTCCATCCGCTCCCGCTTGGTGCGCAGATACGTGATGTTGCTCTCGCACGGCTCGATCAGCAGCGGCACCTGCTCGGCGACGTGGATGCCGTGCCGGACCAGCGCCTCCCGTTTGCGCGGGTTGTTGGACATCAGGCGTACCGAGCGCACCCCGAGGTCGCGCAGGATCTCGGCCGCGACGCCGTAGTCGCGGGCGTCGACGGGCAGGCCGAGCGCGAGGTTCGCCTCCACCGTGTCCAGGCCCTCCGCCTGCAGGGCCATCGCGCGCAGCTTGGCGAGCAGTCCGATGCCGCGGCCCTCGTGGCCCCTCAAGTAGACGACGATGCCACTGCCTTCGGCGACGACGGCACGCAGCGCGGACGCCAGTTGGTCACCGCACTCGCAGTGCCGGGAGCCGAACGCGTCCCCGGTCAGGCACTCGGAGTGCAGCCGGGTCAGCACGTTCTCGGTGCCGATCTCGCCGTACACCAGGGCCACTTGCTCGTCATCGCGGTCGTGGTCCAGGTAGCCGATCGCCTGGAATTTCCCGTACACGGTGGGCAGCGGCGCATTCACGACGCGTTCCGCGCCCGAACGCCGCGGGGACTTCTTGCCGAGTACGCCCATGTTGACGCCGGAGTTTTCTGTCATGATCTGATTCCTAAGCAGAGACGAAAGGCCGTGAAAAGATGAGTGGTTCGGGCGCGCGGGCGGCGGCACATGGAGGATCGGACATCGTGGCGTACGGCATGGTGCCGACGGACACCACGGACGACGTGCGGGCGCGGGGGGCGGGCGTTTCAGCACAGGTCGCCGTCCTTCCCGTCGGCAGTTTCGAGCAGCACGGTCCGTTCCTTCCGCTGGCGACCGACACGCTCGTCGCCTGTGCCGTGGCACGTGAGATCGCCGCCGCGTACCCGGTGCACCTCCTTCCTCCGGTGACGGTCTCCTGCTCGCACGAGCACGCCCACTGGCCGGGGACCGTCAGCATCTCCGCGGTGACCCTGCACGCGGTGGTCTCGGACATCGCGGCGTCGCTGCGCCGCTCGGGCGTCGACGCGCTCGTCGTGGTGAACGGCCACGGCGGCAACTACGTCCTGGGCAATGTCGTCCAGGAAGCCTCCGCGCGCGGTGCGCGTATGGCGCTGTTCCCGGCCGCCGAGGACTGGGAGACGGCGCGGGAGCGGGCGGGGGTGCACACCTCGCTGCTCACCGACATGCACGCGGGGGAAATCGAGACCTCGATTCTGCTGCACGCTCACCCCGAATTCGTCCGCCCTGGTTACGAGTCCGCCGATTTCACCGCCGACGACCGTCGTCATCTGCTCACCGTGGGAATGTCCGCCTATACCGAATCAGGCGTCATCGGCCGTCCTTCCCTGGGGTCGGCGGAAAAGGGCAAGGAACTGCTGGCGAGCCTGGCGGAATCGTTCGAGCCGTATTTCGCGTTGCTCACCTCCGCGCGGGAGCGCGGATAGTCCGACGCGGGGCCGCCGGTCGCGGCGGCCGGAGCCCGGCCCGCCGGGCCGGTCGCGCCACGCAGCCCGGCGTACCAGCGCACGACCAGGACGACGGCGCCGGGCAGGCTCGCCACGAAGCTCAGCACGCCGTAGACGACGGCGACGGCGACCCCCGTGCTCGCGCCCAGTCCCGCGGCGCCGAACGCCCAGGCGGTCACGCCCTCGCGGGGGCCGAAGCCGCCGACGTTCAGCGGCAGTCCCATGGCGACCAGGGCGAGGACGGCGAGCGGGACGAGCACCGCGACCGGGGCGGCGGAGCCGGCGACCCGGGCCGCCACGACGAACGTCGCCAGGTGCCCGGCCAGGATCACGGCGGAGGACAGCGCGACGGCCGGGCCGCCCCGGCGGGAGAACAGGCCCGCCCGTGCCGCGCCGAGGGCGGTGCCGAGACCCCGGGCGCGGCGGGAGAGCGCCCGGTTCATGCGTACCGCGAGGCCGACGGCGAGCACGCCGGCCACGGCGAGGGCCACGGGTGGGGCGGCGTCGCGGGCCGCGGCGCGGACCGGGGACGGCAGCGTCGGCAACGTGGCGGCGGCGAACACGGCCAGTGCGATCTGCCCGGCGACGCGTTCCAGGACGACGGCCTTCACCCCTCCTCGCAGGTCGCCGGCGCTCTGTCCGTGCCGGACCGCCCGGTGCACATCGCCCAGGATCCCGCCGGGCAGGGCCGCGTTCAGGAACAGCGCCCGGTAGTAGTCCGCGACGGCGGGGCCGAGCGGCAGCCGGATGCGCAGGCCACGGGCCACCAACTGCCAGCGCCAGGCGCTGAGTACGGTGGAGACCCCGCCGATGCCCAGCGCCGCCAGCACCGTCACGGTGTCGATCCGCCGCAGCCCGTCGAGGAGCACACCGGTGCCCAGCCGCCACAGCAGGGCGGCGAGGATGACCACCCCGGCCACGGTGCCGAAGTGCGTGCGCAACGCCCGGAGCCGGGGACGCCGGGCGGCGGGGGGCCGCGCGGGCTCGGGTACCGTCTCCGACGGGGACGCTTCCGCGAGCGAGGCGGGCGATTCCGGCGGCGAGGAAGGCAGGTCCGCGAGCGAGGCGGGCCGGCCGGTGAGTGGGGAGGGCTGGTCCGCGAGCGAAGCGGGCCGGCCGGTGAGCGTGGAGGGCTGGTCCGCGAGCGAGGAGGGCCTGTTCGGGAGCATGAACGGCTTCTCCGTAAGCGCGGACGACTGGTCCTCGCGCGCGGACGGCTGGTCCAGGAGCCTGGTGCCCGCCGCGCGGACCGCCTGCGCCGGGCCCGCACCCGGTGCACCTATGTCCGGCACGCGCGCGTGCATCGTGCCGGCGCCGTGCACGCACGCATCGGCGGGGCCGCCGTTGTCCACGCGCGCGTGCACCGCTTCCGTACTTCTCACGCGCGGCCGGGTCGTCTCCGTGTCCGGTACGCGCGCGTACCCCGTTTCCGCGTCCTGCACGCGTGCGCGAGCCGGCTCCGCACGCTCCACGGCCGCGTCAGCCGGCTCCGGGCCCTGCACCCGTGCGCGAGCCGTTTCCGAGTCCCGCGTGCCCGCGTGCACCGTGCCCGTGGGCGGCATCGGCGTGTGGGCCCTGTTCGTGTCGTGCACGCGCGCGTGGCCGTCGGCTTCGGTGAGCCGCCGCCCGTGTTCCGTCGCCGCCGACCACGTCCTCATGACGTGCCGCCCGTCGGCCGGGGCAGGGCCAGCAGGTCGCTGTGGTGGACCACGGCCCGGAGCACCCCGGCCGCGCAGGCCGCCAGCCGGTCCCGCAGGTAGCGCTCGGCACGGTCGCGCAGTTCGGGCCGCTGTTCCACGGCCGCGCCCACCCAGCCGCGCAGCCACTGCTCGGTCAGCGCCGCCTCCTCGGGGCCGAGCCGCCAGGGGCTCGGGTGCACCCGTACGGCGGCCCCGCGCGCCTCGAACGCCTCGCAGGCCACGGTGACCGCGTCCGGGCCGAGCAGCCCGGCGCGCCGCTGATGGGCGTTGAAGGCGTCGGCGATCTCCGCGTCCAGCGGGTCGGCCGGGCTGAGTTCGACGCGTCCGGCGACGGAGAGGGTGAGCAGCGCGGGGCAGCCGGCCCCGGCGCAGGCGTCGACGAGAGTGACGACCTCCTCGCGGGTGAGGACGTCGAGCAGCGCCGACGCGGTGACCAGCGAGGCCCCCGCCAGCGCGTCCCCGGTCAGCCGGGCCACGTCGCCGCGCCGGGTCTCCACGGTGACGCCGCTGCCGTCGGCGGCGGAACGCGGGGAGCCCACGGCGGCGAAGTGCAGCAGATAGGGGTCGCGGTCGTGCAGGACCCAGTGCTGGGCCCCGTCCAGGCGGGGCGCGAGCCAGCGGCCCATCGAGCCGGTGCCGCAGCCCAGGTCGTGCACGGCCAGTGCGCCGGTGCGGCCCGTCAGGTTCGCCAGCCGGATGCGCAACGGATCCAGCAGGTCCTGGGCGCGGGCGGCCGCGTCGGCCGGTTCCCTGAGCCGCAGCCATTCGGGGGCGTACCGGGGCGTTTCCTCGGGTTCGCCGTCACGCAGCCGTACGGTGTCCCGCTCGCCGGGACGGCCGACGGGTCCGGCACCGGCGACGACCGAGGCGCCGGCGCCGCGTGCACCGTCGTCGGGGGCGTCCCCGCAGCCGCCGGCGTCGTCCGCCGCCGCCCGGGTCCCGCGAGCGCCTTCCGCTCCGGCCTCGGAGCCCGGGGCCGCACCGCTCCGCGCCGCCGTGGAGGCCCTGCCGCCGCGCTCCCCCGCGCCGGAAGCCTCCCGGTCCGCCGTAGCGGCCGGGGTACGAGCCGCACCGCGACCGGCCTCGCGCGCCGGTTCCGCCGCGCCTTCGGTCCTGCGCGCAGCCTCCACCTCGGCCTCGCTCTCCCGCACCGGCACCGCGTCCCTCGGCCCGCACTGGGCCGGAATCGACGCGATGCCGTCCGTCGTGGTCTCCGGGCTGGTCATGCCGCCCTCCTCGGGGCTTCGGGGAGCCGGGCGAGGACTCCGGCCAGGCTGCGGGCGGTGGTGGCCCAGCCGTCGAGCGCGGCGCGGCGGCCGCGGGCGGCGGCCTTGAGGCGGCGCCGGACGTCGGGTTCACCGAACCAGCCGCGCAGTTCGGCGGCGAGCGCGGCGGGGTCCTCCGGCGGGACGAGGATGCCGGGCACCCCGCCGTCGGGGGCGCGGCCGACCGCCTCCGGCAGGCCGCCCACGTCGGTGGCGAGCACCGGGATGCCGCGGGCCAGGGCCTCGGTGACCGCCATGCCGTAGGTCTCGGCGTAGGAGGTGAGGACCATCAGGTCGGCGGCGGCGTACGTGGCGTCGAGGTCGGCGCCGGAGCGGGGGCCGGTCAGGTGCAGCCGGCCGGCGAGGCCGTACCGGGCGATCAGATCCCGCAAGTGGGCCACGTACCCGGGGTCGTGTCCGAGTCCGCCGACCAGCTCACAGGTCCACGGCAGGTCCCGTGCGGTCGCGAGCGCCTCCACGAGCCGGTGCTGTCCCTTGCGCGGGGTGACGGCGGCCACGCACAGCAGCCGGGAGACGCCGTCGGTGCCGGGGGCGAGGGGCGCGATGTCGGCACCGGGCGCGGCGACGTGCACCCGTTCGGGGGCGAGCCCGTGGTGGGAGACGAGGCGGCGCACCGCCCACTCACTGGTCGCGACGACGGCGGGCGCCGCGCGCAGCACGGCACGTTCGCGGGCGTCGAGGTCGGCGGCGACGGCCGGGGCGAGGCCCGTCTCGTCGCCGAGCGGCAGATGGACGAGCACGGCCAGGCGCAGGCGGTCGGCGTGCGGGGTGACGAGCTCCGGGACGCCGCAGGCGACGAGCCCGTCCAGCAGCACCACCGCGTCGTCCGGCAGGTCCCGCAGGGTGCGGGCGAGGTGGTCGCGGGCGGCCCGGTCCGGGCGCGGCCAACTGCCGGGCGCGGTGTGCCGGGTGACGTGCCAGCCGAAGCCGGGCAGGTCCAGGCAGACCCGGCGGTCGTAGGCGTTGCCGCCGCTGGGCGCGGCCGGGTCGTCGACGCCGCCCGGCAGGACGAAGTGCACGGTGCGCAGGGACATGGTGATGATTCCGGCCTTCTCGACGGCGACGGCCGTGGGCTGCGCCGGGACGTGGGACAGCCGTGTCCGCTGCGTGGTCGTCCCGGTCACAGGCCACGCTCGTAACTCGCCCAGGCGATGTGCGACTCGTGCAGGGTGACGGCGATGCCCGCGAGACCCTTGGCGCCCTCGCCGAGGGCGCCCTTGTGGACGCGTTCGGCGAGCCGGTCGGCGATGACCTTGGCGAGGAACTCCGTGGAGGTGTTGACACCGGCGAACTCGGGTTCGTCGTCGAGGTTGCGGTAGTTCAGCTCGGCGGTGATGAGGCTCAGTTCCTGCGTGGCCAGGCCGATGTCCACCACGATGTTGTCCTCGTCCAGCTGCTCGCGGCGGAAGGTGGCGTCCACCAGGAACGTGGCGCCGTGCAGTCGCTGCGCGGGCCCGAACACCTCGCCGCGGAAGCTGTGGGCGATCATGATGTGATCGCGGACGGTGATGCTGAACAACGGACGACCCTCCAGGTACGACGCGTCTGGCCCCCCAGTCCTTACCCGTCGGGGGATGCCGTGTATTACGGCTCTTCGCTTCCCCGTGTTCAGCCCTCTCTCACTCTTTTCTCAGGTCAGGCCCGTCTCGGTGTACCGGATCCGGTGGCAGAGGGCCGGGATCTCCCCGGAGGCGAGCTTCGGCATGACGTCCGGGAGTTGCTCGAAAGCGCTCTCCCCGGTGATGAGAGCGTCCAGTGCCGG
Source organism: Streptomyces sp. NPDC052109 (assembly GCF_040680195.1). Classification (NCBI taxonomy): domain Bacteria; kingdom Bacillati; phylum Actinomycetota; class Actinomycetes; order Kitasatosporales; family Streptomycetaceae; genus Streptomyces; species Streptomyces sp. NPDC052109. The sequence goes on along the minus strand of NZ_JBFAWF010000037.1, from coordinate 35,301 downwards.
GTCGGCGAGCAGGTCGAGGGCGAGCGCCATCCGGTCGGCGTACGTGCGGCCGGCACGGGCGCCCGGGGAGACGGTGCCGACCTGGCTGCTGCGCACGGTGAGCCGGCGGGAGTGGAAGGCCTCACCGAGCGGCAGGGCGACACGCCGGTCGCCGTACCAGCTCAGTTCCACGACCGTGCCCTCGGGGGCGAGGAGTTGCAGGGCCCGGGTGAGTCCGGCCTCGGTGGCGCTGGCGTGCACGACGAGGTCGCGGTCGCCGAGGGCGCTCTCGGGCGTGGCGAAGTCCACGCCGAGCGCCTCGGCGGTCTTGGCGCGGGCGGGGTCGGCGTCGACGAGCTGCAGCCGCACGCCGGGGAAGCGGGCGAGCAGGGCGGCCACCGAGCAGCCGACCATGCCGCCGCCGACCACCGCGATCCGGTCGCCGATCCGCGGCGCCGCGTCCCACAGGGCGTTCACGGCGGTCTCCACGGTGCCGGCGAGCACGGCCCGCGCGGCGGGGACCCCCTCGGGTACGACGGTCACGGCGTTCACCGGAACGACGTAACGGCTCTGGTGTGGATACAGGCAGAAGACGGTACGCCCGGTCAGCGCATCCGGCCCCTCCTCCACCGTGCCGACGCTGAGGTAGCCGTACTTCACCGGGCCGGGGAAGTCGCCCTCCTGGAACGGCGCCCGCATCGCGGCGTGTTGGCTCTCCGGGACTCCGCCGCGGAACACCAGCGTCTCCGTGCCCCGGCTCACCCCGGAGTACAGGGCACGCACCAGGACCTCGTCCTCGGCGGGCTCAGCGAGGGTGAGGTCGCGCAGCTCGCCGTGGCCGGGTGAGCGCAGCCAGAACGCGCGGGCCGAGCGGTTCATCGGCATCCTCCTGAACAGTAGGGAAGTTGTTCACGTACCGAGAAGTGCACAGGCCGCGCACAGTACGCGGCGTGATCGACTCTGTCACTCGGCCGGAGGGTGTGCGGTGGCCCTGAACAACACGTATGACGCGAGGCCCCAGCAGGAGACCGCGGTGGGAGCGGGCATACAGCTCCTGCTGCTGGCCCTGCTCGGCACGGCGATAGGCATGGGGCCCGCCGGCTGGCTGACGGGGCTGGCGTTCGCGTTCGCCACCTGGGCGGTGCTGGCGCGCGCCCTGCACCGCTCCTGCCTGCGCTCCTTCGGTCCGGCGAACCGGGTCACGCTCGGCCGGGCGACCCTGGTGGGCGGGGTGACGGCGCTGGTCGCGGACTCCTTCGAGAGCTCGCCGCCGGTGACCCTGCTGGTCGGCCTGACCGCGGTGGCCCTGCTCCTGGACGGTGTCGACGGCAAGGTGGCCCGCCGCACCGGCACCTCGACGGCGCTCGGCGCCCGCTTCGACATGGAGGTCGACGCGTTCCTGATCCTGGTGCTGAGCGTGTACGTGGCCATGCAGCTCGGCCCGTGGGTGCTGCTGATCGGCGCGATGCGGTACGCCTTCGTCGCCGCGGCCCGCATGGCCCCCTGGCTGAACGCCCCGCTGCCGCCGTCCTTCGCCCGCAAGACCGTCGCCGCGGTCCAGGGCATCGCCCTGCTCCTGGCCGGCGCCGAGCTCCTCCCGCACCTGGCGAACCTCGCGATCGTGCTCGTTGCCCTGGGCTCGCTGCTGTGGTCCTTCGGCCGGGACGTGCGGTGGCTGTGGCGCACCTCCCGCATCACCGTGGAGGCGGCGGCCGGGACGGAGCTGCTGGAGCTGGCGGCGCGCTGAGCCGGCGTCTGTGGCAGCGGGAAGGGCCCGGACCGGTCACCGGTCCGGGCCCTTGGTGTCGGGGCGACGCGGTCGTTACGACCGTGCGGCCCGGCCCCGTACGAGGGCGAACGCTGCGGCCGCGAGACCGAGGACGCCGACGACCAGCCCGGCGATGCCGAGGCCGCGGGCGGTCGAGTCGCCGGCGTCGGTGGCCTTGGCCGTGGCGGCGGCGGTCTTGGCCGGCGCGGGCACGGCACCGGCGTCACCGGCCGTCAGTTTCAGCACCGGGGCGGGGTTCTCCGGCTCGTCGCCGCCGGTCGGCTCCTCGATCCAGCGCACGACCTTGCCGTCGGAGTAGGTCTGCAGGGTCTTGAAGGCCAACTGGTCGGTGTCGTCGGGGAGCTGTCCGAAGGCGACGTCGAAGTCCTCGTACTCCCCGGCGCCGATCTTCCCTCCGCTGAAGGTGATCTCGGAGGCGGCCTCGGTGATGGTGCCGTCGTCGGTCTTGACCGGCGTCTTCAGCTTGGTGGTGGTGACCTTGGCGGTCCAGCCGTCCTGCGGGTGGACGAGCACACCGAGGACGGGATGGTCGGTGGGCAGGAAGACCTGCACCTTGGTCGTGAAGGCCTTGTCCTCCTCGTTCGGGACGCGGAAGGTCAGCACACCGTCGGTGGCTCCCTTGGCGTAGCTCTCGGGATGCACGGTGACGTGCGCGGAGGCGGCACCGGCGGCGAGCAGGACGGTGGTGGCGGCGAGGGCGGTGACGGCCGCGGCGCGGCGCGCGGTGAGACGTGTTGCGGACATAGGTGAATCGATCTCCGTACGAGTGACGTGTGAGGGGTGTCAGAGCGAGTACGGGATCGGGGGCGGGGGTCCGCGTCTGCTGACGGCGTGCCGCAGCAGGGTCAGGCGCAGGAACTCGGGCGCGGCCGGGACGCACGGAGCGGGACCGGCGGGGTCGGGCAACGGGGTGTCGCGCCACCAGGCGGTGAGACCGGGCACGAGCGCGGCAGCCCGGCGCAGCAACGACCACAGGGCCGCCTCGCCCCGCCGCAGCCACCAGGACGCCGCCAGGGCGGCGAGGAGGTGGGTGGCGGTGGCGTGGGCGGTGAGGTGCGGATGAGCCGCCGAGTGCGCGTTTGACATGACCATGGCATGGGCCATGACGTGGTCGGGCGCTATCGGGGCGACCGCGTGCGCCTGCATCGGGGCCATGCCGTGCGCAGGCATCGTGCCCATGGCGGGGCCCGGCATCACCGCCATGTGCGCGGCCCAGAGGCCGGTACGGCCGGATTGGGCGGCGTCGAAACCGAGGTGCAGCCCGGCCTGGGTGAACAGCATGACCGCGCCGATGCCGGGCAGCGACCGTTCCCGGCCACCGAGGATCCAGCCCAGCGCGAACACGGCCAGGAATCCGGCCCCGTCGGCCCCCAGCGGCGGCATGGCGCCCATGGCGAGCCCGTGCCCGGCGGCAGCGAGCAGCACGCACACCGCGGCGAACACCGCGGCACGCAAGGCTCTCACCGCCGGGGACGCGCTCATGGTGAGGGATCCTCCCACGGTTGGGTGATACGTGGGGCGACGGTGCCCGGTTCATTCACGTCGGTGTGGGCCGGGAAGCTCAGCTCCTCACCCGCGGCGCGACGCACGTACGCGGGGTGAAGATCCAGACGCCCTTGGTGTGCGTCGCTCCCAGCACACGGCCGCTCTCGCGCAACCAAGGGTGACGGCTCTGCAGTTCGATGTAGTTGTCGTTGGTGACGACCACCGCACCCGATTCGTCCGCGATGGCCACGACCAGGGCGTCGCCCCTGCCCTCCGTCCCGCGGGCGGCTGGATGACCTCCCCCTTGCTCAGCGCCGCGTCGACGGCGGGCCGCTCCTCGTGCGCGACCTTGTGCCGGAAGGTCGCATCCACGACGACATGGATGTCGGCGTGCGGAAACTTCTTCGCGAGCGCGTCCCGAGCCCTCAGCAGCTGCGCGAAGCTGGGCCGGTCCTCTTCCCCGTACACACCCGGGCGGCTGGGCGCGTGCCCGATCCACGCCAGGTTGGAACCGTCGACCACCACCGTGTGCACCTCGTCGTCCTGCCCCGGCTCACCCACGCGCGAGCGCGGTGCGGGCGGCACGGGCCGGCCGTCAGAGGACTGCGCGGAGATCAACGGCGACGCGACCGGAGTCGCGCTGAGCAAGTCCAGGATCCGGCCGCCGGTCGCGGCATGACCTGGCCTCGGATCGTGCCGCGGTCCGCTTCGGCTACCGCTGCATGATCGGCCCCCGAGGGCGAGTCGGCAGGTGATCCGCTACCGAATGCTCTGCAGAAGATTCCCGGAAGCAGAGACGGTCCAGAACGACCGCCGCGCTCCAGCCTCGCCTGGCAGCACCTTCAACTGCCTTCCGAACGGGGTCACGACGCCCGTCCCTTTCACCATGCGCGTCAGGTCGCCCCGCGCGGCGCCCCCCTCCCCAGGCCCCTGTGCGGCAACCCGCTCGACACCTGGGACACGACAGCGACGCGCACGACGCCATCACCCTCGTCGCTGCCGAGCTGTGCGCCACGGACACACGTCACCGGCCGCGACTTCCGCGTCCTTCCTCACTGCATCCTCGGCCGTCGGCACCGTACGGATCGAAGTCACCCACATCCTCGGCGAACGCCTCCCCCGCCTGCCCACCCACACTTCGGAGGCCGACCCGCGCGACGGCGGGCGCGGCCTCCTCCTCGTCGAGGCCCTGGCCGACCGCTGGGGCTGGGGCGACCGTGCCGACGCTGGGCCCGGCAAGACGGTGTGGGCGGAGTGCGCCCTGTAGGCGTCAGCGCCTGGGGGCGCATCACACGATGCCGGCGCCGTTCGAGTACGACTTCATGTTGTAGGTTCCGAAGCCGTTTTCGACGGGGTCACCCGTGTTGTTGATGCAGTGCAGGATGCCGCCGCCGCCCGCGCCGTTGAGGCAGACGGTCATCAGCGAGGTGAAGACGACGCCCGGGGTGTCGGGGACCTCGTAGGCGCGGTCGGTGTAGATGTTCGCGTTGAGGTCGAAGTAGGCGTAGCTGCCCAGGCCCCACGCGTGGTGCTCGGTGACGTGGTCGCCGACCTTGTAGGCGGCGAAGCCGTTGGTGCTGCCGTGCCTCCAGGCCGACTGCGTCGGGACGTCGTACGGGTGCTCGTTCTGGAAGAAGTAGGTGCGGCCATGGTTCCCGTTCCAGAGCACCTCGTAGTTCTGGTGGTGCTCGACGAACAGGCCATAGGTGGTGACCCGGTCGCCGTTGACGAGGAAGCCGACGCCCGCGGGGTTGACCGACCAGCCGACCGTGCCGTCGAGGCCGTGGTCGGCGCGCCAGGCCCAGACGTGGTCGACGATCACGTCGTTGCTGTCGATCTGGATGCTGACCTGGGTGCCGCCGGGGACGGCGCCGCCGATGCGCGGGAAGACGTCGAAGAGCGCCGTGGGCTGGTGCGCGTGGTTCTTGCGGGTGTGGCCGTCGCCGACGCGCAGCAGCACGGGGCAGTTGGCGGAGGCGGCTTCGAGGATCACGCCGGCCACGGAGACGTCGCCGATGTCGGCGACCTCGACGAGCGAGTTGCCCTTGACGGCCTGGAGGGTGGCCAGGCCGAGGCCGAGCACGACGGTGCCGGGCCGGGAGATCCGCAGCGGCGCGGACAGCGGGTAGATGCCCGGGGTGAGCAGGAGGTGCTTGCCGCGAGCGAGCGCCGCGTTGATGCTCGTGGCGGAGTCGCCCGGCTGTGCGACGTGGAACTCGGTCAGCGGGATGCTGTCGCCGGCGGCCCGCCCGCCGGCCCAGGAGGTGCCGGTGCTGTCGCGGCGCAGCGCGGGCACGAAGACATGGTAGGCCCCGCGGCGGTCCACGGTCAGGAACGGCTTCTCCCGGACCACCGGGGTGCGGTCGACGGTCGTGTAGGGCGGGGTCGGGAAGGACGTGGCGGGTGCGCCCTGGACGCCGACGAAGACCATGTTCCAGTTGGCGCCGGTCCAGCTGCCGATGGTGTCGTTGCGCGACAGCCACTGCTGCTGCGAGCCGGAGTTGATCTGGCCGTCCACCACGCTGTCGGCCAGGAAGCCGCCGCTGGACCACCCGTTGCCGGGCGGGCTCGGCATGAGGATCATGTCGCCCTTTACGTGGACGCGGCGCATCGGCCCGGCCTGGGCGACGGCCCAGCGATCCAGCCCGTCCGGCGGCACGATGGTCAGGTTCTCGGCGGCCCGCCAGAAGTCCTGGGTGCCGTTGCCGTCGAACCACTGGGCGTCGACGGTCACATGACCGTTGATGACGACGTCCTCCGGGCTGGCGCCGAGGCCCAGTACGTGGGTGTAGAAGCCGACGTTGATCTCGACGTTGTACGTGCCCGGCTTGAAGGCGAGGGCGTACCGCTCGGTGCCGAACTGGTTGGACTGCTGGACTGCGAACACTGCGTCGATCTGCGCCTGGATCGCCGCGTCGCCCATGGACGTGTCGAAGACCAGGACGTTCGGCCCCAGACCGGCCGTCCCGTGGCCGGCGGCGCCGTGCCCGCCCGCGCCGCCGACGGAGGCGGCGGACGACGCGAAGGCGGACGACGCGAAGGCGGATCCTGCGGTAGCGTCGGCCAGCGGCACCGCTGCGGCAGCGGCCGCCGCCCCACGGAGCACGGCACGACGAGAGGGAATCACGGACACGGCTCTCCCTGAAGGTGGTGGGCAAACGGGACCGCGGCTGGTCCCCAACCGCGAGAGAGCGCTCTCAGCCACGGAGTGAATCATCGCCGGTATGCAGCGTCAATAAGTCTGCACCAATAACAAGTTGGGAAGTGCCAGGCGGTCAGCTGCCGTGGCCCCAGTGCGCGAAGACCGCGCCTGGCCCTCTCTCATCCGCCCGGATTGAAGCCGATCCCCTCAGTCTTGGCCTCTGCTCCAGGCGCCTGCGCGCCTCTGCCGCGGCGCCGAATGTGTGAGGGGCGTGATGGAACACGGGGTCGCACGTCAAGGAAGTGGCACTTCACATGTTCTTCGCCACAGCAGTTCTGCAAAGCATCGGATCCGAAAAGTCGCGACGCGGTCCGCAATCAGGGCGTCTCATGGTGGTCGTGCGCGTTGCATGAGCTTGGCGCGCATTCTCCCGACCGAAGAAGGCTCCTCATACCCTGCTCTATGCAGCGTTGAATAGTTGATCTCATCGCGTCTGCAACCAGTCTCGGATAGGTCTTGGCGACCCCGCACGCCGATAACCGTGCGCCGCGCTGTAGTGACACATGTGAAGAAGGGCGAACAGCATGGCCCTCGGACTGCTCCGACGCCGGCGTTCCCGCAGCGCTGCCGATGCCGCGCCTCTCGATACCCCTGCCGACCGGCGCGGGCGCCTACGGCTGCGAGGTCGTGGATCCCATGGGTCAGCCCACGGGCGGCGCCGAGATCACGGTGACGGCGTTGGACGGCCATCGCGTCGTCGCAGCCGCCGGAGTCGTCCTCCCACCGGCGCGCAGCGCCCTGCTGCCTGCCCGTCAGCTGGAACTCCCGTCGGCCAGCACCTGGTTGTTCGACTTTCCGCACACCGCGATCCGGTTCATCGCCAAGCACGTGGGCGTGGCCCGCGTCCACGGCCGTTTCACCCGTTGCGACGGCGGCATCCGCATCGCACCGGACATGCCCGACTCCCAGGTCTCGGTACGCATCGACGCCTCCAGCATCGCCACCGGCAACACGTCCCGTGACAACCACCTGCGTTCCGCGGACTTCCTGGACGTCGAGCGGCACTGACGAACACCGAGCCGCACCGCGAAGACTTGACCCTCAGCTGGCGCTCGATGCTGGCACCGGCATCGCGGTCGTCGGACCGACCGTGCAACTGGAACTGGACGTCCAGGCGATGTACCGCACCCCCGAGACTCCCACGCCGCCGAAGTGGGCACCTCCCCCGGCACCGGCGGTGGGCGTGGCTGCGGAGCACGACCGTCGCACGTCCGCCGGAACCGGGTTAAGCGCCGTCCACCCGCAGATCATCCACTTGACGGGCGGACTGTCAGCGCGGCTCTCAAGCCGTCCCTGTCCATCGCCCGTCAGGCCCGGCACGCCGGCGTTCCAGGTGTGGGCCGCGTCGTCCAGCGGGCGGACCACGGATCGGCGTATCCAACGGCCGGCCACGCCGAGGACGACGGCCGCCAGCGGCCGCAGAAGCCAGCATCCGTGAAGGGATACGGTGACGCATACTTCCCGTCTGTCGCCGTCACGGCACGGACGGCGTACAGCGCGCGCCTCCGCCCGCGCCCACCGGTGGTCGGCGCGTGCCGTGGCCGAAGCGGAGTGCGAAGCGCCTTCGGCGTCCGCTGCGGTCCACCAGTCGTCGATTGGCACCCCGTCGAACAGCGACCAGCCGCCGACCTCGACCAGCCGAGGGCGGTCGAGGCTCTTCAGTACGGCGTGCGGTTCCACTTTCCCGTCGTCCGACGCCATGGCGAGCGCCAGTCGGACAGCGCGGGGGTCCCACTCCTCGATCGCGATCACGACCGTTTCGACGCTGCTCACACCTCGCGCGTCCTCGCGTCGGCTCCCCTCCTCGTCGCCCTCCTCCTCGTCCTCGTCCGAGATGAGGTATTCGGCTTCCGGCCGCAGGTGCCGTCCACGGGTGAGCCGAATACCCGGGATCAACTGTCCGTCCGGCAACGTCGGTCGTAACCCTTGCACTTGGCTTTCCTCCACCAAGGAGGACCACGGCGAGGGCGTCGACGAGCCAGGACAAGGGACCGGTTCGACGACCAGGCAATCTCAGAACACGCTGCCCCGGACGACCGGTCGTCGGCACCGGAGAAGGGAGGTGCTCTCAGCCGGAGGAGCCTTGTCGGACCTCACCCCTTCTGCTCCACCCGCACCCAGTCCACCTCCGCCTGTACTCCCCCGCCCGCGATCTTGTCCACGCTCGGCTGCGGCAGTCCCCAGTAGGGACTGGTGACCTTGTTCCAGCCCGCCGGATACGCGCCGCCCAGCGCGAGGTTGAGGATCACGTACTGGTTGTGGTCGTACACCCACTGCCCCCGCGTCGACTCCAGCACATTGCGGGTCGTCTCCTGGACCAGGCGGTCGTCGACGTAGAAGCGCATCGCCGTCGGGGTCCATTCGACGGCGTAGGTGTGCCACTGGTCGGCGGTGCCGCCGTTCGGGTAGGTCTGGCGTTCGCCGATGTTGCCGTCCGCCGAGTAGCCGGGGCCGTGCAGGGAGGTGCTGGTCCAGTCCGGGTAGCCGATGTTCTCCATGATGTCGGTCTCTCCGGAGGCCGGCCAGGAGACGGACGGGTCGTCCACGTTGGACCCCAGCAGCCAGAAGGCGGGCCAGAAGCCGTCGCCGACCAGCAACTTCATGCGGGCGCTGACCCTGCCGTACGTGAAGTCGACGTGGGTGTGGGTGTCGATGCGGCCCGAGGTGAAGTCGTAGGTGCCGCCGCCCGCCTGGGTGCAGCCCTTGCAGTACTTGGCGTGCAGGATCAGTTCGCCGTTCTCGACGCGGACGTTGTCGGCCGAGTCGACGTACGCCTGCGACTCGCCGTTGACCGGGCCCATCTCCGTGCCGGTGCGGACCACCCGCCATTTCGAGCGGTCGAGTGCGGTGCCGGTGAAGTCGTCGAAGAAGGTGGTGCGGTAGGTGCCGGACTGGTCGGCCGGCAGGGCCGGGTAGGCGGCGGAGGCGCTGCCGCCGGTGCCCCAGACCTGGAACTCGTAGAGGGAGTAGCCGAACTGGGCGGTGGCCGGCGCCGGGTTGTAGAAGGAGCGGCGTTCCTTGCCGAGCATGCGGACGTAGCGGCCGGTCACGGGCGAGGGCAGGGTGATGCTGTCGTGCAGGCCGGTCGCGTCGGACGGGGACTGGACGTTCGCGCGGCGGGCGGCGATGTCGGGGGCCGACGGCTCGTAGACGGTGCGCCAGGTGCGATTGTCGTCGGAGACCTGGAGCTGGTAGTCGACGGCGTACGCCGCCTGCCAGTACAGGTCGACGGTGTCGATCGTCGCGTTCGCGCCGAGGTCGACGGTGATCCAGCGGTCGGCGTTCCAGTCGCTCGCCCAGCGGGTGGCGTCGTCCTTGAGGTTGGCGGGCCAGCCGCCGTCGGTGACGTAGGACGGTGAAGTGCCGGCGTCCTGGTAGTAGTTGGAGTAGGCCGGGTGGTTCAGGGCGAGGTTCGTACGGGTGCTGGACGCGGGCGCCGGTTCGCCGCCGTAGACCTTGAACGAGTAGAGCGAGTAGCCGTACGGCGTGGCGCGCTGGATGCCGCGCATCCGGACGTAGCGGCCCACCACCTCCTGCGGGTACGTGTGCGCGGTGACCGAGCCGCCGGTGCCCGCCGTCTCGGTGTAGAACGGCGTCCAGTCGGTGCCGTTGTTCGAGGCCTCCAGGACGTAGCGCTTGCCGTACGCGGCCTCCCAGTCCAGGACGACCCGGTCGATGCGGATCGTGGAGCCGAGGTCGAGCTCGATCCAGGCGTCGTCGGCGAAGTTGCTGGACCAGCGGGTGGAGCCGTTTCCGTCGAAGGCGAGGCCCGGGGTGGTGCCGGCGTTCTCGCTGCCGGAGGCGGTGGCGGCGGCCGGGTTCGCCGCGTAGGCGGTGGCCGCGCGGTCGGTGTCCCAGCTGACGGCGGCGGAGGCCGCGGAGGCGGGGGTGGCCAGGATGGGGCCGCCGCCCAGCAGGGCCGTGGCGGCCAGGGCGGCCAGGAGGGTGCGGGGGACGCGACGGGATGGCATGTGAATCTCCTTGTGGGGTGGAGGTGCACTCGCGGATCTATGTCACGTACATGACACACTTGCGGGTCGTGCGGGCCCGGCGGGCACGGGCTCCCTTCCCGTGCCCACCGGCCGGCCGGGCCCGGCTCAGGCGGCCCGGCGTGCCTGGCCGCGGTGTACGCGGACGATGTCCCCGTACCGGTGTCCGCTGCCCTTGATCGTGCGCACCTGGGTGCGGTAGTCCACGTGGACCAGGCCGAAGCGCTTGTCGTAGCCGTAGGCCCACTCGAAGTTGTCCAGCAGGGACCAGGCGAAGTAGCCGGCCAGCGGGGCTCCCTTGCGGGCGGCCGAGGCGCAGGCGGCGAGGTGGGCTTCCAGGTAGTCCTGGCGCTCGGGGTCGTCGACACTGCCGTCCGGGCGGACCACGTCCGGGAAGGCGGAACCGTTTTCGGTGACGTAGATCTTCCGGGCGCCGTACTCCTCGGTGAGCCGCAGCAGCAGCGTCTCGATGCCGCTCGCGTCGATCTCCCAGTCCATGCCGGTGCGCGGAACGCCTTCGCGGCGCACGTTACGGACGTACGGCGCCGGGCCCCCCGGCGCGTCGGCGACGTACGCCGGGAAGTAGTAGTTCAGGCCGAGCCAGTCCAGCGGCGTGGCGATCGTCTCCAAGTCCCCCGGGTGCAGCGGCAGTTCCACTCCGTAGGTGTCGACCATGTCGGCCGGGAAGCCGCGGCCGTGCACCGGGTCGAGCCACCAGCGGTTGACATGGCCGTCGTGCCGGCCGGCGGCCGCGACGTCCTCGGGGCGGTCGGTGGCCGCGTACACGGTGGAGAGGTTGTTGACGATGCCGACCTGCGCGTCGGGGGCGGCGGCCCGGATGGCCTGGGTGGCCAGGCCGTGGCCGAGGAGCAGGTGGCAGGAGGCGCGTACGGCGGCGGTGAGGTCCGTCCAGCCGGGGGCCATCGTGCCCTCCAGATGGCCGATCCACGCCGAGCAGCTCGGCTCGTTCAGGGTCGCCCAGAGCTTGACGCGGTCGCCGAGGCGGGCGGCGACGGCCGAGGCGTACTCGGCGAGCGCGAAGGCCGTGTCCCGCTCGGGCCAACCGCCGCGGTCCTGGAGCACCTGCGGCAGGTCCCAGTGGTAGAGGGTGACGGACGGGGTGATCCCGGCCTCCAGCAGGGCGTCCACCAGCTCGTCGTAGAACGCCAGGCCCTCGGGGTTCACCGGTCCGGTGCCGCCGGGCAGCACGCGGGGCCACGCGACGGACAACCGGTAGGCGTTGACGCCGAGTTGCCGCATCAGGCCGATGTCCTCGCGCCAGCGGTGATAGTGGTCGCAGGCGACGTCGCCGGTGTCGCCGTTCGCGACCTTCCCCGGGGTGTGCGAGAAGGTGTCCCAGATCGAGGGCGTACGGCCGTCCTCCGCGACGGCCCCCTCGATCTGGTACGCCGCGGTGGCCGTGCCCCACAGGAAGTCGTGCGGGAGGGCGGCCAGGTCGATGCGTTCGGACACGGAAGTCCCTTCGGGATGCGAGGTGTCGGTCACTTGACGGCACCTGCCGTCAGACCGGCGACGAGATAGCGCTGCAGCAGCAGGAAGCCGGCCACCACGGGCACGCTGACGACCAGCGAGGCGGCCATGATCTGGTTCCAGTAGACGTCGTTGAGGGTGGAGTAGCCCTGGAGGCCGACGGCGAGGGTGCGGGTGGCGTCGTTGGTCATGACGGATGCGAAGAGCACCTCGCCCCACGCGGTCATGAAGGCGTAGACGGCGACGGCGACGATCCCGGGGATCGCGGCCGGCACGACGATCCTGAGCAGCGCGCCGAGCGGCCCGCAGCCGTCCACCAGCGCCGCCTCGTCCAGGTCGCGCGGCACCGAGTCGAAGTACCCGATCAGCATCCAGATGGAGAACGGCAGCGAGAAGGTGAGGTACGTCAGGATCAGACCGCCGCGGGAGCCGAACAGGGCGATGCCGGTGGCGTTGCCGATGTTGACGTAGATCAGGAACAGCGGGAGGAGGAAGAGGATGCCCGGGAACATCTGCGTCGACAGCACGGTCACCGTGAAGACGCGTTTGCCGCGGAAGTCGTAACGGCTTACGGCATAGGCGGCGAACACCGCGATCACCACGGAACAGACCGTCGCCGAGCCCGCCACGATCAGCGAGTTCGTGAAGTACTTCGCGAGCGGGACCGTCGACCAGATGTCGATGTACGGGCGGATGGTCAGTCCGCTCGGCAGCCAGCGGAACTTGCCGGTGACGTCCGCGAGCGGTTTCAGCGAGCTGGAGACCATCACGTACACCGGGATCAGCACGAAACCGGTGAGCAGGGTGAGGAAGATCCGCCTCGACCACAGGAACGAACGCGGGGGTGCCATCGGCGAGTTGCGCGTCGGGGAGGCGAGGGGCGGGCTAGACATCGGCGGCCCTCCGTCCGCGCGAGGTGAACAGCAGGTACACGCCCGTCACGACGAGCAGGAAGAGCAGCAGCAGGACGGACATCGCGGAACCGGTTCCGAAGTTCCAGGTGACGAAGGAGGCCTGGTAGATGTGGACCGAGATGAGGTCGGCGGCCTCGGGGGCGGACTTGCCGAACAGCACGTACGGCGTGTTGAAGTCGTTGAACGTCCACAGGAACAGCACGAGGACCAGGACCTGGTTGACCGGGCGCAGCGAGGGCAGGGTGATGCGGCGGATCTGCTGCCACATCCCGGCGCCGTCCAGCGCGGCCGCCTCGTACAGCTCCCGCGGGATGTTCTGCAGGCCGGCCATCACGATCAGGAAGGCGAACGGCCAGCCCTTCCACACGGACACGGTGAGCAGCGCGTAGAAGCTGTTGTCGCCGATCAGCCAGAAGGAGGGCTTGTCGGTGAGGTGCAGCTGGTCGTGCAGGACGTGGTTCACCAGGCCGTTGTCGTGCTGGAACATGAACACCCAGGTGATGACGGCCGCGTAGACGGGCAGCGCGTACGGCACCAGGAACAGCGCCCGGAGCAGGCCGCGGCCGCGGAAGGTGTCCTGCATGAAGATCGCGGCGGCGGTGCCGATCAGCCAGCACAGGCCGACCGACAGCAGGGTGAAGCCGACGGTGACGAAGAAGGAGTGCAGGAGCGCGTCCCCGACGGGTGCGTCGAAGTTCACCGACACCTTGTAGTTGCCGAGGCCGGACCAGGGGGCGGTGCTCCAGTCGCGGATGTAGAACTGGGTGAGTTCCTTGAAGCTCATCACGATGCCGATGACCATCGGCACCAGATGGACGAGGAGTTCGAGCAGCAGGGCGGGCAGAAGCAGCAGGTACGGCAGGGAGGCGCGGCGCAGCCGCCCGGTGCGGCGGCGCTGTTCGCGCGCCGCCGCACCGGGTGAGGTCTGCCGCACCGGCTCCTTGAAGGCGGTGGTCGTCATCTTCTCGCTCACGCCGCCGGCATCTGCTGCTGGGCCTTCTGCAGCGCGGCCTTGACCGTGTCGGCGGTCACCGCGCGCCCGGCGGCGGCGTCGGCGAACAGGTCCTTGACGGCCGTACCGACGGTCGTCTCGAACTGCGACTCGGACGCGACCTGCGGCAGGGCGGCCGCGCTGGTGGCGAGGGTGTTCTTCAGCACCGCGGTGGCGGGGGCGCTGAACGCGGCGTCCTCCTGCGCGGCCTTGACCGGCGGGATGGAGCTGTAGGCCTTGTTGAGGATCTTCTGCTCGTCGTCGGAGGTCATGAACTTCACGAACTTCGTGGCGCCGTCGAGGTTGTGGGTGTTCTTGAAGACGGCGAGGTTGATGCCGGCGACCATCGAGTCGACCTGGGTGCCGGTGCCGGGGGTGCCTGAGATCACCGGTACGGGCGCGATGCCGTAGGCGTCCTCGCTCATGCCCTGGGACTTGAGGTTGGCGGCTGCGGACTGCCACAGCAGCATCGCCTGCTTGCCCTTGGCGAAGTCGCTGACGGACTGGTTCTGCGCGTACTCGGCGTCACCGGTCGGGATGACCTTGTCCTTGGCCATCAGGTCGACGTAGCTCTTCACCGCGTCCACGATCTTGGGGTTGGTGAAGTCGGGCTTGCCGTCGGAGGTGAAGAAGTCCGCTCCGTGCTGCTTGGCGAAGACGAAGACGTGGTGGATGTTCTCCGACAGGTTCGAGCCCTCGGCGCCGAGCGCGGACTTGCCCTTCGCCTGGATCTTCTTGCCGTCGGCGACCAGCTCGTCCCAGGTGGCCGGGGGCTTGGAGATACCGGCGTCGGCGAAGATCTTCTTGTTGTAGTAGAGGGCGTACGCCATCGAGTACAGCGGGACCGCGGCCGGGTCCTTGCCCGCCGAGCCGGTCGAGCCGAGCGCGGAGTCGACGAACCGGTCCTTGCCGCCGATCTTGGCGAAGTTCTTCGCGTCCCACGGCAGCAGCGCGCCGGTCGCCTGCAGGGACGCGCTCCAGGTGTTGCCGATGTTCAGCACGTCCGGGCCCTGACCGGAGGTGGTCGCCGTGAGGATCCGGTTGAGCAGGTCGGACCAGGGCACGACCTCCAGCTTCACCTTGATCCCGGTCTGCTTCTGGAACTTGTCGAGTTCGGGCTGGAGGACCTGCTGGTCGACGGCGATGCTGGCGCCCTGGTTGGAGGCCCAGTACGTCAGCGTCTTCGGCGAGTCGCTCGACCCGCCGCCGCTGGACGAGCCGCCTCCGCAGGCCGTGGCCGCGAGGACGAGAGAGAGGGTGACGGCGCCTGTGGCCGCGGCTCGGATGCTGCGCATGGCTCCTGGTGTCCCTTTCCGGGAGTCGAGAACCCGAGGCTGCTCACGGGGGCCGACACCCGTTCGATCCCCGAAGCTCCTCATGGCTTAATTTAGGACGTGAGTTAAACCTCAAGAGAAACGCTCGTCAAGGGATCCGGCAAGGGCAAACGGTCCGGTGGGCAGCAAATCCGGGATGAATGGGGAGGCCAGGTGGCAGCGCTGGGCGGCCGTACGGTGCGTGACCTGCGGCGGGAGAGCCGGGGCGCCGTTCTGCAACGGTTGTATGTCGATGGGCCGATGAGCCGGCAGGCGCTCGGCCCGGCGACCGGACTGAGTTCGGGTTCCGTCAGCAACGTCGTGACCGGACTGCTCGCCGACGGCCTGGTGGAGGAGGCGGGTGTGGTCGGCGCGGACGCAGGCCGGCCGAGCCGGCTGCTGCGGGTACGGCCGGACAGCGGGCGGCTGATCGGGGTGGACGTCGGCGAGACCCGGGTCCGGGTGGAGCTGTTCGACCTCGGCCTTGCCGAACTCGCCTGGGCGGAACGCCCGTTGGGGCCGCGCGGGTACGACGTCGACGCGGTCGTCGGCCATGTCGCCGACGGGATCGCGGACGTGCTGCGGACGGCCGGACTGACGGCCGGCGAGCTGCTCGGCGTCGGCATCGGCGTGCCCGGCATCGTCGAGAACGCCGGGCAACAGGGTGCGGTCGTGCACGGACAGACGGTCGGCTGGACCGCCGTACCGCTGGAGCGGCAGCTGCGCATGACCGTCCAACTCCCGGAACACGTCCCGTACTTCATCGACAACGGCGCCAAGGCGCTGGGGCAGGCAGAGATGTGGTACGGCGCGGGGCGCGGCGCCCGCAACGCCGTGGTGGTGCTCTTCGGTTCGGGCGTCGGCGCGTGCGTCGTCACCGAGGAGGCCGCGCGGGGGCGGGCGGTGGAGTGGGGGCACCTGACGGTACGGGTCGCGGGGCGCCGCTGCCGGTGCGGGGCGCTCGGCTGTCTGGAGGCGTACGCGGGGGCGTCGGCACTGGTGGCACGCTGGCGGGAGGCGGGCGGGCGGCCGTCGGCCGGAGCCGGCGAGGAGCGGGCACTCACCGAACTGCTGGCCGCGGCCCGCCCCGACGGCGGCCGGGAACCCGACCCGGTGGCCGCGGCCGTGCTCGCGGAGACCGCCGAGTACCTCGGCGCCGGTCTGTCCGACCTCATCAACCTCTTCCAACCCGAACGCCTCCTGATCGGCGGCTGGGCCGGTCTTCAGCTCGGCGGCGCCTTCCTGGACGAGGTGCGCGCCCATGCCCTGGCGCGGGCACTGCGCCATCCCGCGGGCCGGGTCCGCATCGAGCTGGGCCGGCTCGGCCCGGACGCGGTGACCGTGGGCGCGGCGGTCCTCCCCCTCGCCGCGTTCTTCGCCGCCGGCGGCCACCGCCCACGCCCCGCACCACAGAAGACCCCGGCACCGGCCTGGCGTGCGGCGGTGGAGGGGAGGCTGATGTGAGCGGTGAGGAGGTTGCTCGCGGGCGAGTGAGGGTGGCCTGGGGGGGAGGGGCCGACGTCCGGGGAGGGGGGACCGATCGACCGGGGAGGGGGGCTGATCGACCGGGGAGGGAGGACCGATCGTCCGGGGAGGGGTGAGTGGGTACGGGCGCGTTGGGGGGCGGATACAGGGGGCATGGCGGGCGGACACGGACGCGTGACGGGCGGACGCGGGGCGGGTGGTGGGCGGACACGGACGCGTGACGGATGGACACAGGGCGGGTGGTGGGCGGACACAGGGGGCGCGGCGGACGGACACGGACGCATGACCGGCGGACAGAGAGGGCACGGCGGCCGGACACGGACGCGCGGCAGCCGGACACGGACGCGTGACGGATGAGCGGCGGCGCGGCACGCAAGCGGCAGGTGCGCCAGCGGCCGGGTGCGCGGGCGGACGGGTGCGGCACTGCGTTCGGCCCGCGGGCCGCCGGCGCGCCGGGGGGGGGCAGCAGATGCTCGCGCCTGGGGAGGCACCTTGTGCGGCCGCCGGAATCGGACTGCTCACGAGTCCCGTCCCGGCAGCGACGGGACGCTCGCTCAGGCCCACCGGCCGTGGCCCGCATGCCGGCGCTGCACCCGCTCCACGAAGTCCCGGGCTACAGCGCCGGGCACGGGGCTCGCACCGCCGTCGGAGACCACCGTAGCGGCAGGGGGCTCGGGCGCCGGAGGACTTGTCGCCACCCTCTTGCGTGGTGTCATGTACGGGTCCAGACTCCGGCTTGCGAGCACGCGTGCACCTTGCGCGAACGTCCTTCACCCCCCACCGCCGGTCGACCACCGGCTGCCTGAAGGGATGTTCAGTGTCACGCTCCACACCAGGCCGAAGACGCCTCATCACCGCATTCACCACGCGTGCGGCCACGGTCGGTCCAGCAACTCGGCGCGGCGGGAAAGCAAGAGCCGAGTGGGCGACGCCGGCCATGCGCACGATCGGGACGACCAACACGTCGAGCCCTGCCGCCGCTTGGAGCCCGCCTCCACGCTGATCGATGCCGGCGGGGCCGCGTCGCAAGCCAGACCCGAGCACGACGTGCATGCACCAGCGTGGATCGGCCGCGCGAAGGCCCCCGCACCACCTGACTCGACCCCGCCGTGTCGCGTTCCCGGCGCCTTCGCCGCATCTGTCAGCGGCCGCCGGCACCCACACATACGTCAGGAGAGACATGTCCAGACCGGCAAGAGGAAGAAGAACCCCCCTGCTCATCGCTGCCTTGGCCGCGGCGACGGCGTTCGCCACCCCCGCCTTCGCCAGCCCCGGCTCCGCCAGCCCCTCGAACTCCACGACGGCCTCAGTGGCCCGCCATGCCACCGCTCCCTCTCTCACGCAGGTCAGCAGTGACCCGTACGCCGACTCGCAGGCCCAGCACGCCACAGAGGTCGAGCCGGACACCTACAGCTTCGGCAGCACCGTCGTCGCCGCCTTCCAGGTCGGCCGGGTCTCCGGCGGCGGGGCGTCCAACATCGGCTGGGCGACCTCCACCGACAGCGGACAGACCTGGACACACGGCTTCCTGCCCAGCTCCACCACGAACACCGGCGGCCCGTACTCCGCGGCCAGCGACGCCTCCGTGGCCTACGACGCCAAGGACGGCGTGTGGATGGTCTCATGGCTGGGCATCCGCTCCGGCAACAGCGTCGATGTCGACGTCAGCCGCTCCACGGACGGCGGCCGCACCTGGGGCGCCCCGGTCACGGTCTCCACCGGCACCTTCGACGACAAGAACTGGACGGTCTGCGACAACCACCCGTCCAGTCCGTACTACGGCCGCTGCTACACCGAGTACGACGACGCCAACGCCGGCGACGCCGAGCACATGAAGACCTCCACCGACGGTGGCGCGACCTGGGGCGCGCAGGCGAGCCCGGCCGACAGCCCGAGCGGGCTCGGCGGGCAGCCGGTCGTGCAGCCCAACGGCACCGTGGTCGTCCCGTTCTCCTCCGGCAGTGAGGACAGCGAGCGGGCGTTCATCTCGGCCAACGGCGGCAGCAGTTGGGGCTCGAGCGTGCAGATCGCCACTGTCTCGCACCATCCGGTCGCGGGGCTGGAGGACGACGCCGCCGACATGTCGCGGCTGGACACCCTGCGCGAGGGGCCCCTGCCGTCCGCGGAGATCGACGCCTCCGGCCGGGTCTACGCGGTCTGGTCCGACTGCCGCTTCCGCACCAACTGCACCAGCAACGACATCATCATGTCCACCTCGACGAACGGCACCTCGTGGAGCTCACCGGCCCGCGTGCCGATCGACGCGGCCACCAGCTCCGCCGACCACTTCGTGCCCGGTATCGGCGTGGACCCCAGCAGCTCCGGCAACACCGCCCGCATCGGGCTGACGTACTACTACTACCCGAACGCCTCCTGCACGGACACCACCTGCCAGCTCGACGCGGGCTACGTCTCCTCCACCGACGGCGGCGCCACGTGGACGGCACCGACCCAGCTCGCCGGCCCCATGACACTGGCCTGGCTGCCGAACACCACGCAGGGCCGGATGTTCGGCGACTACATTTCGACGTCCGTCCTGTCCGGCGGCAACGCCGTCGCCGTGATCCCCGTCGCCCACGCCCCCAGCGGCAGCACCTTCGACGTGGCGATGTACGCACCCACCGGCGGCCTGCCGATCGGCGGCGGCCAGCCGGGCGGCAACACCGTCACCGTCACCAACCCGGGCGACCAGACCGGCACCGTGGGCGCCGCGGCGAGTCTGCAGACCAAGGCGACCGACTCCTCGTCGTCCGCCAAGCTCACCTACAGCGCGACCGGCCTGCCTCCCGGCCTGACCATCGCCGCCGGCACCGGCCTGATCTCGGGCACACCCACCACCGCCGGCACCTACCACGTCACCGCCACCGCCACCGATGACACGGGCGCCTCCGGTTCCACCGCCTTCACCTGGACGGTCGACCCGGCCGGCGGCGGAACGTGCACCAGCACCGGTCAGAAGTTCGGCAACCCGGGCTTCGAGTCCGGCAACACCGTGTGGTCCGCCGGCTCGGGCGTCATCGGGCAGTACGGCTCACAGGGCGAGCCCCCGCACGGCGGTACATGGGACGCATGGCTGGACGGCTACGGCAGCTCCCACACCGACACCCTCTCGCAGTCCGTGACGATCCCGTCCGGCTGCAAGGCCACCCTCAGCCTGTACCTGCACGTCGACACCGCCGAGACGACGACCTCCACCGCGTACGACAAGCTCACCGTCAAGGCGGGCGGCACCACACTGGCCACCTACTCCAACCTCAACGCCGCCACCGGCTACAGCCAGAAGACCTTCGACCTCTCCTCCCTCGCCGGCCAGACCGTCACCATCACCTTCACCGGCACCGAGGACACGTCCCTGCAGACTTCGTTCGCCCTCGACGACACCGCCCTCACCCTCAGCTGAGGCAACGGCACACGAGTCACGCTCGACCGCTCGCGCTGGACCTTCCGGTGCGGCGCCGTCCGCCGGCGCCGCACCTCGGCAGTGCTCTGGCTCCGCCCTCCCGTGACGGACGTCGATGAGTTCGGGACTCGCCGGGCCTCGCGCCGTGCCAGCGTGTCGGCCGGTGGCGCGAGGCCCCGCTCGCTAGTGGACCGGCGCCGGTCGTGGTGCCGCGGCGTAGCCGGCGGGTCGGGTCGTGAAGGTGCCCCGGCCCTGGGTGCGGCTGCGCAGCCGGGTGGCGTAGCCGAACAGTTCGGCCAGCGGCACGATCGCGGTCAGTACGGCCGCGCCGCCCCGGGTCTCGGAACGGCCGACGCGTCCGCGGCGGGCCGCCAGGTCGCCGAGGACCGAGCCGACGGCGTCCTCCGGCACGGTGACCGTGACCTCGGCGACCGGCTCCAGCACGGCGAGCGTGCAGGCGCGCAGGGCCGCGCGGAGCCCGAGCCGGCCGGCGGTGCGGAAGGCCGTGTCCGAGGAGTCCTTCACGTGGGTGGAGCCGTCGGTGAGCGTGACCCGCAGCCCGGTCACCGGGTACCCGTCCAGCGGGCCCTCGGCGAGCGCGTCCCGGCACCCGGCCTCCACCGCGCGCACGTACTCCTGCGGCACCCGCCCGCCGACCACGGCGGAGCGGAACGCGAAGCCGCTGTCGCCGGCTTCGGGTCCCAGGGGTTCCACGTCGAGCACGACATGGGCGAACTGCCCGGCCCCGCCGTCCTGTTTGACGTGCCGGTAGACGAACCCCGTCACGCCGTCGACGACCGTCTCGCGGTGGGCGACCCGTGGCCGCCCCACGGCGACCTCCGGTCCGCCCTCCCTGCGGATCTTCTCCACCGCCACCTCCAGGTGCAGTTCGCCCATCCCGGACAGCACGGTCTGCCCGGTCTCGGTGTCCGTGCGCACCACCAGCGAGGGGTCCTCCTCGGCCAGCCGCGCCAGCGCCGTCGCCAGCCGCCCGGTGTCCGTGCCCCGCCTTGCCTCGACCGCCACGGACACCACCGGCTCGGTGGCCACGGGCGGCTCCAGCAGCAGCGGGGCGCCGGGGTCGCACAGGGTGGAACCGGGCCGTGCCGAGTTCACACCGGCCAGCGCGACGATGTCGCCGGCGACCGCCCGGTCGAGCTGGACGTGCCGGTCCGCCATGACCCGCAGAACGCGCGCCACGCGCTCGGTGCGCCCGGCGCCCGGTTCCCGCACCGTGTCTCCCTTCTCGACGGTGCCCGCGTACACGCGGACGTGGGCCAGCCGTCCGGTGGCGGTCGCGTTCACCTTGAACACGAGCCCCGCGAACGGCGCTTCGGGGTCGGCGGGCCGCTCCTGCCCGGTGCCGTCGTGGACGCCGCGCACGGCGGGGACGTCCAGCGGCGAGGGCAGATAGGCCACGACCGCGTCGAGCAGCGGTTCGACACCGCGGTTGCGGTAGGCGGAGCCGCACAGGACGACCACGCCGTCCCCGGTGCGGGTGAGGTCGCGCAGGGTGGTGGCGAGGGTGTCGGCGGACAGGGTCTCACGCTCGCAGAACTCCTCCAGGGCGGCCGGGTGCAGTTCCGCCACCGTCTCCTCCAGCGCCCGGCGGCGCCGTGCCGCCGTGGCCGTCAGTTCCTCGGGCACCGCACCCTCCACCACCGTGTCCTCACCGTCGGCCCAGGTCAGGGCGCGCATCCGGACGAGGTCCACGACGCCGGCGAAGCCGTCCTCGGCGCCGATCGGCAACTGGACGACGAGCGGGGCGGGATGGAGCCGCTCGCGGATCGAGTCGACGGCCCGGTCGAGGTCGGCGCCCATGCGGTCCATCTTGTTGACGAACGCGATTCTCGGCACGCCGTGCCGGTCGGCCTGCCGCCACACCGACTCGCTCTGCGGCTCGACCCCGGCGACGGCGTCGAACACGGCGACCGCTCCGTCGAGGACCCGCAGCGAGCGCTCGACCTCGTCGGCGAAGTCGACGTGGCCGGGGGTGTCGACGAGGTTGATGCGGTGACCGTCCCAGACGCAGCTGACGGCGGCGGCGAAGATGGTGATGCCGCGGTCGCGTTCCTGCGGGTCGAAGTCGGTGACGGTGGTGCCGTCGTGGACTTCGCCCCGCTTGTGGGTGGTCCCCGTCGCGTACAGGATCCGCTCGGTGACGGTGGTCTTGCCCGCGTCGACGTGGGCGAGGATGCCGAGGTTGCGGACGGCGGCGAGGGTGGTGAGGTCGGTGCGCACGGCCCAGGGCCTTTCTGGGGATCGGACCAGGCGTCGGGTCCGGATCGGTAGAGGGCAGCGCGATGGCCCGTGCGTCCGTCGGAAGGGCCGACATCCCGGCCGTCGGCGTGGGCCGGTTCGGCGGGAGGGTCAGCGGGGCGTCACGGGCGTCCGGTGCCGGCCGCGCAGCGGGCACCGGCGCCACCGGGACACGAGGATCACCTCGTACCGGGCACGGGGAGCGACGACAGCGGTGCGTGCGCGCACGGCCGGGCTCCCCTCGTGTCGGTCGACAGGCGCCGCCGTACGATCGTCGCGGCGCTCGGTACGGCACGACGGTACGAGAGGGGAGGCGACCGGCGCACGTGATTTTCCGCCCGTCAGCGAGGGGGCCCACCTCGGGCGTGCGGAGGGCCGGCCGCGCGGTGAGCGGTGCCGGCGCGGCGCGTCGGTGACCAGCCGGCCCGCCGGACGCGCCGGTTCACCGGATGCGCCGGATGCGCCGGCAGTCGGTCCTGGTTCCCGCGGGGACGGTGGCGGTCGCCGCCGGCAACGAGGTGCGGCACGAGAGCGGGGGCGGGAGGCGAAGGGCGTGTGACCACCGGAGGCGTCCGGTGGTCACACAGCGCCGAGTCCGCTCGACGTGGGGCGCTTTCAGCCGGTGATCCGGACGGGCAGTTCGGCCAGGCCGCGCATGATGATGTTGGGCACCCGGGCCGGTGCCTCGGTCACCGGTTCCAGGTCCAGCGCGGCCAGGGCGGACACCGCGGCCTGCGCGGTGAGCCGGGCCAGCGGGGCGCCGACGCAGAAGTGGATACCCAGGCCGAAGCCCAGGTTGCGGCCGGCCGGGCGGTCCAGTCTGAGCTCGTCGGGGTCGTCGTGGACCGCCGGGTCGTGGCTGGCCGCGCCGATCATCAGCATGACCTGCTCGCCCGGCTGGACGGTGTGCCCGGCGATGTCGGCCTCGGCCAGCGCGACCCGGGAGATCATCTGCACCGGCGGGTCGAAGCGCAGCATCTCCTCCACCGCCGCGGGCACCCGGTCCGGGTGGGCGCGCAGCCAGTCCCGCTGGTCGGGGCGGCGGAGCAGCGCGAACATGCCGTTGCCGATCAGGTTGACCGTGGTGGCGTACCCGGCCGAGAGCAGCAGGGTGCAGGTGACCTCCAGCTCGTGCGGGGTGAGTGTGTCGCCGCCCGCCTCGACGGCGACCAGTTCGCTGATCAGGTCGGTGCCCGGCTCGGCCCGGCGCCGCTCGGCCAGTTCGCCGATGTACCGGTACAGCTCGGCACGGGCGTTGTCCCGTTTGGCGACCTCCTCGGGAGTGAGCAGGAAGCTCGGGTCCAGGCCGCGGGCGATGTCGGCGGACAGTTCGTCGAACCGGGCGGCGTGCTCGGCCGGGACGTCCAGCAGCGCGTTCTGCATCCGGCCGGGCAGCGGGTGCGCCACCGCGCTCATCAGGTCGACGGGTCCGTCGCCGGCCTCGGCGCGGGCGGTCTCGATCAGCTCGCCGACGACCTGGTCGGCGGTGGCGCGCATCCGCTCCACCTGGCGGGCGGCGAACGCCTTGCCGACGAGGGCACGGATCCGGGTGTGCTCGGGCGGGTCGGCGAAGATGAACGGCTTGACCACCGAGCCGTCGGGCTCGGTGCGGAAGTGGTCGGCGACGGTGGCGCCGTCGCCCCAGCCGAAGCGCTGGTCGCGCAGCACGGCCGAGCAGGCCTCGTGCCCGGTCACCGCCCACAGCCCCAGCGGGGTGCGGGTCACCGGGCCCTTCTCGCGGACCTGCGCGTAGATCGGGTAGGGGTCGGCCAGGAAGGCCGGGTCGAACGGATCGAAGGGCAGCAGCTGGGCGATGAAGCCCGGGTCGAGCATGGGTGCTTCGGTCATGGCTGGCGTTCCCAACTCCGCGCGGGACGGCCGTCGCCGCGCGGGGACGTTCTCGGCTCGGTTCGGGGTGGCGCCGCGGGCGCCGAGGGTGTGCGGCGTACTGAGCGGGGTGTCAGCCCGCCGTGACCGGCGTGGCCGCGGTGAAGGTCACCGGCAGGTGGTCCAGGCTGTTGGCCACGAGGCTGGGCGTCCAGGTCAACTTCTCCTCGGGCAGCGCGAGCCGGAGGTCGTCGAACCGGTCGAACAGGGTGCGCAGCGCGATGCGGGCCTTGAGCCTGGCCAGGGGGGCGCCGATGCAGAAGTGCGTGCCGTGGCCCAGCGCCAGGTGCCTGGAGGCGTCGCGGTGGATGTCCAGCGTCTCCGGGTCGCTGAACTGGCCGGCGTCGTGGTTGGCCGCGGCCAGCGAGATCATCACGTGCTCGCCCCTCTTGACCTGCGCGCCGCCCAGCACCATGTCCTCCGTGGCGAAGCGGTACACCACGGTGAACACCGGGCTGGTCAGCCGTAGCAGCTCCTCGATGGCCGGGCCGAGCGCCTCGGGGTCGTGCTTGACCTCGGCCAGCTGCTCGGGGTTGCGCAGCAGCGCGAGGATGCCGTTGGACAGCAGGTTGATGGTGGTCTCCGCGCCGGCGAGGAGCAGCAGCATGACGGTGGAGCGGATCTCCAGGTCGGCGAGGGCGTCGCCGTCCTCGTTGGCCTGCACCAGGCCGGAGATGAGGTCCGGGCCGGGGTCGGCGCGGCGCTGCGCGGTCAGGTTGGTCAGGTACTCCTCGAACCAGCCGACCGAGGCGACGACCTCCTCCGGGCTGGAGGAGTTGCCCAGGCCGACGAAGATGTAGGTGTTGCGCTCGAACTCGTCGCGGTCGGCCAGCGGCACGCCCAGCATCTCGTACAGCACGGTCGAGACCAGCGGCGAGATGAACGCGTCCTTCAGGTCGGCGGTGCCCGCCTCGGCGACCGCGTCGAGCAGTTCGTCGGTGATCTGCTGGATCCGCTCGCCGAGGTCGGCCACCCGGCGCGGGGTGAACGCCTTGGACACCAGTCTGCGCAGCCGGGTGTGCTCGGGCGGGTCGGCGAGGTTCATGTGCTGGTTGAGGATGGACTTGCGGCCGTCGTAGCCGAGCGAGGGCCACAGCTCGGGCAGCGCGTTGTCGAAGTGCTTGCTCAGCTTGCGGTTGTTCAGCGCGGCGAGCGCGTCGTCGTACCGGGTGATCATCCAGACCGGGTTGCCGTCGGGCAGCAGCAACTGCTCCACCGGGCGGGGCTCGGGCAGTCCGGGCGTCCACGGGCGGGGGCCCGCGGCGGCGCCGGCGTGCACGGGACAGCCGGCGGCCACTTCACCGTCGGGGTTCGGCATGTCGTGTCCTCTCATCGTTGCTCGGTCGTCACCGTGCGGTCGCGGTCGGGGACGGCGGGGTGGGGGCCAGCGCGGCGAGCTTCGCGGCGACGCCGGAGAACCGGTCGGCGGCGCCGGATGCGGCCACATAGCCGTCGGGGCGCAGCAGGACGAACCGCTGGGTACGGCCGTCCAGCGGGAAGTGTGCGACCAGTCCGGGCAGCCGGTCGGCGAACTCGGCGGCGGCGCCGGCGAGTGGGGTGCCCCGGCCGCCGTAGGTGATCAGCTGGAACCGGCCGGCGAACTCGTCGGAGGGTTTCGGGATCCACCGGGGGTCCCGGGTTCCGGGGCGCGGCCGGGAGCGGTCGGTGCCGTCGGCCGGGGTGCCGAAGAGCACGTCCGGGTAGCGGCTGCGCCAGCCGGCCAGCATCGGCGCGTACCCGCGGGCCAGCACGCCGGAGACGTCGAGCAGCCGCCAGGTGAGGTCGCGGACCCGGCGGGCCACCGGGCCGACCACGGCCTGCCGGGCCATCCGGCCGGTGGCCTGGAGGGTCTGGGCGATCGCGGCGCGCCGCTCCGGGTCGTAGCTGTCCAGGATCGACTCGTGCAGCCGGCCGTGCACCACGCCGGCGAGCTTCCAGGCCAGATTGCGGGTGTCGGGGATGCCCAGGTTGAGGCCCTGGCCGCCGATCGGGCTGTGCACGTGCGCGGCGTCGCCGACGAGGAAGCAGCGGCCGGAGCGCAGCGCGCCGGCCACCCGCTCATCGCTGGAGAACAGCGTCACGGTGCGCACCCCGGTGAAGCGGAGCCCGCCGGGGCCGCGCTCGTCCAGCAGGGCCTGGGCGTGCTCGGCGGTGGCCTCGGTGCCCTCCGGGACGGCGCCGGAGATGCGGAACTCGCCGCCGGGCAGCGGGGCTAGGAGCGCGACGCCGGTGTCGGCGAGGAAGTAGTGGATCTCCTCGGTGCTGATCCCGCCGGTTCCGCGGTCCCCGTCGAGGCGGCCCTCGGCGAGCAGGAAGGTGGCCGGGAAACGGGCCCCGGAGAAGTCGATGCCCAGCTGTGCGCGGACCTGGCTGTGCAGCCCGTCCGCGCCCACCACCCAGTCGGCCTCGATGTCTGTGGTGCCGCCGTCCGCGCGGGTCACGGTGACGTTCACCGCGTGCTCGTCCGGGACGACCTTGGTGACCCGGGTGCCCCACTCGACGTCGACGCCGCGGTCGGCCAGTGCCTGGGCCAGCAGCTGCCCGGTGCGCTCCTGGGGCAGCACCAGCGGGGCGTCGGTGTCGCTCAGCGGCACCCGCACACTGCCGCCGGAGCCCAGGTGGTAGTGGAGCGCGGCGGGTCGGACGCTGTCGCGGGCGGCGTGTTCGGCCAGGCCGAGTTCGCCGAGCACTTCCCGCACCGGCGGCCACAGCAGGATCGCCCGGGAGCCGGTGTGCGGCCGGTCCGCGGCGTCCACCACGGTGACCTCGACGCCGAGCCGGCTCAGCTGCGCGGCCATGGCGAGGCCGCACGGGCCCGCGCCGACGACCAGGACGGTGGTGCGTCGTTGCGTCATCGCTTCTCCAACCACTCGTGCACCGCCTGGGCCGTACGCTCGGCGTGCTCTTCGAGGACGGTGAAGTGGTCGCCGGTCAGCTCCACTTCGTCGTGCGGGTGTGCCCAGTCGGCCGGCGGGCGGCCGAACCCGGCGAGTGGCTCGGTGGCGCGGGCCAGCAGGACGGGCGTGCCGGAGTCGAGGGGTTCCCAGTCGGTGAGCAGCCTCAGATACCCGCCCATCGCGGTGAGCCGGGCGTCGGTGACCGCGCCGCTGTCGGCCAGTCGCGCGAACATCCGCTCGAACAACTCGGCGCCGACGGTGGTCAGTTCTGGCCCGTAGACGAAGGTGTCGATGAGCACCAGTGCGGCGGCCGGGCGCCCCAGCGCGGCCAGCCGGGCGGCGACGCCGTCGGCGAGCAGTCCGCCCGAGGAATAGCCGACCAGCACCACCGGCCGCTCCCCCGCCGCCGCCTCCACCTGGCGGGTCGCGGCCTCGATCGCGGCGGACCGGTCGGCGGGGAGCGGTTCGCCGTCGAGGTAGCCGGGCAGGGCGAGGGCCGAGACCGCGCGCCGGTCGCGCAGCGCGGCGGCGAACCGGGCGTACTGGTGCGGTCCCGAGGTGGCCAGCACGGTGGGCAGGCAGACCAGGACCGGGCCCTCGTCGTGCGCGGCCAGCTCCACCGGTTCGGGCAGCGCGCCGGCCTCCTCGGCGGAGCCGAAGGCGGTGCGCAACGCGGCGGCTGCGCCGAGCAGTTCGATGAACTCGCCGGTCTTCCCGGCCTCGGCCGCCGCGCTGCCGAGGCCCGCGAAGACCCCGGCTTCGGCCGGGCCGGCGGCCGGCTCCGGGCCGAGTTCGTCCTGCAGGTGGCGCGCCAGCGCCTCGGGGGTGTCGTGCTCGA
The DNA here is from genome assembly GCF_040680195.1 of Streptomyces sp. NPDC052109. Classification (NCBI taxonomy): domain Bacteria; kingdom Bacillati; phylum Actinomycetota; class Actinomycetes; order Kitasatosporales; family Streptomycetaceae; genus Streptomyces; species Streptomyces sp. NPDC052109. The sequence continues at coordinate 7,382 of NZ_JBFAWF010000037.1, read as the reverse complement.
AGAGGGTGGCTGCGGTCAGCCGTACTCCGGTGGCCGCCGAGAGCCGGTTGCGCAGCTCCAGGGTGGTCAGCGAGTCGAAGCCGTGCTCCAGGAACCGGCGGGCCGGGTCGATCGCGGAGCCGTCCGGGAAGCCGAGCACGGCCGCGGCCTGCCCGGTGATCGCGGCCAGCAGCGCTCCGTACCGCTCGGCGGCGGGCAGCGCGGCCAGTTCGCGGGCGTCCGGGGTGGCCGGGCCGGTGGCCTCGCGGCGGCCGCGGTCGGGGGTGAAGTCGGCGATCAGCGGGCGCGGGCCGGTGAAGGTGTACGCGGCCCGGAACCGCGGCCAGTCCACGTCGGCCAGCAGCAGGCGGGTGTCCCCGGCGGTGAGCGCGGCACCGAGCGCGGCGAGGGCGCGGTGCTCGTCCAGCACGGCGATGCCACGGCTCGCCAGCCGTTCCCGGCGGGTGGCCGCCACACCCGTGGTGTCGTCCGGGTCGTCCCAGGGCGCCCAGGCCACCGACAGGGCGGGCAGGCCGGCCGCGGCACGGTGCTCGGCCAGCGCGTCCAGTGCGGCGGTGGCCGCGGCGTAGCCTGCCTGGCCGACGCCTCCAAGGGTGCCCGATATGGAGGAGAACAGCACGAACGCGGTGAGCGGGGCGTCCCGGGTGAGCTCGTGCAGATGCCATGCGGCGGTGACCCCGGGGTTCGGCTCGTCGGCGCCGTCGAGGGTGGCCAGCGGCGCCTCGGTCAGGGGTACGGCGGTGTGCACCACGGCGGTGATCGGCTGCCCGGCGAGCAGTTCCGCCACCGCTTCACGGTCGGCCGGATCGCAGGCGGCGGTGCGAACTTCGGTCCCCAGGTCCCGTAGAGCGACGGTGAGGTCCTCGGCCACGGTGCCGCCGGGGTCGACGGTCAGCAGCAGCGCGGGGGCGCCGGCGGCGGCCAGGTAGCGGGCCACGGCCGCGCCCACCGCGGTGTCCGCGCCGGTGACCAGGGTGGTGCCGGCGGGCCGCCAGGCGGCGCCGGCCGGGGCGGTCAGCGGGCTGCGCACGAGGCGGCGGGCGAACAGCCCGGCGGAGCGGACGGCGAGCTGTTCCTCGCCGGTACGCCCGGACAGCGCCGCGCACCAGCGGCTCAGCGCCCGTTCGTCGGGCCGGGCGGGCAGGTCGACGACGCCGCCGGTGAGGCCGGGGTGTTCCAGGGACACGGTGGGGGCCAGGCCCCACAGGGCGGCCCGGTCCGGGTCGCCGTCCGGCTCGGCGTCCAGGGCGACCGCGTCCGTGGTGGTGAACCACAGGGGGGCCTCCACACCCAGTTCGATCAGGGCGCGGACCAGGGACACGGCGGCCGGCCAGCCGAGCAGGGCGAGCACGCCGGTGGGTCGTACGCCCGCCAGCGCGGTCCGCAGGGCTTCCGGATCCGGCGGGCCGGAGGCCACCTCGACCCGGATCACCCGGGCGCCGTGCCGGGCCGCCGCGTCGGGTTCCGGTCCGGTGTGTCCGGGGGGCACGGCGACCAGCCAGTCACCGGACAGCCGGGCGCTCGCCGGGTCGAGCACCGGCCGCCACTCCAGTGCGTAGCGCCAGGAGTCCACGACGGACTGCTCGCGACGACGCCGCCGCCAGGCCGACAGGGCGGGCAGCACCGCGGCCAGGGGTTCGGCGTCCAGTTCCAGGGCGCCGGTCAGGCCGGCCAGGTCGGCGTTCTCCACCGCGTCCCAGAAGGCGGACTCCACCGGGTCCGCCGTGGCGGGTACGGCGGTGGGGTCGGGCTCGGGCCAGTAGCGCTGCCGTTGGAAGGGGTAGGTGGGCAGGTCGACCCAGGCGGTGTCCCGGCCGGCCAACGCCTCCCCGAGGTCGACGGGGGCGCCGCGGGTGTGCGCGTCGGCCACCGAGCGCAGGAACCGGTCGAGGCCACCCTGGTCGCGGCGCAGGGAGCCGACCACGGCGGCGTCGGTGCCGGTGTCCTCGGCGATCTCCTGGACCGCGGTGACCAGCACCGGGTGCGGGCTGACCTCGACGAAGAACCGCAGCCCGGCGGCCAGCAGGGTGCGCACGGCCGGGTCGAAGGCCACCGGCCGGCGGGCGTTGTCGAACCAGTACTGCGCGCCCAGGGTGGTGGTGTCGGTGAAGGCGCCGGTGACGGTGGAGCAGAACGGCACCTCGGCGGCGGTGGGCCGCACGTCGGCGAACATGTCCAGGATGCGCTCGCGCAGCGGGTCGACCTGGTCGCAGTGCGAGGCGACGGTGGAGCCGACCAGCCGGGCGCGCAGCCCGTCGGCGGTGGCCTCTGCGACGAACCGCTCCAGTCCGGCCGACTCGCCGACCACGGTGACCGCGTTGGGTCCGTTGACGCCGCCGATGTGCAGCGCGTCGCCCTGGGCTGCCAGCCGGGCGCGGACCTGCTCCTCGGGCGCGGCCACCGACACCACCGCGCCCCTGCCGCGCAGTTCGTCCGCGAACAGCCGGCTGCGCAGCACCACGATCTTCAGCGCGTCGTGCAGGGACAGCGCCCCCGCGGTGTAGGCGGCGGCGATCTCGCCCTGGCTGCTGCCGACGACCGCGGCCGGGGTGAGGCCGTAGGAGCGCCACAGCTCGGCGAGTGACACCATCACCGCGAACAGCACCGGTTGCAGGACCTCGATGCGCTCCATGTCGGGCGCGCCGGGTGCGCCGCGCAGCACGTCGGTGAGGGACCAGTCCACGAAGGCGCGGGCCGCGCTGTCGCACTCGGCGAGGTGGGCGGCGAACACGGGGGCGGAGTCGAGGAGTTCGGCGGCCATGCCCGCCCACTGCGAGCCCTGGCCCGGGAACACGAACACCACCCGGTCGGCCGGGGCGGCGGTGGCGCTGACCACGGCGTCGTGCGGGCGGCCCGCGGCCAGGGCGTCCAGCCCCTCGGCGGCGGTCTCGGCGTCGGCGGCGACGACCACGGCGCGGTGTTCGAGGGCGGCGCGGGAGTGCAGCAGGGCCGCGGCGAGATCGGGCAGGGGGGTGCCGCGCCGTACCAGAGGCAGCAGGCGTTCGGCCTGGGCGCGCAGTGCCTCGCGGCTGCGGGCCGAGACCGCCAAGGGCACCGGGGCGGTCACGCCGGAGCGGGTGGCCGGGCCGTCGGCGCGACCGTCCTGGTCCGGCTCCGGCGTCGCGAACTCCTCGGCCTGTTCCAGCAGTACGTGCGCGTTGGTGCCGCTGATGCCGAACGCCGACACGCCGGCGCGGCGCGGGCGGCCGGTCCGCGGCCACGGCTGCGGCTCGGTCAGCAGCGCCACCGCGCCGGAGGAGAAGTCCACCTCGGAGGTGGGCGCGTCCACGTGCAGGGTGCGCGGCAGGTGGTCGCCGCGCAGCGCCATCACCGTCTTGATCACGCCGGCCACCCCGGCGGCCGCGCCGGCGTGGCCCAGGTTGGACTTCAGTGAGCCCAGCCACAGCGGGCGGTCGGCGGGCCGGTTGCGGCCGTAGGTGGCGAGCAGCGCGCCCGCCTCGATCGGGTCGCCCAGCGCGGTGCCGGTGCCGTGTGCCTCGACCGCGTCGACGTCGGCGGCGGTGAGTCCCGCGTCGGCCAGCGCGGCGCGGATGACCCGTTCCTGGGAGGGCCCGTTGGGGGCGGTCAGCCCGTTGGACGTGCCGTCCTGGTTGACCGCGGAGCCGCGCACCACGGCCAGCACCCGGTGGCCGTTGCGGCGTGCGTCGGACAGCCGCTCCACCACCAGCACCCCGGCGCCCTCGGCCCAGGCGGTGCCGTCGGCGGCCTCGGCGAACGCCTTGGCGCGGCCGTCGGGGGCGAGGCCGCGCTGCCGGGACAGCTCCACGAACCCGGCCGGGGTGGACAGCACCGAGGCTCCCCCGGCCAGCGCCAGCGTGCACTCGCCGCGGGCCAGCGACTGGCGGGCCAGGTGCAGAGCGACCAGCGAGGCCGAGCAGGCGGTGTCCACGGACAGTGCGGGGCCCTCCAGGCCCAGGGTGTAGGAGAGCCGCCCGGACAGCACGCTGATCGCGTTGCCGGTCAGCAGGTAGCCCTCCAGGTCCTCGGCGGCCTGCGCGGCGAGCATCCCGTAGTCCTGCGCGCCACTGCCGACGAACACGCCGGTCCGGCTGCCGCGCAGCGACAGCGGGTCGATGCCGGCGCGCTCCAGCGCCTCCCAGGAGGTCTCCAGCAGCAGCCGCTGCTGCGGGTCCATCGCCAGCGCCTCGCGGGGCGAGATGCCGAAGAACGTGGCGTCGAAGTCGGCCACGTCGTGCAGGAACCCTCCCTCCTTGACGTAGGTGGTGCCGGGCCGGTCCGGGTCGGCGTCGAAGAGCCGGTCCAGCGGCCAGCCCCGGTCGGTGGGGAAGGCCGACATCACGTCGCGCCCGGCGGCCACCACCTCCCACAGGTCCTCGGGCGAGGCGATGCCGCCGGGGAGGCGGCAGGCCATGCCGACGATGGCCACCGGCTCGGCGTCGCGCTGCTCGTACGCGCGCAACCGCTGCCGGGTCTCGTGCAGGTCGACGGTGACCTTGCGCAGATAGTCGCGGAGACGGTCGACGTCACTCATGATCAGCTCAACTCCGAGTCGATGAACCGGAAGATCTCTTCGTCGCTGGCGGCCCCGAGCTGCTCGGAGACCGACTCGGCCGACGGTCGTTCGCCGTCCGAGCGCGGGGTGAGCCGGCTGACCAGGCCCTGCAGCCGGGTCAGCGCGCGCCGCCGGTCGTCCTCGCCGGACACCCCGGCCAGGACTCCGGCCAGCCGGTCGAGTTCCTCGTCCAGCGAGCCGACGGCCGCAGCGGCGGGCAGCACCAGTTGCCTGCGCAGGTGCTCGGCGAGTCCGACGGGGGTCGGGTGGTCGAACACCGCGCTGGCCGACAGACGTACGCCGGTGGCCGCGCCGATCCGGTTGCGCAGGTTGACCGCGGCCAGCGAGTCGAATCCGAGGTCGGTGAACGGCCGCCCGGTGGGCAGCGCGTCCGGGTCGTCGTGGCCGAGTACGACGGCGGCCTCCCGGCGCACCAGCTCGACGAGTTCGCGCTGCTGGTCGGCCTCGGGGAGCGAGCCGAGGCGGGCGGCCGGTCCCGGCTCCGCCACGGCCGGTTCACCGGTGTCGGCGGCGAGCGCGTCGCGCACCTCTGGCAGTTCGCCCAGCAGCGGGCTGGGCCGGGCGGCGGTGAACGCGGGCGCGAAGCCGGCCCAGTCGACGTCGGCCACGGTCACCGCGGTGTCCGCGTGGCGCACCGCGTCGGCCAGCGCCGCGAGCGCCGCCTGCGGGGGCAGCGCCAGTACGCCGCGGCGGCGCAGCTGCTCGCGGCGCCGGGCCTCGGTGTCGGCGTCCGCCGCGCCGAGGCCGGCGCCCTCCCACGGGCCCCAGGCGATGGCGGTGGCGGGCAGCCCCCGGGCACGCCGGTGCTGCGCCAGCGCGTCGAGGTAGGCGTTGGCGGCGGCGAACGCGCCCTGTTCGCTGCCGCCCCAGGTGGCCGCGACGGAGGAGAACAGCACGAACGCGTCCAGCTCACCGGTGAGCCGGTGCAGGTTGGCCGCGCCGCGCACCTTGGCGTCGAGGGTGGCGGCGACCTCGGCGAGGTCGGTGCCTGTCAGCGGGCCGGAGCGCAGGGTGCCCGCGGTGTGCACCACCGCGGTCAGCGGGGTGTCCGCCGGTAGGGCGGCGAGCAGTTCGGCGAGCGCGGTCGCGTCGGCCGGGTCGCAGGTGCTGACGGTGACCGGGACGCCGAGGTCGTCCGGCGCTCCGGCGGCCGGGTCGTCGGTGGTCAGCACCAGCGCCTGCGCGCCGTTGCCGGCCAGCCAGCGGGCCACCGGCAGGCCCATCGGGCCGAGACCGTCGGTGACCAGCACGGTGCCGGTGGGCTGCCACGGCCGGGCCGGGGTGCGCCCGCCCAGCGGCGCGCGCGCGAGGCGCGGCACCAGCAGCCCGGTGTCGCGCACGGCGGCCTGGTCCTCGGTGCCGGCCAGCAGCGCGGCCAGCCGGTCGAGTCCCCGGCCCGGGTGGTCGGGCAGGTCGACGATGCCGCCGAACAGTTTCGGGTGTTCCAGCGCGAGGGTGCGGCCCAGGCCCCAGAGCATGGCCTGTTCGGGGTGCGGCACCCGGTCGGCCGGGGTGGCGGCGACGGCCCCGGTGGTCACCAGCCACAGCGTGGTGCCGGTGCCGGCCAGGGCGCGCACCAGGTCCAGGGTGGCGGCCAGTCCGGCGGGTACGGCGGGCTGCTCCGGGTGCGGTCCGTCGGCCAGGCCGAGCAGGGAGACCACCCCGGACGCCGTGTCCGCCTCGGCCGCCACGGCGTCCGGGCCCAGCACGCGGACCTCGGCCCCGGCGCGGGTGAGCGCGGCGGCGCAGTCCTCGGCCAGCGCCAGTCCGCCCGGGCTGACGACCAGCCAGGTGCCGGTCAGTGCCGCCTCCGGAGCCTCGGCCGGTCGCCAGCCCACGGTGTAGCGCCGGCCGTCTCCGGCGGCGGACGCCTCCCGGGCGGCGCGCCAGGCCGCCAGTCCGGGCAGCACCTCGGCGAGCGGTTCGGTCGGGACGCCGAGCAGGTCGGCGAGCGCCTTCGGGTCACCCGGGTCGGCGCCGTCGACGGCCGCCCAGAACGCGCCGTCCGCCGCCTCGGCGCCGGTGTGTTCGGGGGCGGCCAGCCAGTAGCGCCGGCGTTGGAAGGCGTAGGTGGGCAGGTCCACGGGGGCGGGGCGCAGACCTTCGAAGGCGGCGGCGGGCCGCACCGGCAGCCCGGCCACCTGTGCCTCGGCGACGGAGAGCAGGAACCGGTCGAGGCCGCCCTCGTCGCGGCGCAGCGACCCTACGACGGTCGCCTCCTCCAGCGTCTCGTCGATCCCGGGCACCAGCACGGGGTGCGGGCTCACCTCGACGAACCACCGGTGGCCCCGCTCGGCCAGCGCCCGCACGGCGTCCTCGAAGCGGACGGTCCGGCGCAGGTTGCGGTACCAGTAGCCGGGGTCCAGTGCGGCCGGGGAGGCCCAGTCGGCGGTGACGGTGGAGAACATCGGTACGTTCCCGGCCTGCGGCCGTATCCCGGTGAGGGCCTCGGCCAGGCGCGTCTCGATGCGCTCCACGTGCGGGGAGTGCGAGGCGTAGTCCACCGCGATCCGGCGGGCCCGTATCCCGCGCCCCTCGCAGTCGGCCAGCAGCCGGTCCAGTGCCGTGGGGTCGCCGGAGACGACCGTGGAGGCGGAGCCGTTGACCGCGGCGACGGTCACCTCGCCGCCGGCGGGCAGCAGGGCGGTGACCTCGTCGGCGGGCAGTGCCACGGACGCCATCCCGCCGTGTCCGGCCAGTTCCTCGGCGATCAGCCCGCTGCGCACGCAGACCACCTTCGCGGCGTCGCGCAGGGACAGCGCCCCCGCCACACAGGCCGCGGCGATCTCCCCCTGCGAATGACCGACCACCGCGTCCGGTTCGACAC